>JAOKHV010000099.1 GCA_028248455.1 Ascidiaceihabitans sp. | reverse complement strand
TTTTGTATCTTACCATCTTGGAATTGGCGTGACCCAAATGAGGTTGATTTTCGACAACCCGGATGACCCATCGCTCAACATGCTTTCACTCTTTCCCCAAGTAAGGTCTCACGCCTTGCGACGAAGAGTTTTGGTTGAATTCCGTCGGCTTAAACGAAGTGCGCTTCTGGGCGTATTGCACGGCAGAACAACGCCTGCACGTTCGGGTGTAATGCAGCCAAGGAAGATTGGGTGCTGCACTTGGACACGGATGAGTTTCTACATGGCCCGCCAGATAATCCAATTGCATGCCTACGCGATGTCCCTGCCGATGTGCTGGCCGTTAGGTTGCGCCCTGCCGAACTGGTTCTGCTTGAAAAACCGAGCGATTATGATTTTTATCGACGGCAATGAATAAGCATCAAGTTAGAGCTGTTCATAATGAGTTTGCTGCAAATTTCATAAGACGACTGGGCTTCTTTGGTCATCTGGATGGGCGGTCGTTTATTAGAGGAGGATAACGGGACTTCAATCTTAAGCCACACTGGCCAAAATTAAGCGGGCATGGTTCGATTGAATACAAAGACGTGTCTGCTGCGCGGGAGCAATGCATATTACATCACAATGCAGAACCTTTTGAGGACTGGCATCGTAAGTTGCAATAACTGCTGGGAGCCTCTTCTATTTCCGGTATGTTACGCGGGCTTCTGAAGGAGCAATATGAGGCTGGTAATGAACCAGCGCTTCGAGCGTCTTACAACAAAACTTTTGGCCTTACGCTCGAGCAAGCTTCATAAATGAACGAAATTGGACGACTCTTTGTGCTGACGGCTAGGGTGACGCGGTTTGTTAATACATACTTTCCCCTAGACACAGAATCGTTAACGCCGCAAATCCGAAATGTGGGTCGGCGACTGGTCAGGGAAGCGGTGATGTTACGCACTGTAGGGCATCGTAAAAAAGACACTTGGCAAGCGCCGTTTCCAGCGCTAAGAACACCTTTGATTCACATGGGTTTGCCCTAAGTGAGTCTTCTGTCCGAGAAGAAGGGTAGTGCAAGCTATAATTCCTTTCTGAGATGGGAGATGCAAGAATTCCCGATCGCTCATGCGTAGGGCCTTTTGCCTTCCCCGTAAAATGGACCACGACTGTTCGCATCAATGCGGACTTAATTGAGCCGGGGAGTAATCCCCAAATTTGGAGTGAAACTGTGGATAGAGCACAAAAAGAACAGTTGGTCGACGAACTCGGCCAAATCTTTGAAAGCTCTGGCGTTGTTGTGGTAAGCCACTACGCCGGTCTGACAGTTGCTAACATGCAAGACCTGCGCGCTAAGGCGTCTGATGCAGGTGCTGCTGTTCGTGTTGCAAAAAATAGGCTCGCCAAGATCGCCCTAAACGATAAGCCATGTGCAAGCATTGCTGATTTGTTGACAGGCATGACCGTTCTAACCTTTTCTGAGGACCCTGTGGCAGCTGCCAAGGTTGCCGAAGACTTCTCCAAGGATAACGATAACTTCGTAATCCTTGGTGGTGCTATGGGCGAGAACGCGTTGGACCGGGCTGGTGTTACAGCTGTTTCCAAAATGCCAAGCCGTGATGAACTCATCGCGACTATTGCTGGCATGCTGGGCGCACCTGCAAGCAACATCGCTGGGGCCATTGGCGCACCTGCAAGCAACATTGCATCCATCTTGTCTACTGTTGAAGACAAGGCGGCTGCGTAAGCAAACGTCACATCGGCGTGTAGTAAACACTGCACGTTGGAACACATTAATATCGTATCGGAGCTAAAAATGGCTGATCTTAAGAAAATGGCAGAAGACATCGTTGGTCTTACACTGCTTGAAGCACAAGAACTGAAAACTATCCTTAAAGACGAGTACGGCATCGAGCCTGCAGCCGGTGGCGCAGTCATGATGGCGGGCCCTGCAGACGGCGCTGCCGCTGCTGAAGACCAAACAGAATTCGACGTCGTTCTAAAGAACGCCGGCGCTTCTAAAATCAACGTGATCAAAGAAGTCCGCGCTATTACAGGTCTTGGCCTGAAAGAAGCTAAAGACTTGGTTGAAGCTGGTGGC
>JAOKHV010000098.1 GCA_028248455.1 Ascidiaceihabitans sp. | reverse complement strand
ATGCTATGCCCGGCAAGCAAATGGCGATCGACGCAGATCTCAATGCAGGTGTACTAACGCCCGAAGAGGCAACTGAGCGCAGGTCAGATGTTTCAAAAGAAGCTGACTTCTACGGCTCAATGGATGGTGCATCAAAGTTTGTGAAAGGGGACGCGATTGCTGGGATTTTGATCTTAGCCATTAACGTATTTGGGGGCTTAATAATTGGCATCGCACAACACAACTTAAGTGTCACCCAAGCCGCTGAAAGTTATATTTTGCTCTCTATAGGTGATGGACTGGTAGCCCAAATTCCATCACTTTTACTTTCGATTGCTACGGCGATCATAGTTACGCGCGTTTCTTCATCTGAAAATATGTCAGATCACATAACGCGACAGGTTAACTTGTCAGCCGCTTGGCTGCCAACTTCTCTCGTGATGCTTGCTCTTGGCCTAGTGCCCGGCATGCCAAATCTACTTTTCATTGGATTTGCACTTGCTACAGGGTTTCTTGCCTGGAATTCAAAAAAGAAAGAGGTCTTAGCAGAGACGGCTGAAGTTGATGGTCCGAATGCTGAAGATGTAGTCGAAGACGTTGAGTTTGGATTAGTGGACGTCAAAGACGCTTCCAAGGTCTCAGTTAATCTTGGATTTGGCCTTGTGACTTTAGTTGATGAAAGTAAATCTGATAATTTGGTACCAAAGGTAACGCGTTTAAGGAAGGAAATTTCTAAGGCGCTAGGATTTATTATTCCGGGGGTTCGAATTCGTGACGATTTAAATTTGGATTCCTTCCAGTATCAAATAAAAATTGGGCAAAAAATTGTAGCTGATGATGTCATTTATGCTGATAAAAAATTAGCCATCTCTGGAGATAGTACTACGCTAGAACTGCCTGGCTTGAAAGTTAAGGAGCCCGCTTTTGGAGTTGAAGCTTACTGGATAGACAAAGAGCAACAAGCTGATGCTGAAGCAAAAGGTTACGTTATAGTTGAACCCGACGATGTGTTAACAACACACTTGAGCCAGATAATTAACAATTATGCGTCTGATCTTCTGGGTCAGGAAGAAGTTCAAGAACTACTTGATAATTTAAAAATATCATATCCCAATCTGGTAGACACCGTAGTCCCTAAAGTTATGCCGCTCAATCAGCTGACCTCAGTAATGAAGTGCATTCTTGGTGAGGGAGTGGCTATATCTGACTTGCGATTAATTCTTGAAAGTTTGGGGTCTATGAGTGTCCTGAAGATGGACAATGATGATATTGCGGAGAAGATACGTCCAAAGTTAGTGCCACTGCTTATTCAAAAATTGATAAAGTTTAAAGATACGGTTCCCTTGATTACATTTGCTCCAGAATTGGAGCAAATGATATTGACAACTGTTCGGCAAAACCCAGAGGAAAAAATGCTTCTTATTGAGGGAAGTCTTGCGAAAAAAATACTTTCTAATCTGAATGAAGCTTCAGAAGAGTTTAACAAAGAGGATAAGCCAGTGTTTCTTATTGTCGCGCCACAAATTCGTAAACATGTTGCAAAATTTGTGAGATCTCAGCTCCCCTCAATCAACGTTTTGAGTTTTATGGAACTTCCAGAGGATCGTAGTGTCGAAATAGCGCTCACAGTTGGAGGTTTCGATGCAATTGAATAATCGAAACTCTTTTATATTGGAGTGTGTTTTATGCCAGAGTTGAAATTTAGTGCTGCGGACACATCGCTGGCAATGGAACAAAGCAGCATTATTTTACAGTCAAGGAGATGGGAAACAATAAAACCACACTTCACGCCTTGTCTCAGGACGCTAATGTAAATTCATTCGATGGATTGCACATCAAATTATTGGAGCGTTTCGAGTGAACATTTTATGTAAAATATCCACTGTTATGTTTCTTATATTCTCAGTTCAAACACTGTATGCGCAAGAGCGGCTGATTTATGGCTCAGACCTGAGGATAGCCGCCACAGACTATTTAACCAAGATTGGTATCTTCAACACAATCTTGGTATCAGATAGGAGAGGGTATTTTCCGTGTGCTGAAAAGATCTACATCACGCCTAAAAGTCCAAATAACTGGAACACATTAA
>JAOKHV010000097.1 GCA_028248455.1 Ascidiaceihabitans sp. | reverse complement strand
ACAAATTGCTGTTGCCGATCCACGGCAAACCGATGATCCAGCACGTCGTTGAAACCTACATTGCAGCCTTGAACGGTCAGGTATACGTCGTTACAGGATTTGAATCCGATAGAATCGAAGCCGCCCTTGACGGCTTGCCTATCCAGTTTGTTCACAATGCAGATTTCGACGCGGGGCGACCGTTTTCCGTCCGCGCCGGGCTTCTTAAGGCACGCGGCTCGGAGCACTATCTGATCGGGCTCGGCGACCAACCACAGCTGACAAAAGACGATCTTCGTGCTCTGATTGTTGCGCATTTGGCGGGGGATGTTCAGAAAATCTCAATCCCTCGCCAGAACACCACACGTGGCAATCCCATCGTTGTGCCCGCGGCCATGCGTGCTCGATTGTTGGCAGATGAGGCCAACCCTGGCTGTGGGAAATTCACACGGGCGCATCCTGAACTGGCCCAGCATATCCCAATGACACAAGCCGGCTTCTTCACTGACATCGACACGCCCGACGCGTTTGAGACCTTCGAGCAAATGATACTGCAAAAGGATCTGACATGAAAAAACTACGCACCTATCTTAGGGCCTTCCGCCAGAAATGGGCTCTCACCCCTGCGCAAGCTGAAACGCTTGCGTCCATTAAATTCCCCTGCTGTTAGGAAAATAATCTATGGAACTTAAAGACGAAATCATCATCAATGCGCCTATGGCCCGCGTTTATGAAGCATTGAACGACCCCGAGATCCTCCGCGAATGCATCCCTGGGTGTGAGGAACTGATCCAACATTCGGACACTGAACTTGAAGCAAAGATCGTGCTGAAAGTCGGCCCAGTGAAGGCGCGCTTTAGCGGAGACGTTCAGCTCGACAAAAGTGGTGCACCAGACGCGTTTTCATTAACGGGACAGGGCAACGGCGGTTCTGCGGGACATGCCAAAGGCGGAGCAGATGTCACACTTGTTGCGGACGGTGACACAACAATTCTGAGCTATGACGCCAAGGCGCAAATCGGTGGTAAGTTGGCACAGCTGGGCAGCCGCCTTATACAAAGTACGGCGAAAAAGCTCGCGGCTAAGTTCTTTAAGAAATTTGCCGAAGTGCTGGATGAAGAAACAGTTGGTTAATCCCATCACATATCAAGACCACGCGGTCGACGTTTTGGCGCAGGTTGCAACCTATGTGAAAACAAGGCAGCGTTTTGTGTTGGTTACGTCGGTGGATATCAAGGGCGGCAGCGCACGGGATCTGGGATCGCTGGCCGTCGTCAATGATACGGGTGAGATGACGGGCTATATGTCCAACGGCTGCATTGATCAGGATATCCTGCTTCAGGCATTGGAATGTTTACAGTCGGGATCAGCCCGTTTGTTGCGTTACGGAGATGGGTCACCCTTCTTTGATTTGACTTTGCCTTGTGGTGGGGCATTGTCGGTGTGGATAGACCCTGCACCCGACAAAGCGGCGCTTGTGGCGGCCTACACTGCCTTGTTGGCACGCGACCCCGCATCGCTGACGTTCCATCCTGAAGCGACTGACGTTGCTTTTGCCCCGATCACGATTTCCTATCAGCCAAAGTTGGCCCTTACTCTTGCTGGGCGGGGCGCTGTTTTTCGGGCTACCGCCAAAGTTGCTCATGCCATCGGATTTGATGTGACGGGCTTTTCCCCCGACATTCATGACCTCGCTGCAATCACGGCGTATTGTAAAGACGCCCCAACGCATGTGACGTCTCAGAGAAACATCACCACACTAGATCTGGACAAGGCCAGTGGCTTCCTGACTCTGTTTCACGATCACAATTGGGAACCTGCATTCCTTATCGCGGCGCTGGCGACCACGGCTGGATTTGTCGGGGCGTTAGGCAGCCAGAGAACCCACGCCGCTCGGCTTGCCCAGTTAGCTGACATGGGTGTATCGGATCGAGACCAGCAGCGCATTAAGGGGCCAATTGGCCTTGTACCTTCGCTGCGAAATGCCGACCTGATTGCAATCTCTGCGCTGGCTGAAATCGCTCAGGCCTTTGCGTATGACCAGCAATTGGTCGTTGACGTTCAGCAGGCAGATCAAACTGCGCAACTTTCCTTTTAGATAGCGGTTAAGTTTACCTTCGGTCTCCCAATTTCCAGTTGAAGAAGG
>JAOKHV010000096.1 GCA_028248455.1 Ascidiaceihabitans sp. | reverse complement strand
TACTGTGCGGCCACCTTCGCGGATCGCAAAGCGCAAGCCTTGTTCCATCGCTACTGGTGCAATCAGCTCAACGTTGAACTTCAAGTTGTCGCCCGGCATTACCATTTCTGTGCCTTCTGGCAAAGTTACGGTGCCAGTAACGTCAGTTGTACGGAAGTAGAACTGTGGACGGTAGTTCGCGAAGAATGGTGTGTGACGACCACCCTCTTCTTTGGTCAAGATGTAGGCCTCAGCTTCAAAGCCAGTGTGTGGCTTAACAGAAGTTGGCTTACAAAGAACTTGGCCACGCTCAACACCGTTACGGTCGACACCACGTAGAAGAACACCAACGTTATCGCCAGCTTCACCACGGTCCAACAACTTGCGGAACATTTCAACACCAGTACAGGTCGTTTTCGCAGTATCACGGATACCAACGATTTCGATCTCTTCACCAACGTTGATAACACCACGCTCAATACGGCCCGTTACAACTGTACCACGGCCAGAAATTGAGAACACGTCTTCCACAGGCATCAAGAACGGCTGGTCAACAGCACGCTCAGGTGTTGGGATGTAATCGTCAACAGCTGCCATCAATTTCTTGATAGAGTCTGACCCGATCGCTTCATCACGGCCTTCCATGGCTGCAAGTGCAGAACCAGGGATCACTGGGATGTCATCGCCAGGGTATTCGTAAGAAGACAACAACTCACGGATTTCCATTTCAACCAATTCCAACAACTCATCGTCGTCTACTTGGTCAACTTTGTTCATGTAAACAACCATGTGCGGGATGCCAACTTGGCGACCCAACAAGATGTGCTCACGTGTTTGTGGCATTGGGCCATCGGCCGCGTTCACAACCAAGATCGCGCCGTCCATTTGGGCAGCACCAGTGATCATGTTTTTCACATAGTCAGCGTGGCCTGGGCAATCAACGTGTGCATAGTGACGGTTCTCTGTTTCGTACTCAACGTGAGCAGTAGAGATCGTGATACCACGTGCTTTTTCTTCCGGCGCGCCATCAATTTGGTCATACGCTTGAAAGTCACCAAAATATTTAGTGATCGCAGCAGTCAATGTAGTCTTACCGTGGTCAACGTGGCCAATTGTGCCGATGTTAACGTGCGGTTTATTACGTTCGAACTTTTCCTTAGCCATGTTGGCACCCTTTGGTTGAGGGGTCGTTGTTGACCCGTGTACTTTGAGGCGCGATTTATTGCCATTTAACATATAAATCAAGCGCCAGTTATAAGAACTACAACGTATCGTCTAAAGCCGTTGCAACTTAGGTTGCCTTACACCCCTTATTCGCCTGTAAACCAGCCTTTTTCGGTCTTTTGCTTGGACAAATACCGTTCAATCGCTTTGGACGCATTTTGGCTTAGGTTCTTCAATTGCTCTTGTGCTGTCTTGGTATAACCGGAACCAAGAAGAGGGCCTTGATCCAGTGATTCAAGCACGGTGATCTGGTGTGGCTTCGTGTTCATCTTCGCGTTCGCAGCATTGTCCCAAACGGTAACGTTAATGATCATGATTGATTTGGGTGCTAATACAATCGGGACCCCCGGTGCCGCAAGGACATAGCCCTCAACGCTCACACCAAAATGGTACAACTTCTCACCATCATAGCGATCAAACCGTTCAGCGATCGCTGTTTGCAGAACAGTTGTCAGCTCTTCTTTGCTGGCATCGCGGCTAAACGGACCTTTTTGAACTTTAGGTGCCACAACAATATTGTGGCCTAATTTAAAATCACCTAGTGGCGCGGGTGTCTCTTGCAAATCTGCGGCTCCATTACAGGCCGCAACGCTCAGCATCAGTAAGGCACCAAAAATTATACGTAGCATACCAATCCTCCTTCAAAGGTTTCGCACTGCGTTATAGCAGCGCGCCTATCCACGCAATTGGCGACAAGGATTGTAATCAGCCATGCGGCACATATATCATCTCTAAAAACGTGGAGTATGAGTATGCCAGACACGACCCGCCCAGCCGCAAATCCTGTATCCGTGCCATTGGTCAATGAGCCATGGGGAATCTTCAAAAGCCTAAGCGTTGCACGCAAAAACGTGCTACGCATCCTGCCCCAAATCGCCACCAAACAGGCGATGGTATCTGGCAAAACAGGCAAGCGGTGGCACATGGTTATGGATCCCGGTACAATACGCGAAATCTTGCTTGATCGGGT
>JAOKHV010000095.1 GCA_028248455.1 Ascidiaceihabitans sp. | reverse complement strand
ATGGCCCAGACTTGTTCTAATCGTAGCAAGAGAGCTAAAGTTTCGAGTTCAATCGTAAAACACAAAATAAATTTCAAAACATTCCCAGACCGCGGTCTGGGAATGGCGACGAACGTGTCGGACATGTCCGCTATTTGTCCTATCCGTCCGGGTCATCAATGAACATGAAGAGTTTACACCCAAAGTACATGTTTACACGTCTAGCAAGATGAAATCGACAGTTCTTGACGACGGCATCCCTGTCTTTCAAAAGATTCTGGGTTAAACTAGATAAAACTCTAAAAACTGTTTAGTTCTATGGGGGTGTTAGTCACAACTTTAAGGAACACTTATGAACCGTGCTTTCATTTTTGATGTCTTTGGCACGCTCGTTGACTGGCGAGAGGGCGTTGCAACTATTGTAGGCTCAGCGTTCGCGGAACACGGTGTTACCATTGATGCTTATACTTTTTCTGACGCTTGGCGAGCGCGCTATGATCCAGCCATGGAGCGTATTAGAGCGCAGGGACGCGCTTATGTGGCATTGGATGTTCTGCACCGTGAAAATCTTGATGCTACACTTGCTGAATTTGGTATCGAAAACATTTTTGGTCAAGACGAACGAGAGGCGTTGAACCAATCCTGGGAAAAGCTCCCTGCTTGGACTGATGTGCATGAGGGACTGGATAGACTTAGGCTTTTGGGCTTTGTTGCGCCGTGTTCTAATGCTTCGGTTACTCTTTCTTTACGCCTTGCACGATTTGCCAAGTTGAATTGGGATAGTATTGTTGGCGCTGAAATCGCACAAAATTACAAACCAGCACATGAGGTTTATATATCCTCATGCAAAACACTGGGTTTCGAACCCAAAAATGTTGTGATGGTTGCGGCACATAATGATGATCTAATAGCAGCTCGTTCGGCTGGATTGCAGACTGCGTTTATAGCGCGGCCTCGCGAGTATGGAGCAGCGCAGACCGTAGATTTCACTCCGACGAGCAACTGGACGTATGTGGCAAAAGACCTGATACATCTTGCTGAACAGATTGAAATACTAGGTTGATATGTAGACTGCATCGATAAGTATCATAATTTTTGATCGGTCTTAGCTCAGTTTGATACTGATAACTATCACTCGGATTAGATAACCAATCCAAGGTTAACCATTGTATGTAAGCTTACACTCAGCGCCATTCAATGCAGTCTGCCAACCTTGTCAGCTAGAGGCGCTACATGGGCTGGGTGTGGAGTTGCGATGAGTGTGTGGAGCCGAAATGAAGCCGGTAGTAGCCGGCACCAACCTTAACTCATATCTTGCCGCGAGATCTTATGATTGAGGCATATATTTCGCCAAACACTGGACTGGACGGCTTGTTTTCGTTTGCTAAAATCATGTTCATACCGCTTTATGAAGTTGCCGAACATCTTCAGCAAGAAAGGCACCGCCTTGGGGAAAGCTATGAAGACGATTACAGCATCTCTGTTTGCGCTGTTACTGGCCCTCATAAATGGTGGCGCTATGGCTGATAATATAATAAAAACAGGCCAATGGTCTTATTTTGCGGATACCGTCATGGGTGGGGTTTCCGAGGGAGCCGCAAAATTTGAAGACCAAGGATTAGACCAAGTTATACGGCTGATCGGTGAAGTTTCTACAGCTAATAATGGTGGTTTCATTCAAGTTAGGTCACCAGTGCTGTGGGAGGCGGCTAAGGGGAAAACGGGCATAAAATTGACGATTAAAGGTAACGGCGATCAGTATTATCTTCACATCAGGACTGCCAACACTCGCCTACCTTGGCACTATTATCAGCTAAGTTTTCAAACGAACGGATCATGGCGTGAGGTAAGGCTTCCGTTTGATGCTTTTGTAAAGTCGTCATCGCTTATGAAAACCAAGCTCAACCAAAGCAAGATCAAAACTATCGGTATTGTTGCATACGGTAAGGATTACTCTGCTGATGTGTCTGTGCAGGGTTTGGAGTTTTACTGATTGGACAACACCCTTCACCCAGCCAATGCTCACAAGCAACGATGTCCTCGATGTCAGTCTCCACTGAACACAGTAGCGGTTCACGGGCATGAGCAATGCGTGGTCTGTCGGTCTAACATCTTTGAGTGCTGTTCTGGGGATACTTGTGAAACGGATCATAACTTGGCTGTTGGGTATAAGAGAGGCTGATATGAATCGGAGATTTAGTCTGTACC
>JAOKHV010000094.1 GCA_028248455.1 Ascidiaceihabitans sp. | reverse complement strand
CGGCTTTTTGATGCCAAAACCCGTCTACTGCACGTTGACTGGTTTCGGGGTAGTCTGATATGTTGATCGGTATCGCCTAAACCCCGTCAAAAGGTTAATCTCAAATGCGCATATGTATTACTCTGCTTATTTTCGCGTCCCTCACCGCCTGTGGTGTGCCCTTCGTACCGTTCGTTTGAACACGCGTTAACCAAATTTGGGCCTGTGATTTGCAAAAGTGATCAGACTGTACAGATTGAGGTAAAAACTGTGCAGGGTGATCCAAATCCAGCAAAAGCTTTGATTTTTCGTGTACCCAAAATGCACAGTTCACGGGGTGAAATGTGCATTTTTGCCGCCTTTTAATCACCACAGCACAACTATTCCCCTAGGTTAACCTAGCGTCCTATGTTGACCTTGACACCATTTTTTGGCCAACTCAGTCAACTTTGCGAGGTCAGAATATGTACACACCAGCAATCACCGGCACTGGGATTTTCACCCCTGAAAACACAATCAGCAACGCCGAGTTGGTGAAGTCGTTCAACGCATATGCGGACAAATTCAACCTCGAACACGCAGCTCAAATTGAATCCGGTGACGTCGCACCGCAGCCCCATTCATCTGAAGAATTCATAGTCAAAGCATCTGGTATTCATAATCGTTATGTTATTGATAAGGAAGGAATTTTAGACCCTTGAAACAGATGCGGCAGCATCGGTTACTCGTTAATTCCCAATAAATTGAGGTAGGCGTAAATTGACGTTTTATTTTAATCAAAAAAATAGGAAAAGTTAGTTTCACCATAGCAATTTTGTGGTTGCAATGGGGAAGAGTGGGATACGATTATGGCCGGACATGGCAGTTATCTTAAAAAGCATACCGAGACACTTCTTAAGGACGTCGGGATTGAGCCAGCATACGAACTTACAGGCAAATCTAAAGCCACATTAGGACTTTATTATTCTGATCATCCTGAACATAGAGACCGATTTATGCCGTTATCAATTTGGAAAAAGCTGCTGGTTAAACGCGCTTTACAAGTGCCCGTGCAGAGCTTCAAGGCATCACCTTGTCACATGACGAGCGCTGATCAAATTCGCCAAAAACTGGTGGTGTGAATTCTGATATTATTACTTTAAGTCACCGGATTTCGATGCTTATATCCAAGTATCAGCAATCCATAGAAGATTGTATTATTACGGTGAATGAAGCAAAGCGTTTGTTAAAAGAAACGTCATTATTACAATAGGTCTTGATCGATATGAAAATGCACCTCGAAGACGAAAATGGTTAATCCTGATCTGCCTGCGTTAGACAAAACGCTGCTGCCAAGCATCGACGGTGAAGCGCTACGGGCACCCGGTGACGACGGGCATCCGCCACGCATTTTGTTGCTGTACGGATCGCTGCGCGGTGCAAGTTATTCACGCAAGGCCGTCGAAGAATCAGCACGTGTTTTGAAGCATTTGGGCTGCGAGACGCGAATCTATAACCCAACGGGCTTACCGTTGGTTGATGACGAGAACGTCGATCATCCTAAAGTCGTTGAATTACGCAAACTTGCGATTTGGTCGGAGGGGATGGTTTGGTCCAGTCCTGAACGTCATGGTGCAATGACGGGTGTTATGAAAACCCAGATCGATTGGATCCCACTTTCGGGCCAGGGTGGCATTCGTCCGACGCAGGGCAAAACTCTAGCAATCATGCAGGTCTGTGGAGGATCGCAATCGTTCAATGCCGTCAACCAGATGCGCATTTTAGGGCGTTGGATGCGGATGGTGACGATTCCTAATCAATCAAGTATTCCAAAGGCTTGGCTTGAGTTTGAGGGTAAAGAACGCTTGCCTGAGGGACCATTTTATTCCCGCATTGTTGACGTGATGGAAGAATTGACCAAGTTCACGTGGATGGTACGTGGGCGATCTGACTATTTGGTCGATCGCTATTCAGAACGTGTTGAAACGGCTGAAGAAACCAACAAACGCGTTTCCAAAAAGTAGATCGTTTAGCCGCGGCGCTGAACGATCACTGATCCCACGGAATACCCTGCACCGAACGAACAGATTAGACCATAGTCGCCATCATCTAAGTCATTGGAATACTTTGAGAATGCGATGATTGATCCGGCTGAGGATGTGTTTGCATAGTCTTGCAAGATGTTGGGTTGTTCACCGTCTTCAGGGGTGCGTCCCAGCACCTTTTGACCGATAAAATCGTTC
>JAOKHV010000093.1 GCA_028248455.1 Ascidiaceihabitans sp. | reverse complement strand
ACGCAGGCCCACGCGGCATCGATATGCTAGACGAAATGGTCACCACCACATTTGACGTTATCGCAGACGTCACATTTTCAGGCGGCGATACGTTTGATCGTGATAGTGTGCACAACGCGATTGACGACTACATCGCAGAAGCTGGCAAAATTTCACTGTTTGACATTCTGGGGGCACCTGATTGGGTGCAGCGCCCTGGGCGGATGCGGTCTGGCAAGGCCATGAAAGAGATGAAGGCAATCGCAGATAAGGCGATCGTTGATCGCGCAACACGTGGGCATGAGGGCGTGCCGGATCTGTTGGATTTGCTACTGGCAGGTGTTGATCCAGAAACTAGACGCAAAATGAACACAGCAGAACTGCGCGACAATCTGCTAACCTTTATCGTAGCGGGGCATGAAACAACGGCCCTCACTTTGGCATGGTCGATGTACCTGATGGCCTTTGACCAAGACGCCCAGACACGTGCGCGCCCTTGCAATACATCTAGGGCCTCTTGGCGCGCAGCCACAGGTGACGATGTCGCTAACCTGCCCTTTATCCGCCAAATCATCGACGAAGCACTGCGACTTTATCCACCTGCGGGGATCATTTCGCGCACGGCGCAGAAAAGCGACACGCTATGTGATCGTGAAATTCTAGCAGGAGATACAGTTATGGTGCCAATCTATGCGCTGCACCGAAACGAACTGTTGTGGGATGACCCTGACAGCTTCCGCCCAGAGCGTTTTGAAGATCGGAAGGCTGTGCCGCGCTACGCCTACCTGCCCTTTGGGGACGGACCACGCATTTGTATCGGCGCATCCTTCGCGCTGCAAGAGGCAGTGATCATTCTGGCAACTCTTCTGTCAAAGTTCAAATTCGCCCCCATTAAGGGACGCGAGCCAGAACCGGTTATGATTTTAACACTGCGGCCAGAAGGTGGAGTTTGGTTAACGGCAGAACCTGTTTAGGGGTTGAGAATAACCCATTTCCGGATGCTGAAATTACTGCTAAATTTCAATATAGGTAAGGCCAAATGTTGGCTTCAAGCCCAGAGTTGCATGTCAAAAATTCAAAGCCATGTCATCCATTTTAGGAATTAGTCACATCGAACGCGACGATATTCGTGGCTATCTACGTCAGCGGGCAATGGCTACGAACGAGGCGATGCAATCGTGCAGATTTTAGCTGATTGGCCTTCGACATATTCGTATCCATCAATTGGATCGTAGAAACGCTGACTATTCACAATCAAACAGAGCATAGGGGCAACCCCTTGGCAGGATGCTGTTTGTGCCGCAATGTGGTAGATCTCAATGTCGCCGTCGGCACCGGTTACTTCATTCGTCATACATGCCACGGTAAATAGTCGAACCGCAAATAAAACTATAGCCAATTTTAACGTTTATACTCTTCTTGTAATTAGTAAGATTGCGTAGTCCCAATACTCAAAAGCAGAATTATCGATAATAGAGATAGCGACCAGCAGCTTGGCACACGGTACTGACACTCAATCACAAATCACCTTCAGCGCGCTCCACTCAACATCATCCAGCACCGGTGACGTCGAATCCTGCCCTTTGGCAAACTCTGTAGCGAGGTCCACGCGTTCTTGAGTGTCAGGGTGGCTGGACAGATAGATTGGCAGATCGGGCATTTCATCCTCTAGCCCATTCAGGCTACCAAAGAAGTCAGCCATACCAACTGTGCTAACGTTCGCGGCTTCGAGCATGTTGTAGGCAAATGTATCCGCTTCTGCCTCGGTTTCACGGCTATAAGATGCGTTCAATGTATATTCAACGATAACAACGGCGGCTGTTCCCCCTGCAAAATCACCAAACACCATAGATAGCAGACCTGCAGAGCCAGCGGCCCGTAACGCCCCGCGCGTTGCATCGCGCGATTCTACGTGACCAATTTCATGCGCTAAGACGGCGGCCACTTCATCGGGGCTTGTGGCCTGTTCAATCAAACCCTCAGCAAAAACGATCTGTCCACCGGGGGCTGCGAATGCATTCACCATTTCATGGCGCATGACCGATACGTTCAGTTCATAATTTGTTGGTGATGCCTCTGTCAGGCGCGCAACCATCTTGGCCAATGCCGCGTCACCCTCTGATGTTGAGCATATAAGTTCTCCTGCCTTACTGCCGCCAAAGAAGCGTTCCATTTGCCGCACGACAGCTTTGCCATAGGCAACTTCACGTTTGATCGGAACGATATAGGCCAAGGTGTTGGCCATTGCCGGCAAAATGACAAAGATCA
>JAOKHV010000092.1 GCA_028248455.1 Ascidiaceihabitans sp. | reverse complement strand
GATTTATAAGACTGCGGTCCATGATTATACGCAAGAGGCGCACCGGAACAAACCAGCACGCCAACACAGATAATTTTCGGCACTTAGTTTATAAAGTGAAGTTCCCGTTGGCCTCTAGTACTCCCGAAAGCCATGCCGCCTGCTCGGTGTGTCTTGTCCGGTCACAAGCGCACTCATATAGGCGGGTAAAATGCCTGTAAGTGGCATCTGGCACACTTGGTTGATGGCGTAAGATTGAGTTGATAGCCGATCTTATTGGTTTGATTTGTATAAAATCTGGTGCATACAAGCGACATGGAATTTCTAGACGTTAGCCATAACACTGCGCTTGTCATCGCATCGATCGTAGTTGCCTTTATCGCAGGCTTCACGGGTTTGACGTTGTCCAAGGATCTTTCCAAGCAAAGCGTTTTGCGTCGCAAAGCGTCAATAGCAATGTCGGCGGTCGCTTTGGGCGGTGGTATCTGGTCGATGCATTTCGTGGCAATGCTTGGCATGCAGATGCCCATCCTTTTTTATTATGATGCGGCGATAACGCTCGCGTCCGCTTTGCTGGCTATTCTTATTGTGGGGACGGCTTTGCTGTTACTGCACTTTCGCCAACGGACACCTTTCACCTTGTCTGCGGCAGGCGCGTTGGTTGGATTTGGAATTCTGGCGATGCATTATGTGGGCATGGTCGGTCTGCAATTGTGCCGCGCGGTCTATACACCTTCAGGTATCATTATGGCCGTGGTGTCTGCTGTATTGCTTTGTATTGCCGCGTTCTGGATTGCGTATGGTCAACGTACAAATCGCAATATTTTATTTGGAACGTTGTGCTTTGGGGCCGCAGTCAGCGCTGTTCATTTTGCTGCCATGGCTGGGACCAATTTTGTCGTTGTTCCGACTTTGAATGAATTCGGCCCAGTCATGAGTAACGAAACGCTCGCGATGGGCGTTATCTTATCAAGCTTTGTCATCTTCGGCGCTTTCCTCTGGATGGGCGTGACGTTCCTTGATCCGGTCACGCCCCAAGCGGTGGAACCTTCTGTGGTTTTGGCGAGTGCCTCCAAGGTGCCCACTTTGTCAGCACCTGTACTAATAGCTTTACGCATTCCTTGCGAACGCAATGGGGTTACGCAATTGATTGATCCCGCTCAGGTCGCGTTTGTGCGCGCCGAAGGCCATTACACCAAAGTTTACACCCTGAAAGAACAACACTTCTGCGCTTGGCCAATCACCGAGGCGTTTAAGCGGCTGGATGGGGCTGGGTTTATCAAAACCCACCGAAGCTATTTGGTGAACCCAAAGCTGGTCGAGCATTTTGAGCGGCTAAAAGACAACGGTATTTGTCGCTTTAGCGACGCCAAGCTGCCCTCTGTTCCGGTCAGCCGCTCGAATCTAAAGCTCGTCCACGACGCATTGGGTCTGTAGGCTTTCGCAGTTCGAGCAGTCTGAGGCGTATTTCGTGCAAAATCGCAATCACTTCGTTGATAAACGCAAGCGCCTGCATCCCGCTTCGTACAATCATTAATTCTTAATTTGATTGCGGAAACGGGAGGCGAAGCAATGATACCAGCAGCGTTTGAGTACTACAGGCCGAAAGACATGGCAGGCGTAATCGCCTTGCTTCAAGAACATGGAGATGATGCGCGGGTGATCGCGGGTGGGCACAGTCTGATCCCGATGATGAAGCTGCGGATGGCCGAGGTTCCGCATCTGATTGATTTGCAAGCAATTGAGGGGCTTAACGGGATCACAATTACAGGGGGCACCATTAAGATCGGCGCGATGATTACTCAGCACGAGATCATCAATTCTGCAGAGATGGAAAAGGCCGCCCCAATCATGAAAGAGGCAGCCCTGCAAATTGCAGACCCACAGGTCCGTTACATGGGCACCGTGGGTGGCAACGTCGCAAACGGGGATCCTGGCAACGACATGCCTGGCCTGATGCAATGCCTGAACGCACAGTTTCACCTCGTTGGCCCTGACGGGGACCGAGTGGTCGATGCGCGCGATTTCTACGAGGCCGCCTACATGACCGAGCGGGAAGACGAAGAGGTCCTGACTGCTGTGAGCTTTGCAGCCCCCGTCGGGGGCTTCGCCTATGAAAAACAAAAGCGCAAAATTGGTGATTATGCCACCGCCGCTGCAGCAGTGCAGATTTCGAAAGAGGGCGACAAAGTCGGTGCGGCCTCAATCGCGATGACCAACCTCAGCGATACACCGGTCTGGTCTGAAGGCGCAGGCGCGGCACTCGTTGGCACAGCCTGCGATGCAGCGGCCGTGAAAGCTGCCGTCACCGCCATGCTGGGTGACATCGATCCAACAGAAGACAACCGCGGCCCTGTCGCATTCAAA
>JAOKHV010000091.1 GCA_028248455.1 Ascidiaceihabitans sp. | reverse complement strand
CGTTTGCCTCTGATCCGGTGCAGGTCAAAATTGCGGTGTCCAGCGAGGAGGCCATCGTTGCTGTGAGCCTGTCGATGTAGTCCAAGATCCCGTCATGCAGATAGCGCGTATGCGTGTTCAAGGTGCTGGCTTGACGGCTGATTGCTTCGACGACACGGGGGTTGCAGTGCCCGACATGTGGGACATTGTTGTAGCAATCCAGATATTTGCGCCCATCAGCGTCCCACAACCAAACACCGCTTCCTTTGATGAAATGGATTGGGTCATCATAGAATGTCGCGACATTTTGGCCCATCAATCGGGCACGGTCCGCAATCAGTTCGGCTGTGGTTCGGATCATAACTCGATCCTTATGCCGTCGTGCCCAACAATCAGTTCACCGTCCCAGTGACCCGCGCAGGCTTTTTGCCAATCCTTGGGGCCGTAGGTGGGATCGTCGGAGGGAATAAGGTGGGACAGTGCCAAACGTTTCACGCCTGCCTTGGCTGCAGTTTTGGCGGCATCATGGGCAAAGGTGTGCGAACGCAACCAATGCGCCATCAGTTTATCACTGCCGTTTCCAATACGTTTCAACAACGAGGGCAGGGCGCTTTCTAGCATTGCTTCGTGGATCAGCAAATCGGCACCACGTGCGAAGTCTTCCAATACTTTTATTGGAGCGGTGTCGCCCGAGAACACGGCGTGGTGTTTCGCTGTTTTGAAGGAAAAAGCAAAACAGTCGATCAGGGGAGGGTGCTCTGTTCGGAGGGCTGAAATGGTGAGGCCGTCACGTTCCAACACGACGCCTTCATCGATGACATGGACGCGGACAAAGTCACGCAGATCATCGCGTCCGTCATCGTCAATGCGCAGGTCGATGTCGGCTTTCATGGACAGAACGAAACCATCCCAATAATCCTGCAACCCAGCGGGTCCATAGATATCAACCATGGTTGTGAGACCCGAACACCAGGCGGTGTGGACCAATGGCCCCAGCTCCAAATAATGATCGGAATGCAAGTGGCTGATAAAAATGGTCGAGAGGTTTTTCAGGTTCATGCCCTGATCGACTAAGCCACGGGTGACCCCAAGGGCACAATCCACCACAACGTGTTGCCCGTTCATAACGAACAGGTTCGAGGTCGGCATTGATGATTTTGGGCGGACTGATGGCCCGCCCTTGGTGCCTAAGAGGGCCACATAGTTATCAGACATGGTCGTTCCTTATGTGGCTGCAAAACCGGCATCAATGGCCGATAGGAGAATGTTGCAATCGCTTTCTGTCACTACCAATGGCGGCGATAGGATTAGATTTGGACCTGAGACGCGCACCATCGCGCCGTTTTGATATGCGACCTCTTGCACCGTTGTAGCCGTGGCCGCGTCGATCGGTTTTTGGGTTGCGCGGTCTGATACCATTTCGATTGCAGTCATCAGGCCATGTCCACCACGCACATCGCCGATGATATCGTATTTTTCCATCAACGCCTGACAACCTGCGAACAATTGGTTACCACGCGCTGCGGCGTTTTCAATAACGTTTAGGCGTATGGTTTCTACAAGGCATGCAAGGGCTGCAGCTGCGCCAACTGGGTGGCCTGAATATGTATATCCGTGGCCAATTTTTGCGGCGGGGTTGTTTTCAAATACTTCAACCATGCGATGGCCCAGCATCAAGGCACCAAAGGGAAAGTACCCATTTGTAATGGCCTTTGCCGTGCACATCATGTCTGGCTGAATGCCCCATAGTCGGGCCCCTGACCATGCGCCTGTACGTCCGTAGGCCGTGATTACCTCATCGGTGATTAATAGAATACCGTTGCGGTTGCAGATTTCTTGCACCATTGGAGCAAAGGATTTGTGAGGTGGAATGACACCGCCCGCACCAAGGATTGGTTCCATAATCATCGCGGCAATTGTGCCTGCACCTTGAAAGGCAATCTCGTCTTCAAGGGCCTGAACGCAGAGTTGAGCCAGTTTTTCAGGATCAGTTTCATTGAACGGATTGCGATAGGTATACGGTGCTGGAATGTGGAAACAACCCGGCAACAACGGTTCATAAGCTGTGCGGAAGTTGGCGTTGCCGTTGACAGACGCGCCACCGATATGGGTTCCGTGATAGCCCTTTTTCAGGCTCAGGAATTTGGTGCGACCCGCTTCGCCGCGCAGTTTGTGATACTGGCGCGCAAGGCGCAGCGCGGTTTCTACACTGTCGGACCCACCAGAGGTAAAGAACGCACGGCTCATGCCATCGGGTTCAAAAAATTTGTTCAACTCATAAGACAGCTCAATCGCAACGTCATTGGATGTACCGCGGAATGTTGAGTAATAAGGTAGCTTGTCCAGCTGCGCAGTCATGGCGTCTTTGACCGGTTGGC
>JAOKHV010000090.1 GCA_028248455.1 Ascidiaceihabitans sp. | reverse complement strand
CGCCATCGGTGTTCGAAACGCTTTGTCAAAGTAATCGTCTGGCATATCAATCGCGCTCGCAATACCGCGCAAAACACCCATCGCCACAAAGATCGCGTCGTCATAATATCCAAGGATGATTTTCTTAAACTCAGGGTCGTCAGACGGCCACTGGTTCAATCCATACACCGGCATTTCTGCCCGTGGATCACCCTTTGCCAATTCCACACCACTATCAAAATATTTCTTATAATCTGGGTTCGCATCTGGGTCTACTTGCTCTGATCGTGCAGCACCCCAGCCACGATTGCTGCCCGTGACGGACATATCGATTTCACGATTTTGCGACTCTGGTCGTTTGAAAAAAGCGCGATATGTTTCAATGACTTCATTCACACGTTCAGCCGTCAATGCTGTGTTATATACAGTCGCAAACCCAACCCCTGTTGCTGCTTCTTTCAAAGCGGCAAGTGTTTTTGGATCACCTTTACCGATCAATGCGGCGTCTAATCTAGGGATCATGGAATAGCCTTGTTTTTTAACTTCGCGAAACCGTCGCGTTGCCCTCACTTAACCCAAATGCTAACTTAGAAAAAGATCAAATAGGAGTGCATAAATGCGCACAAAAATAGCAGCAGGCAATTGGAAAATGAATGGGTTGTCTCATTCACTGGACCAGCTGAGCGAACTAGCCAAAAACCAAACTAGCGCGGAATGCGCGGTGGTAATTTGCCCACCTGCCCTATTGCTGTTTCGAGCTGTCGACATGACCCATAGCTCATCAATCGATATTGGCGCACAAGATTGCCACACAGCGCAATCTGGCGCGCATACTGGCGATATTTCAGCCCCTATGGTCAAAGATACGGGGGCAAAATACGTTATCGTTGGACACTCTGAACGGCGCGAAAACTACGGTGAAACAGATAAGGATGTCTGCGCGAAAGCGATTGCGGCACGCGATGCTGGTTTGATAGCGATCTTGTGCATCGGTGAAAGCCTCAGCGATCGTGAGACAGGCAAAACGCTTGATGTTATTGGCGTAAAATTGGCTGCTTCTGTACCAGAGGGCGCGACGGCAGACACGCTTGTCATTGCCTATGAACCGATCTGGGCTATCGGGACAGGCAAGGTCCCTAACCTTGCGCAAATCATTGAAGTACATGACTTTATCCGCGCAGAGTTGAATACACGCTTTGGCGCAGAAATCGGTAACTGCATTTCGTTGCTCTATGGTGGCTCAGTAAAAGCCAGCAACGCTGCAAAAATCTTTACCGCTGAAAATGTGGATGGTGCGCTGGTCGGCGGCGCAAGCCTTAAAGCTGCTGATTTCTCGCCCATCGTGGACGCACTTAGCGCTTCTTGATCACACACTATAGCACGATGTAGTGGCCCACCCCTGCAAAGGGATGGGCCGTTTTCATTACTTCGTTATGATTTCGGGACCCATCATGAGGGTCGGTAACCACGTCGAAATTGCTGGGATGTAGGTCACCATGATCAAGAAAATGAACATAACGCCCAAGAACGGAAGCGCAGCACGTACAACGCTCATCATTGGCATGCCCGCAACCCCAGAGGTCACGAATAGGTTCAAACCAACCGGCGGCGTGATCATCCCAATTTCCATGTTCACAACCATGATGATCCCAAGGTGAATTGGGTCGATGCCCAGCTCAATAGCAATTGGGAACACCAATGGCGCGACTATAATCAACAGACCTGACGGCTCCATGAACTGCCCACCGATCAACAAGATGATGTTGACGATGATCAAGAACACGATTGGGCCAAAGCCCGCAGACAACATCGCAGAGGCTATCTGTTGTGGGATTTGCTCATCCGTTAAAACGTGCTTTAGGATCAACGCATTGGCAATGATAAACATTAAGGTGACAGTAAGCTTACCAGCTTCAAACAATGCATCACGGGTATCACGGTGGAAAAACACCGTGATCAACGTCCATGGACGTTGAAACAGACTGTGGTTCTTTGTGTCGTCCCCTTTGACGTGCAGTGGTCCCATATCGCGGTAAACAAAACACGCCACAAGAAACGAATAGACCGAGGCCACAGCAGCAGCCTCTGTTGGTGTAAACACACCACCATAGATGCCGCCCAAGATGATAACGATCAGAAACAGCCCACCTGATGCACTTAGAGCAGATGCACCAACTTCACCCCAACCTTGCCACTCACCTTTAGGCAAGTTTTTGATCTTAGCCATGATGTAGATGGTAATCATCAGCATAGAGCCCGCCATGATACCTGGGATGACACCAGCCAGAAACATACGGCCAACGGACACGTCGGTTGCGGAGGCATAGACAACCATCACGATGCTTGGTGGGATCAAGATGCCCAAAGTCCCCGCATTGGC
>JAOKHV010000009.1 GCA_028248455.1 Ascidiaceihabitans sp. | reverse complement strand
GCCGCACTGGCTGAAGAAATGGGCGCAGACAAAAAAGCAGCAGGCGCAGCTCTTGAAGCAGTATGTGCACTGATCACAAAAGAAGTTTCTGGTGGTGGCGCAGTCACGTTGCCAGGCGTTGGCAAAATCTATTGCCGCGAGCGTCCAGAGCGCATGGTGCGTAACCCTGCAACTGGCGAACAGTTCAAAAAAGACGCAGACAAAGTTGTCAAAATGACAATTGCAAAAGCGTTGAAAGACAGCGTGAACGGTTAAGCCTTCATTCTGCACGAATTCAGGAAGGGTCGCCAATGTGGCGGCCCTTTTTGTTTGCACACCCTATCCCTTGAACACTGACCTGTTTTGCGAAAGGATCATTTGAGAAATAGGGTGGAGAACAAAATGGACTTACGTGCAATCAGCATGGGACTTTTGTTCGCACTGATCTGGTCATCAGCCTTCACATCTGCCCGCATTATCGTGGCTGATGCCCCCCCGTTAGCATCTCTTGCTTTGCGGTTCTTCCTATCAGGTTTAATCGGTGTCACGATTGCACGCGCGTTAGGGCAGTCTATGCGGCTGACATCAGAGCAATGGAAAGCCACTTTCATTTTTGGGATGTGCCAGAACGCCATTTACCTCGGTCTGAATTTTTACGCAATGCAAACAATCGAAGCATCGGTCGCATCCATAATCGCGTCAAGCATGCCATTGATGGTCGCTGTAGCCAGTTGGGTCATCTTTAAGGAACGCTTGCCAGTGTTTGGTATGGTTGGCTTAATTCTAGGGATCGTCGGTGTCACAATGATCATGGCAACCCGGATCGAAGCAGGCGTTGATTCTACTGGGATTGCACTGTGTGTCGTTGCGGCTATCGCCCTAACTGTTGCAACGCTATCTCTGCGCAATGCATCCTCGGGCGGAAACCTGTTGATGATTGTAGGTCTGCAAATGTTAGTAGGTTCAACAATCTTGGCGGTCGCTTCGATCGCGACGGAAACGATTGCCGTGAATTTCAACCCACCACTGATCATTGCGTTTATCTATACCACATTAGCCCCAGGACTTTTTGCGACTTGGGTTTGGTTCAAATTGGTGGAACGTATCGGTGCAGTGCGCGCGGCAACGTTTCATTTTCTCAACCCATTTTTTGGTGTAGCGATCGCAGCCGTTTTATTGGGAGAGCAGTTAGGGTTGTATGACATCGCGGGTGTTGTGATTATCGCAATAGGTATTTTGGCGGTACAATTCTCACGCCTAACAAAAACCTAATTTTCGTCCTTGTTAGGGCCATTTTTTTCCTCATCATTCTTTAATAGGGCCGATGAAAACATAAGCATCAAAGGTTTCGCCTTTCATGCTCCAACAGAACCGAATGTGCTGCTTTCAGTAAACTACGGTGAAGACTTGGCGTAGTCCCGACCGATTCTGGAGATTAGACTACAAGAAATCTCACAAAAAATTCGGCTACTTCTCCGAAAATTAAAAGGATAGGTTGGTTTTAGATAGCCAGACAGTCATTACCCTGCTAGCCCACTGATCTTTCTGGTTGGAAATGCGAGAAGTGAACGATGAAGCAAATAGCCGCTCTTACGATAGTTAGAAACAGTGATCACTTTCTTAAGCGTTGGATATACTACTATGGTAAAGCTTTTGGCCGTGAAAACCTTTCTGTTATTTTTGATGGGACTGATCAAAAGCTTCCACCAGAAAGCGATGGGGTAACCTCATACCGGTTTGAGCACACACCACTAAAGCGTGCAGCAGGGGACAGACAGAGAGCTTCTTGGGCGTCAGACTTGGCCGAAAAGCTCTTGAATACCTATGACATCGTCATTGGTACGGATGTTGACGAATTCTTGCTAATTGATCCGTCACACAACCTCTCGCTTTCATCGTACCTATTGAGCATTGATCTTCCACCAAGCCTATCTGCACTTGGAATGGATGTCGCTTGCAACAGGAATTACGAAGGTGCACTCGATTGGAACAAACCATTTTTGGGCCAGCGCCAGTATTGCCTACTTTCAGACCGTTACACTAAAGCGTGTGTCATGAGCCGCCCTTTACGCTGGGGCTCTGGCTTTCATCGGGTAAAAAACACAGGGTTTAAGATTGATCCTAACTTATTTCTTTTTCACTTCGGAAGTGTGGATCAACAAGTAGTTTCAGACAGCGCATCCAGCCCCGAGAAGAAAGCGATGGGTTGGACCTCTCATCAAGTGCGACGGGCCGCTGTCACTGATGAAATTTCCTCAGCAAACGATTTTCTCTCGGACGAGCGTATAGAAACTGCCAGAAGAGAGCTATCAAGGCCAAGATCACTTTTGGCATGGAATAAACCACGGCCGCTAAAAAGTGATAAAGTTATCCACATTCCCAGGCGTTTTTATGGCATCGTGTAAATGCAAATCAGTTTCGCGAGACTGGATAATTACAGCCAAGCAGCTCTCTCAACTGAAGTCCTATTTGAACTTCTAACTAGGATGGCCAAGAAATTTCCAACCTCATCTTTTTTAGAATATTCAATCGCCGAGCAGACAAGTTTACTTAACTGGATAATTCACACACGAATATTGCTAAACGGTTTTATATAATGATTAAGGCCAAAAAAACGACAGCACACTAACTTCAAGCAACCACATGCACCAAGATAACAAGACCTTTACTAATCATAGCAATTTTTATGAACCGATAACACTCCAGCTTTTCTCCAAATGATCAAAGGCGGTCAAACTGTTACCAATCTGACCAAGTCGATAAAACTTTAAAAAAGCACTGATCTGGGTACATAATCATCAGTTGTTTTCAATTCGCTCCGCTATACGCTCTTCCTTCTGCATAAGGACTGAGTGCCGCTTGGAAACAAGGGACACAGTAATTACGCCGCTCGCGACCAACCCAATCAAAATTGAACTAAGCGCATTAATCTCTGGACTTACTCCCAGTCGCACTGAAGACCAAATCTTCATCGGTAAAGTTGTTGCCGCTGGTCCGGTTGCAAACGATGCAATAACCAAATCATCCAAAGAAAGTGTGAACGCCAACAACCAACCTGAAACAACCGCAGGTGCAATGATTGGCAGTGTAACTAATCTAAACGCCTCAAAAGGGGATGCACCCAAATCAAGCGCAGCTTCTTCCAATGAGCGTTCAAATGTTGCCAAACGCGACGATACAACGACCGAGACAAAACACATCGAAAAAGTTGTGTGCGCTAAGACTATGGTTAAAACACCGCGATCCATGCCAATGCCAATAAATAATAGGAGCAGGGAAAGCCCCGTAATCACTTCGGGCATAACTAATGGTGCATAGATCATTCCAGAAAACAATGTACGCCCAAAGAATCGGCCACCTCTGACCAGAGTATAGGCTGCCATCGTGCCCAACACGGTCGCAATTGACGACGAGATCACGGCCACTTTCAACGTCACCCATGCAGCGTCAAGAAAGGCTTCATTGCTCAACAACTCGCCGTACCATTTGGTTGAAAAACCTGCCCAAACAGTCACTAACTTTGATTTGTTGAAACTGTAGATCACCAGGATCAACATCGGCAGATAAAGAAACGCAAAGCCAAACGTCAGCGACACAACATTAAATGAGCTTAGACGGTTCATCCTTCGGCCTCCTGTTGGCGTTGCTCATTTCGTTGGAACAGGATGATTGGAATGATCAAAATTATCAGTAAGATTACTGCAACGGCACTCGCAACCGGCCAATCTCGGTTCGAAAAGAACTCCTCAAACAACACCTTACCAATCATCAAAGTACCAGATCCACCCAGCAATGATGGGATCACAAACTCGCCCAGCGCCGGAATGAATACTAAGAAACATCCTGCAATTATCCCACCTTTAGACAGTGGTATTGTGATCAACCAAAACGCTTTCACCCTTGAACAGCCCAGATCTTCAGCCGCTTCGATTAGCGAAGCATCAAGACGTTCAAGCGCTGCGTAAATCGGTAAAATCATGAACGGTATGTAGGTGTAAACGATACCAATATAGACAGCTGTGGATGTGTTCAAAATCATCAGTGGCTCACTGATTGCCCCGATCCAAAACAGGAAGCGGTTCAACAGACCTTCCGTGCTTAGAATTCCCACCCACGCATATACGCGGATCAAAAAGCTAGTCCAAAAGGGTAGGATAATGAGCATCATCAAGGTAGCGCGCCACTCGTGAGGGGCGCGTGCCATCGCGTATGCAATTGGGTAGCCTAACAGCAGCGTCAGAAAGGTTGAGATGAACGCGATTTCAAGACTGCTTAGGTACGCCTTCCAATACAAGTCATCTTCAGTCAGGAATATGAAATTCTCAAAATCCAGCTGCGAGAACATCGCGCTTAGGCCGTCTTTCATCGTAGGCATATAAGGCGGGATCGCTAGCGCAGCGTCAGACAATGCGATTTTAAACACGATCACAAACGGAATCAGGAACAAAGTAAGCAGCCATAAATATGGCACGGATATGAGGAGAAAGCGTCTCAAATCAGCAATCCAAAAGTACGCCAGCTGTGGCGCTCCAACTAACCCAAACAGGATCTTCCCATGTAAACACGCGGCGTGAAACACGACGTGTGTTTGCAGTTTGTGCTTTAATGATTTGGCCGTTCGGCAACTGTACGTGATAGGTACTTAAGTTCCCTAAATACGCGATATCCAGGACCTTGCCTTGCACAGAATTTGGCCCTTCAGGGCGTTCCACGTGAATGCCGATTTTCTCAGGACGAATTGCCAAGTGCGCGGTTACGCCCTCAGAAAATGTTCGATCACTGGCTGCAGTCATTGGCTCCGTTCCACCAAAATCCAGTGAATATGTGTCGGCATCAACCGCCCTAACCGGACCAGTCAAAATGTTCACGTCGCCAATAAAATCAGCAACATAAACAGAATTGGGTGCTTCATAAATTTTCTCAGGAGTAGCAACCTGAATGATGCGTCCCTCGTCCATGACAGCAACGCGGGATGCAACCGTCATTGCCTCTTCTTGATCGTGGGTGACAATTACAAAGGTCGTGCCCGTCTGTTCCTGAATATCCATCAGTTCAAACTGTGTTTCTTGGCGCAGCTTCTTGTCCAACGCTCCAAGAGGTTCATCTAACAGCAACAACTTTGGTGCCTTGGCCAATGAGCGAGCCAATGCAACACGCTGGCGCTGCCCACCAGAAATCTGATGTGGTTTGCGTCGTCCAAATTTCTCCAGTCGCGTCAGTTTAAGCATCTCTTGAACGCGGGCGTGCAACACATCTTTGGCGACACCGTCACGGCGCAACCCAAAGGCGATGTTTTCCCAAACGGAAAGATGCGGGAACAATGCGTAGGATTGGAACATCATGTTTACGGCCCGCTTGTTCGGTGGAATCCCCGCAATGTCATGACCAGACAATGACATCGAACCCAACGTAGGATTTTCAAACCCCGCCAGAATACGCATCATGGTCGTCTTGCCGCAACCCGATGGCCCTAGCAAGGCAAAGAACTCACGCTCAAAAATGTCCAATGTCAAATCATCAATGGCAACAAAGTCACCAAATCGTTTTGTCACGTTTTTAAATGAAATGAGTGGGTCCGCGTTAGGATCGGCCCAAGGTTCGAAAACAGTCTCTACCACAAGCAATCCTTGAATATTAAAGTGGGGCGCAACACTGGCTGCACCCCCGTTCTTAGTGTCTTAGGTACCAGATTTGATCTTGGTCCACATGCGCGTCACAACGCGCTGAACTTTTTGTCCATACGGGCCTTTAGTATACAGGTTTTCCAGTGTTGCAGCATCTGGATAGATTGCCGTGTCACCGATCACGTCTTCGACTAAAAACTCTTGTGAGGCTTTGTTACCGTTGGCGTAATAAACATAGTTTGAAGCATCCGCCATATTTTGCGCATCCATTATGAAGTTCAAAAATTTATGGGCCGCATCAGGGTTCGGCGCATCAACTGGGATCGCCATTTGGTCAAACCACATCAATGCACCCTCAGATGGGGCGTTGTATGCGATCTCTACACCGTTTTCGGCTTCAGCAGCACGATCACGTGCCTGCAGGATATCACCGGACCAACCAAAGGCGACGCAGATGTCACCGTTCGCTAAAGCGTTGATATATTCAGAGCTGTGGAATTTGGTGATGTATGGGCGCACAGCTGACAATACAGCCTCGGCTTTTTTGATCACATCAGGGTCTTGGCTGTCTGGGTTTTCACCTATGTATTGCAACGCAGCAGGGATCACTTCAGATGGCGCGTCCAAGAAGTGAACACCACATTCAGCCAATTTTTCCATATTTGCTGGATTTAACACCAATTCAAGTGATGAGATCGGCGCATCGGCACCTAAAACTTCAGCAACCTTACCTGTGTTAACGCCAAGGCCAGTAGTGCCCCACATGTAGTTTATTGAATGGACATTTCCCGCATCATACTGAGCAGTGCGATCTTTGATCACGTCCCACAGATTCACAGCGTTTGGCAGCTTCGACATATCAAGCGGTTGGAAAGCACCCGCTGTGATTTGGCGCTGCAAAAATTCACCTGACGGCACCACAACGTCATAGCCAGACGAACCAGCCAACATTTTGGTTTCCAAAACTTCGTTACTGTCAAAGACGTCATAGATCAGCTTGATGCCGGTCTCTGCTTCAAATTTGGTCAGCAATTCTTCATCAATATAATCGGACCAGTTATAAACCCGAACTTCTTCAGCCCAAGCAGCTGTGGAAGCGATCGCCAATACGGCAACGGTGCTTAGTATTTGTTTCATTTTAGTCTCCCGTGTTTCGGGTCGGGTTGGTCCCGACTTAGGCCAAGTTGATCAAGTTTTACGCCCTTGATCAAGACTTCTTATGTTTCAACTTTGGATCACGCGCACAAATCAACCATTTGTTGATGCAAAACCTGTGTTGACTTGGCCGTGATTGATCATATCCTCGGCTCAAATACATTAGGCCTTAACCAAGGCCCGCTTTCAAAGGAAAGTCTAATGCCCGCCATTACCAATCACCTACCCACTGCGGAACTGCAGGCCTTAGACGCTGCCCACCACATGCACCCGTTCACCACAAATGATGAATTGACGGCGCAAGGTGTACGGATCATCACCCGCGCAAACGGTGTTTATCTGCACGACAGCGAAGGCAACGAAATCTTAGACGGCATGGCTGGTCTTTGGTGTGTAAACATCGGTTATGGACGCGAAGAACTGGTCGAAGTCGCAGCCCGTCAGATGAAAGAGCTGCCGTACTATAACACCTTCTTTATGACGACCCACGTGCCCGCAATTGCACTCGCCAAAGAGATAGCATCACTTGCTCCTGCTCACCTGAACCACGTGTTCTTCGCGGGTTCTGGTTCCGAAGCGAATGACACAAATCTGCGCATGGTGCGTACATATTGGGCGATGAAAGGCAAACCCTCAAAAACCGTCGTAATCAGCCGCAAGAATGCATATCACGGTTCGTCAGTTGGATCTGGATCACTTGGTGGCATGAGACCAATGCACGCCCAAGGTGGCCTGCCGATCCCTGACATCACGCACATCAATCAGCCGTATTGGTGGGCAGAGGGTGGCGAAGCAACACCTAACGATTTTGGTTTGGCCTGCGCGCAAGAACTGGAAACAACAATCCTTGCCATGGGCGAGGATCGTGTTGCCGCCTTTATCGCAGAACCCATTCAAGGTGCTGGCGGCGTAATAATCCCACCAGTAACCTACTGGCCTGAAGTTCAACGTATTTGCGACAAATACGAAATCTTACTAATTGCTGATGAAGTCATATGTGGCTTTGGCCGCACAGGAAACTGGTTTGGGTCAGAGACAGTGAACATTCGGCCAGACATCATGACCATCGCGAAAGGTCTTAGTTCTGGCTATCAACCCATCGGGGGTTCAATCGTTTCTGATGAAATCGCTACAGTGATCAATTCTGGCGAGTTCAATCACGGCTATACCTATTCCGGCCACCCTGTGGCGGCCGCGGTAGCACTCGAAAACCTGCGTATTCTGCAAGAAGAAAACGTCCTGGATCACGTCCGTGATATAGCTGGTCCTGCCCTTGCCGAAATGTGGATTGGGCTCGGCAATCACCCGTTGGTTGGTGAAACAAAAATAATAGGTATGATGGGATCACTTGCCCTTACACCCAACAAAGAAACACGCGCCAAGTTTGCAGCTGACGCTGGAACAGCAGGCTACATGTGCCGCGAACGCAGCTTTGCCAACAACCTGATTATGCGCCACGTTTATGACCGCCTGATCATCTCACCACCACTCGTGATCACTCCGGAAGAGATCAAGTTGATGGGCCAGCGTGCACGTCTAGCACTAGACGAAGCCTATGTGCAGATGAAGGACTTGGACCTTCTGAAAGAAGCGTCCTAGTTAACTCTATTTGGTGGCGAATTTAGGAGATACGCCACCAAATACCTCTGGGGCCCCATCCTCAGAAATCCGAATACTCTGACCTATTCCCACATTGGCACCTGAAACACTCAGAGTTGGGCAGACATAAAACGTCATATTCGGCTCTAAAACTGCTTCGCTATTAGTATTCAATGAAATCACTTCATCTTCCATTCTTGGGGGATAGGCTACACCAATCAGTCCGCCAAACCCGTTACCGTTATCGTCGCCGTGTCCCAATGGACCCGCCAAGGCTTTAGCGACGTCGCTAACCTTACTTCCTGCTGTTGCAGCAGCAATTCCGGCGTCCAAACTTTCGATCAAAGCAGCCTCGGCGCAACGCTTTTCATCTGACACTTCACCAATAAAAATGGTTCGGCAAAGCGGCGCATGATAGCGACGGCAGCATCCTGAGAATGAGAAGGTGATGTCCTCACCAGCAACCAACGGACTGCCACTCCACGTCATAAAGCCCGCAGCTGGGTCAGAACCTGACGACAACATCGGTGGCATTGCTGGGTAATCTCCCCACGCGCCATCTACACCTTGCATCGCATCATGATAGGCCAATGCAACCAGCTGGTTCTTGGCCATGCCAACATCTGCATGCTTCATAAAACCTTCCATCACCTTATCGGAAATGGCCGCTGCTTTACGCATAAACTCAATCTCGGGTGCGGATTTAATAGCGCGCTGAAGGTTCACCATTCCTGTTGCGTCAGCAAAACCAACATCAGGGAGAACCTGCAAAAGAACTGAAAACCCTTTGGCGGAGAAATGTTGACTGTCCATTTCGATACCAAGATTCTGAACACCCAACACATTAATGTGGCGCGCCAGGTCCTCAATCGGATGACGCTCCATCGAGCGCACAAGATCACTTTCATAGCCGATCACACAACCCTCTGGCATCCAGACGGTGTGCATTGCCCCTTGCGTATCTTGTTGACGCCCCCACCAAATTGGGTCCGCATCCTGCAAAATAATCGCACCCTGATGATGGTTAAAAGTCCAGGCATCATATCCAGTCAGCCACTGCATATTTGCGGGATCACTGACAAACAAAGCATCCAATCCCGCAAGCGCCATCGCCATACGAGTCATCAAAAGGCGGCGATCGTATTCCGCCTGATCAAAGGGCAATCGTTTGCTAGTCATACATGGATCCTTTTGCGCCCAAAATGCGGCCTCAACAGGTTAGGCGCAATAGTAAACCCATCAGAAACAGCGCCCAATCGCAGTCAACTGAAACGATCCACCTGTTGCACTGACATCTGCGAATGCCACAGCGCTAGAAACGGATGTGGTTGCTTGCCCTGCACTAACCCATAGGTTGGCCACATCACTCACAGCCCCACCTGAAACAACTGTCGCTGCGATAAACCCACTGGGGAATGTCCACGTTTGGGTTGCCGATTTGAAAGCAGCTCCAACAACAATTTTGGTGTCAGCAGGAAACACGTTCGATGTGCAAATCATTGTCCTATCCGCAAACCGCGTTAAGTCTCCATACGCCATACTGCCTCGCTCAATGATCGCCCCACTTGGACTACCCCCACTTCGCTCACGCCGCCAATAATATTGCCCGGAGAGTACCCAAAGTCAGTGCGCATCAACCGGCCTGCCATTGTATCAGTTGGTGCCGATTGAATAAACGCACCCGACACACTCCCACTTGAAGGATCAAAGCTAATGGCCTCTTGCCACGAAGACCCATCGGGGCTGATCTTCAGCGACCAGCTTTTTGATCCATTCAGACCCATTTCCGCATGCCCAGACCAATTTGTCTGAAATAACAGGCTCACGGTATCAGCTGTTGATGCCTTGTTGACCTTGACCTGATGGCTCGCCCCTTCGTGCGAATACAACGAAGCTGATGCACTGATGCTCAGCCGATTGGTTGCGTCAGCCGTCGAGTTTATTCCGACATTTTGAAGGTTCGCCAATTCAGTTTGCTGAGGCAGCTCAACCCAACCCCCACCATCGAAATGCAAATACCTGCCACGTGATTGATCGAACGCCAACCAACCAACCTGGACGGCAATAAACAGCCACACATTGCCATCATACAACGCAAGGGCCCCCACATGGTTTTCCCATGCATCAACGCCCTCATTGGGCACCAAGTACCTGTCACCCCTTTGCGCAAGTGGTGGTGTAGTCAAAGTGCTATCCAAGACGCACAACTGCGTGACGGTATCTAGGACATTGAGCGCTTCATTGTTTGTCACATGCCTTTGCGCTTGTGATGGCTGCATCACGGGCAGACCAAGATTCGGCAGTGTTTGAGACATGGGGACCCCTAAATGTTCCATGAGAATGGAATAATTCAGGGGATTTGACGGGCTTTCTTGAACAAATACTTACAGTATCGACTATGCAATTCAGAAATTGTTAAACATTGTTCTGCTGAAGGCATGTGAAACAGGCGAATAGCAAAATATTTAGAATGAAACTGCCATTTCCATATATATTAGGTTGCAAATTTTGAACTCACTGGTTCTACTCTTTCTTAATACACGCGAAAAATCGCGGGCGAAACCAGGGAGCCACATTTGGCCGATACTGCAAAAAACGATGCGTTCGTTGAATTTGAACGCGTTCAGAAAAGCTATGACGGTGTTAATCTAGTCGTCAAAGATTTGAACCTTTCCATGCCACGTGGCGAATTCCTAACAATGCCTGGCCCATCAGGATCTGGCAAGACAACTTGCCTTATGATGCTTGCGGGTTTCGAGACAGCAACACACGGCGACATTCGCCTTGGCGGCACCTCTATCAACAACATCCCGCCGCACAAACGCGGCATTGGCATGGTGTTCCAAAACTACGCGTTGTTCCCACACATGACTGTTGCTGAAAACCTTGCCTTCCCATTAGAAGTTCGCAAAATCGGCAAATCTGAGCGTGAAGAAAAAGTTATGCGCGCATTAGGCATGGTTCAGATGCAAGATTTCGCAGGTCGCCGCCCTTCCCAACTTTCTGGTGGTCAACAACAGCGCATCGCTTTGTCGCGTGCATTGGTGTTTGAACCAGAATTGGTTTTGATGGATGAGCCACTTGGTGCCCTTGATAAACAACTGCGCGAAACGCTGCAGTTTGAAATTACCAACTTGGCGCACGAGCTAGGCATTACGACTGTTTACGTAACGCACGACCAAACAGAAGCACTGACGATGTCAGACCGCGTCGCGGTGTTTGAAGACGGCCGCATTCAACAACTGGCTGCGCCAGACAAATTGTACGAAGAGCCAGAGAACAGCTTTGTTGCGCAGTTCATCGGGGAAAATAACACCCTCGAAGGTGTCATTAAAGAAATCAAAGGTGGCGTTGCGCTTGTCCAGCTCGACAATGGTGACTTGATCGATGCCAAACCGATTAACGTAACTGAGGCCGGCCAGCGCACACGCGTTTCTATCCGCCCAGAGCGGGTTGAGATGGACAAATCTCGTCTATCGCCAGACGCACACACGCTGAAAGCTGAAGTGCTGGAATTCATCTATATGGGTGACATCTTCCGCACGCGTCTTCGGGTTGCTGGAAATGATGACTTCGTAATCAAAACACGCAACGCACCAGATCAGGTGCGCTTGCAGCCAGGCCAGATGATCGACATCGGTTGGTTGGCAGAGGATTGCCGCGCGCTAGACGCGTAGCGGTACATTACATCGCGCAGCATAATGTCTACGCGATTTAATTAGGTTGGGAAAACAAACCCGTACCCAGCCTTAATACAAATCGGGATCAACTGGGAGACTACTATGACACTCACCAAACTACTCACGGCTACTACAGCCCTTACTTTGGTTGCTGGCGCTGCTGCTGCTGAAGAAATGACAATCGTATCTTGGGGTGGTGCTTACACTGCTTCACAAAAAGGTGCCTATCACGACCCGTATTCTGCGAATACTGGCGTTACGATCATTAACGATGACTCTTCCGCTGAAGCCGTAGCTAAATTGCGCGCGATGTCAGAAGCTGGAAACGTAACTTGGGACGTTGTTGACGTTGTTGCAGCCGATGCGATCCGTCTTTGCGACGAGGGCCTTGCGCTTGAAATCGACGCAGACACAATGCTTGCAGACGCTCCGGACGGCACAAAAGCTTCTGAAGATTTTGGTGACCTGTTGGTTTCTGACTGCTTCATTCCACAAATCGTTTATTCAACAACATTCGGTTACCGCACAGACCTAGTTGGCGATACTGCACCAACTACTGTCTGCGCAGTATTTGACACAGAAGCATACCCAGGTAAGCGTTCACTAGAAAAACGCCCAATCAACAACATGGAATGGGCTCTTCTTTGTGACGGCGTTGCAAAAGACGCAGTTTATGACGTTCTTGCGACTGAAGAAGGTCAACAGCAAGCTCTTGATAAGCTAGCAACAATCAAAGACGATGTTATTTGGTGGTCTGCTGGTGCTGACACTCCACAGCTTTTGGCTGATGGCGAAGTTGTCATGGGTTCCACATACAACGGCCGTTTGTTCGCAGCGATCGAAGAGCAAAAGCAGCCAATCGGCATGCTATGGGACGCACAAGTATTTGACCTTGATGGTTGGATCATTCCAGCGGGCCTAAGCGACGAGCGTAAAGAACGTGCACTTGATTACATCATGTTCGCGACTGACACACAGCGTCTAGCTGACCAAGCACAGTACATCTCTTACGGTCCTGCGCGCAAATCTTCTGCACCCCTCGTTGGTAAGCACAAGACATTGGGCATCGACATGGCACCACATATGCCAACAGACCCAAACAACGCAAAGAACACGTTCTTGTATAACTACGAGTTCTGGGCTGATTACCGTGATGACATCGACGCAAAATTCCAAGCGTGGTTGGCTAAGTAAGGCAGTAAGGAGGGGTTAAACCCACCTAAAGATGCACAATTCGGCGGGGGCGATTTAGCCCCCGTCACTCCCTTACTGAAAGACTAAAGATGAGCGATAGCACTGCAAATGGCCTGGTATTGGCCGCTGATGGCACGCCCCTAAAACGAAGCCTCTCGCGCGCCATGCGCCGCCAGAAAATGCGGGCTTTCATGCTGGTTGCGCCATTGTTGATCTTTGTTCTTTTAACATTCATCTACCCAATCGGTGTGATGCTTTCACGTTCGGTTCAGAACGACATCGTTCCAGAAACATTGCCCGAGACAGTGCGTGTTCTGGGCGCATGGGATGCTTCTATCGGGGAGCTGCCTAACGAAGCGGTTTATGCCGCCTTTATGCGCGACATGTCCGTCGCGATCGAAGCCAAAAGACACACGCGTCTGGGTTCGCGTCTGAACTACGAGAAGACCGGCTTCTCATCTATGTTCCGCCAATCTGGGCGGAAGATGAAAAAACTTGATCCAATCACAGATGCGCCTTTCAAGGACAAGCTGATCAAAATCCACAAAGGATGGGGTGATGTTGAAACATGGAAAACGCTTCAGACCTACTCAGGTCTTTATACATCGGGTTACTTCCTAAACGCAGTTGATGCACGCATGACCCCTGAGGGCATGGCGTGGCAACCTGAAGACAAGCAGATCCTGCTCAAGTTGTTTGGGCGTACGTTGGTCATGTCATTGATCATCACAGGTTCATGTATCTTGCTAGGCTATCCAATCGCGTGGCTTCTAGCGAACGTATCACCGCGCAATGCCAACCTGTTGTTGATTCTTGTTCTGCTGCCATTCTGGACCTCGCTGTTGGTGCGAACATCAGCATGGAAAGTGATGCTGCAACAGAATGGTGTGATCAACGAGGTACTCGTTTGGATCGGGCTGGTGCCCGATGGGGATCGACTGATCCTGATCAACAACGAATTCGGTACGATTGTCGCTATGACGCACATCTTGCTGCCGTTCATGATCTTGCCGATGTACTCCGTGATGCAGACCATTCCACCTGTCTACTTACGCGCTGCTAAATCTATGGGCGCAACCAATTGGACAGCATTCTGGCGCGTCTATTTCCCACAATCCATCCCTGGAATTGGTGCGGGGTCTATTCTCGTTTTTATTCTTTCGATTGGCTATTACATCACTCCGGAAATCGTTGGTGGGACCAAAGGTGTCTTCATCTCCAACCGGATCGCATACCACATTTCGTCATCGCTCAACTGGGGTCTAGCTGCTGCACTTGGCACCATTCTACTGATCGTCGTTCTAGCCCTATACTGGGCCTATGATCGGATCGTGGGCATCGACAACGTGAAATTAGGATAAAGACAATGGCTGCACCAACACCGATTTCACGTAAACCACTGTCCTTCGTTCTGCCAACCGCAGGCGGGATCGGCGCGTTCCTTGGATTGTTCCTTGGAACGGGCAATGGCTCTGGCCTTATTGGCATGCTTTTGGGTGCGGCTGTTATTGCTGCAATGGCATATGGTTTTATCGTCGATCTGCAAAATGAAAAGCTGGCCAAATGGATTTCGGTCATTGGCTTTGGTATCGTCGGCTATATGTTTGGCGGGATTATCCTGACCATCGTGGCCGGCCTTGTAGGCATGTTTTATCACTGGCTGATCTATTGGTTATATGAGGGACGCTACCGCGCTAAATTGTTGCCATACCTCACCGCTGGTCAGGTTCTTTGGCACTATGGTTTCCGTTGCATCGCCGCCCTGATTTTTATCTTCCTGATCACACCAATTCTTGTGATCATCCCGCTTAGCTTTAACGCTCAAGACTTCTTTACCTATACGCCTGGCATGTTGCGTCTGGACCCTGATGCGTATTCTTTGAAGCACTATCAGGACTTCTTTACCAACAACGAATGGCAACGTTCCTTGAAGAACTCACTGACCATCGCACCGATTGCAACGGTCATCTCAGTTTCGCTTGGAACCCTTGCTGCGGTGGGCCTATCCCAAAGCCATATGCCGTTCAAAGGCACGATCATGGCGATCCTGATTTCGCCAATGATTGTGCCATTGATCATCTCAGCAACTGGCATGTTTTTCTTTTACTCCCAACTTGGGCAGTTCATGGAAAACTCCTTGGGGATGGATAAGAACTTGGTCGGCTATATCAAGGTTATCTTGGCGCACGCCGTTCTGGGTATTCCGTTCGTGATCATTACAGTAACTGCAACGCTGGTTGGCTTTGACCAATCGCTAACACGTGCGGCCGCGAACATGGGTGCAAATCCAATGACCACGTTCTTCCGCATTCAAATGCCATTGATCTTGCCAGGTGTTATATCTGGCGGCCTATTCGCTTTCATCACATCATTTGATGAAGTTGTGGTGGTGCTGTTCATTGGATCAGCTGGCCAAAAAACATTGCCATGGCAAATGTTCACCGGCTTGCGCGAGCAGATCAGCCCAACAATCCTAGCGGTAGCAACGATTCTGGTGGTTGTTTCGATCGGCTTGCTGACCGTGGTTGAGTTATTGCGTCGCCGGTCCGAACGCTTGCGCGGTATGAGCCCTGCATAGGTTTTAGAGGGGGCCAGCCCCCCCTCTGCCATAGCGCAGAGGCCCCCGAAGTTTATTTCAAAAAGATGAAGCGCCGCGTTTACAATATGTAAGCGTAGCGTTTTTTGGGTTAGCGTAGTTTTTTGAGTAACCCCAGAGATGCATAGCCGTCAGGGCGCAGGTTTTTGCTTAGCTGGAACGCGCGAACGGCGTTGATCGTTTTGGGACCAATCAGGCCATCGACACCTTCGGTGTCAAACCCTCGTGCAGTTAAGCGGCGTTGCATCTCTTGACGCTCCACAAACGTCAGGGCGCGGTCCCATGTGGGCCAACCTGATTTAATCCCAGGAGCGCCCTTTAGACGGTCACTTAAATGCCCGACACCAATCACGTAGGCATCCGCAGTATTGTACTTTTCGATGACACTAAAGTTATCAAAAATCAGAAAGGCTGCCCCATCCGCACCTGCTGGCAAAAGCACTGCCGCAAGGCCGTGGTTGTAAACCAAACCATTAACACCCTTCACTCCAAGCTTTGCCCAATCTGAGGGGCGTTTCGTGACAGCGCGATTGACGAGGGTGTAATCGAAACCGTTAGGGATCGATACTTCAACGCCCCAAGGCTGCCCCGTCTTCCAGCCAAACTTCTTCAAGTAAGCTGCCGTGGAGGCCAACGCATCCGTCGGGTCATCCGACCAAATATCGCGTTTGCCGTCGCCGGTGAAATCAACGGCGTACTCTAAGAATGATGTCGGAATAAACTGAGTATGACCCATAGCACCGGCCCAACTACCCGTCATGTTCACAGGTGTGGTGTCGCCGTTTTGAATGATCTTTAGCGCTGCAATAAGTTGTTCTTCAAAGAACGCACCCCGTCGCCCATCATAAGCAAGTGTCGCGAGCGATTGGATGACACCATCGCTGCCACGAACGCTGCCATAGGCACTTTCCAATCCCCAGATTGCAGCGACGACCTCTTTGTCTACGCCGTACTTTCGTTCAATCGCACTCAACGTCTTTTGATGTTGCGCAAGCGCCGCCTTGCCGTTCGAAATACGTGTGTCCGAAACCGCCGTTTTCAGATAGTCCCAAATCGTCTTGGCAAATTCAGATTGATTGCGATCACGTTCAATAATGTCTGTATTGTAGCGTATTCCAGCCAGCGCAGTTTCCAGAACACGCTGATCAATACCAGCCTCAGCAGCGCGTTTCTTGAAACCACGCAGCCAGCGTTTCAGGCCACCATCCGAATCAACTTTGATCTGTGCAACATCAGGTTGATTAAGGATCACAAGGTCCGTTAAAGGCGTCGTTGGTACGGTTGCTTGAGACGAAGCTGTTTCAACCACATCGCTCCCAACAGAACTGAGCGTGGGGCCAATGATACCACCAGCAAAGAGCTGGCTGGAGCTGACAATGCCAGCCGCCACAAAAAAGAAACCTTGAAATTTCATAAATACGCCCGAGAAATTTATCAATTGTTTTAAGCCTAGCAACAAACAACCCACTGCGGAAGCAATCAATCCAATGGCTTGCGATCTGCCACCGATGGTCCATCGCCTTCACGGATAAGATCAAGATGCTCTTTCAAAAACGCAACGCGGTGGGGGTGGAAGCATGATCTAATAGCGATAAAAGCGGCTCCAACCTAAAGTGATCACCTATTCGCTGTTACACCTTGCGCAGCAGATGCAAGCGTTGCCGCAGTGCTTGCCACAATGCGCGCGACGCTCGTTGAAACGATACTATTGCGGCGCGTTGCCAGTGATCAGGTGCTGTCTTCTTATATCGATCCGATCGACGCGGCCCTTGGTTAAGGCCGCGAACGATTCACTTTACGCTTCATCTTGGCGCTTTTGTGCTTAGCTTGCCCCGCTTTGCGGCGTGGTGAGCGACCCGCAGGGGATGAACGTCCACCGCGTGGAACCTCTTTGCCCTCAACTGTCAGCAACTCAAGCGCAACGCCACCAGTGATCGGCGCGGCCTCTGTCAACTTTGCGGTGACCTGTTGGCCAATGCGATACGTAAGTCCTGTATCTGCACCCATCAGCGCCCCCGCCTCACGATCAAAGTGGAAGTATTCACCACCAAGTGAACGAATCGGAACCAAGCCATCAGCGCCGGAATCATCCAGTTTGATGAACATACCGAACTTTGCGATCCCGTTGATGCGACCAATGAACTCTTCGCCCACACGCTCGGACAAATAGCTCGCTAGGTAGCGATCTGTCGTATCCCGTTCCGCCATCATCGAACGGCGTTCAGTGTCGGAAATATGGGTCGCGGTTTGCTCTAGCTCGTCCACATCCGCAGGGGTCAAACCATCGTCGCCCCAACCGTGTGTCGTGACCAATGCACGGTGCACGATCAGATCAGAGTAACGGCGAATAGGTGACGTAAAGTGCGCATAGCTTTTCAGCGCGAGGCCGAAGTGACCAAAGTTGGTTGGGCTATAATAGGCCTGCGTCATGCAACGCAAAGTGGTCAAGTTGATTAGCTCTTCATCATCTGTGCCAGCAGCTTGTGCAAGCAAGCGATTCAAATGTGAGGTCTGCAAAACTTGACCACGCGCAAGGTTCAGGCCTGTCGCACTGGCTGTCTCACGTAGCGCGTTCAACTTCTCTGTTGATGGCTCTTCGTGAACGCGGAACAGTTGCGCAGTTTTCTTAGCAATCAGCGTTTCAGCCGCAGCGACGTTGGCCAGTACCATCAGCTCTTCGATCAACTTGTGCGCGTCCAAACGATCCTTAAAGTTTACGGACTGCACAGTGCCGTCATCATCCAAAACGATCTGGCGTTCTGGCAGGTTCAGCTCAAGCGGCTGACGCAATTGGCGGGCCTCAACAAGCGCTGCATAAGCTGCGTAAAGTGGCTTAATAACGGGCTCTAACAAGGCCGCAGTGCGTTCGTTTGGGTTGCCATCCATCGCCTCTTGGACTTCTTCATAATGAAGGGACGCAGGCGACCGCATAAGGCCGCGAACGAATTCATGGCTTAGCTTTTGACCATTGGCATCCAGCTTCATACGCACTGCGATACAAGCACGCGGGACACCTTCGTGCAAGCTGCACAAGTCGCCAGACAAGCGATCGGGCAACATAGGCACAACGCGGTCAGGGAAATAGGTTGAGTTACCGCGCTTCCGCGCTTCGCGATCCAGCGCAGAACCAGGTGTCACGTAAGCCGCAACATCAGCGATAGCGACCCATACGATATGGCCACCCTCGTTCTCTGGATCGTCATCAAGGTGCGCATAACACGCATCATCGTGATCACGTGCGTCTGACGGATCAATCGTAACCAATGCCATTTCACGCAGGTCTATGCGGCCATCCAATTCCATCGGTGTATACGCGTCGGCCTCAGCCACCACGTCATCAGGGAAATCGTCAGGGATGTTGTGCTGGTGAATCGCAATCAGTGACACGGCCTTTGGTGCCGATGGATCGCCAAGACGTTCAACAATACGCGCCTGCGGACGGCCCATGCGGCCCTTTGGACCGGACTGCTCTGCTTCTACCAATTCACCGTCTTTGGCACCGTTCATAGAGCCCGCGCCAACAAGCCATTCATCGCTTTGGCCTTTGTCGATCGGAACAATACGACCGCCTTCGGCACCTTTACGAAAGACACCCAAAACGCGCTGTGGGTTTGTGCCAACACGACGGATCATGCGACCCTCATACGCGTGTGTATCGCCCTCAACAGCGGTTAGGCGTGCAAGGATACGATCCCCTTCGCCCAGCGCTGGTTCAGGTGCTTTGGTCACCAACAGCACGACAGGTTCCGCACCAGTGCCGTGCCACTCCATCGGTTTGGCGTACAGATCACCGTCTGTACCCACACCCGTCACTTGCAATACGCTGACAGGGGGCAAACGATCTGGGTCGTTATAGGATTTCTGACGCTTCTCAAGATGCCCTTCGGCTTCGAGTTCTTTGAGCAAGCGTTTCAAGTCGATACGCGCAGCCCCTTTGATCCCAAAGGCCTTCGCTATATCGCGTTTGGCAGTCAGCGTTGGATTGGATGTGATCCAATCAAGAATTTCGGGCTTTGTAGGGATACGGGTCATAGCGCCCGGATAGCACGCTAATGCGCCAACGTCATCGCAAATCGTCTACCGTGTCTATGTCTTGCAACTCATCGACCAAAGTGACCCTTAGCCCACCTAGGCTAGCACGGGTATCGCCAAGCGCATGTTCGGTCGACCAACGTACATCTTGGAACAATCTTGGAGGCATTGGATTGCTTCGCTTGAACCCAACCAACCAAAATCCCCCGTCATGCGCAGGACCAAAAACGGCATCAGATGTGCCCAGAGCTGCAAAAGCACGCGCAATTTGAACAGGGCCAATGTCAGGAATGTCGGCACCGATTACGCATACTGGCCCAGCAGGGATAGCCTGTATAACACGAGCCATACGGTCCCCCAAATCTCCCTGCCCCTGTGCAATGCGTTCAAAATGCGCAGGCCAAACACGACTAAGCATTCCAGCGCGATCAGGCGCGACAGCCAAAACAACGTTCCAACGTGGATCATCAATGCGGCGCAGCAGACGTTTAACCTGATGGCGGAACCACCACGCCGCAGCCGTTAGACCGATATCTTTGCCAAGGCGTGTCTTCACCCGCCCAGCGCGTGGTTCTTTGAGCATTATGATCAACGTCGGACGGGTCATAAATCCAGTTCCATGTCACGATGTTCGATCTCAGCATCCAAAAAAATCGGGCCATAGGCGCGGTATCCAAGTTTCTCATAGAACGGAATCGCGTACGTTTGTGCCCCTAACATGGACCTTTTTACGCCTTCTTGAGTTTTGCATACATCAATGGTCTTGCGCATCAAAGCAGCACCGAGGCCAGTCCCACGCTGATCCTTGAGCACACAAACACGCCCGATCTTTGCAATATCTCCTTTGATCAAAATCCGTGCCGTTGCTTTTGGAACCCCATCAACCGTCGCCAAAACATGTATCGAGACAGGGTCTAGATCATCGATCTCTTCTTCCTCAGAAACGCCCTGCTCTCCAATAAAAACCGTGCGACGCAAATCACGACAGGCTTCGATGTCGTCGGTTTGATGGATCTCGATGCTCATGCAAAATAGTCCCTCAGGATACGGCCATAGATCGATTTCAGTTGGTGAATATGGGCGACTTTCACATGCTCATCGACTTGATGCATCGACTGCCCTACCAGTCCGAATTCGACCACTGGGCAATGGTTCTTGATAAACCGAGCATCAGACGTACCGCCTGTGGTACTTAGCTCTGGAACAATATTGGTTTCCGCTTGAACTGCAGCACTGACCAAGTTCGACAACTCACCTGGAGCGGTTACAAAACTCTCACCTGAAATCTTGATCCTCAGATCAATCTTTACCCCAAACTCTGCGATTATCTTATCTGCCTCACTTTGTAGCCAAGTGCTTAGGCTTGCGCCGGAATGGGTGTCATTAAAGCGAACGTTTGCCGTAGCAGAACAATCCGCAGGAATCACATTGGTCGCTTGGTTGCCTGTATCAACGGTGACAACAGCCAACGTAGACGCATCAAAATGATCAGTACCGGTGTCCAGCTCATAGGACGCCAAACGATCCATTAGGCGCATCATCGCAGGAAGCGGATTGTTTGCACGATGCGGGTACGCCGCGTGCCCCTGTTTACCCGTGAGCTTAAAGAAGGCGGTCAGCGATCCGCGGCGCCCAATCTTAATCATATCGCCCATCTCATTAGGGCAAGTTGGCTCACCAACTAAGCAAACAGACATCGCTTCGTTGTTGTTGTCCATGTGCTCAAGGAGGGCGGTAGTGCCATCAATAGCATCTGCTTCTTCGTCGCCGGTAATGGCAATGATCAGCGCACCATCAGGCGGCGTTTCTTTGACAAAATCAACAGCAGCAGCAGTAAACGCCGCAACGCCAGATTTCATATCAGTGGTACCGCGCCCATACATTATGCCATCTTTGATTTCCGCACCAAATGGGGGCATGGTCCATGCCGCCTCATCGCCAAGCGGAACAACATCAGTGTGACCATTAAAACCAAAGGTGTGCGCGTGCCCTTTTTCGCCCCAACGAGCGAACAAATTCCGTATTCCACAACGGTCTGCCCAGCTGAGTTCAAAGCCCGCATCGCCTAATAGGTTCGCAAGTATGTCTAACGCACCCGCATCAGCGGGCGTAATGGACGGGCAGCGTACTAAATCTGCTGTGAGTTTGGCGGGATCTATACCAGACATAGTGTTTCCTATGGTTTTCATCAAAGATGCGTATAGGAATGTGGCGAAAATGGCGCGATGCCAAGTCCCTTCTGACGTAATTCATTAACAAAACATAAAAACAGCTGCTATTCTGACGACAATAATATGATCCAAGGCAGGGCAATTAGTAGTATAAGCCTTTAATGAGCAGCGCTCGTGCCAACGATGTACGTTATAAAAGTACAGGATAACTTGTGGGCTGTTGGCGTATTTTGTCTCCTAAATTGGGCAGAGGCAAAATGGTGGCAGCATCGGAACTTCTGATCGATACAGGCGCAACAGCCGTTAAAAACGGGGACTTGGACGCCGTGGTCTTCCACTCTCCTATCCTTATCTATTACGTTCTGACGGATGGTGCGGCATTCGGCCAACTCGCAGGTCCAACATTCCAGTACGAAAGCTATGGCACCGCACTGCCTTCCGACAGCAAATGGATCGAACAAATTAACCAATTGATTTTAAAATTCCACGAAGATGGTACCTACACAGAAATCTATCTGAAATAGTTTGGCAAAAGCCCGTAAAGGTTAATCGAAGAACGGCGTCATCTGCGCAATAATAACCGAATTCTCTTCCAAGGCACGTTGCATCAACTCGCGTTCACCTTCTTCGATCTCGTGACCTTCGGCTTCGCGTTCTTCCAACGTGCCATAACCTGAGACATCCAAAGGGGCGGTGTCCGCTTGCTTAAGGATCGCAACAGTTTCACGAACAGCTTCAGCCTCGTCCACACCACTGGCAAAACACATCAGTGCGGCACCGGTTGCCTTCTTTGGAAGACCGTCGCCCTCTTTACGGCCAATCTCGACCAAGAGTGTATAAACTTTTTGCTTTGACCCAGCCATTGTGCCGATCCTTTGTTGTGTGTTTTTGGACTAACGCACTTATTGCGCAGCACCCACAAAAAAGGGAAGAGGTATATCGCCCCTTCCCCTCTTTAGAATTGAGTGCAGTAATTAGTCGCGCAGCAGCTCGTTGATCGAAGTTTTAGAACGTGTCTTTGCATCCACCTTCTTAACGATCACGGCGCAATACAGGTGCACACCGTTTTTAGACGGCATGGAACCCGCAACAACAACAGAGCCTGAAGGCACTTCACCGTAGAACACTTCACCCGTCTCACGGTCCAAAATCTTGGTGGACTGACCGATAAATACGCCCATGCCCAAAACGGAACCTTCGCGCACGATGCAACCTTCAACAACTTCTGAACGCGCACCAATGAAACAGTTATCTTCGATGATTGTTGGACCCGCTTGCATTGGTTCAAGAACACCACCAATGCCAACGCCGCCGGACAGGTGCACATTTTTACCGATTTGTGCGCATGAACCAACAGTCGCCCATGTATCTACCATTGTGCCTTCGTCGACATACGCGCCAAGGTTCACGAACGATGGCATCAAAACAACGCCCGGTGCGATAAATGCAGATTTGCGTACAACACAGTTTGGAACGGCGCGGAAACCGGCGGCCATCCACTCAGCTTCGCCCCAGCCTTTGAACTTGGAATCAACTTTATCCCACCAACCGCTGCCCTGTGGGCCGCCGTCTTGCATTTCCATATCTTTGATGCGGAAGCCCAAAAGAACAGCTTTCTTAGCCCACTGATTTACGTGCCAGTCGCCATTGTCCTGACGCTCTGCAACGCGCAGTTTGCCGCTGTCTAGAGCAGCAAGCGTATCTTCAATTGCGTCACGCTGTTCGCCAGTTGTGGTAGGTGAAATAGTATCGCGTGCATCCCATGCGGATTCAATCGCGGATTCTAGCTGTGCATTTGACATGTCAGTTCCTCTGAAAATAAGTTGCAGCGCTTAGACAACAATACTGTGAACAGTGCAATCATATCTGGGAAACTGAGTTCTTGCACGGTACCTCTTACGCAACCTGGATTTTTAAAGGATAGAAATGATGAGCAAAGACCAAGCCAAGCCATTTCGCGATGCACACACTGACCGCGCCGCCACACAAGACGCGCCAGATACCCCACAAACACGGGCACCGGCATATAAACTGGCCTTTGCTGATGACGAATTTTTATGCCGTGACGAATTGCGCCCCGTGCGGCTACAACTTGAATTGCTCAAACCAGAATTGATGTTGGACGAAGCAGGCATCAACAGCACAATCGTTTTATTTGGTGGTGCACGCATTCCAGAGCCGGCGAAAAAGGAAACGGCGCGGACCAAAGCGCTGGCTGACCTGTCGTCTTTTTATGACGAAGCGCGCGAGTTTTCACGTCTGATGACACTAAAGTCTAAGGAAAGTGATGGCAAAGAAAACGTGATTGTCACCGGTGGTGGACCCGGCGTGATGGAGGCGGGCAACCGCGGTGCAATCGATGCGAACGGCGCATCAATCGGGCTGAACATCGTTCTGCCGTTCGAGCAAGCACCAAACGAATACGTCACGCCTGAGCTTTGCTTCAACTTCCACTACTTCGCGATCCGCAAGATGCACTTCTTAATGCGCGCACGCGCAATTTGCGTATTCCCCGGCGGCTTTGGCACGCTCGACGAAATGTTTGAGGCACTGACGCTTATTCAAACGGGCCGTATGCAACGCGTACCGTTCTTGCTCTTCGGCAAAGCCTTCTGGGAAGGTATTATCAACTGGGATGTGCTCGCGGATGCAGGCACGATCTCCGAGGAGGATTTGGATCTGTTCCGCTTTGTCGACACAGCTGCAGAAGCAATGGATTTAATCGAGAATTGGGAAACCAGCTCACGTCGCGAGGAAGTCCCCGGCCGCTAAACTTAGCCCACACTCAATTCATCGCTTAAGCAGCAATTTCGGCAGCCAAAGTGCAAACTTCAATGTGGTGCGGTAGTGTTTCAAGCACATCGCCTGCGTTTCTTTCGCGGATGCTATAGCCGTAACCTGCCAAGCAGTGCTTCCACTTGCGTTTTGGCAATGCTTTTGTACGCTCACCGATAACAAGTTCGACAATCTTCGCTGTTGCAAATTGGTCTTGATTTGAAAGAATGGACATTGAAGCCACCTGTTGTCTCTACAGGGACCAATATTGTTTCCACAAGCGGCACCAATCGTACGGAATTGAGGTCATTAAGGGGCGCTACTCAAACAATGAGGCAAGTGCGCCACATTGTTTCAATTTTAGAAACAGTTATTACGATTCTAAACTCGCCTCTTCCGCTATCTGCTTGCGTGACTTACGTTCGCGTTGCGTCTCAGACTTAAGCTGACCACACGCAGCGAAAATATCCTCGCCACGCGGTGTGCGAATTGGGCTAGCATAACCAGCCTCATGAATAATATCCGCAAAGCGGTGAATACGGTTGCCTGACGAACGCTTGTACGGCGCACCAGGCCATTCATTGAAGGGGATCAGGTTGATCTTGGCCGGAATGCCTTCAATCAATTTCACCAAACGGTGCGCATCTTCGATGCTGTCATTCACTCCGTCCAGCATAACGTATTCAAACGTAATACGCTCGGAATTGGAAACCTTCGGATAGGCACGCAATGCTTCCAACAATGTTTCAATGTTCCAGCGTTTGTTGATCGGCACCAAATTATCGCGCACTTCGTCGGTCGTCGCGTGGAAGGACACTGCCAATAAGCAACCAATTTCTTCCGCGGTACGCGCAATCTCTGGAACAACGCCAGAGGTCGACAATGTAATACGACGGCGCGACAGCTGGATCCCTTCAGGGTCCATCGCGATCTTCATCGCGTCACGTACGTTTTCAAAGTTATACAGCGGCTCACCCATACCCATCAGAACGATGTTGGATAATTTGCGCGCCTCATAAGTACGGGTGCCATGCTCTGGCCACTCGTCCAAATCATCACGCGCCAACATAACTTGGCCAATGATTTCGCCTACCGTAAGGTTACGCACCAACTTCTGTGTACCCGTGTGGCAGAATGAACAGGTCAGCGTGCAACCAACTTGGCTCGAGATACACAGCGTGCCACGATCAGCTTCGGGGATGTAAACCACCTCAACCTCATGACCACCTGCGATACGGACAAGATACTTACGTGTTCCATCCGTGCTGACTTGTTTGTTCACAACTTCAGGAACAGCGATCACAAACTTCTCTGCCAACTCAGCGCGGAAATCCTTGGACAGGTTTGTCATCTCAGCAAAGTCGCGCACGCCCCACTGATAGATCCACTGCCAAATTTGACCCACACGCATCTTTGCCTGCTTTTCCTTTGTCCCGTGTTTGATCAACAGCTCGCGCATCACATCGCGTGAAAGTCCTACCAAATTGATAGGGCCATCCGGCATCTTGCGAGGGATCGTAATCAGGTCTTGGGTAATCGGCGCGCTGGGAGCAGACATGTTGTTCATCCAATATGGGTTAGATGCCGCTCTATATAGGAATGTCGGCCAGTATCAAAAGGTTTCGACAGAGCAAGAAAAAACGCGACCCCCGGGAGGAGCCGCGTTTGACTGTCAAAAGTTGCTCATTAACCGCCGCAGCGTTTTTTTGCATCCTCGATAGCAGCGGTAAAGCCAAGCAGTGAAAACGTATCTTTGGTCACTGTACCACGACCAGAAACACCGGTAACGATGGCGCTTGCACCGCGCTTCATGGCTGTCACCATTTTGGCGTCATCTGATGCGCTTGCAGGCCAGGCCCACTCGCCTTCAGTGAACATTTCAAATTCATTGCCACTGATATTCACGTTGACTGTGCTACCACTTGCAAATGGATATCCGCCAGTAAACGCGATTTGACCTTTGGCACCTTCGCTTGGGCGATAAAACACCATCAGCAAAATCTGGCTGCGTGTGGCGGCGACGACCCGCCCATCACGTGAATTTACGGTCTCTTCAGGTGCGGATACGCTCCAGCACTCTGTTGGATTGTCTTCAACGAAAACACTCCATTTTGTCTTTTGTGCGACACGATTTTTGCTTTGGCTTTGCGCCATGGCACCTGATCCCACCAGCGAACCTACACAAAGTAGTGCAGCAAAAGTTGTTTTAATTCCCATCTGTCCAGCCTCCAGACTGTCCTAAACCTCAATTTTCAAATCGCTACCCATGGTTCTTTTTGCGACCACACTCTTGCCAGCGTCCGTATTCTTCTCGACAAGAAGCATATTAGCGCGAAACTAGCGAGTTGCAAAAGCCTGATTGGTAGGTTTTCGGGCAGTTGAGAGGGAAAATATGACAAATTCAGCACCAATGACCGAAATTTGGCGCGGTCCGTTCCTTGAAAGCGTCCATTCTGGGCATGCAGTGGTCTGCGATGACACTGGGCAAATCGTTCATGCATGGGGTGATCCGGACACAGTTGTGCTCCCAAGGTCCTCCTCAAAGATGATCCAATCACTACCATTGATCCGTTCAGGTGCTGCCGACGCACATCGGTTAACCACCCAACATCTCGCCCTCTCTTGCGCCTCTCACCAAGGGGCCGCCATCCACACAGACCCCGTTTCCAAATGGCTGGAACAACTGGGGCTCAGCGATGATGACTTCCGCTGCGGTCCACAAGCACCCAGCGACAAAGATGCCCGCGACGGGCTGATCCGCGCGCATGAAACGCCCTGCCAAATGCACAACAACTGCTCTGGCAAGCACACTGGGTTCCTGACGCTCACCAAACATCTAAAAGCAGGGTCCGAGTACATCGACCCAACTCACCCAGTTCAAGTCGCTTGCCTAGAGGCATTTGAAGAAAGCACACAACTCACCAGCCCCGGCTACGGCATCGATGGCTGTGGTGCGCCAAATTACGCAACCACTGTTCACGGGATGGCGCGCGCAATGGCAACATTCGCAGCCGCCCCAGCCGACAGCGCCGAAGAGCGCTTGCGATCGGCGATGATGCTGCACCCTGAATTGGTTGCGGGTGAAGGACGGGCTTGTACCAACCTGATGCGCGCAATGGGGGGCAAGGTCGCTGTCAAAACAGGAGCGGAGGCATTCTTTATCGCCATCATTCCGGAACTGAAAATGGGCGTTGCACTCAAAATCACCGACGGAACAACCCGCGCGGCAGAATGCGCAATCGCTGCAATCCTCGTAAAACTTGGTGTGCTTGATGCAGAGCACCCCGAAACGATGAAGTACCTCAACGCGCCAATCCGAAACTGGGTCGGCACGCGCACAGGCACCCAACGCGCCGCGCCTCAGCTTATCTAACGCAGCTTCATCTTACCAAATAAGCTCTGGGGTTTGGGCAAAACCCCATCGAAAAATCAATTCAGAGAGGCGAATTCGTCGCGCGAATACCCCTGAATGTACAACAACGCCGTTAGATCGCCGTGATTGATGCGCACATCACACTCGGCAGCGACACTTGGCTTGGCGTGCAGCGCAACACCAGTACCGGCTCGGTGCAACATGCCAAGGTCATTGGCGCCATCCCCCACGGCCATGACGTCTTCTTCGGAAATACCCAAACGCACGGTGATCTGTTCCAGCGCGTCAACCTTCGCTTGTTTGCCAAGGATCGGCATACCAACGTCGCCTGTCAAAACACCGTCTTCAACGATCAAGGTGTTGGCACGATTCTCATCAAAGCCAAGCGTGGCCGACACTGATTGAGTAAACGCAGTAAACCCACCAGATACCAGTGCCGCGTGACCGCCATCGGCTTTCATCGTCGCAAGCAATGTTGCACCACCAGGCATCAAGGTAATCCGTGTATCCAAAACCGCCTGAATCACATCTGCACTTAAACCCTTCAGCAGGCCTACGCGTTCGCGCAATGCACCGTCAAAATTCAACTCACCGTTCATGGCGCGCGCAGTGATATCTTTCACACGCTCGCCCACGCCGGCCTCATCGGCCAGTTCATCAATGCACTCTTGCTCGATCATCGTGCTGTCCATATCGGCCAGCAACATCTTCTTGCGACGCCCCACAACAGGCTGAACGATCAAATCGACAGACATCTTTTGCAGATCCGCCCAAACGTCCCAGCGATTGGCAGGAATGTCAGCCAATGCAAACTCTGCCGCTTCGTCCGGTGCCAACCAGATAGCATCGCCACCACCCCATGCATTGCGAAGTGATTCCACCAAAGCAGGTTCAAGGTTTGGATTCTGTGGAGAGGTGAGCAAAGTGCAAATATACATAGCAAAGTTTCCGATCGGCGTCATTGATGTCGTAAAAAGCTGACAAGGCGGCGTTCTAACGGCGTTTTCACTGTTGTGCCAGTCCGCATCACTAGCGTTGGGAAACACTTCCCTAACCAAGGATCCAAATCATTGTTATATTACCTATAATTTACAGTTACTTGTCTAATAAGCGATTTCATCTTGTGTTTATTTTGTGCTAAAAAGCTCATCCGTGGCCGATATTGCCTTGAAACTAAACGCGCTAGTGATCCCCTATTTTGGCATTCGCAAAGCTGACAGGTTAAATTTCAAAAATTGAAATTGACGCTCCGATTTCACTCACTTCTCCTGAACAGATGATGACGCAGATCACCGCGCGACTTGAAGGCCAGATCAAGGCCAATCCCAAACAATGGTTCTGGGTTCACAGGCGCTGGGAACTAAATCCGAATGCGTGGGCACCTTGGCGATCACTTAATGATTTTTGCAAGATCCTGAATCGTGGCGTGGCGCGCATTGGATGGGCGAACATGCTTAAACGAAATTGGCGTCTTAAACCGATACCGACGCGCAAGTTTTCGCATGCGTTTAAAAAGGGCAAGCCGAAGCATAAACCGGCTGACAGGCCCTTGGCGCAGTGGCCCTTCCGCAGCGCATAAAATAGCGTAATCCGACAACAGACGATCATGGTGCGTGACAGCAGTTTGGGCGCCCAAAGTCATACCATCGCCGGCCTGCGCCATATAATACCCCGTCGTTTTGAGTTTGATGAAACGCTTCGCCAACAATCCGATCATACCCGGCAAAACATGGTCTTGAACGGTGATCTGCGGCCACCACCCGGCCAGCCCAGTATCGGCCTGATCAAATAGCACCTTGGGAAAAACATATGCGGTTCCCCCCGTACTTTGACATAGAATGAAAAGACGCCCCGGTCGAAATGTTCCAGCGCACTTCAAAGGCGTGTCCACCGAGGCGAGTTCGGTGTTGTCGTCCGCTGTGGTCATGCCAAGACGCACACAGGTCGTTTCGTTCAGCCAACCCGTCTTGGCCAAAGCAGGCAGGATACCTGGAGCGAGGCGATCATCACCATCAAGCATCACAAGAATGCGCCCCGTTGCCGCACGAAAACCAGTCAGATAAGCGCCAAGCGCGCCTTTGTTTGTTTCATGAAGAATGACTTTATCGACTTCCAACCCCGCAAGGATGGTGCGTGATGCATCGCCCGATTTGTCATCAACAACGATGATTTCTACGTCCCCGCCTTGCTGGTGCGCGGACCTTATCGCAGCTTCAATCGTGGCCTCTTTGTTGTAACACGTCACGATGACGGAGAAGTTCGGTTGGGGTTTGGCTGGCGAGTGCTCTGAATCGATCACGCCCCCCTCTGTCAAAATTTCTAGAGTGCGCATGCGTCCCAAGGTCGGATCACACAAACGGAAGATCAGCGGCACGCGCCTGCATTGCATCACGGGCCTGTTTGGCGGCCTGTCGAAACTGTGCGGGCTGCACTGCCATCTCAAGGATCGCAGCTGCAAATTCATCGTCTGTCGCCGCCTCGATCCCGTTGCCAAACGACAAACACTGCGACATCGCCATCCCCCGTGTGCGGATGACGGGCACTTCGGCGTTCACAGCGTCAATCACCACTCCAGATCCGCTTGTGGCGTATCTATCGAGCCGATAGGGCAACAAAACACAATCTAGCCCGAACAGCGCGCGACGATAATCTTCGCCTGACTGCGTGCCCCAGATAATTTCGACGCAGGGATTGCCCGGCGTCAGTTTTGCACGCAACAACTGCACCAACATCGACAGGGTTCGCATCCGAAATTTCAACGATGCCTGAATGACCAGTGTTACCTTTGGCGCATCTTTCATCTTGCTGCTTTGGGCCGCGATAGATCGTACGATGGACGGCAGCCTGAAACTGCCCTTTTCACCGCGCGGTCCGCCCAGCATGCCGACACGAAAGGACACACCTTGTACGTGGTCTGGCACGTCGTCGCCCGACAAAACGCTGCACGGCAGAACAAAGTCAGACGGACAATGGATATCAAATTTCTCGCGGACAGCGCTTTGCATTTCTTCGGTTTCGCACGACAGGTGGATGCGCCCATCCATCTGGCATTTGCGCAGGGCATCGCGATTCGGCGCACTTAAATCATCCAAAATGCTGAGTGTGAGGATACGTGCAACAACCCGCGGGCCACTGTCATTTTGTAGTGCCAGAGCTATACGAAGATCATGCTTGGATGCGGACGGTATGACGATCGTATCGCCTGAGGTTGCCCCAATGTTCGACGCAATGTTCGTTAGGCTCTTTGCCTCTGACTCCACAAGTGCTGGCTGATCCGTGCTTTTGGTGACCTCGCTCGAAGATGCGAAAACACGATGCACCTGCACCCTCTCGGGGCGCTGGGCGGGCTGGGCGGACGCTGGCAGTTCGCCAAGGCCCGTCCATGTAATAATATGAATATCCTCTGCCACGCTGAAATTGGCGATAGATCGTATCTGCCCCGGAAAATGGCCCATTTCGTCGTGCAGCACGCGCTCTACAATCAGAATTACTGTCATGACTTCATACCCTTATGAACGAGCCGCCCTATCGTTGAGGACAAGCCTGCAATCGCCTAGGCCGTATTATGGGGGCGCGCGACGCTGTTAAATGCGTTTGCCACACGTGTGATGTCGGTTGGGGATAAATTGTTGTGGTTGGGTAAATAAATTCCAAAATCATGCACTTTGTCAGCATTCGGCAAATCGCAGGTGCCATTTTTTCGGGTCCAGAACGGATGTCTGCCAATGTTTCCACAGATCAGTGGACGGCATTCAATCTGTTCTTCTTTCAGGTGATTAAAAACCTCCAACCTGTTCTCAACAAAGGTACCATAGGCAAAGGACGACAGCGTTTCCGTCGGGCCGCTTTGCGCGTAAAAGTCGGGCAATGAGCCCTTATACAGGCCAAAATTGCGTTCGCGCACCTCAACGATCCCGTCCAGTTTTTTCAACTGGGACCGCCCGATAAAGGCCTGCAGATCCGTGGATCGCAAATTAAAGCCGGGATAATAGAACGTGTAGAGGTTTCGAAACGCATCGACATCATGATTACGCGTCATCTCAATGCGCCGTTCTTCCGATAGGTCGCGTGACCATCCATGCGATCGAAGCGACAGCATAATCTGGTTCAAATCATCGTCATCGGTGACAACCATGCCACCCTCGATGGTCGAGATATGGTGCCCGTAGTAAAACGAGAACGATCCTGCGATACCGTGCGAGCCAAGCTTCTTGCCACCCGACGTGCTGCCCAGTGCTTCGCAGCTGTCTTCCAACACCAACACACCGTAGCGGTCACAAATTTCTTGAATTTCAGCCATGTGATTGGCGTGGCCCAGCACATGCACAAGGATCAACACGGACGGTTGTTCTGTTTTGCAAAGATGTTCCAGATGGTTCAGATCAAGGCCCAGATTTGTCGTGTCACAATCGCATAACGAAATATCAAACCCGAATTGCATTAACGGTGACACCGTGGTGACCCAGCTGACGGCGGCTGCGATAGCTTTGTTGTTACGCAGCAACCCTGCCTCTTTCAACGCGAAAATCATCAACAGGTTCGAAGACGATCCCGAATTTGTAAAAATCGCATGTTTTGAACCCATCCAGTCGCGGAACTCTTCTTCAAAGGCCAGCGTTTGCTCGCCTTTGGTCAAACGGTTTCCCGCAAGCATCCAGTCGCACAACTCATAGAGTTCGGGTTGTGCGATGGTGTCTTCGGCCAGAAACACAGGCTTGGTCACGTTGGCATTCGACATCAGTTAAATCCTGTAATTCTGCGGAAAAAGCGTAAGACTTTCATCTCTCGATAATAGCGTTTCACTTCTTTGTAGGCACGTTTCAATTGTATCTTTTTATTTAAATCCTGAGTGGCATCAATCGTTATTGACCCGTCGTGTGCCCGAAACGTCGCCAAAGGTTGCTTGACGTGACCGACTTCGGGATAGCGTAGCATAGACAGTAACGTAACAAAGCAATCCGGTCCAACACCATGGTATTCGGATGTCGCCAACGGCAGGCGCCCTTGGTACAGCGCATCCAGCAAGATTTGCTTGCGATAAAGCGCCGCCGCAGGTGAGATCAGAGAACGCAATATGCGCCCCTCCACTTTACGGATGGGATAGATACCCGTGGCAGGTAGATATTTTTCAAACAATGTGTTCAGGGTTTTGCCCGTATTTTCATCGACAACGTTTGCGGTGGTAAATGCAAACCCGACGGTGTCGGTGATCACGGCCATACATTCGGCAATGAACGTCGGTTCAATCCAGTCGTCGTCAAATTGCAAGTGAACGAAGTCACCCCCTGCGTGCATCACCCCATCGAGCCAGCAGAAATGCGGACCAAAATCCTCGCTCCGTTTGATATACCTGACGCGATTACCGTATGCGGCGGCAACGGCATCAGTGTTATCAGTTGATCCATGATTGACCACAATCACCTCAACATCATGCGTCTGCGCCAAGGCACTGTCGATCGCCATCGGCAACATATCCGCGCGGTTGTAGGTCGGAATGACAATGCTGACGGCAACAGTGGAGACGGTTTTATTAGGGTCTGGCATATTGTACCTCCTGTAACGCAGTCAGTTTTTTGGTGTCGGCCAAAAGGCAGTCCTGCCCGCCTAACCCGTTAATATTCAACGGCCTTGATGCCAAATCTTGCACGAAATGTCGAATTTTCGTACCTACACCCGATCCGATATTGATAACGCCTTCAAAGCGTCGCAGCGCAAGGTCAACGATGACGTCCGCAGCTTGACGGGCCGTTAGGAAATCACGGACGCTATCCGCCCCATAAAGATCAAACGGGAGGTCGAGATTTTCTTCGTTCAGGCGTCGTAGGATGTTGGGGCGCAGATAAGTGCCGGTTTGGCGAGGATCATGGATTGAAAAGACACGGCCAATACACAACGGAATATCGTGGACTTCACAAACGTCTTTTGCGGCAATCTCGGCCATTAATTTAGTGCGCCCGTATAATGAATGCGGTTCAGTAGCTGCGTCCTCGTCGATGGCGGTGCTTTGCGGGGCGTAGACATGCGCCGATGAACAGTGGAGGAAATGCGGAGACTGCGCACATTGGGCAAGCGCGCCCAAAAGATGAACAGTACCACCCACATTCACGCTGTAGGCGCGCGCGGGATCAGCCTGAACCTGATCAACAGCAACCACCGCCCCAAGGTGGATGACCCCATCAAGCGGCCCCGCCGCATCAACAAACGCTTTGGTTTGCGACACATCTGCTAGGTCGCCTTTGAAACGGACAACATCAACGTGGTGATCGGATGCACCAAGCAAATCAATTACATGGCCACCAACAATTCCACCGCTTCCGGTCACTAATATCCGCCGCACATCGCCTGCTTTCGTTTACTCGAATAAACCGCTATTTTTAATATCGTTACCGTGGCGGTTATTCAATGCTTTTAAAACCAATCATACAAAAACCGCAGCACGGCCCTTACACTTCAATAGCTTGGCGCATATCATAGTGATGAATGAAATCACATTTTGCGAAATTACAACATTTAGAGGTCCTCATGAAAAAAGCTTTGATTACTGGCGTCACAGGGCAAGATGGATCCTATCTGGCTGAATTTTTGTTGGCGAAGGGGTATGAGGTCCACGGCATCAAGCGCCGCGCGTCATCCTTCAACACGTCGCGCATCGACCACATTTATCAAGATTCCCACGTCGATAACGCCAAGTTCAAGTTGCACTATGGCGACCTAAGCGACACATCCAACCTGACTCGTATCCTGCGTGAGGTTGAACCGGACGAAGTGTATAACCTCGGGGCGCAATCCCACGTTGCTGTGAGCTTTGAGGCCCCCGAATACACCGCCGATGTTGATGGCATGGGAACGTTGCGAATGCTCGAGGCTATTCGGCTGTTGGGGTTGGAAAAGAAGAGCCGTTTTTATCAGGCTTCCACATCGGAACTGTATGGCTTGGTGCAAGAAACACCACAGCGTGAAAAGACACCGTTTTACCCCCGCTCACCCTATGCCGTCGCCAAATTATACAGCTATTGGATCACCGTGAATTACCGTGAAGCCTACGGTATGTATGCCTGCAACGGCATTCTATTTAACCACGAAAGCCCGCGCCGCGGTGAAACTTTTGTGACCCGCAAAATCACCCGCGGCCTGTCAAACATCGCCCACGGGCTTGAAGACTGCCTTTACATGGGCAACATCGACAGCCTGCGTGACTGGGGCCACGCCCTTGACTACGTTAGAATGCAGTGGATGATGTTGCAACAAGACACCGCGGACGATTTCGTCATCGCCACGGGCAAACAATATTCTGTCCGCGAATTCATTACATGGTCCGCCCATGAACTTGGCATCACCCTCGAATTTAGCGGCGACAATGTAAACGAGGTCGCAACGGTTGCGGCCATTGAAGGCGACAACGCCCCTGCCATAAAGGTTGGCGATGTCATCATGAAGATTGACCCGCGGTACTTCCGCCCTGCCGAGGTCGAAACGCTGCTGGGCGATCCAACCAAGGCCAAAGAAAAGTTAGGGTGGACACCACAAATTACGGCGCAAGAAATGTGTGCGGAAATGGTGCGCGAAGATTTGAAAACAGCGCGCCGCCATGCCCTTTTGAAAGAACACGACATGGACTTGCCTTTCTCTAAGGAAGAATAGCCCGAGCATAGCCATCGGCACGATACCGGATCACGGATCGACATGTTGATCCTGTTGCCAATTTGTGCGACTTTAGCCCATCTCATTGAATTCCTTGCACCGGGTGTTTTACTTAAAGTTCAGAACGCGTTGCACCAAATGCTCGAAGGTTAGTTACATGAAGTACTATATTGCAGGTCATCGCGGCATGGTGGGCGGCGCCATCACACAACGCCTGCAACACCTCAAAGACGCGGGGGAAAACATCGAACTGATATTGCGGACCTCGGCGCAGTTGGATCTAACGGATCAAGCGGCAGTGCGCGATTTCATGCAAGACGAACGTCCGGATGTGGTGATTTTGGCCGCGGCGCGCGTGGGCGGAATTCACGCCAACAACACCTATCCTGCTAATTTCATTTATGAAAATCTGATGATTGAATGCAACGTGATCCATCAAGCGTTTGATGCGGGTGTGCGCAAGCTGCTGCAACTGGGATCATCGTGCATTTATCCCGGCAAAGTGCTCCAACCCATGGCCGAAGGTGCGCTACTAACCGCTGTTCTTGAACCCACAAACGAACCCTACGCCATAGCGAAAATTGCAGGCATCAAGTTGTGCGAAAGCTATAATCGTCAGCATAGCGTAGATTACCGATCCGTGATGCCAACCAATCTGTACGGCCCCGGCGATAATTTCCATCTTGAAAACAGTCATGTTCTTGCCGCGCTGATGCGCCGCTTCCATGAAGCCGGCCAAAAAGATGCCGACGAAGTCGTGATTTGGGGAACAGGCAAACCGATGCGCGAATTCCTGCACGTTAGTGACATGGCCGAGGCGAGCCTCTATATTCTCAACCTTGATAAGTCAACATATGACGCCTACACCGAACCCATGCTCAGCCATATCAATGTCGGCACGGGGACGGACATATCGGTTCTTGAACTGGCGCAGATGATGGCAAAAGTGACAGGGTTCAAAGGCAGGATTTCAACTGATACGACCAGGCCGGACGGGACGATGCGCAAGTTGATGGATGTGACGCGTTTGGCAAAAATGGGTTGGACCGCGACAATTGAACTCGAAAATGGATTACACCAAACCTACCAATGGTTCTTGGACAATTCGGCCAATGCGCACCGCTCATAACTAAAAGGAACAATATGATGGCCACCGTGATACACCCTCTTTTGCTATGCGGTGGGTCGGGGACGCGGCTGTGGCCTTTGTCCCGCAAATCCTATCCCAAGCAATTCACGCAACTGATGGGCGAAGAAAGCCTGTTTCAAGCCTCTGCACGACGCCTATCCGGCGATGGCTTTGCCGACCCGATGGTCATCACGGGATCAGATTTCCGTTTCATCGTTCTAGAACAACTGGCCGCTATCGAAACACTGCCCGCCGCCACCCTAATTGAACCAGAGGGCCGGAACACCGCCCCCGCCATTCTGGCATCTGCACTTGTGCTTGAGGCACAACATTCCGGCTCATTGATGCTTGTGGCACCATCCGACCATGTGATCCCCGACATTGCGCATTTCCGCGATACTGTCATGGCCGCCGCAGATGCAGCACAATCGGGGCAGATCGTGACGTTCGGGATCCGGCCAACACGCGCTGAAACCGGATATGGCTGGCTCGCCCTCAGTGAAAAAATGGGGTCGGATTTTCTGCCCACGCCGCTGCCCCTGAAAGGCTTCGTTGAAAAACCCGACGCAATCAAAGCCGAAGACATGCTGAAGGGAGGCGAACACCTGTGGAATGCCGGTATTTTCCTGTTCGCCACGTCGTCTTTGATTGGCGCGTTTGAAAAATACGCGCCCGACATGTTGGAAAAAATCCGCCGCGCAGTTGAAAATGCACAGGCCGATCTGGCCTTCACCCGACTGGACCCTGCAGCGTGGGGGAAAATCGACGATATTTCAATTGATTACGCGATCATGGAGAAGGCCGACAACCTTGTCGTATTGCCCTTTTCTGGTGAATGGTCTGATCTTGGTGGTTGGGATGCGGTGTGGCGTGACAGCGGATCGGACGCAAACGGTGTTGTCACAAACGGGCCGACCACTGCAATTGACTGTACAAATTCCCTGCTGCGCGCGGAATCCCCAACGCAAGAACTGGTCGGGATCGGCCTGACGGATATCATCGCAGTGGCAATGCCGGACGCGGTTCTGATCGCGCACAAAGATCGCGCACAGGACGTCAAAATCGCGGTAAAAACGCTGAAGGCCAATGGTGTGGCGCAGGCCGAAACCCTGCCGCTTGATTACCGTCCGTGGGGTTGGTTTGAAAGCCTTGCGGTCGGGGGCCGGTTTCAAGTGAAACGCATTCACGTCAATCCCGGTGCTTCGCTGTCATTGCAAAGCCATCACCACCGCTCGGAACACTGGATTGTCGTAGAGGGCACTGCACGCGTCACCGTTGGTGACGAGGTGAAATTGCTGTCTGAAAACCAGTCGGTCTATATCCCACTTGGCGCTGTGCATCGCATGGAAAACCCCGGCAAAGTTCCGATGGTTCTGATCGAAGTCCAAACCGGAGTATATCTCGAGGAAGATGATATTGTCCGCTACGAGGACAAATATTCGCGCGGCCAAGGGGCAAAGGGTTGATGAATTCTGAGGGTTAAGGACTTCATCGGAACTGGAAACCTGCTGACCCAACGACAAGACACCGTGATCTAAGCCAACAATTGATCCATCAAAACAGGTGTTCCCCCTTCGACGTCCACGCTGACAAGCATGCCGATCACTTGATCCGCAAATTTCGGCGCGGCACCCAATCCAGGACGCACAGACCGAACGTCATCCGCCTTAACGACAGACTAGCAGCCTCGGCCTTGGCGCACAGCTGGGCCTTGTCTGCCGCTGTGCATCGAAAGACGAACGTCTCCGTCAGCCACTCTTTGGTGCGGGTTTTTTCCGCGCCCGTGAGGTTCGAAGTGGAGGCGTGCCGCCCATCGTAAGGTCCCGTGTCAGCAGCGTCAGCGTATGACATGGGTCGCCTTGCCGTTTACCCTTCAGTGGGGTTGGTCGCGGTCATGAGCTGAAGCCTGCGGCTTGGATTTGAGCCCCTGTCACCAGCTTTGAGGCAAGTAATCCGTCAATCTGTTTGGCCGTGATGTGCTTACACATCGGGCTGCCATCACCAATCCAGCAGGCCAACCGCGCACGGTGATCTGCCTGCAATGCTGCCGTCTTTCCGCAATCTTCGGCGAACTTTTCTATCTAGGCCTGCCAACGCCGCAACTGAAACCAGTTGTCGGTAAAGCAAACCTTGGAGCGGGTGAACCCTGCGCTGTCGGTCGCGTAGGCTTTGACGGCTTACAGCAAATACTCCGGTGCGATCCTTTCTTCATGGCCTCTTCGATCTGGGCAAGGCAGACTGCTTTGCCGCGAAGCCGGTCCGGTGGATACGCCGCCAGAATTTTCTCAGCTTCTTCATCTCCAGCCGCCTCGCACTTGCGCATAGGTGGTTCTTTCACAGGTTCAATGGTAAGGTTCGTGTCCCGATTTGGGACTACCCCCGTCTCACTGGTGAGACTCTTCCCACGCGTTTTTGCGACGCCCCCCGTCTCATTTTGAGACGAAACCCCATTAGGACCACTCCCCCAACCCTTAGCGCGAGAACTGGGACCAAGGGTGATGTCGAGGTGCAGTTCATACTGATTGGACCCACGCCCACCATCGCCATCACCACGGGCATGGCGCGTAACGAGGCCAAATTGCTCCAAGGTCGTCATATGCCGGTATAGAGTGGCGCGGCCCATCTCGCATTCATCCACCAGCCGCTTGGCGCTTGGATTGCACTGGCCGGTTTCTTTGTTGTGGAAGTCTGCCAACTGGATCAGCACGATTTTGGCGGCGGGCTTCAAGCCTTTGACGTTCGCAGTCAATATCAACGCCATCCCACTCATGACGCCACCTGACATGCCAGAAATGAGCTGATTGCATGAAGCCTGCCACCCAATTCTGCGACTCGGTGTTGTGGAACAAAACCAGATTTCCTTGTGTCAGAATTGTGCCAATAGGAAACATGCGTTCCTGCATCGTTCTGCAAAAGGCTACATTTACTCGCATAACAAGTACCTTTGTCTATTGCTGTTTTTACTGGGGGTCCGTATGTCCAGGGGTGGGACACCCTCCCCCAACGGAGGGCAATTATCTGTAAGGATAGCATCAATGACTACTCAGCAACCGGCCACGCGGCCGGCAAATCCGCGTTTTTCATCTGGCCCATGTGCCAAACCCCCAACACACACTCTTGAAGCGCTAAACGATGCACCACTTGGTCGCTCACACCGCGCTGCTGTCGGCAAAGCAAAATTGCTTGCCGCTATAGAAGAGACACGTGACATTCTTGGCATTCCTGCTGATTATAAAATCGGTATCGTTCCAGCCTCTGACACTGGCGCCTTTGAAATGGCGATGTGGTCTTTGTTGGGTGAACGCCCTGCACAAATGGTTGCATGGGAATCCTTTGGCGCGGGCTGGGTCACTGATGTGGTCAAGCAGCTGAAAATTGAACATTCCGTTCACACCGCCGACTACGGCGAGATCGTGGACATGTCTGCCCTGAACTATGACAACGATGTTTGCTTTACTTGGAACGGCACGACTTCTGGCGTTCGTATGGCAAATGGCGATGCGATCCCTGCGAACCGTGACGGCCTGACATTGTGCGATGCAACATCTGCTGCCTTCGCGATGGACCTGCCATGGGACAAGCTAGACGTTACAACATTCTCTTGGCAAAAGGTTTTGGGCGGCGAAGCAGCCCACGGCATGCTGATCCTTTCCCCGCGTGCAGTTGCGCGTCTGGAAAGCTACACACCAGCATGGCCAATGCCAAAAATCTTCCGCCTGACCAAAGGTGGAAAATTGATCGATGGAATCTTTAAAGGTGAAACCATCAACACACCTTCCATGTTAGCTGTTGAAGATTACCTGTTCGCCCTTGATTGGGCCCGTTCAGTTGGTGGCCTTCAGGGTTTGATTGCCCGCGCCGATGCCAACACTGCCGCCGTAACAGATTTTGTTGCAGCCAACGATTGGGTTGATTTCCTTGCGACTGATCCTGCGACACGTTCAAACACATCCGTTTGCGTGAAGTTCACAGATGCCCGCATTACTGATGGTCCGAAGTTTGCAAAAGCGATTGCAAAACGTTTGGCTGACGAAAATGTGGCGCTCGACGTTGGTGCATATCGCGACGCGCCAGCTGGCTTGCGCATCTGGTGTGGTGGGACGGTTGAAAAGTCTGACATCACAGCGATGTTGCCATGGCTCGCTTGGGCTTTCGAATCCGAAATCGCGTCCGCTTAAGCATCGGTTTCAAACACCGACGCAATACCGACGTCATACCGACATAAAACACACATTAGAATTGGAGCCCATCATGGCACCTAAAGTACTCATCTCTGACAAGCTTAGCGAAGCAGCAGTTCAAATTTTCCGTGACCGCGGCATCGATGTTGATTTCCAGCCAGATCTCGGAAAAGACAAAGAAGCCTTGGCGGCGATCATCGGCAACTACGATGGTTTGGCCATCCGTTCCGCGACCCGCGTGACTGATGCGATCCTTGCGAATGCAACGAACCTAAAAGTCATCGCACGCGCCGGTATCGGTACAGACAACATCGACAAAGAAGCGGCTTCTAAAAAGGGTGTGATCGTCATGAACACACCTTTTGGCAACATGATCACAACAGCAGAACACGCCATTGCGATGATGTTTGCAGTGGCGCGTCAGATCCCGGAAGCCAGCGAATCTACACACGCCGGCAAATGGGAAAAGTCCAAATTTATGGGCGTTGAACTGACTGGTAAAACCCTTGGCGTCATCGGCGCGGGTAACATCGGTGGCATCGTTTGTGACCGCGCCCGTGGTTTGAAAATGAAGGTTGTGGCATACGATCCCTTCCTTGGCGAAGAAAAAGCCGAGAAGATGGGCGTTGAAAAAGTTGAACTAGACGAACTACTTAAGCGCGCTGACTTCATCACGTTGCACGTTCCGTTCACCAAGCAAACAGCCAACATTCTAAGCCGTGAAAACCTGGCTAAAACCAAAAAAGGTGTTCGCATCATCAACTGTGCCCGTGGTGGTTTGGTTGACGAAGAAGCCCTGGCCGAAGCGTTGAAATCTGGCCACGTTGCTGGTGCAGCCTTTGACGTGTTCGCAAACGAACCTGCCAAAGAGAACGCATTGTTCAACCTGCCAAACGTTGTTTGCACCCCTCACCTTGGTGCGGCGACAACTGAAGCGCAAGAAAACGTAGCGCTTCAAGTGGCTGAACAGATGTCAGATTACCTTCTGACAGGTGCCGTAACCAACGCGCTGAACATGCCATCCGTCACAGCCGAAGAAGCCAAAGTTATGGGCCCATGGCTTGAACTGGCTAGCCACCTTGGTTCTTTCACAGGCCAGATGACAGACGAGCCAATCAAAGCCATCAACATTCTGTATGACGGTGCGGTTTCTGAAATGAACCTAGACGCGCTGAACTGCGGCGTTGTTGCGGGCATCATGAAAAAAGCCAACCCAGATGTGAACATGGTCAGCGCACCATTGATCGCAAAAGAGCGCGGCATCCAGATCAGCACCACCAACCAAGATAAGTCCGGCGCATTTGACGGATACATTAAAGTGACTGTTGTAACAGACAAGCGTGAGCGTTCTGTTGCGGGTACTGTGTTCAGCGATGGCAAGCCACGTTTCATTCAGATCAAAGGCATCAACGTTGACGCCGAAATCGGTGCAAACATGTTGTACACTACGAACGAAGACGTTCCGGGTATCATTGGTTTGCTGGGCAACACTATGGGCAAAAACGGTGTTAACATCGCTAACTTTACCCTTGGTCGTAGCGAAGTTGGCGGCGAAGCGATTGCCCTCCTTTACATCGATCATCCGGTTAAACAGGACGTTGTCGATGCATTGGACGCGACGAAATTGTTCAAGCAAGTGAAGCCACTGGCTTTTGACGTAGCCTAAGGCGACAAAATATTTAACAATGCAGACGCCGCTCCAATTGTTGGGGCGGCGTTTTGCGTGAGGCAACTGAACAATGACATCGGAAACAAAGAAATCTGGCTCAATCTACGCGATTGGGGACATCCACGGGCAATTGGCAGAACTGCACCGCGTGTTAGATTTGATTGAAAAAGATGGCGGCAAGGATGCACAAATTGTGTTCTTGGGTGACTACACCGATCGTGGCACAGACAGCTGCGGTGTGATTGATCTGCTGATCGAGGGCAAAAATACGGGCCGCAATTGGACCTTTATCAAAGGCAACCACGACCACATGTTTGAATTGTTCATGCAAAGCCCACCACAGCACGATCCACAGATCATCACTGAATTGTATTGGCTTCACCCGCGTCTAGGCGGCGATACAACACTTGCATCATACGGTGTCATTTCGACAGGCCGTACCCGTCTCATGGACACCCATGCCGAAGCTCTAGCCGCAGTACCGCAAGCCCATGTAGATTTCCTAAAAGAGTTATCGTTGTCCTACACGCATAAAGACCTGTTCTTCTGTCACGCAGGTGTGCGTCCAGAAGTGCCACTAGATCAACAAAACTTGGAAGATCTAATTTGGATCCGTAAGGGTTTTCACGAATACACAGCCGCCCATCCAAAAATGATCGTTCACGGTCACACCATTGTCGAAGAAGCTACCCATTACGGAAACCGAATCAATCTGGATACTGGTGCAGGTAAGTTCAAACCGTTAACGACAGCCGTGTTCGAAGGTGGCAAGGCATGGACCTTATCCGAAACGGGTCGCAAAAAACTAACGGCCGCTTAGAAAAAGAGATCGACCAGCGTAAAGCCAAAGGCACCAATTCCAACGGAACAAACAGCTGTAAGGATAATCCAACGCCAAAACGTTGGGCGATTAGGGGGGTCGAGTTGACCCTGTTGAATCAACAGGCCTTCGACCAATGCCGGCAGGCGCGGGCCAAAGCGCGCAAGCACGCGTGCTGTTTTCCCTAGATCAGATAGAACAGCCTTCGGCCCAATGGACTTCGTGATGTAATCGGTCACGATCGGGCTAGCGACTTCCCAAATGTTGATTTGCGGGTTCAAACTACGGGCGACGCCTTCGACCACAACCATGGTGCGCTGCAGCAAAATCAATTCGGTCCGTGTTTCCATGCCAAAGCGTTCTGTTACCTCAAACAGATAGCTGAACAAACGACCCATAGACATCTGGGATGCATCCATCCCAAAAATGGGTTCGCCAACAGCGCGCAACGCGCGTGCAAATTCATCTACATCTTTGTCAGCAGGAACATAGCCCGCTTCAAAATGGACCTGCGCGACCCGCTTGTAATCCTTGCGAATGAAGCCGTACAAAATCTCGGCGTAAACGCGTCGTGTGTATTCATCGATGTGGCCCATGATCCCAAAATCATAGGCGATGATGTCACCGTTTGGGGCAACCTTCAGATTGCCTTGGTGCATGTCCGCATGAAAATAGCCGTCGCGTAGTGCGTGGCTCAAAAACAATTGCAAAACGCGATCACCAAGCAAAGCGCGGTTGTGACCCGCAGCATCAATTGCATCGTTGTCGCCCATTGGAGCGCCGTCTGCCCAACCCAAAGTCATTACACGACGTGCTGAATATTCCCACTTGATCTTCGGAAGTTGAAAGCCTTCATCATTCACGGTGTTAGCCGCAAATTCAGAAGCTGCAGAACTTTCTAAGCGCAGATCAAGTTCACCCTGAACCACGCCATCAAAATGTTCGATCACTTCGATAGGCCTAAGGCGACGCGCACCAGGGGCACAGATTTCCATAATACGTGCAGCAAGGTAAAACGCATCAACGTCTTTGCCAAATGCCCGTTCAATTCCCGGGCGCAACACCTTAACCGCAACATCTTCACCCGTTGCGGCAACACGTGCCCGGTGAACCTGCGCGATTGAAGCCGCAGCGACGGGTTCGCTAAACTCTGAAAAAATCTGATCAACAGGCTGGCCCAATTCCCGTTCGACCTCAGCCTTGGCTTCCTCGATTGAGAATGGCGGTAGTTTGTCTTGGAGTACACGCAGTTGAACCGCCAACTCAGCGCCAACTACATCAGGACGCGTCGAAAGAACTTGCCCCAATTTAATATATGCAGGACCCAGTGCCGTCAGCGCACGGGTCGCTGGTGGCATTTCAGGGTCACCTTTGTAGCCTAACCACATAAATGGCTTGCCCAGCGCCTTGGCAACAAACCGCAGAGAACGCGGCGCTTCAAACGCATCCAGCACGACATTCATCGCGCCTGTGCGTTCAAGTGTTGCGCCTGTACGGATCAGTCGCCAGATATTGTGTGGGCCACGCATATTAGATTTTCCATCCTGAATGCAGTGCTGCAATTCCCATAGTCATATTGCGGTACTTCGCATTTGCGAAACCAGCGACGCGCAACATTTCCAGAAATGTTTCCTGATCGGGGAAATTGCGGATTGATTCTACCAAATACTGATAACTTTCACTATCGTTTGCGATCATTTTGCCCATCTTGGGGATCACATTGAATGAATACAGATCATAAGCTTTTTGCATTGCTGCATTCGGCAGTTGGCTGAATTCCAAAACCATCAAACGACCACCCGGACGCAGCACTCGATACGCTTCGTTCAGCGCCTCCTGTGGGCGGGTCACATTACGAATGCCAAAGCTGATTGTATAAACATCAAAGCTGTTGTCCTCGAACGGCAATGCCATCGCATCGCCCACAACCCACTCAAGGTTGTCTTGCATGCTTTCAGCCTCGGCCCGCTTGCGGCCCTCGATCAACATAGGTTCTGTCAGATCAAGAACTGTCGCATGACCGCTGCCAGCACGTTTTAGAAATTTGAACGATACATCACCGGTACCACCAGCAACATCCAATAGCTTTTGACCACTGCGCGGGGCCAACCAATCCATCATCGCATTTTTCCAAATGCGGTGGATGCCCATGCTCATGACGTCGTTCATAATGTCATAATTGCTTGCGACAGAGTTGAATACGCCCTGTACCCGACCAGCTTTTTCGCCTTCAGGTACGGTTTCAAAGCCGAAATGGGTGGTATTTGCGCTATCTTGAGTCATAGGTCTTGTCGTCCTTACAATATGCCCTTGTTATAGGGGGCTGGGGGCCACGCACAATACACCCCTTTGTCACAGGTATCGTCCTGTACCCGTTAATAAAAGTGAGTATCCAATGCCCGAACTTCCAGAGGTTGAGACGGTCCGTCGCGGTTTAACGCCAGCTATGGAGGGGCAGGTCATCGTCCAGGCAGATGTACACCGCCCTGATTTACGCTGGCCCTTCCCTGACAACATGTCAGAGCGCCTGACTGGCAGGACCGTTTTGAAGCTGCGCAGACGTTCGAAATACGTACTGGCAGACCTAAGCAGTGGTGAAACATTACTAATCCACTTGGGCATGTCCGGCCGTATGCTAATTTCTGGTGATCCATTGGGGCAATTTGTGCACGAACACCCAGCACCCGAAAAACACGATCACGTGGTTTTTCACATGAGCAACGGGGCACGCGTGACTTTTAACGATCCACGTCGCTTCGGCGCGATGGATTTATTGGACACAACAACCGCTGAAAAACACAAATTGCTGGCAGCGCTGGGCCCTGAACCCCTTGGGAACGATTTTAACGACTCAGTCTTAATCACAGCCTTCGAAAACAAGAAATCACCGGTCAAATCTGCACTCCTGGATCAGGGAATCGTCTGCGGCTTAGGCAACATATACGTCTGTGAAGCGCTTTTTCGCGCAGGCATCGCCCCAACACGACTTGCCAAAGACCTGACAAAAAAGCGGGTCAGATCACTGATTCCAATCATCCGAGATGTCTTATCTGAGGCGATTGAGGCGGGAGGGTCTTCGCTTAAAGATTTCCGCCAAGCAGATGGAAAACTTGGATATTTTCAACATTCCTTTGACGTATATGGGCGCGAGGGAGACCCTTGTCGTACAGAAGGTTGTACAAAATCCATAGAACGCATTGTTCAGTCCGGCAGATCATCGTTCCATTGCCCCTCCTGCCAAACATAGCTTGAAACAGACTTCAGCCGTGATACTAAATTAGCTCTGACATGGATAACGGAAGAACCTAAATGGCATATGAAACCATCATCGTTGATGTTGAAAACCACGTCGCACTTATAACGTTAAACCGGCCTGACGCGCTCAATGCGTTGAATGCTCAGCTGCTGGGTGAATTGGCCGATGCAATGACAGCCTGCCAAAGCAACGACAAAGTGCGTTGCATTGTGTTGACCGGTTCCGAAAAAGCCTTTGCCGCTGGTGCCGACATCGCAATGATGCGTGAAATGACATTTGTCGAAGCCTTTACCACAGACCTATTCACTCCAGAAACCGATCAAATTTTGCGTGTGCGCAAACCAATTATTGCAGCCGTCTCTGGGTATGCGCTGGGCGGTGGTGCTGAATTGGCAATGATGTGCGATTTCATCATTTGCTCTGAGACTGCTAAATTTGGTCAGCCAGAAATCAATCTAGGTGTCATGGCTGGTATCGGCGGCACACAACGCTTGACTCGTTTTGTTGGCAAATCCAAAGCAATGGATATGAACCTAACTGGGCGCTTCATGGATGCGGACGAGGCAGAGCGTAGTGGCCTAGTTAGCCGTGTTGTCCCAGTTAAACGCTTGCTCGAAGAGTCGTTGGGCGCTGCGCAAAAGATCTCTGAAAAATCAATTCTTTCGACTATGGCCGTTAAAGAATCAGTGAACCGATCCTATGAGGTTTCCTTAAATGAGGGACTTTTGTTTGAACGCCGCGTTTTCCACGCACTTTTCGCGACCGAGGACCAATCAGAAGGCATGTCCGCATTCCTAGAAAAGCGTGAAGCACAGTTCCGCGACAAGTAACGCCATTCATACATTGACTCACAAGGCCTTCGCGCCTACACACCCGACTTCACCGCAGCTTTTAGCTGTTTAAAACTACCGCACCGAACATGAAACGGGACGAGATAAAATGGCAAATACGCCTCAAGCCAAGAAACGCGCACGTCAAAACGAACGCCGTGCAGCTGTAAACAAAGCGCGCCGCTCGCGCATCAAAACATTCCTGCGTGCTGTCGAAGAAGCCATCGAATCTGGTGACAAAGAAGCATCAACAGCAGCACTTCGTGCAGCACAGCCTGAGCTGATGCGTGGTGTGACCAAAGGTATTTTCCACAAGAACACAGTGTCGCGCAAAATTTCGCGCCTGTCTGCACGTGTTAAAGCAATCGCCTAAACCGATCAAAAGTATTATGAAAAAGGCACCGCTTACTGCGGTGCCTTTTTTGATTCCAGCACACAAAAAAACGGTCCCTCAGATTCTTTTCGTGGAATCACTGAGTCAACAATGAAGTTCTGTTGCCGCACCACTCTCGAACTTGTTACCACTGTCTCAAGCGATTCACTTCGCCCACTGGGGGACAGTTCAAACCCAACGGTTTCTGGGACGGGACAGTTGGGCTGAAGGTAAGAAGAGCGTAATGCGGTTCTTCAACATCTGCTTTGTATCGCTAACGCGATGTAAGCCTGTCGGACATATTGGTGTTCGGGACGGTATGATATTTGATCAAGATTCACTGCTGTGATTCGATTAATTCCATACCAAATCTGTCAGAATCCAAACGAAAGGACCTGTTTCTGGTTAGGAACAGATCTAAATTTTTCGTCTAGTGGTAAGTGAATTGTGGTTAAGCTGAATGAGCCAAGACGCTTATCTGGTCGTAATACATGAATGGACGGTGCACGGCATATGACACAACAAGAATGGAAACAACTGAACCAACAGTTGCTCAAAACAATCGGCCAGAATAATTTCAAGACATGGATCGAACCACTTAAGTTTCGTGACTTGCAAGATGGTATCGCAACCTTCCACGTCCCAACGAATTTTCTTGGAAACTATGTAAGCCAAAATTTCGCTGACGCGATCCTCCACGAGTTACGTACAGTTGATCCATCAGTTTGCCGTTTAAGCTTTGCCGTTCCAACGCACACTTCAACATCACGCCCACAGGCTCCCACAGCAACAGCACGAGTTACAAAGGTTGCAGCCCCGCGCCCCACGTTGAACACAGCACCGATTGATAAACGCTTCACCTTCGACAACTTTGTTGTTGGCAAACCAAACGAATTGGCACACGCTGCTGCAAGACGCGTTGCCGAAGGTGGTCCCGTCACGTTTAACCCACTGTTCCTTTATGGTGGCGTTGGATTAGGCAAAACGCACTTGATGCATGCTATCGCTTGGGAACTGCAAACCAGCTGTCCTGATCTGAACGTTTTGTACCTGTCAGCCGAACAATTTATGTACCGTTTTGTACAAGCATTGCGCGATCGCAAGATGATGGATTTCAAAGAAATCTTCCGCTCTGTTGATGTTTTGATGGTAGATGACGTTCAATTCATCGCAGGCAAAGACAGCACGCAAGAAGAATTTTTCCACACGTTCAACGCGCTTGTTGATCAAAACAAACAGATCATCATTTCTGCTGACCGCGCACCGGGCGAGATCAAGGATCTTGAAGATCGTGTTAAGTCACGTTTGCAATGTGGTTTGGTCGTGGACCTACACCCAACGGATTACGAACTGCGCCTTGGCATCCTGCAAAGCAAAGTAGAAATGCAACAGGCCAACTATCCGGGCCTAAAGGTTGAAAATGGCGTGCTCGAATTTCTTGCGCACCGCATTTCGACAAACGTTCGTGTTCTTGAGGGCGCGTTGACCCGTCTATTTGCATTTGCCTCTCTTGTTGGCCGCGAAATCAACATGGAGCTGACCCAAGATTGCTTGGCTGATGTTCTGCGCGCGTCTGAGCGTAAAATCACAGTTGAAGAAATTCAGCGCAAAGTGTCCGATCACTTCAATATTCGTCTCAGCGATATGATTGGCCCTAAACGCTTGCGCAGCTATGCACGCCCACGTCAGGTGGCAATGTATCTTTGCAAGAAGATGACCAGCCGCTCGTTGCCAGAAATTGGGCGCCGTTTTGGCGGCCGTGATCACACAACAGTCATGCACGGTGTTCGCCGCATTGAAGAGCTAAAAGTTCAAGATGGGCAGATGGCTGAAGACCTGGAATTACTGCGGCGTTCACTCGAAGCCTGACCTAAAAATCACACTAATGTGGCAGCTTCACTTGACGACCCAGCTAATCCGCCTCAAAACCAATTAAACGCTTGAGAATGTGACGGGACAGAGTACTTTGACTGTCCCGACAGCCGGGATTGGAGAAGCCACATGAAAATCAGTATCGAACGCAGTGATCTGCTAAAAGCAGTGGCTCAAGCGCAGTCGGTTGTTGAACGCCGCAACACCATTCCAATTCTTGCGAACGTCTTAATTGAAGCCGAAGGATCAGATGTATCCTTCCGTGCAACCGACCTTGATATCGAAGCTGTCGACAAAGCACCGGCGCAAGTTGAGCGCGCAGGCGCAACGACCGTGTCCGCAACGACACTGCACGAAATTGTTCGCAAACTGCCAGACGGCGCATTGGTCACTCTGACAGCCGACAGCGCAGCCGGTCGTTTGACCGTTGAGGCGGGCCGCTCAAACTTCTCACTGGCGACTTTGCCACGCGACGATTTTCCAGTCATGGCCTCTTCGGAATACGCATCAAACTTTAGCGTACCCGCACCTGTTCTGCGCCGCTTGTTTGATAAATCAAAATTTGCAATCTCAACGGAAGAAACCCGCTACTATTTGAATGGTGTTTATATGCACATTTCTGAATCAGATGGCGGAAGAGTACTTCGCTGTGTTGCAACAGATGGACACCGTCTTGCCCGTATCGATGCGGATCTGCCTGAAGGCGCTTCAGATATGCCAGGCGTCATCGTTCCGCGCAAAACAGTTGGTGAAATGCGCAAGCTTCTTGACGATGACGATATGATGATTGCCGTTTCTGTTTCAGAGACAAAGGTTCGCTTTGCAACGCCAAACATCACACTGACATCTAAAGTCATCGACGGCACATTCCCTGACTACACACGCGTCATCCCACAGGGGAATACACGTAAGTTGGAAGTAGACGCTGCTGATTTTGCAAAAGCCGTTGATCGCGTTGCGACTGTTTCATCGGAACGCTCACGCGCTGTTAAATTACAGCTGGAAGAAGATCGTTTGATCCTTTCCGTCAACGCACCGGACAGTGGTGCTGCTGAAGAAGAACTCGCTGTTGCTTATAGCGATGAGCCCTTGGAAATTGGATTTAACGCCAAGTATTTGCTTGAGATTGCAAACCAAGTTGATCGCGAAAATGCTGTCTTCATGTTTAATTCATCAGGCGACCCGACATTGATGCGTGAAGGCAATGACCTTTCCGCAGTTTATGTCGTCATGCCGATGCGTGTCTAAGTCTAAAAAACCGGCAGTAGTGCTTTTGGAACAAGAAAGGTCGCGGACATGTCGTTGTACCTTTCCTCACTGATAGTTTCGCATTTCCGATCTCACAAAATTGCTCGTATTTCTGTCGATCAACGCCCTGTTGCGTTGTTCGGTCCAAATGGTGCTGGCAAAACCAATATACTAGAAGCAGTTTCGCTGTTCTCCCCGGGCCGTGGCTTTCGTCGGGCCAGTGCCGGGGATATGGCAAGACGACCCGAAGCGTTGGGCTGGAAAATCAGCGGGTTGCTGCATGCGCCAACACAAACACACGAGATCGATATTTGGTCTGAAGCGGGTGCAGCCCGACAACTACGTATAGACGAAAAGACAGCCCCTCAAACTGGGTTAGGCCGCGTTGCGCGTGTCCTATGGCTGATCCCCTCCATGGACCGCCTATGGATCGAGGGCGCAGAGGGTCGCAGGCGTTTTCTGGACCGCATGACCCTTAGTTTTGAACCGCGCCATGCAGAACTATCCCTGACCTACGAAAAGGCAATGCGCGAACGCAATCGTCTGCTGAAAGATATGGTACGAGATCCCCATTGGTACACTGCACTTGAGGCAACCATGGCTGAGACGGGCGTTGCGATCCACAACAACCGATTGTCAGCATTAACGCAAATCGAAACAGCCCAAACAGATGCTGTCACTGCTTTCCCAAATGCCTCCCTTGAACTGACTTATGCCGACGGTCCTTTACCCACGTCAGTAGATGACCTCTGTACTGGGTTAGCCGAAAATCGCCCGCGCGATTTGGCAGCTGGTCGCACATTGGTTGGTCCACATCGCGCGGACTTGATCGGCACTTTCAAAGCTAAAGAAGTACCTGCACGCGACTGCTCAACCGGAGAACAAAAAGCGCTTCTGGTCTCACTGATCCTCGCCAATGCCCGCGCCTTGGCACAAGATTTCGGTGCGCCACCGCTTTTGTTACTTGATGAAGTCGCAGCCCACTTAGACGCGGACCGCCGCGCTGCCTTGTACGACGAAATTTCAGCTTTAGGGGCTCAAGCATGGATGACCGGTACAGGTACAGAGCTGTTTGACAGCTTAGGTGATCGCGCCCAATACCTTGAAGTCACCGAAGACGCAGGCACATCCATAGTTAGGGCCATGTAATGACACTAGATCCAAACGACCTACTGCTTTACACAGGCGCACTGCTCATCCTCTTTTTGACCCCCGGGCCTGTGTTGGTCGCATTAACTGCACGTGGGCTTTCAGGCGGCTTTCACGCTGCGTGGCCCTTGGCTCTAGGTGTTGCGGTTGGGGATATTGTTTGGCCACTGATCGCCATTCTTGGGATTTCATGGATTTTGTCGGTCTTTGATACTTTCATGATTGTTCTTAGGTGGATTGCTTGTGGGGTTTTCATTACTATGGGTTGGGCGCTTATCCGACACGCAGGTCGTGCCATTTCAAACGACAGCAGATTAACGCGTCCAGGAATGTGGGCTGGTTTTCTGGCAGGAATTGCCGCAATTCTTGGCAACCCTAAAGCCGTCCTATTTTACATGGGTGTATTGCCCGGGTTCTTCGACTTACGTACAGTCACTGCGATCGACATCTTCGTAATCCTCTCAATATCCGTAGCTGTTCCATTTGTAGGGAACATTGTTTTGGCAGGATGTGTTGGGCAAATTCGTGGCCTTTTATCCTCCTCCACACTTCTAAAAAAGTTTAATATAGGATCGGGCGTATTGCTCATTCTTGTTGGGCTGGTCATTGCCGTCCTCTGACACAAAATGTTGTGCCTAACGCGTGACAATCCTCTTAAAAAACCATAGACTGTTACCAAATAATAAAGGTGCAATGGCATGGCTGACAACGAGCAAATCCCCGAAGAGTATGGTGCAGATTCCATTAAGGTTCTCAGAGGGTTAGAAGCTGTTAGAAAACGCCCAGGGATGTACATTGGTGATACTGATGACGGCTCTGGTCTGCACCACATGGTTTACGAAGTTGTGGACAACGGCATCGATGAGGCTCTTGCAGGGCATGCCGACGCAGTAACTGTAACAATTAACGCCGATTCATCCGTTTCAGTCAGCGACAACGGACGCGGAATTCCAGTGGGTATCCACGAAGAAGAAGGCGTTTCAGCAGCCGAAGTTATCATGACGCAGCTACACGCTGGTGGTAAGTTCGACAGCAATTCTTACAAAGTTTCCGGCGGTCTTCACGGTGTTGGTGTTTCCGTTGTGAACGCATTGTCTGTTGAGTTGGATCTACGTATTTGGCGTGATGGCAAAGAACATGTTGCCCGCTTTGCCCACGGTGATACAGTTGACCACCTTAAGGTGGTCGGCGAATGTGGTGATCGCACAGGGACCGAAGTACGCTTCTTGGCTTCTACAGACACTTTTTCGAACCTCGAATACTCTTTTGAGACGCTAGAAAAACGTCTTCGTGAATTGGCATTCTTGAACTCAGGTGTTCGGATCATTTTGCGTGATGATCGTCCAGTTGAGCCACTGCGCAGCGAATTGTATTACGACGGCGGCGTCAAAGAATTTGTTAAGTATCTTGACCGATCAAAAACCACTGTGATGCCAGAGCCGATCTATATCATCGGCGAGCGCGACGACATCGTCGTTGAGGTCGCAATGTGGTGGAACGATAGCTACCACGAGAACGTTCTGCCCTTCACAAACAACATTCCGCAACGTGACGGCGGCACGCACATGGCGGGTTTCCGTGGGGCGCTGACACGGACAATCAATAACTATGCACAGTCAACAGGAATTGCGAAGAAGGAGAAAATTACCTTCACTGGTGATGACGCGCGTGAAGGTCTAACCTGTGTTCTTTCTGTTAAGGTTCCAGATCCTAAATTTAGCTCCCAAACCAAAGACAAACTGGTCAGTTCTGAAGTGCGTCCAGCCGTTGAAGGTATGGTGAACGAGAAATTGGCCGAATGGTTTGAAGAAAATCCAACTGAATCGAAAATCATTGTTGGGAAGATCATCGAAGCTGCATTGGCCCGTGAGGCCGCACGCAAGGCCCGTGATCTGACACGCCGCAAGAACCCGATGGACATGAACTTCCTCAGCTCGAAGCTAAAAGACTGTTCTGACAAAGATCCGGTTAACACTGAAATCTTCCTTGTGGAGGGTGACAGCGCTGGTGGTTCTGCACAGACTGGACGTGACCGTAAGACTCAGGCCATCTTGCCACTCAAAGGTAAAATTCTGAACGTTGAGCGCGCACGCTTTGATCGCATGCTGGGATCACAAGAAATCGGCAATATGGTCATGGCCTTAGGTACGGGCATTGGACGTGAGGAATTCAACCTCGCAAAGCTACGTTACCACAAAATCGTCATCATGACTGATGCTGACGTTGATGGTGCACACATCCGCACGCTACTTTTGACTTTCTTCTTCCGTCAAATGCCGGAACTGATCGAAAATGGTCACCTCTACATTGCACAACCACCACTGTACAAAGTTTCGCGTGGTCGTTCAGAGGTTTACCTGAAGGATCAAGCAGAGATGGACGACTATTTGGTCCAGCAAGGTATAGAGGGTGCAGTTCTCCGCCAGGGCAACGGTGAAGAAATATCAGGTCAGGATCTTATTCGCATTGTCGACGAAGCGCGCCAATTACGCCGCGTTTTCCAAGCCTTCCCAACCCATTATCCACGTCACATTTTGGAACAAGCCGCAATTTCTGGTGCTTTTGTACCGGGTGCAGTTGATGGTGACTTACAAGGAACCGCTGACAAACTGGCAGCTCGTTTAAACCTAATTGCTGTAGAATACGAAAAAGGCTGGAGCGGCCGTATCACGCAAGATCACGGTATGCGTTTGGCTCGTATTTTGCGCGGTGTCGAAGAAGTTCGAACATTGGATGGGAAAATGTTGCGTTCTGGCGAAGCCCGTAAAACGGGTAGCTTTACCAAAAGCTTGCAAGACGTTTACGAATTACCAGCCACCTTGGTTCGAAAAGATCGCAGCCAAGTTATCCATGGCCCAATTGATTTGCTAGACGCCATTTTGGGTGAAGGCGAAAAAGGCCTATCCCTACAACGCTACAAGGGCCTTGGTGAGATGAACCCAGATCAGCTTTGGGAGACCACTCTTGATCCAGACGCACGTACTTTGCTGCAAGTACAGGTGTCAGACATGGCAGAAGCCGATGATCTGTTCACCAAGCTAATGGGTGACGTTGTTGAGCCACGTCGTGAGTTCATTCAGAAAAACGCTCTGAGTGTTGAAAACCTCGACTTCTAAAAATCAGTTGGCGCTGATTCAAATTTTCAGCGCCAACTACAACTAGTTGATAATAAACTCCGCATGAAGTGCGCCTGCTGCTTTGAGCTTTGAGCTTTGAGCTTTTCAAAATGTCGATCATATCGCGGGGCGCAACGCCTACAGCATTCAAGCCGGCGATCACTTCTGACAACGACGTCCCATCGGGTACTTCAGCAAGACCAATTCCAGGTTCCTCTTCGATCGCAACATCGGATCGAGGGACAACAACCGTTTCTCTTTCTGCAAATGGATTCAGTTATACAGCAAGTGGTGCCACTTGGATGCGAAAGACTAGATTACCTTGTGAAACAGCAACCCGTGACAGCCTAACATCTTCACCCAAGGTTAGAATTAGCCGGCAGCTGTTACGCAGTTCTTAACAATTAAAATTGTCTGTCGGTATTTGTTCCCAATTCCAAAACTGGTTTAAGGACTATTTGCCTTCATGTGATCTTCGCCACGTTTACGTGACAATTCGATCTGCTTTTGACGCTCGCGAAACCGCTCTTTGTCTGAATCGGACGTCTCATCAACACATTGATGACAGCTAACGCCAACAGTAAATTCAGCACGCATCATGTCTTCTGGAAACAACGGACGGCGGCAGGCGTGGCACAATGAATGCTCACCAATTTTTAGACCGTGACCAACGCTGACACGGTTATCGAAAACAAAGCAATCGCCTTGCCATGTGCTTTTCCCTTCTGGCACTTCTTCAAGGTATTTCAGGATCCCACCCTTAAGGTGGTACACATCCTCAACGCCCTGCCCCAACAGATAATTAGTCGATTTCTCACAGCGAATACCGCCCGTACAGAACATTGCGATTTTCTTGTTATGAAAGCGTTCTTTGTTGGCTTCCCACCACGCGGGAAACTGACCAAAAGTGGACGTCTCCGGATCAATAGCACCGTCAAAGGTGCCAATTGCCACTTCGTAGTCATTGCGCGTATCGATCACGACAACGTCGTCTTGCGCGATCAGATCATTCCAATCTTTGGCTTGCACATAGTTGCCCACAGCAGAAAGCGGATCAACATCGGGCTGGCCCATCGTCACAATTTCACGCTTAAGGCGTACTTTGATTTTGCCAAAAATCTGCTTTTCGCTAAAGCTTTCTTTCCACTCCAAAGCAGCACAACCCGGAAGACTGCGCAGGTGCGCCAGAACGGCGTCGATTCCTACGCGTGGACCGGCAATAGTTCCGTTGACCCCTTCATTGGCGAACAGGATCGTGCCCTTCACGTCTTGCTCATTGCACAAGGCGCGCACGGCTGGACGCAATGCGTCAGCATCTTCGAAACGGGTAAAATGGTATAATGCAGCAATTGTAATCATGCGCGCTCAGATACGCCTAAGTGGCGCTTTGGACAAGGGGTTTGCATTAACGCCCGCTTAGGGCGATCATACGCCCGCTACAAATACCATTGAAGGATGCCAAATGTCTCATGCCTTGATCGTAATTGATGTGCAAAATGACTTTTGCCTAAATGGTGCGTTGGCTGTTTCTGGGGGGCATGAAGTTGTGTCTGGCATCAACGCTTTGATGCCGGGGGCAGACGCTGTTGTATTAACCCAAGATTGGCACCCTGCGGGCCATTCGTCCTTCGCATCCTCACACGCAGACGAAGAGCCGTATAAGCTAACAAAGATGCCTTATGGTGACCAGGTTCTTTGGCCAGATCACTGTGTACAGGGAACTGACGGTGCCCTATTTCATGCCGATCTGAATCAAGACCGCGCGGATATGATCATTCGCAAAGGGTATAACCATTCAATCGATAGCTATTCGGCGTTTTTTGAGAATGACAAAAAGACCCCAACAGGACTTGAGGGTTATTTGCGCACCCGCGAAATTTCTAAACTTGTCATGGTTGGATTGGCCACAGATTTCTGCGTCAATTTCTCAGCCGTGGACGCCGCCAAGTTAGGGTTTCATGTCACCGTAAACATGGATCTTTGCCGCGCTATCAATATGGATGGATCGTTGGATGCTGCGATTGCGAGCATGAAGGCAGCGGGCGTCACACTCGCCTGATCCTTGCAAGTCACATGTGCGTTTGCTTTAAGCGCCTAAACACGCATCCGGAGCCGAAAAAATGGTCGATATTGCAACACGCGTTTGGAACCACAAATGGAAGATTGATCCAATTGTGCGATCCCTGATCGATACCGACTTTTATAAGCTTTTGATGTGCCAAAGCATTTTTCACAACAAGCCGGAAACCCACGTCAAATTTAGCCTTATCAACCGGTCTACAAAAATTCCATTGGCCGACCTGATTGATGAAGCCGAATTGCGGGAGCAGTTGGATCACGTGCGCTCCCTTTCGCTTAGCCGTGGAGAAAGCACATGGCTGCGCGGGAACACGTTCTATGGCAAACGCCAGATGTTCCGACCTGACTTTATGGAATGGTTCGAAGGACTACGTTTGCCCCCCTATCACCTTGAGCGCGTGGGCGATCAATATGAGCTGACGTTTGAGGGGAAATGGCATGAAGTAATGCTTTGGGAAATCCCTGCTTTAGCGATTTTGATGGAGCTGCGCAGCCGTGCGGTTTTGGACAAAATGGACAAGTTCGAACTGCAAATTCTATACGCCCGTGCCATGACACGCGTTTGGGAAAAGATCGAGGTTCTGCGCGATATAAAGGACCTCTCGGTCGCTGATTTTGGAACACGCCGCCGTCATTCCTACCTATGGCAAGACTGGTGTGCACAAGCGATGCGTGAAGGGTTGGGCAGTTCGTTTTCTGGCACCTCAAATTGTAAAATCGCAATGACCCGCGAGATGGAAGCCATCGGCACTAACGCTCACGAATTACCTATGGTTTACGCAGCTCTAACCGAAGATGACGCAGCACTCGCTCGGTCCCCCTATAACGTCCTCAAAGACTGGCGCGATGAGCACGAAGGCAACCTTCGCATCATCCTTCCAGATACCTACGGAACCCAAGGTTTCCTTGATAAAGCACCTGATTGGTTGGCCGGTTGGACTGGCATTCGCATTGACAGCGGCGACCCTATAACTACGGCACAAATCGCGATCGATTGGTGGGTTTCACGCGGCGAAGATCCACAGAAAAAACGTGTCATTTTTAGCGACGGCTTAGACGTCAAAAAGATCAAAGAACTGCATGGCCTATTCCATGACAAAACCAACATCTCATTTGGTTGGGGCACCTTGCTAACCAACGACTTTCGCGAACTGGTTCCAAACGATGCACTGGCACCGTTTTCATTGGTCTGTAAGGCTGTTGAAGCCAATGGATCACCCACGGTAAAGCTGTCAGACAACCCGAACAAAGCGATGGGGCCAAAGGCCGAAATCGAACGCTACAAACGCGTGTTTGGTGTAGGTAAGCAAGAGGTGCAGGACGTCTTTGTCTAACTCTGTTTAGACTGCGTTCTTTCACGCCACACAATCAGCAAACCGCCCGCCGCGATCAGTATTGCGCCAGGAAATAATGTGCCCCAAGGGGCCTCATCAAAGAACAACCAGCCCAGCACAAATGCGAGCGGAATTCCGAAATAGCTGAAAGGCGCAAGATTACTTTGTTCCGTCATCCTATAGCTGACGATCAGGAACAAAACAGCCGTCCCCCCAAAGCCACCCATTGCGATGATCCAACCTAAATCAGAGACAGAGGCAATCGGTGTGAAACCAGTCCAGAAATAGGCGATCAAGAACGCGCCAATCGCAGCGGTGAGCGATGAATAAAGGTTCACCAATGGGCTAGGAACATCATCATCAAACAGCCGCGCAGTGACGCTAACCAACGCATAGAAAGCAGAGGCTGCGAGCGGCAAAAGCGCATATATCGAAAAGCTGTCTCCGCCCGGTTGAACAACCATAATGACACCTGCAAAGCCGATCAAAACAGCACACCATCTGATCCAACCAACACGTTCGCCAAGCAGCGGAATTGCAAGTGCAGTGGTGAACAATGCGCTTGCATAAGTGATGGTAGACGCTGTGGCAAAAGCCATTAATCCCAATGACATATAGAAACATAACTGGGCAAAGGTAACAACTGCACCCCGTAATAAACCAAGTTTCCATTGGCGGATTTTCAAACGCTTTTCACCATCGTGCCACGCCTTTGAAGACCACAGCGCGATGATGGATGGGATCAACCCAAACAGGTTGCGCCACGCGGATAATTCCGCGGCGGAATAACTATCAGACAGGTGTTTGATGATTAGCCCCATCGCATCAAAAAGTGTCAAAGCCACAAGGCTTAGAATGATGGCGAGACCTGTTCTATCTGTGGGGCGCATGAGGGTCCAAACCTTGGTTCACTCCACCATAGCTGGATTGATCAAAAAGGTATGTCTGAAAACGACAATCTCAACTTTCAGGATCCACCTTACCGCGCATGTTCTTGACCTCGCCTCTAACCTTCTTGGCTTTGATCCTGCGGTTCTTTGAACCCAATGTGGGACGTGTCGCGATGCGGCGTTTAGGGGCGACCAAAGACTTGCGAATAAGGTCTGCAAGGCGTTCGCGCACCAACTCGCGATTGCGCACCTGACTACGTGTTTCGTCACATTGCAAGATCAATGCACCGTCCAATGTCCAACGCCGTCCAGCCAACCGTTTGAGTCTGATTTTAACAGGGACGGTAAGGGACGGGCTGCGCTCTGCTTCAAAGCGCAATTCCACTGCACTAGAGACTTTATTGACGTTCTGACCGCCAGGGCCAGACGCGCGCATGAAGCTTTCTGATAGCTCCCAATCGAGCAGAGTTATGTCATCATTGATGCGAACCATAGTGACTCCATACAACGCAATGCGCCCACAAAAAAGGGCCGCCCTACATGGGGCGACCCTTTCGAAATTTTAGGAGGGATCCTGGTTAGATCGGATCGATCCACTTTGGCAGTTCTTACCGTCAAGGATTGCCTTAACGGACGACCTCCAAAGCTGTTCCAAAACCACTCTCCAATATCTTTCTAGACACTAGACCACCTCCTTTACATTTGTTGAACTCAACTGAATCCTCGCACAGGTTTTGAAAATCACAAAGAGGTTTTTTACAAAATATTTGCAACACAATCTGTAGGGTTCATCGGCCACACGGTTATTCACCAAAGGCGCAATGTGCATTACGGGCTGTAATCTGTACGGTTTACGATCGCCAGAACACCCCAAATAGTGCGTATTTCAAAGAGCTGCACAGTTTGCACCAAGTTTTGTACAGTTCGAAGCGACCACAGTGATTAACTATGCGTTCATAATTACCCGCCATGAACCTTTGAAAAAGAAGATTAATTTTTCTTTAATATCCAAACAAAAATGCACGCGGCAAAACCCCGTGCATTTCTAAACTTCAGCTATTGCGTCGTTTTGATTAAGCGCCGTTCAACCGTGTAGTGATCACCCGAAACGGAACCAAAGCGATCAACGCCAAGGTGAGTTTGACCAACCAGTCAGCGAAGGCCAGTGTCACCCAAAGCGGTGCCATCGCACCAACGTTCATGAAGGGCACAGATTCCCACGCCCAAGAGATCGCAGCATCCGCATCCGCGCCAAAAATCGCTACAGTCGCTGAGAATGCGATCGTAAAGAACAACGCAGTATCAAGGGCAGATCCCACAAGCGTAGAGATCAGCGGCGCGCGCCACCATGTGCCACTGCGAAAGTGGTTGAAGATGCCAACGTCTGTCAGCTGTGCGATCAAGAACGCGGTGCCTGATCCAATCGCCACACGTAGTGGAACGGCAGGACCGTATTCCAACATGATTTGGCTGCCGATGAGCGAGCAAATGATGCCCATGATGAAGCCTGCGAAAACAACGCGGCGCGCGGCGGAAACGCCATAGACGCGGTTCATCACGTCAGTGACAAGGAAGGCGAGCGGATAGGTGAGCGCACCCCATGTGAGCAGCCCATCAAGAATCAGGAATTGCACAAGGATGTTAGAGGCGACAACGATTGCGGCCATAGCGAGGATACCAGGAAGGTGCCCACGTGAGAGTGATAGATTTTTCATAATTTTGATCCGTTTTACAAGGTAGCGGAGAACTCGGCCTGCACCATGCAGACGGGCGCTGCCTAAACAGTGTCAGGCCGTCGCGCAAGTTATTCGTGTAATACGTACTCATCAACTTCACTGCGCAGGACAGGCAGGAAGTTATCATCAGAGATCATAGTCACCCACGCTGCACACTTCGGGTCCACCCGAACGCCGATGCCCTCGAGATTGCTATGGAACAATTGGCCTGTCGTGAGGAGGATCTCCTCGTTCAAATCAAGCGCAGACAAACCACCGGACCCCTTGACTGAGACTTTCCCAGAGAAGACCACGTGTGGTTCAGCGACGGATGCACCTGCCCAAAAGATGTCTGCGCAAATCAGTGCGAGCGTAAGACGTTCGTACATTGCAGAGGCAAATCTGCAACTTTGTATTCGCGACGAGGTTTCGGTTTGGGTGCATTCGGGTCGCGCAGTTTTGGCCCTGGTGGGTTCAGGATATCATCCACCCACTTTTGTGCATCCGCACAACCATTTCCTGCCGGTGGCGGGTTCTGACTTTTGCATCCGCGTGCGCCCTTCGGACAGGCAAGGCGGATGTGGAAATGATAGTGATGGCCATACCACGGGCGCACTTTACGCAGCCACGCTTTGCTGCCTTTCTCATCTGCGCACATTTTAACTTTGGCACCAGGGAAAACAAAAATCCGTTCTGTGCGCTTGTCTTTGGCTGCCGCCTTAATGATCTCGTGGTGGGCACGGGTCCAACTGCCGTTGGTGAAAGCCCCTTTTGAACGACGCGTGGAGATCGATGGAATCGCTTCACGTTCTTTAACAGAAAGATTCAGGTTCTTCGCAGGCAACATCCAAATGTCCGCGTCCAAACCGCTTTGATGGCTGCGGTGTCCCGTCAGCATTGGGCCGCCACGTGGTTGGCTCATGTCACCCACATACAGACCGTTCCAGCCCGGTTGACGGGCCGCAACGCGCGACAGCTTCTTAACCATTTCCACCATTTCAGGGTGAGCCCAGTTGCGATTGCGCGACAGACGCATGGCTTGCCATGTGGCACCAGTTTCAGGAAGCTCTACACCGCCAGCAAGACATCCTTTTGCATAACCACCATGAACTGCGGGTGCTTGGGTCGATGCGAATGCCACACCACCAAAAGCAGCCTTCGCAAGACCTTTGATTTCTGCAGCTTTGGGTTCAACAACTTGGGTACCATCAATATTGGTATCAGATAATCCCGAGCACGCGATCAACATGAGTGTTACCCCGATGATCGAAACATTGCGTAATCTTTTCACTTGTTACTTTCTCCGTCTCCTTTCACCCAAATTAGAAAAATGAGACCGAAAAGGAACAAACCAATAACCGGTGAAATACCAATACGTGCACTTCCGCTGACATGGGTAACGATCCCAATCAACAAAGGTGCTAAAAATGCGGTTGCGCGCCCTGACAGACCATAAAGCCCAAAATATTCTGTAGATGCGTTTGGATCGCAATGGCGCACCATGAGCGAACGGCTAGTGGATTGCAAAACCCCACCCATGCCACCAATGAACACACCACAGACCATAAATACAGTGTCTGGAAGCCCCGTTCCTTCCGCCAATGAGACGCCAAAGAATGTCGTTGGCGACAGGTTAATGATAACAAAGCTGACGACGATCAACGCGAGAATCGAAAAGATGATAATGGGCTTTGGCCCAAAACTACGGTCAGCAAATCCGCCTAAGTAGCTAAACAATGCCGCCCCTAACGCCGCAATAACGCCAAAGGCTCCAATCTGGCTAACTTCCCAATTCAGAACCAAGGCTGCGTAAACACCGCCAAAAGTATAAAGCCCGTTCAGACCATCACGGTACAGCATTGAGGACACAAGGTAGGTCGCCAAGCTTGGCTTGTTCCGCAGCCCTTTGAGCGAGACCATAACACTGCTCAACGCTTGAGGCACGCTAGCGCGTTTGGCGGAGGATTGCTTTTCACGCACCCACATAAAATAGGGGATCATGAAGACTGCAAACCAAAGTGCGGTCACAATGCCTGTCGCACGGGTGCCTTCGCGTTGTTCTGGATCAAGACCAAAGATTGGTTCCAACCCAATGAGCGTCAGGCCGCTCCCTTGTTCCACGATCAACGCCAAAACAAGGATCAGCGAAACCACACCACCCAGATACCCAAAGGCAAATCCAGAGCCTGAAATCTTACCGATTTCTTCTTTGGTGCCCAGCGCAGGCAGTTGCGCGTTCACAAAGATGAGCGCGTATTCTGCGCCGATGAACCCCATCCCAAAGGATGCAAGCATCCAGTACAAATTGCTAGCCGCAGGGTCGGTGAACCACAAAAGACCCGATCCAACGACATACATGATGCTAAAGCCCACAATCCACGGCATGCGACGCCCTGTGCTGTCAGCCATCGCGCCAAAAACGGGGGCGGTTAAGGCGATGATGATCCCAAACAGCGCTGTGCTCCACGCCCAAAGGGCTTGGGCTTTGGCGTCTGCCAGCTCTTCGTTCAAACCAAGGTTTAGGAAATAGACGGCGGCGATCGACGCGAAAAAGGGGCCAAAAATAAAGGTGTTTAGGACAGTATGATAAGGCTGACTGGCCCAGTCAAAAAAGTACCAACCCCAGATCCGCTTTTTCAGTGATACGTCCGCCATGCCCCAGATCCTTTTTTATGTATTGAAACGTTTATGGACGGGGCAATGACACGGACGCAAGGAAACGTTTCAGGTAACTTCTGACATTGGCGGCCAAGGGCGCTTGTCTTCGGCTGCGGTCCACGCTTGCATCCATTCGGGCATGGGTGGACTAATAGGGTTGTGGCCCAGCGCCTCAGCCACGCGAACGGGTGAAATAGCGCGGCGTTTTTCGGTTACGGCTGCGCGGTAAACGATGTGGTTGGCGCACTCACCGTTTAGTTTCCACATCGACTGCTCGATATAGATAAACCGTTCATCCCAACATACTGCACGGCTGCGCATGGTGAAACGTTCAAACGCGGTCAAACGGCGGCGATAACGCACCATGGCCCCTGCCATCGCCAGTCCCCATTTATTGACATACAGCGCCTTGATTAAACCACCGCGTTGGGCCGATGCAAAACGACCAAGGTCATAGATTGTCAAAACACGTCCGTTGTTCATCTCACCAAAGAAATCGATATCCCACGGCCAACAAATGTGGGTGGACTCATGGATTTCAGAAAAGTCAGTCAGGGGCGGTAGATTGCGGGCTAAAACGATATCTTTAATCATACGAACGAATGGGAACACGTGCCGTCTCCTTTGGGGCTGCTATGGCGGATTTGTTTGCAAAGGGTCAACCAAGTAGATCGTCACAGGCTTGCCCTTTGGGCCGTGCGACCTTAGGTAAATAGCAACGCTATAAGGATGTACAAGATGTTGGCAATTTACGGACCATTGCAATTGATCCTAGGGATCGTTTACTTTGTGATGATCGCGCATATCATCATGAGCTGGTTGATCAACTTTCAGGTTTTGAACCTTCACCAACCTTTGGTGATGCAAATTTGGCAGGGACTAAACCGCTTATTAGAACCTATGTACGAACCCATCCGCCGCATTTTGCCTGATACCCGTCCAATGGATTTGGCACCCCTTGTGGCACTGATCATCGTGATTTCGCTGCGCACTTATATCTTACCGGTTATCTTTGGATTTGCCTAAGGCTCTTGTTCCCTGAATCTTAGTGTGAAATTGTCAGCTGTAAGAGCAGATAACTTAAAATTTACAGGGTTCCCCACATGACCGGTGCTGCCACGTTTCTACGTGATGTTTTTGGCTTTGATGCCTTTCGCCCCGGCCAACAAGATATTGTTGAAGCCGTAACTGCGGGTGAAAACGTGTTGGCCATTATGCCAACGGGTGGCGGAAAATCTCTGTGCTTCCAATTGCCAGCATTGCTGCGTGACGGCGTTACTGTCGTTATCTCACCTTTGATTGCCTTGATGCGCGACCAAGTGCGCGCACTGCAAGAGGCCGGAGTGAATGCAGGTGCTTTGACCTCTGGCAACACCCCCGAAGAAACCGATGCGGTTTGGGAGGGGTTGGAACGTGGTGATCTAAAGCTGCTGTATATGGCCCCTGAACGTTTGGCCGCGGGCGGTGTTATGGGCATGTTGCGCCGTGTTGGCGTGAATATGATTGCGGTGGATGAGGCGCATTGCGTTAGTCAATGGGGCCATGATTTTCGACCCGATTATCTGCGCATCGGTGAATTGCGCCGCGCCCTAGACGTGCCATTAGCCGCCTTTACTGCAACGGCAGACGCTGAAACCCAGATCGAGATCATCGAAAAGCTGTTTGATGGACAGGCCCCCAGCAAATTCTTACACGGGTTTGATCGCCCAAACATTCATCTTGCCTTTGCCGCCAAAGATGGTCCGCGCCGTCAAATTCTGGATTTCGCTGATGCGCGCAAAGGGCAATCGGGGATCGTCTATTGTGGGACACGCGCCAAGACCGAAGGTTTGGCAGGCGGGTTGCGCGATGCGGGACATTTGGCATTGCATTATCACGGCGGCATGGACGCCGAAGACAGACGCATCGCAGAGCGCCGTTTTCAACAAGAAGACGGATTGATCGTGGTTGCCACCGTTGCTTTTGGGATGGGGATCGACAAACCAGACATCCGCTGGGTCGCGCACGCAGACTTACCTAAATCGATTGAGGCCTATTATCAGGAAATTGGTCGTGCTGGGCGTGACGGCGCACCAGCTGAAACCCTTACCCTTTTTGGGCCAGAAGACATTCGCCTGCGCCGCAATCAGATTGATGAAGGAATAGCCCCACCAGAACGCCGAGCAGCAGATCACGCACGTTTGAATGCGTTGCTTGGATTGGCAGAGGCATTGGAATGTCGTCGCAAGAACCTGCTGGCCTATTTTGACGAAACCGAAGTGACCTGTGGGAAATGCGACCTGTGCGATACCCCTGTGGATGTGTTCGACGGTACGGTTGCTGTGCGCAAAGCATTATCCGCTATTTTGCGCACCAAAGAATGGTTTGGTTCTGGTCATTTGATCGACATTCTACTGGGTGCCCAAACCGAAAAAATCCGCGAACGTGGTCACGACAGTTTACCCACCTACGGCGTTGGTCGTGAATACAGCAAACCACAGTGGCAGGCCGTGTTCCGCCAGATGATGGGGCACGATTTGATCCGCCCTGATCCCACCCGTCATGGGGCATTGCGTATGACCGATGCCGCGCTGCCTATTCTGCGTGACGAGGCCAAGATTTCACTGCGCCGTGACACGATCA
>JAOKHV010000089.1 GCA_028248455.1 Ascidiaceihabitans sp. | reverse complement strand
TGATCCAGACGGCGTTGCAGAACCAACTGGCGGAAATGTTGTTGTCGGGTGACATCGTTGATGGATCAGTGATTGAAGTAAGTGCTGGAGTCGACGGATTGATGATTGGCGACCGCGTTGGTGCGTCTAATCGGCCGAAGCCAGATGAGGCGACGGTGCATTAAGCTAAACGCTGTGCAATAGTGGAGGGGTTGGGCGATATGTCCGGCCCCTATTTCACTAGCGAGGATAGTATGACCCCTAAGATGGTAATTTTCGATTGTGATGGTGTCCTGGTGGACAGCGAGACCATTGGCAACAAAGTGCTCCAGAGGAATCTTGCACGTCATGGTTTAGAGCGGTCGCTTGAAAAGATAATGGATATGTTCGTTGGGGGAACTATTGCGGGCTTGATGGGTGAGGCCCGTAAAATGGGAGCCGACCTTCCTGATGACTGGCTGGATCACATCTATCCTGAGATATTTGAAGCACTCGCTCAATCTGTGGAAATGGTCCCGCACATTCCGCTGGTTCTTGATGCGTTAGATGAAGCTGGTATCGTCTATGCTATTGGCTCAAACGGTCCGATGCGAAAGATGGAGATAACATTAGGCAAAACTAGTTTGTGGGACCGTTTTGAGGGGCGGGTGTTTTCGTCTCATGATTGCGATGCTCCCAAACCGGCCCCTGATGTATATTTGAAAGCAGCGCGTCTTGCCGGCGTTGATCCAGGTGAGTGCGTGGTGATTGAGGACAGTGCAAATGGTGCGCAGGCAGCGGTGGCTGCCACGATGCCATGCTACGGTTACTGTGCTGAAACGCCGATTGATAAGTTGACCCCTTATTGTGTTTCAACGTTTGACGATATGCGGGATTTACCTAAGTTCCTGGGTATTTAACTGAGGCGATGTTTCAAAGCGCTGTTTAAGACGTGAACGCTGCTCTCTTGCGCTGGATCCGCATGCGCAACACAAAGAGGCATATTTAATCAAAGGAGCCTTCCCTATGGCCAATCGTTGGACCAACACACTTAGCCAAAGCGACGTTACCCCACAGGCAGCGTTTCTTAATCGCCGCCAATTGATCGCGGGGGCCGCTGCAGGATTTGGATTGGCTGGTGTTGCAGGGGCGTCAAACGCAAAAGAGGCGCTAACGCCGAACTCTTGGGAAGACATTACACAGTATAACAACTTTTATGAATTTGGGACGGGAAAAACCGACCCTTCGGAATATGCAGGCGCGCTAACGACAACTCCATGGACGGTTGAAATCGATGGGATGGTTAAGAACCCTGGCAAATACAATATCGACGATATCAAAGCGGCGATGACGATCGAAGAGAGGATCTACCGTTTCCGCTGTGTAGAGGCGTGGTCTATGGTTGTTCCGTGGAACGGATTTGAGTTGGCAGATTTGTTAGAGGTTGCTGGCGTTCAAGATGGCGCGAAATACGTGGCCTTTGAAACACTATACCGCCCAGAGGAAATGCCGGGCCAAAGGTTCCAGTCACTTGATTGGCCGTATGTTGAGGGTCTGCGCTTAGATGAGGCAATGAACCCGCTGACGCTGATGGCGACTGGTATCTATGGTAAAGACCTGCCTAACCAGAACGGTGCACCGCTGCGTTTGGTTGTGCCATGGAAATATGGATTTAAATCCATCAAATCTATTGTGAAGATTACAATCACGGACAAAGAGCCGCCAACCAGTTGGAACAAAGCCAACTCACGTGAGTATGGGTTCTATAGCAATGTGAACCCAAATGTTTCACATCCGCGTTGGTCTCAAGCCAGTGAACGTGTGATTGGCGGCAGTTTGTTCGCAAAGCGTTTCCCGACATTGATGTTCAATGGCTATGAGGATGAAGTGGCCAGCATGTATGAAGGCATGGACCTTTCGAAACAAATTTAAGCTGTAATACTGGGCCGGAACGTAGACGGTTCCAGCCCCTCGCGCATGTATACTATCGCTACGACATATAAGGACACTAACATGGACTGGATCAATCAACTCCTGCGCAAAGTGCCAATATGGCTGGTGTATATAGTGGGGCTGATCCCCGTACCTTTGTTTCTCTATCTTGCCCAAACGGGTGGGTTGGGTCGTGAGCCAATCAAGGCACTTGAACATGAATTGGGTGAACTGGCGCTTAAGTTGATCATTGTTGGTTTGGCGATCACACCTTTGCGCAAAATTGTTGGGCTGAACCTGATCAGGTTCCGCCGTGCGATTGGGGTATTAGCTTTTACCTACGTGGCCCTGCATCTGTTGGTTTGGTTGGTACTGGATGTAGGTATCTTGAGCCAGATTTGGGCGGACATTCTTAAGCGTCCGTACATTACTATTGGAATGGTTGGTTTCGTTGTGATGATTCCATTAGCGG
>JAOKHV010000088.1 GCA_028248455.1 Ascidiaceihabitans sp. | reverse complement strand
TTTGCCTACTTAGCGCGCCATGAATTCAGCCAGCCCTTTAGACGGCTATAGCCACCCTCAACCGAATCGCATGCGGCCTCCCAGTTGTCTTGAATTTCTTCAAGTGTTGGATCGATCAACGCCATGCGGAACCGACGCCAGCGAACAAAGATGAAATAGCTGACGGCCGCAAACAAGTTCAAAATCAGGGTGTTCAGGATTGGCCAGCCCTTGGACGCATTCGGCCCATCGACCACTTTCACAGAAATCGCATTTGGGAAGATCGACAGAAATTCATTGCGCCAGCCATAGTGTTTGATCATCGCATACTGCGGTGCCTCAGCCGCTGATTTCAGATCGCTGGCTTCGGCTTGCAGGTTTGTTGTGTCGAACTTGAAATATGGTGGCCAACCCCAATCTGTATCTTCATTACGGTACACCGCCACTTCACCGCTTTTGGCCAGCTTGGTTTGGATGAAGAAAATGTCGCGGTTCACAGCCGTGCCCGCATTATCCGTATCGGCAGAGGCCCAGAAGATCGAGCTCTTACCGAAATCAATCCGCTTCTCATAAGTATCGGTAATCCGCACGATATCTTTTTGGGGCAGCGTGTAATGAAAGAACGCCGCAACAAACGTCCAGAATGTGATGATCAGGAACCACTTGATATAGGTCATGTCTGTGCCCCCTTAGGCAAAATTCGTAAGATAAATGATGATGGCAACCAACACCGTCGGAATGATATAAACGCCCAAGACCAGTTTACGGCGCACAGAGCCATCGTATTCTTCAAGGCCCTCTCGAATATAGTCATCGCGATCACCACCCTTTGTGGCATCGTCCATCTGCTCAAGGTTCCACTGCGCCTTCAGCTTACCACGGCGCACAGCGCGGGAATAAAACAACAGGCACACATAGACGATCGTCAATACGATAAAGCCCATGACCAAGAGGCGTGCGAGTGCAAACATCTAACATCTCCTAAAAGCGCCCCAAGGGCCAACACGTGCGATCAAATCTTCTTTCGCTTGATCGGTGTCCATTTCCATGCTGGCCTCATGGCCAAACATTGCAGCACGCGCACCCGCCTTGTCCACTTGGTACTCGCGCCCAAGGAAACGCGCAACATAGTCTTTTTCGTCTCGGGTCAGCCTGCGTAAGTGGTGTAAAATAACTCCTTGTGGCAGATGAAAAACTGGCGAATATCGGCCATACACAACTGCGCCAATAACATATTCACCAATCTAATATCGCCATGTTCCGCCGCCCGAAGCGTATAAAAATACGCGGGGTGATCAACGGCAACGCGCCCCCATGTTTAGCCCATGCCACCAGCTTGCTCAGGGCGGTATAACTCTCTGGCAAAAGATGCGCGTTTTCGCGGGCCAACCGGCGCATATAACGACGGCTGGTTTGGCTAAGGTCGATACCCTGATCGGCAATGGTACCAATCAAAATGAAATCCAACTTTTGACGCAGGATCGCAGTGCCATCGACACCGCGCGCCTTGATAATCGGCTCAACCAATCCATTCAATTCTCCGATCTTTGAAAAGCTTACCAATAATATAGGCAATGTAATGTCCATTTAGATTACCCAACCCTAGACTTCATTCACACTGTTGCAAAATCAATGTGGCACTGAAAGGGCTGTGACTTATTCCACTGTCAGAACTGACAAAATGTCACCGTCTGGATCAGCCAACGTATCGATCACATCGAAATGGTGCTTGCCCTCCGCCACAACCTGATCGCATTGCCACGCGTCCGCCAACCACATTGCTTGATCAAGGAAAGCAGGTCGCTCATCGCTGCCAACCAAAACCGTTATTTTGGTTTGAGGGGCTGGTTGCAACATCGGGCTTTCTGCCCGTGCCATACCTGCGTCCATTTGAAAGTATGCATTCATGTCCGTTTGACACAGCGGCTCCAAATCACTGAGGGGAGAAATGGGCACCACATGCTGCAACCGGTCCATCACTGCCGCGGGCAACATTCCCGGTGCCACCATCCGCGCCACCAGATGCCCACCAGCGGAATGCCCCGCTAAACTGATCGGCCCCTCTTTGCATCCGGCAATATGCTGAACCGCCTGCGCAATTTGTTGGGTGATCATTGCGATCCCAACTTGTGGACACAAATCATATGATGGCATCGCTACCGCCCACCCCCGCGCCAGCGCGCCCTCGGCAAGGAACGACCAACTGTCGCGATCAAACATCCGCCAATAGCCACCATGCACAAAAATCAGCGTTCCCTTAGCGGGCTGTTTCGGTTGGAACAAATCATATGCTTGACGTTGTGAGGGGCCATAAGGAATGCCCAGTTCGGCGCGGTCTCCTAGCGCCTCTCGAAGTGCCTTTGACGCGGCATCCCAGCGTGGTGGGTACAGTGCAGCCCCTTCGATGTAGGTACCGTTCACGTATGCGTCACTTAGATCAG
>JAOKHV010000087.1 GCA_028248455.1 Ascidiaceihabitans sp. | reverse complement strand
AGGAGTTTAGTCTGCGTTTTCGATGATTTTAGCGTAAGTAGCCTGAGCATCTGCCGCAGACATATCGCTGGACCAGAACTGTGCTTGCAGATCTTCGAGCTGCAACTGCGTGTCCTGAGAAAAGGTAATGTCGCTGGATGGCAACACGCCACCGTCTGCAAGAATTTTAAGGCCCTTTTGCATGCAACCATTCGCTGTGGACATATCGATGTCCCCGCGTACTGGCAGCGAACCTTTGGCGAGATTGAAAGAAACCTGCACTTCAGGTGAAATCAGCAATGCAGCAAGTTCTTTCTGTGCCGCTGTGATTTCAGGGTCGTCGTTCACTGGGAAGTAGAACGCATCACCACCCGTGTCGATCACAGGGTTCAGACCAAGACCTGGCAGGCAGGAGTAATCGGTCCCTTCAACTTGTTCAGCTACAGAGAATTCACCCTGCGCCCAGTCGCCCATGATCTGCGCACCAGCTTGACCAGTAATCACAAGGTTTGTGGCCATATTCCAATCTTGCACGTTGGATTCGCTTGCAAGGTTACGTGCTGCGACAACAGCTTCAAAAGCTGCTGTGTATTCTGCGCCGCGTGCAACGTCAGCATTCTTGTCGATGTTGACGCCGTTCCAAGCTTCCTGACCAGCAACCGCAAGCGTGATCGCACCAAATGCGATGCTCTGCTGCCAGCCCTGCTGACCCATTGCGAGTGGCAGTGTGCCGGCTTCCTGAAGCGCACCTGCGGACGCCGTGAACTCGTTCCAATCAGTCGGTACATCGAGGCCTGCTTTTTCATATGCTGCGTGTGACAACCAGATCCACTGTGCGGAGTGGATGTTAACTGGGACACAATAAATTTTACCGTCAAGAGTACAAGCACCCAGCAAGGACGAGGGGTTCACGATGTTCGCCCAATCACCGGCCTCAGCAACGTCTGTCAAATCAAGAAGCAAACCAGCTTCGATCAGTTCTTCTGCTTGGCGGCCATGGTTAAGCTGTGTGGCAGCCATCGGGTCACCGCCAATGATGCGTGAAATAATGATAGGGCGCGCTGTGCCACCGGAACCGGCGATTGCGCCATCGACCCAAGTGTTGCCTGTGGCGTTCCAAGCGTCGGCAAATTTGCCCACAGCTGCTGCTTCACCACCAGAAGTCCACCAATGGGTAACTTCCAGTTCAACCCCTTCAGCTTTAGAGACCGTTGCAGTTGCAGCAGTTAGTGCAGTTCCTAACAATATAGATTTCAAGATTTTTGACATTTCTTTCCTCCCAGAAACGTGGCTTTGCAAAATGAGTTTTTAATTGCGCAGCACGCCACCAGCCTTGCAATCGATTACATCATGATATGGCATTGATGTTTGTGTCAACAAGATATGTAATCGATTACACCAACTGGATCGAATGCAGGATAAGAAAAGTGGTAAAAACCTCAACACTTCAGGACGTTGCACGAGTTGCAAATGTCTCGACTGCGACGGTTTCGCGGACGCTATCAAACCCTGATGTCGTGTCCGAATCAACACGGCAACGGGTGTCAGAGGCTGTCAAAGTGACTGGCTACCGGATAAATCGCGCCGCGCGAAATCTGCGTACCCAGCGCTCATATTCAGTTCTAGTTTTACTTCCCGATCTAGCCAATCCATTCTTTTCGACAATCCTAGAAGGAATCTCTAGCCAAGTGTCGCATGAAGGATATTCTTTATTAATTGCTAGTACCAAGCAAATCCACGAAAGTGGTGAACGATTGATCGATTATCTAGACGATGTGCGTGCTGACGGAATAATTATTCTCGATGGAAGTCTAGACTCACAAGTTGTTGAAATGTTGAAAGATGCTCCGCAAGCCAACCGTATTCTATTTGCTTGTGAGTGGATCGAAGGTACAAAATTTCCTTCAGTTCGTTGCCAAAATCGTAACGGAGCCCGTACTGCTGTACGTCACCTCTATGAACTTGATCATCGCAAAATTGCCCATGTGACCGGACCAAAAGAAAACGTCCTTTCGATCACACGAAAAGAAGCATTTATCAAAGAAATGACACAGTTGAATCTCGTGTTAAAACCCGAATGGATTATAACCGGTGACTTCTCACTTTCTGCTGGTTGCCTTGCTGCAAAGAAATGGATCGCATTCAAAGAACGCCCAACAGCAGTCTTTTGCGCATCGGATCAATTAGCTATTGGATTTATTTCCGAATTGTCCCGCCATAACTTCAAAGTACCACGGGACATATCCGTTATTGGTTTTGACGATATTGATTTTGCTGAACAGTTCATCCCGCCGTTGACCTCTATACGGCAAGATCGATTGATGATTGGTGAAACTGCTTCAAAAATGCTGATGGCGAGAATTATAAATCCTCACGATGACCACACTAACGATACTGCTATCCTCCCGATCTCCCTGGTCATTAGGGAAAGCACTGCAAAGTACAAAACCTAAAAAACCCTGACACCAAAACGCACAGACTTCCACCGCAGTTAGGTTAGGCACGTCGCCCTATTAAAGCTGGAGACAGACACGAT
>JAOKHV010000086.1 GCA_028248455.1 Ascidiaceihabitans sp. | reverse complement strand
AATCACCCATTACCATGACAGGATTACTAGCATGCAGTTCTTCAACAATCAAACGGCGCAGCACGCAGGCTTCGGCCATGCGGCGCATTGAGGCACGCATTGCACCCATCGCGCGGCCAACTGGATCGTATTCAGTCAGGACTGCTTCGGCTGGAAACTCTGCACCCTCAGGCACATCATATTCACCCAGCTTTGATTTCAGATGGCAGTTGAAAATTGTGACGACTACATCGCCAACAGGAACACGGACCTTAAGGATCGGGCGGGAAAGGCGTTTGAGGACATAGCTGCCTTCCTGAATTTCACCGGTCCATTTGATTTGGTCTTCGTCCAAGTCTTGGATTACCTCAGGTTCACCGACAAAGCCAAAACGCGACAGGATAGCAAGACCTGGGCGGCGTTCACCGGCACCGCCATCATTCAGGTTTGGTGCAAATGCGAGGGCTGCATTCGTATAGGGGGTGTAAGCCAGTTTGCGGAAAATTGCGCGTTTGCGGTAGCGTTTGGTTTTGTCCGGAATATGGGCAGCGTTGTCTTCGATCCCTTCGGCGTCGGCCTCTGCGATCACATCACGCAGCGCGCTTTCCTCAAATATCTCCTGAAACCCCACGATATCGGCGTTCATGGTTTGTAGCTGTTCAGACAGCCAATCTGCTTTCCATGCGTATTCTTCTGGCGTGTATTTTTGGAATTTGTAGTATTCTTTGTCCTCACCAATTAAATTTTTGACGTTGAAACTGGCGATAGTAAAATTGGTCATATCAAACTTCGAAGCGCGAAAGGGCTGTTTGGAAAAGGGCTGCGTCGACGTTACCACCGGAAATAACGACGATAACATCATCGCCTGTGATTTGGTCGGGCCGGTATAGTGCAGAGGCAAGAGCGATTGCGCCTCCGGGTTCTGCAACAAGTTTCAGGCGGCTAAAGGCCTGCGCCATGGCTTGCATTGCTTCGTCTTCAGAAACGGTTAGGCCAGAACCACATAACCGCTTCATGATAGGAAAGGTAATGTCGCCGGGTTGTAGCGTTATGACCGCATCACAGATGTTACCAGAGGTCGTTGCATTGCTGCGAATTATACCGTCTTTGAGTGAGCGGGCGACATCATCAAAGCCCTCAGGCTCAACAGGGCGCACCAACATGTCAGAGGCATCCGCTTCCAAGGCAAGGGCGATGCCGCTGGTTAGACCACCGCCACCACAACACACTATCACCTCAGCTTTGGTGATGCCGTGTTCGGCCGCTTGGGTTGCGATTTCAAGGCCAACGGTGCCTTGGCCAGCAATCACTTCGGGCTCATCATAGGGTTTGATCAAGGTTAGCCCGCGTTCTTTGGACATAGCCGCACCAATGGCGTCACGGCTTTCGCCGTCGCGGTCATATAGAACAACTTCGGCACCTAATGCTTTTGTGTTCGCGATCTTTAGGGCAGGGGCATCAGATGGCATGATGATCACGGATGGCACACCGTGTGAACGCGCGGCCAAGGCAACACCTTGTGCGTGATTGCCACTCGAGAATGCGATCACACCCTTTGCACGGGTTTGTTCGTCGAGTGCCGATAGGGCAGACCAGCCACCTCGAAATTTGAAACTACCCGTGTGTTGCAAACATTCAGGTTTGACCCAAACACGGCGGCCAGCAATTTCATCCAAAAATGGCGAACTCATCAAGGGCGTATAACGTGCGTGACCCTGAATACGTTGTGCCGCAGCACGGATCATATCGATGTTCATGTCAGGTCCTTCAGAAGCGCGAGCGGATAGGGTTGGGGGGCTTGGATTAAAGCCCGACAATTTTGGGGATGTCGGTCAGGTCGTTCAAGACGTGTTTTGGCTTCCATGGCAGACGGTCCATAGGTTCGCCAGAACGGTTCACCCATGCGGTTGTGAACCCATAACCAGTAGCACCCGCAGCGTCCCAACCATTTGAGGACACGAACAACACCTCATCTTTGGCGCAACCGAACCGTTGCCCCACAAGGTCATACACAAGTGAATCAGGTTTGAAGATGCCAACGCTTTGAACGGACAGGTTGTCATCCAATAAAGTTTCGATTCCAGCCGATTGGACTGCACCATCCAACATATCGGGGGATCCGTTGGACAAAATGGCCGTGTTCAAGCCTGCTGTCTTTAAGGTTTGCAGCATCTCGGGAACTTCTGGATAGGCCTGTAGTTCCCAATATAGCGCAAGTAGACGTTCGCGTAGCTCTGCATCACCATCAACGCCGCATTTCTCCAATGCCCAATCTAGGCCGTCTTGTGTCACTTCCCAAAAGTCGGTGTGGGCCTGTGTGATGGCACGCAGCCAAGTGTATTGTAACTGTTTGAGACGCCAGTTTTCTGCCAGTTGTGGCCACGTGTCCTTAATCTTGGAAAATTGTGGTTCGCTTGCTGCTTGGCGTGCTGCAGCAGCCACATCAAACAAAGTGCCGTAGGCGTCAAAAATACACGTGGTAATAGGCATGTGTTGTCTCCTTCTTTGTCAACACAGTGGCACGCGATATAGCGATCGAAAAGGCTAAAAGATGGGTTTACCCGATGA
>JAOKHV010000085.1 GCA_028248455.1 Ascidiaceihabitans sp. | reverse complement strand
TGGTTGACGTTCAACTTCGACCCATTGAACAATCCTGACATCGTGATGTTCGGTCTGCTGATTGCGGGCATTTGGCAGGGATCGGGTCTGATCATGTGCATCATGCTGGCGGGTCTGCGCGGCATTGATGAAGACATCTGGAAAGCCACTAAGGTTGACGGGGTCGGTACAGTAAAAACCTATGTCATGGTGATAATCCCAATGATGCGGCCTGTGTTTGTGACGGCACTGGTGCTAATCGCGGCGGGCATCATCAAGCTTTATGATCTTGTTGTGGCCCAAACAGGCGGTGGACCGGGGCTTAGCTCAGAAGTACCGGCGAAATACGTGATTGAATTGATGTTCCGCGCCCAGAATTTGGGCCAAGGCTTTGCCGCATCAACCATGATGTTGTGTTCGGTTGTGATCATCCTGATCCCATGGGCCTATCTCGAATTCGGAGGCCGTAAACGTGGCTGATATGACAATAAATACCCCCGAAGGGCCGCGTGGTCCTAAGCCAAAAAGGGCGTTATCGCGTGGGAACATCTTTCTCTATGGCACGTTGATCGTGGTTTCGATGTACTACCTGCTGCCACTTTATGTGATGATCGTCACGTCCCTTAAGGGCATGCCCGAAATCCGCATGGGCAACGTTTTTAGCCCGCCTATGGAGATCACATTTGAGCCTTGGATCAAAGCATGGTCCGAGGCCTGTACGGGCATAAATTGTGATGGATTGTCTCGTGGTTTTGGCAATTCTGTGCGCATTTTGATCCCGTCAGTTTTACTTTCGATCATGATCGCGTCCGTGAACGGCTATGCGTTGAGCAATTGGAAATTCAAAGGGTCTGAAACGTTTTTTACGATCTTGATTATTGGTGCCTTCATTCCTTATCAGACCATGCTGTATCCAATCGTGATCTTGCTGCGAGAGATTGGTTTGATGGGATCCATCGGCGGGCTGGTGCTTGTGCATACGATCTTTGGTATGCCAATTTTGACGCTGTTGTTTCGCAACTATTTCGCCTCTATCCCTGAAGAACTGTTCAAGGCTGCGCGCGTTGATGGGGCCGGGTTCTGGCAGATCTATTTCCAGATCATGGTGCCCATGGCGTTGCCAATTTTTGTGGTTGCAATCATTTTGCAAGTCACAGGCATCTGGAACGATTTTTTGTTCGGCGTCATCTACACTAAACCGGCTACGTATCCGATGACGGTGCAGCTAAACAACATCGTGAATTCGGTTCAAGGCGTCAAAGAATACAATGTTAATATGGCGGCGACCTTGCTCACCGGTCTCGTCCCTCTCGTCATCTATTTTGCCTCTGGCAAACTCTTTGTCCGCGGCATTGCCGCCGGCGCAGTCAAAGGCTGATTAACTCATGATAAACTCTGTAGAAATCAAAGGTCTGGACCTGAACTTTGGGTCTGTAAAAGTTTTAAAGCAACTGAATCTCGACATCGCAGAAGGTGAGTTCCTTGTACTGCTGGGGTCATCCGGTTGTGGGAAATCTACACTGCTGAATTGCATCGCGGGGTTGCTTGAAGTTTCTGATGGGCAAATCTTCATCAAGGGTGAAAACGTTACGTGGGCAGAACCTTCAGATCGTGGCATTGGTATGGTTTTTCAATCCTATGCGCTTTACCCGCAAATGACCGTGCGCGGAAATCTGTCGTTTGGGCTTAAGAATGCAAAGACGCCCAAGGACGAAATCGTGCGGCGCGTAGACCAGGCGGCCAAAATTCTTCAGATCGAACCTTTGCTTGATCGCAAGCCGGGTGCATTGTCTGGCGGACAACGACAGCGTGTCGCCATTGGCCGTGCACTTGTGCGGGATGTGGATGTATTCTTGTTTGATGAACCCTTGTCCAACCTCGATGCGAAGCTGCGTACAGACCTTCGGGTTGAACTCAAACGGCTCCACAAGCAGCTCAAGAATACCATGATCTATGTGACCCATGATCAGGTCGAGGCGATGACATTGGCCGACCGCATTTCTATAATGAAAAACGGTACGATCGAACAGCTTGATACGCCCGAAGTAATCTACGCTAAGCCTTGCAACAAATACGTCGCTGATTTTATCGGCTCCCCCGCGATGAACCTGTTTACGGGCCAATTGGCTGGAACAAATTTCTGTTGTGACGGTTTTGCGATAGACGTGCAGGGCTATGAATTCGCAACGCAGACGTGGGGCGACGCGGCGGCATGGCTCGGCATTCGCCCAGAACATATCCTGACTGGTGAAGGTGCCAAAGGTGCGACGTTCTCTGGCACGGCCGAGGTCGATATCGTTGAACCGATGGGATCTGAAACGCTTGTCTGGGTCAACTTTGCGGGCCAATCCGTGCGCGTGCGTACCGAGGGCCAATCGGGTTTGAAATCCGGCGACACACTCATGATCGGGTTTGATGCAGCGCGGCTGCATCTGTTCGACGTAACCACAGAAATCCGTCTCTGAATTTTGAGGACAGACACATGACAGCAGCATTGCAACTTTATTCGATGCGCGATTGCGCAGACCAGCTCGACCTTTTGGCACAATTGCGGTCTCTTGGGATCAGTACTGTCGAAGGC
>JAOKHV010000084.1 GCA_028248455.1 Ascidiaceihabitans sp. | reverse complement strand
AAAGCAACAAACGCTCAAACGAAGATGATCAAACACAGTTGAAGTTATACAGCAGACACAGCGTCAGCGGAGCAAACCGTTAGACGCTTTTTTTATGGGCGTAGCTTCGGTGTGTCTACGCTGGTCAGCCATATGCAATCAAACAGCATCGATACTACAGGTATATACGCAATCACCTATAATAACTTATTATTACATTAAATCAGTATCTTGACTGTCTTTCCGGTAGTCCAAGCATCAAAGTGAACATACGCTTTAACTGTAACCAAACAGCAAGGAGCGCAGATGACACATTTGGCAAAGCTTACATTTAAAACAGTTGATCGCAGCACCAAGCGCGATCCCATCATAGCGCGACGTGACAAGCTCGTAGCAGGACTTAAAGAACAAAAGCTGGTGCACGCCGCAGCACTTAAAAAAGAAGATCACCGCGTTGAGCGCGACAAGTGGATGACCAATGACATGGGCGAGCGTGTGCTGGTCAAAACGCATCGTCGCATTCGCCCATGGTTCTTTGAACAAGATGGCCGTTGGTACGTGCAGTGTCGTTATGGGGCGCGTGTGATCGCAGCTGATGGCACCAACAATGCAGTACTGGTCAAGACACTTGCAGATGTAGCTGGGGTTTTAGATGCGTTCCTCAATGCAGCAGCTGCGGGGGAGTTAGACGCAGCCATTACCCGAGTGGCGGAGCGTAGACCTGCACTCAAACCAGTGGCAGCTAAAGCTGCAGCGAATGCATGACGGAACCACAGCTAAAATAGCAGCACTTAATGATCAGGCACGGCTGACCTTCATGGAGTGTCGCGTGATCATTACTGAAGGTGTTCAAGCTCTAGAGGATGTGGATGCGATATTGCGACAGGTACAACTGTTTGACGCCTTCACACCTGACAATGACCCATATGGGGAGCATGACTTTGGCGCGATTAAATATCAGGGCCAGACAATATTCTGGAAGATTGATTACTACGACCTCGATCTTCACATGCACTCGCCAGATCCAAGCAACGAGACTGTCACTGCACGTGTTCTCACCATCATGCTCGCGGAGGAGTATTAAGATTACGGGTCATCTCAACACAAACACAGCAAAACTGCTCTCTAAAAAGTCAGCACTGGTCTCTGAGACAACAGCAAAAACGCAACGCAAACACAGTGTTTAAGTTTACAGTTCAAACACCGTGTTTCGATTTAGTGTTTCAAACATACATGTTGCAAACACGGTGTTTGCCATTTTTGCCAAACAGTCCTGTTGCAAACACAGTGTTTGCCTTATTACACATCGATATCAATGACTTAATTTTTACCGACGCAAGGCTTTTGGGAACTCACCACGCCCAACGTTGTCAATATACTGCTCTGCTGTGCGTAAATATCTGTTGGATTGATTGGCAATGCTAGTGCGGGCTTGCTTGTTGTGCGCTTTCGTTTTGATTGCGGCGCGTGTGCGCGTTTCACCATATTTGGGAGGTGCAAGGATATTGGCTTTAAAGCCAGCGAGTACGCCTAGATCATATGCAGATGTGCCCGGGTGTGCGCAGCGCAAATCCCAAATAGTTAGGACCTTGTGCAGCGTATGCGCAGAAACATTTGTGTAAATTGGATACTTTGCAGACGAGGTCTGCTTGGGTGGAGCCACTGGCATGATTGCATGCGCGTGCATGTGCAGTGCTTTAATCTCTTCCTGAATCTGGCTCAGTGGTCTTTGGGGATCAATTTGATACAGTAAAGTGGAGTCCAAAGGGTCTGCGTCAACCCGCTCAATCAATGCCGTATTTTCTGCAAACAGCATTTGATGGCTGCCCCACCAAGTTAAAAAACCTACGTTAAATATATCTCCAAAGTCTTGATAGAGCTTTGACAAGTTGCCCTTTCCGTTCCTTGCGCAAGTATTTTGATAATGTCGGCTTCTCTTCAAAAATGCCCACCACCAATAATATAGCGACGCTTTATACGGCTTGGCATCCTTATAGGGCAAATTGCGCCGCGCCCTAAATCGCCTTTTTGAGGCCATATGTATAATTGGTGGCGCAGTCATAAAGCTAGATGACTGCAGTGTTTCAGTGGCCTTGTTTGTGACCATGAGTCCATCTCCCTCCGGTGGAACATGGAGTCAAAATTACCGCAATTTAATCATTATAAAAGTTTCAATCTGATGGTTTTTAAATTTGAAGATTGATTGGTGCGGTTAGTAATGCCCCAAAACTTCAAAACCCCAGATGCAAACAAATAGGTCCAAGACGGCCTGATTATTGATGAAAGGAACTACTATGTCTGTTCAGACACAACTTAAGACTGATATCCACACACGCCTTACAGCAATGCATGCTGCCCGAGCGCAGTGGGAAGATGGCACGCTGCGTGCAGCCAATGAAGAACTCTATGCAATCCTTGAGAACGTTCACGCGCTCTATGCTGAACTTAAATCTGAGGTTGGTAAGCGTCGCGCCTTTGCAGCTCTACTTACGGACCTTGAAGTAAAAACACAGGCTAATACGAGCCTTGCTCTCAAAGTCATCCGTTACGTGTTTGCGGGGCAAGGACGTCGTGAAGTGGCCTATGCTCGTGTTGTTGCAATCGCTCACGACATGAAG
>JAOKHV010000083.1 GCA_028248455.1 Ascidiaceihabitans sp. | reverse complement strand
AGCAACCGCCATCAGCCCCATATCCGCACGCACTTTCAACGCTGCAGTCCCCAAATGGGGCAATAGCACTACGTTTTCGAGGTCGCGCAGCGCTTGTGGCACTGTCGGTTCAAATTCGTATACATCCAAACCTGCGCCACCAATTTGACCGGTCTGAAGCGCTGCAATCAATGCCGCTTCGTCGACGACGTTGCCGCGCGAAATATTCACCAGATGAGAATGTGGCTGCATTACATTCAACACATCGGCATTGACCAAATGATGGGTCTCAGCCCCACCAGGAACAGCAAGAACCAAAACATCCACAGCACTAGCAAGTTCGATCAAGGAACCAAACGCCGCAGCCTCAAATGGCAATATTTTAGGCGAACGGCTGACATAGCCAACCTTCATGCCGAATCCATAGTGGCATCGTTGGGCGATTGCCTGACCGATACGCCCCATGCCGACGATACCGACTGTCTTGCCGCTCAGGTGAAGCCCTAGCATCTGTGTCGGGTGCCATCCCTCCCATTCGCCTGAACGGACCAGCCTTTCGCCTTCTCCCGCGCGGCGTGCGGACATCAGCATCAAGGTCATGGCAATATCGGCAGTCGCGTCAGTCACAGCACCGGGCGTGTTACTTACGGTTATCCCGCGCTGCATGGCGGCATCGACATCGATGTGATTATATCCCACTCCAAAGTTAGCAAGGATCGTGCATTTGGATTCGCTCAGGCTATCAAACACAGCGGGCTGAAACATGTCACCAAGCGTGGGCATGATACCATCAAACGCGCCCAGCGCGGTTTGCATTTCTGACATAGAAAGCGGCGATGTTTCACTGCGTGCTGTCACGTCAAAATATTTGCGTGCCTCGGCGACAACAACGTCTGGCAATGGTCGAGTGATAAGAACCTTTTTCAAACCATTCGCTCCCCAAGTGGAACATCCTGATCAGGAGACAACAAAACAATCCCTCCAGTTTCATCGGCCAAGCCTAAAACCAGAACCTCCGACATGAATTTACCGATCTGTCGTGGTGAAAAATTGACTACACCCATCACCTGCTTACCGACGAGTGATTCTGGTGAGTAATGGGCCGTCACCTGTGCAGAGGTTTTGCGCTCCCCAATTTCAGGTCCAAAATCAATCCACATCTTGATCGCTGGCTTGCGCGCTTCTGGATATTCCGCAGCCCGCAGAACCTTACCAACGCGGATATCCACCTTCATAAAGTCATCAAATGTAATTGGATCAGCCATTTGCCAGTTCCTTTGAACGCCCTGTAGCGGCAGCTACAGTTTTGTTAATTAAAGACGGCAGCCCTGTTTGCACATCCATTAGCACCTCAAGCCCCGCTTGTGTGGTGCCGTTTGGACTGGTCACGTTTACACGCAATTGGGATGGGCTCTCGGCGGCCTCCTCAGCGAGAGCGCCAGCCCCCGCGACAGTCGCCTTGGCAAGCTGCATCGCCATCTCTGCTGGCAAGCCTTGGGCCTCCCCTGCAGCGGCCAATGTTTCAATCATATAAAAAACGTAAGCGGGGCCAGATCCGCTGACACCCGTAACGGCATCAATCTGGCCTTCATTCTCTAATCGCACTACCTGTCCCACGGCCTGGAGCAGCTGTACGGCTTCATCCACACCCTCTTTTGATACTGCTGCGTTGCCGATGACAGCAGTGATCCCCTTCCCAATTGCCGCGGGCGTATTTGGCATAGCCCGCACAACTGGGGTTTGACGCCCTAGGACGCTTTCGAAATATCCAATGGTGGTACCCGCAGCAACGCTGACAAACACTGTTTCACCGCCGCCCATTTCCTGCAATCGAGGCAATGCTTCAGCCATCATCTGCGGCTTAACTGCGACAAGAACGGTGGCTGGCGCGTCCGGTAAATCGCTATTCAGCGCCACACCCGTGCTTTTTAGCCAATCAGAAGGAAACGGATCTAAAACGTGGACGGAAGTGGCAGGCAATCCTTGATCTAGCCAGCCAGCCAGCATAGCAGATCCCATCTTACCACAGCCCAACAACACCAGTCCTTTTTGCGCGATACGACTATTCTTCATGGAGACCCCTTCCAGAAATTGGTTCAGGGCGAAGTGTTACGCGCGGCCAAAGGCCTCTGCAATGGCCACTTGAAGCGCCTCTTTAGGAGTTCGATCCCCCCAAGCCAGCAATTGGAATGCAGGGTAATACCGCTCTGCGCTCATGACCGCGGCACTAATCATTGTGTCGACCTGTTCAGGACCAACGTCCTGCCCACCCGCCAGAACCAAGCCATAGCGATACACCGTCAGCTTTTCTTTTTCCCAGTATGTGAAAGATCCTGTCCAGCATTCGTCATTCACAAGATTGAGCAGTTCATACAGCTGTGGCAATTTTTCAGTCGGTGGTTCCATTTCAAAGGTACAAACCATGCGCAGCGTTTCATCATAGGCGGACCACGCTAAGGTAATCGAATAAGTACGCCATTGACCGACAACAGCCATCGCAATGTGATCGTCGGCTATGCGCTCAAAATCCCATTTATGATGCTCAGCAATTTGTGCGACCAAATCAATCGGGTGAATATCGTCTTCAAAGATATGTTCCGACAGGGCCATCGTATCACCTTGTGTTGGCTGGCGCTGGGGCGAATAAAGATCCCAATCACTAGCTCTTTGCGCAAGAAACTGGTG
>JAOKHV010000082.1 GCA_028248455.1 Ascidiaceihabitans sp. | reverse complement strand
TCTGACGGTTCAGGAACGCTAAGGTCGCTTGGTTCAAGCCTTTGGCAGATGTGTCCTGGGACACAACCATCAACATGCCTGTACGTTCGCGGTAGATGCCAAAGTTCTTGGAACAGCTGGCTGCGATGATTGTCTCTGGCATTGCAGCGGTCACTGCGCGTGTCGCCGCAGCGTCTTCTTCAAGACCGTCACCGAAGCCTTGGTATGCGATATCGATCATCGGGGTTGCACCCGTTGATTTGAGAATCGCAATAACTTCTTCCCACTGCGCCACGTTCAGGTTTGCACCTGTCGGGTTGTGGCAGCAGCCGTGAAGCAGAACAACGTCACCCACTTTGGCTGTTTTTAGATCAGCAATCATGCCGTCGAAATCAACACCGCGTGTTTCATCATCGAAATAGCGATATGGTACCATGTCCATCTCAAGATATTTCAGGATGGACAGGTGGTTTGGCCATGTTGGGTTAGACACAAAAACGCGCGCATCTGGGCGTGCCATTTGGATCAATTCAAACGCTTGGCGCACAGCACCTGTTCCGCCTGGTGTTGCCGCAGCAGAAATTGCGTCACGAGCAACGGCATCGCCCAAAACCAGTTTGATCATCGCATCGCCAAACGCAGGATCGCCTGCAAGGCCAACATAGGCTTTGCTGTCTTGGTCTTCCCAAAGTTTGTGTTCTGCAGTTTTGATCGCACGCATCACAGGCGTCAGGCCCGTTGCATCCTTATAGACGCCAACGCCAAGATCGATTTTGGTCTCACGTGGGTCTGCGCGATACTGCGCCATAAGCGCTAGAATTTTATCAGCAGGTTGTGGTTTCAGTGTTTCGAACATCAGGCTTCTCCAGTTGCCACGGGCACGGTGGGAAACATCCCCCACTCGGTCCAAGATCCATCATATAGCGACCACATATCATGGCCCATACGTTCCAGCGCCAATCCCAATACGGCGGCGGTAACGCCGGACCCGCAGGTGGTAACGATTGGTTTTTTCAGATTAACGCCAGCGCTTACAAAGATTGCGCGGGTTTGATCCGGAGTTTTCATTGTTTTGTCATCGTTAAGCAGGTCAGTGAACGGCACGTTGCGTGAATTGGGGATATGCCCCGAACGCAGCCCTTCACGTGGCTCTGGTGCTTCGCCACGGAACCGTGCAGCGGCACGGGCGTCAACGATCTGAGAGGTGCCCAATTTGGACGCTGAAGACACTTGGGTCACGTCACGCACCATTTGATTTTGGAAACGCACGGTCATGTGACGGTCACGAATGACAGGGGCCAAATCTTCGACCTCGCGTCCCTCTGCGATCCACTTTGGCAATCCGCCATCAAGCACCGCAATATTGTCTTGCCCCATAAGGCGGAACAACCACCACACACGTGCAGCAGAAAACAGGCCAGACCCATCATAGACAACAATCTGGTGTCCGTCGCCAACGCCCATCGCGCGCACGCGGGACATGAATTTCTCAATTGGGGGTACCATATGCGGAAGATCGGAGCGGCCATCGCTCACGTCATCGATGTCAAAGAAGCGGGCACCTGGAATGTGAACCGCGTCATATTCTGTGCGACCATCGCGGTCGATACCTGGCAAATAAGTCGACGCATCCAAGATCCGTAAATCCGGATCTTTCATGTGCACAGCAAGCCAGTCAGTTGAAACTAGTGTTTTGGGATCATCAGCCATCAGATTCTCTTCCCTGCGTGAATGCATCACTGCCTAACGCTATGGGAAGTATGTGGCAAGTCTGTGTGTCCAGGTTGGACTACAAGGCGGTGCCCAACCTTTCCTTAAGCGTAAAGCTTATTTACCGATCATGTTGCGAACAACGCTGACGAGGGCAAGCACTGCACCGCCGCCAACACCGCCGCCAGCGACCTCTGCCAAATCAGGAGCACCAATTGCGCTAAGGATCGTGCCACCTAGGCCCCCACCAACAACGCCAGCAATAGAGTTGATCAATGTGCCTTGGTTTAAGCTTCCGAGCACTTTACCCGCAGCGTTACCACCAGCAGCACCAGACAAAATTCAAATAATAAGTTCCATAATACATCCCTCCAGCGAGGGGCTATAATTATTGAATACTCTCAAATCCCCCCAAAGCTAAGTAGCAGTGGGACTTTACGCTGATCACCAAAAGGTAGTGATGGAGAATTCATACCTAAAACAACTCATCTATAGGCGTTTTTCGACAAAAAATGACGCAAAGAAGGGTCAGCCGTGATCTTTCATAAGGCGTGCTTTTTGACGGGACCAATCGCGCTTTGCTTCGGTCGCGCGCTTGTCGTGGTTCTGCTTACCCTTGGCGACGCCAAGTTTAATCTTCGCGAACCCTTTGTGATTAAAGTACATCACAATAGGCACCAAGGTCATACCTTTGCGCTGGGTCGCGTTCCACAAATTCGATAACTCTTTTTTAGACACCAGCAACTTACGACGACGGCGTACTTCGTGTTTGAAGGTTTTAGCCCCTTCATATGGCGCGATATAAGAGTTTACCAACCACAGTTCGTTGTGTTCAACCGCGGCATAACTTTCAGCAATATTTGTGCCACCGATGCGCATAGATTTTACTTCGGACCCTTCAAGGATCACACCGCATTCGATGTCATCGTCGATTGCATAATCAAAGCGTGCGCGCCGATTCTCAGCGATCACTTTGTAATTAGGGTCTGATTTCTTATTCTGTACCATCAAAAGGGATGTA
>JAOKHV010000080.1 GCA_028248455.1 Ascidiaceihabitans sp. | reverse complement strand
AACTGCCCTGCCCACTTTAAGTATGCTTAATCTGACAGTGCCAACAGAAAGGCTGACACAAGAAACTAAAAATCTCTTCTGCCAAAACTAGTTTAACATTTAGACTGGACTGAAAATCAAAAGAGCATAGGCTTATTTTAATTAATCTTTGGAGAAGTCTAAATGTCAAATTCACTAGCGAGTAAGTCTTTCAGCAATCCAGATGTGTTAAAAGAACCCGATAAAACTCATTCTGCTTCAGTCGATTTGGGTGTGGCAACAGCTACAAAATTGGTTCTTCAACCGGGCTGGAAATGGTCAGAATGTGTCAAGCCTTTGGTGGGCGGTCACAGTTGCCAAGCGGCTCATGTTGGCGTTGTCATTCAAGGCTCGATGACTGTTGCCCATGATGATGGAACTGAAATCACAGTACATGCAGGTGACGCATATACATTTGCTCCAGGCCATGACGGCTGGGTGAATGGCGATGTCGAGTTTATTGGCTATGAAGTCACAGTTTCCACCAAAAATTTCGGAGCCTGGAGCAGCGTTAATTCGTAAGTTTTCATCAAAAAACTGCGTAGTCCTTCTTTGTCTTAATCAAAGGTAGACTACTCTCACAAGACAATTTCGTCCGTCCTAGGCTCGCATACGAATAGATGAGTCTGAGAAATAATTCATATGACCAACGGGACCATTACTCAAAGAGTATCAACTTTAATAGGACAAATTATGCAAAAACTATCCATCATTAGGTTCAAACCTAAACCTGAATGTTTTGAAGAATTTACAGCGAATATTACTGCTTTTAATGAGACAAAGCACCGTATTTTTCATTTGATGCAATCAAGTGATGAGCTTCATGCAATTGTGATAAGAAATTCAGAAATACTTGCTCAAGATGCGGCTGATGGTGTGAATTGGTTGGATGGTCAACGACATCTTTTACAAGAATTTGATGCGATCAACCGACACACCATAGCGCTGAGCGGTGACCTGCTTCATAGCACTGTCGAATAAAAGAAGGAGACATATGATGACTGCTGAAGAAATTGTGATGGACGGCTACGCGGCCTTTGGTTCCGGCGACATGGAAGCATTGGGAAAATTATACCATCCAGAATGTAAAACTACTTTCCATGCAAACCATGCATTGGGAGGAGAGTATATTGGATTTGACGCTTTGGCTAATAATATGCTTGCTAGGCTGAATGATGCATGGCCTGGCTTCAATCTTAGCGTCGACAAAGTTGTTTCGGACGATACAAACGTATGCGTTTTTTGTACCTTCACTGCCGATGGTGGATTGAGCGGAAAAGGGGTACACAGTTTTGTGGTGGAAGACGGATTAGAAGTTAGCTTCGATCTTTACTGGGATAGTGATTACTGGGCTGAGCATTGTAAAATCTAAATTGGGCTTTTTCTAAATTAGACATAGCGTTGGTGCTGTCAAACAGATAAAAACTTGCATCGGATTGCTGGCGCAGCCTGAATCTATGCGCTCAATAATTGAAGCCACTCAGCAAGCGCAGCCTCACGGTTTAGCTTAAAATTGGTGCGTGAATAGAGATGGCCTTCCTACAGCGCCACACAGCCATCAAAACCCCACACCCAGCCCCCTGTTACGCCTTTAACGTACAAGACGTGACCGTATCACAGAAAATACTATTATGGCATGGATACATACTAAAATAATTGCATTTTATAGTTAAAACTACAGGATGCCATCAATTACAAAAGGAGTCCCAATGCCCAAAGGATACATGTCTTTGCGGTGTATGGTGTGTACGGTGGATAAGGCGACCCATTAAGAAGTTTCATCAAATCTGCATCCTGTCGCTCACTATACCCAAAATCATAGACAGGACGCTCTCTCGCAACTAACCCAGAGACGTTTGCTACTGCCCAAAGCATGGCCTGATAGTTTTGCTCGTTGATACTTGGGGTGCCAAGCTTGTATCCAAAGAAGCCCTCTATAGCATCGGCTAGCAATTCTACGGCTTCCTCAAAGGGCTTTCCTTCGTCACGGACTTCCCTGTTAAGATAGATCGAAACATAAGCCATTTGATATCTCCTTTTTGTATGGCGTGAGGTAAACAGAGCGCTGGTCAGAAATTTTCTGGTGGGTACCATCGTGACGAAAACGCTGCGCTTTCATCCGACCACTTACGGCGTCGCCGCCAGCCTAGTTTACGCATCGCTGCGCCCATCTCACCAATGTGTGGCAAACCACCCTTACGGCCGCGCAGTCGTGCTTGGAGCTCAAGTAAGCTTAAGCCCTGGCGCTTTGTGCAATCAGGTATGGTTTCTAGGAGGCGCTGCAGGCGGGTTGGTAGTGGAGCCAATGGTGGATCTGGGTGTAGATCTATATCGTTTACTCTGGTAGCCTCAGCATAATCGTAGAGCCGCGCTGCTAGCACATCCGCAAATTTATCATTCATCGTCAGCACCTCCTGTTGTGATATCCGGCTTCGAAGGGACCCTGATAATCACCTTGAAACTGTAAAGTCTCCGACGCATATGTTATACTATAACATTTTAGCCCATCTGCGAACCCACTTTGCGCAAGTGCGCACAACATTCCGACGACAAACTCTCTATGCGTATAAATTGCGCACAACCTGCCCTGGTGGAGACATATCTGTTAATAAGTGTTTACTAACAGTATGATAGATATACCTTATAAGTTTCATAAAAAAGTCATGCGCACGTGCGCAACCCGGGATGTCTCCCAAAGCTGGCAGTGTACCCGTGTCGTGCGCACTGCCGCTAACCCCATCGGCTTCAATCACCATACCGAACATAGCGTTGACTGTTCCGGTATTTTCCTGTGGTAAACCTCCCCTTCGGGACAAATCCTAGGGCC
>JAOKHV010000081.1 GCA_028248455.1 Ascidiaceihabitans sp. | reverse complement strand
AAGCTATGCTAGAGCGAAGATCTATTAGAGGCTTTAAGGACGAGCCTGTATCCAAAGCTTTGCTCGAGGATGTCATTGCCCTCGCAAATCGAGCGCCATCTTCAATGAACACACAACCTTGGCACCTCCATGTATTAACGGGAAAGCCTCTCGAGGTTGTCAGGCAGGGCAATACGGATCGTATGCTTGCCGGTGTGACACCCGTTCGTGAAATCGAGGACTATGCTGAATATGAGGGAGAGCATCGAAAGCGTCAGATCGAAATTGCGGTACAGCTATTTGAAGCTATGGGCATCGAGCGAAAGGATGCAGAGCGTCGACAAGATTGGGTCATGAGGGGATTTCGTCAGTTTGATGCACCAGTCTCTGTAGTGGTTTGCTTTGATCGATCCCTTCTCGGAAATACTATAGCCCATTTTGATACTGGAGCGATGACGTATGGGTTAGTTCTTGCGGCATGGAGCAAAGGCCTTGGAGCAGTTATTAACGGCCAGGGGATCATGCAAAGTCCAGTAGTTAGGGAAGCTGCTAATATTCCTGAAGATCAAGTTATACTGACTTGTGTAGCTCTCGGCTGGCCCGATGAAGAGTTCGTTGCTAATTCAGTTGTGTCACGTCGTCGACCTATCGAAAATATAACAAGTTACCTCGGGTTTGAGGAATAAATTAGACAGCGAATGCAAGTGCGCCATTCTAATTGATGAGCAAGACGTCGAAACACTCCTCATGCTAAACTTTAATAACGCAAGTATGGATTGCGAATAAAACCGCTCCACTTTCTGCCATTCGAACGAGTGCCTGATGTTCGCTACGAATGTAGCTACCGCCTTCCTCCTCATCACGCCGATCACCTACACCGCGTGGCTGAAACAACTCAGGGTTTTGATAACGCAGTATGTTATAGCGCCACATAGGCTTATCCACTTGAATGCCATCGAATAAACGCTGTACGCGCTTTCCCAAGTCAGCATCGTATGCATCGACTCCCACATGAATATCCATCAGCGGCTTTCCAATCTTCTCTGCCAGTATCCAACTAGCAGGAAAACATATTACGGCGGCAGTCAAAACATACTGATCTCCTCGTTTTTCGTGCAAACAGAGATCCTCTTGCACCAACCTTGCAGCCACAACCAAGGGATCACCCGATAGCTGTACAGAAACGCCATCGGGACGCGTGACATGCTCTTCACTCACATCATAACCTGCCCTATTTCTTAAAATAATCAAAACCTGCTTCAAGACTTCCAATTTAGCACCGTCACTCGCACCTACACTGGCGATTACAAGCTCCTGAAATCCTTGGACAAGTCGATCTCGCTCCGCCATTTGTTTAGCAAAGGCCTCATCTTTTATTATCCAACCGTCATCTCTAAGCGGCAACACCCCTGGCAAGGCCGCATCCCAAACTACCGGATAAGGGATCGATTTCTGCAAAATTTCTTTCATAACGTTCGGCCCCATATCGAAGTATCACAACGAGCTTAACAAAATTAAACTCGAGGTCTAGGCAAGTATTTGGACAATAGGAGCCACATATAGACTGCTCTCGCTTACAGCTGCATAAATCCCAGCACTGCCCTATCACGCAGCCAATACAAACCCACACTCAGCCCAATTAGCGCCTATAGCTGACAAGGGTGGCAGACTGGAGTGAATGGCGCTGAGTGTAAGCTTAAATACGCTGGTTAAGGTTGGACTGGTTATCAGATCCGAAGGAACGCTTATGGCGCAGTCGCTACCCCCTGATATACTGATCATATTTTGTGCCCCGATATGACACATATGATCAGTATATCAGGGTATGAGCATTCAGGAATAAATATCAATGTTACCTGTTACATAGGTAAGGATTCGTCGATTAAGCTAATTAACGCTTGCAATCTGATAGTGTTGTTGTCGACGGTAAAACTAAGCCAGTGTCAAAACTGCTTTTGTGACATCGCCCTCTATGTCCAAAGTGTATTTCGGAACAGACATATATTCACCAGACGATTTCCCGTGAACACCAAAGCCCCAAGAGTCAAAGATGCTGTGATGACGTTTTCCTTCTTTCGTGCAAGCAAAGGGGCGATCCTCCATAGGAGTGATGCCAATCGCAAATCCCTTGTGCGGACAGACTAGGTTTACGACCAAATATCTTTGATCTTCTACCGTAGCTGTTCGATCGCTTTTTTGAGCAGCTGCGATTTGGCTGGGCGATCGGCGTAAGATAGCAACGTATTGCACCATCCCTGTGCTAAAATAATCTGGATGGTCTGTAGGAACGCCAACAACTGCAACCTGCCCAAGACCAAGATCAGTAACATCAACCGGCTCTGATCGGTCCTTCAACATCACAAGTCTGTCTTGGCCAGTTGGTTTGCTTGTATCTACACTTGGTCCCCAAGAAAAATCTTCGTCTTTATGAGCATTTAAGACTGCAGGACACAGAAGAACTGAAGTGGCTGTAAGCGTTGTAATTACATTTCGTCTTGTTAGTTTTTGCATCGAAATTCCCTACCGGTGTTTGAACCACATATCTTGAAAAGTTTGATCTTTATCCCAAAACGCGTGCTTTAGTGCGGCGCTGATATGCAAGGAGAGTAGCGCCAGAAGGGGTATTTTCAAAAAGAAATGCACCTCCGTTAGGGTTTCTGCCATATCAGATCGGGCAAAAGAAAGCGGTAGTGACCAAATCAAAGACGGCTCGCGCAAGCCAGAGGCAGCAACGAAACCCGTTACCAAAAAGGCAATCATCACGGCATAAAGCAGGATCTGAACCGTCTTGGACAAAAGTCGTTCCCA
>JAOKHV010000008.1 GCA_028248455.1 Ascidiaceihabitans sp. | reverse complement strand
ACTTTATGGCGGACACACCTAACAGCTTCGGTGAGATGGAATATTTCAGCGTCCTGAACGATCACCTGACAGACGGCAGCCATCCTGAAGCCCCGTATAACAAACTGGCGTCAGATCACGGCCAGATCATCGCGCATATGCGCCTAAACGATCGCAACAAACGAGGCTAATTCATGAAGTATGCGCATCTTGAAAACACAAAACTGCACTACAGGATTGATGGGCCAGAGGACGGCGCAACTGTTGTGTTCGCCAACTCCCTTGGCACTGATTTGCGCCTATGGGATCCAATCCTACCTTTGCTTCCAAAAGGTCTGCGCATTTTGCGGTTCGACAAGCGTGGCCATGGCCTAAGCGCATCCCCACCTGCCCCATATTCCATGGGATCGTTGATCACCGACACTGAGCAATTGATGGATCATACGGGCTTCAAAGACGCCCTATTTGTGGGTCTGTCCATTGGTGGCATGATCGCTCAAGGGTTGGCCGTCAAGCGTTTGGATCTGATCCGTGCAATGGTTTTATCCAATACAGCGGCCAAAATCGGCAATACTCCAATGTGGTCGGACCGCATTAATATTGTCCAAACGCAAGGCATCGAAGCACTGGCCGACGGCGTGATGCAGCGCTGGTTTGGCAAAGCGTTTTGTGCGGGCCACGACCTTGAACTATGGCGCAACATGTTGGCCCAACAAAGCGTCCAAGGTTACACTGGCTGTTGCGCGGCTATCTCAGGCACTGATTTTTACACGCCAACCTCAGGCCTGCGTCTGCCGACATTGGGCATTGCTGGGTCAGAAGATGGTTCAACCCCACCCGATTTAGTGCGCGAAACCGTTGATCTTATCCCCGGAAGCACGTTCCATCTGATGCGTAAAGCTGGCCACCTGCCTTGCGTCGAGCAACCGATCGAGTATGCACAGGTTTTGACAGACTTCATGCGCAGTACAGGACATATCTAACCCATGGCAGCTTCCGTTTTTGACAGCCCACTTTACGCCAAATTGTTTCCATCAGGGGACACTGGCCGCCTATTTACGGACAGTGCAGCCATTCGAGCTATGCTTTTGGTTGAGGGCGCATTGGCAAAAGTCCAAGGCAAATTGGGTGTGATCCCTGACGAAAGCGGCGCTGCAATCCATCGCGCAAGCCTTGAGATCACCGTCGATCCAGGTGCCATCGCGGCATCAACAGGACAAAACGGTGTGTGTGTTCCTGGGTTGGTCGCTGCATTTCGCAAAGAAATGGAAGCACCAGAGCACAGCGCCTTTGCCCACTGGGGTGCAACAAGCCAAGACATCATCGATACCGCGCTGATGTTGCGTATGCGCCAAGCGCTGACGCTGGCAGAAACCGATATCAAAACCATCCTAACTTCGCTTGCAAATCAAGCGGCGAAATATGCAGATCAACCAATGCCTGCGCGCACCTATAGCCAGCATGCGACGCCCACCAGTTGGGGCGCTGTGATTGCAACATGGGGCATGCCTTTGCTTGATGCACTAAAGGAATTGGACGAACTGCGCGCCTCATCGCTTTGGGTTTCCCTGAGCGGCGCAGCAGGCACGTCATCGGCACTTGGCCCCAAAGCTAATCAAACACGCACAGATTTGGCTGCAGCCCTTGGCCTGAATGATCCCAAACGCAGTTGGCATACAGACCGCACCCCGGTGTTACGGATCGCGGATTGGAGCGCACGGGTCACTACGATCTTAGGCGCGATGGGCCAAAGCCTGATTGGGCTTAGCGCTGGTGGGATCGACGAGGTCACACTTGGAACATCCGGTGCATCATCCACAATGCCACAAAAACAAAACCCAGTCGTGCCATCAGCCATTGTTGCGCTGTCAAATCAGGTTTCAGGCCTACGCAACAACTTGCATGCAGCTGCAGTCCACCAACACCAACGCGATGGTGTTGCATGGTTCACTGAATGGATGACACTGCCCCAAATCATGTTGTCCGGTGCATCTGCATTGGCCCATGCTAAAATACTAAGTGCCAACATGACGCCCCAAACCGACAATATGAAAGATGCCTTGGGTGGGCTTGGGTTAATTCACGCCGAAGCACTGAGCTTTGCACTTGCTGAAACTATGCCGCGCCCCGATGCCCAAGCGGAAACTAAAAAGCTATGCGCGAAAGCGATCGAAACGGGCCAAGAACTGGCAACAGTTGCACAAGCCGCGCATCCCTCGATTTCCCCTGCGACATTCCAAGCCAAAGAACAAATGGGATGTGCGCCCAATGAAGCGCGCGCTTTCGCTGCAGCTGTTAAGACCCTCTAGAAATGCGCCTACCCGTACTGTTCATCATGTTCACCGTCATGATTGATGCGATGGGCATTGGTCTGATTATGCCCGTAATGCCCGATTTGATGGTCGAAGTGGGTGGCGGCACTTTGGGGGTAGCCGCCTTATGGGGTGGGTTGTTATCCACGTCATTTGCCGCGATGCAGTTCCTGTTTGGACCTGTTGTGGGTGGACTATCTGATAGGTTCGGGCGCCGTCCGATCTTGTTGGTTTCCTTGGTGGCAATGGCCGCTGACTATCTGCTGATGGCCGCCGCAGGCACCATTTGGTTGCTTCTAATTGGCCGAATCATTGGAGGAATTACGGCCGCGACACACTCAACCGCGAATGCATACATCTCGGATATCTCCAAACCCGAAGATAAGTCCGCCAATTTCGGATTGATCGGTGCGGCCTTCGGGATCGGCTTTGTCCTTGGCCCATTGATTGGTGGGTTGTTGGCCGAATACGGCACCCGCGCCCCGTTCTATGCCGCCGCAGTTCTGTCAGGACTAAACGCACTGTTCGGATGGGTAGTGTTGAAAGAAACAGTGACCGACGCGATCCGGCGTCCATTTTCACTGAAACGCGCAAGTCCGTTTGGCGCGTTTAAAGCCCTAAGCAAGCTACCAATGATAGGTCCGCTACTTGGCGTCTATTTTGTCTATTCGATCGCGCACACAGTATACCCCGCCATCTGGAGCTATTTTGGCAAGGAACGCTTTGATTGGGATCCTGCAACCATCGGTTTATCCTTGGGGCTGTTTGGGATCATGATGGCGGTTGTCCAAGGGTTTCTGATCCGCCCAGCAATCAAATATTTGGGGGAACGGGGAACCATCATTTATGGATTGTTTTTTGATATCATAGCGTTTGGCTTTCTAAGCCTTCTGACTTCTGGAACCGTTGCCTTGTTTTTCATCCCTGTTGCTGCACTTGCAGGGATTGTTTCGCCAGCACTTCAAGGATTGATGTCACGGGCCGTTGGAGATGATCAACAAGGGGAGCTACAAGGCGCACTGACGTCATTGTCCGCACTGGCCATGATCATTTCACCAATGTTAATGACCAGCACCTTTGCCGCATTCACCGCTGAGACAGCACTCTTCTACATGCCAGGTGCACCATTCTTTCTGGCACTTATCCTAACGTTGATCGCAATCGCTTTGTTCATGCGCGACCGTACTTCAGGTGACGCTACGGAATAAGCAGTCCGGCCCCCAAGATTACCTTTTTTCTTGAGCTATGTGCCGACACAGGCCAGCATGATGAAAAGCCTGAGCTAATGGAGCCGTCATGCAAACAATCAAAGCCGCCGTCTGCCACGCATTTGGAGAACCATTGCGCGTTGAGGATATACAATTGCGCTCACCAGAAATGGGCGAAGTCGAAGTAACATTGGATGCTGTTGCGATCTGCCATTCCGACATCTCATTCGCAGGTGGCGCATGGGGTGGATCATTGCCAGCAGTATACGGCCATGAAGCCGCTGGTCGCATTAGTGCTGTCGGCAATGGTGTGCAAGGATTGGCGGTTGGGGACAGTGTTGTTGTGACATTGATCCGTTCCTGCGGCACATGCCCAAGCTGTGCTGGCGGCAAACCAACGGTCTGCGAAACCTCTTATGACGGTGATCACGGGCCGATCAAAACAGCTGAAGGTGGGAAATTACACCAAGCGATGGCAACCGGTGGTTTTGCAGAAAAAGTCGTTGTTGATCAACGCCAACTGGTCAAAATTTTACATGACATTCCAAAAGATGCTGCCAGTTTGATTGCATGTGGCGTGATCACCGGCGTTGGGGCAGTTATTAACGCTGCTCATATGCGTGCCGGTCAAGACGTTGTTGTCATCGGTGCTGGTGGCGTTGGCCTGAACGCCATTCAAGGTGCCCGCATCGCAGGTGCGCGACGCATCGTAGCGGTTGATATGAGCGAAGAAAAGCTGGCCATCGCCAAAGAATTTGGAGCAACCCATGGTGTGCTGGCCACTGCCGAAAAACCTTGGCGCGCAAGCTATAAGGCATTGGGTGGGCGCGGTGCGGAAGCGGTTATCGTCACGGTGGGTGCGATCCCAGCTTATGAGCAAGCACCCAAATATCTGGGCCGTGGTGGCAAAGTCATCATGGTTGGAATGCCCCATTCAGGTGCAATGGCTGAATTTGAGCCCGTCATGTTGGCGGCTGTTGGTCAGGGCATGATTGGGTCAAAGATGGGTGACGTTGTTATTCAACGCGATATTCCATGGATTGTCGATTTGTACACCCAAGGACGTTTGAAGTTGGATGAGTTAATTTCTGGCCGCTGGTCATTGGATCAAATCAACGAGGCGATTGCCGATACTAAAACCGGTTCTGCGCGGCGTAACGTGATTATGTTCGATAGGTAGGATTGGGGCGCTGTCCCGCTCGCATTTGGCGATCTCCCCCGGAGTTTATTTGGTAAGATGAAGTTGGGCCCGTTATGAAGCTGCAAGATTTAGAAGTCATTGTTACAGCGCCACCCGCACCTGGGTGGGGCGGTCGATATTGGATCTTGGTTAAGGTCACAACGGACACCGGCATTGTTGGTTGGGGGGAATGTTATGCCTCTTCCATTGGGCCAGCCGCAATGAAAGCGGTCATCGAGGACGTTTTTGCCCGTCATATGCAGGGCGAGAACCCTGAGAACATCGAATTGATGTATCGCCGTGTTTACTCCTCTGGATTTACGCAGCGCCCTGACCTTACCGCTATTGGCGCATTTTCTGGACTTGAAATCGCATGCTGGGATGTTTTAGGCAAAGACCGTGATCGGCCTGTTCACGCCCTAATTGGCGGGCGCATGAATGATCGCATCCGTGCCTATACCTACCTTTATCCTTTGCCTCACCACGACATAAATGCCTTTTGGACTTCACCAGAGATGGCTGCCGATTCTGCACTTGATTGCTTGGCGCGTGGATACACTGCGGTTAAGTTTGACCCTGCTGGCCCATACACACTGCGTGGCGGACATATGCCTGCCATGAGTGACATCAGCCAGTCGGTGGCTTTTTGCAAAGCTATTCGCGAGGCCGTTGGTGATAAGGCGGACCTGCTATTTGGAACCCATGGTCAGTTCACCACTGCGGGTGCCATTCGGTTGGCCCAAGCCATCGAACCCTATAGCCCACTTTGGTATGAAGAACCTGTGCCACCAGACGCGGTGGAGCAAATGGCCCAAGTGGCACGCAGCACCCGCATACCTGTTGCGACAGGTGAGAGATTGACAACCAAAGCCGAGTTCGCCCCCGTCTTGCGCAGCGGGGCTGCCGCGATCTTGCAGCCTGCGTTGGGTCGTGCAGGGGGTATCTGGGAGATGAAAAAGGTTGCCGCGATGGCTGAGGTTTACAACGCGCAGATGGCACCGCACTTGTATGCGGGCCCCATTGAGTGGGCCGCCAACATCCAATACGCAGCATCGATCCCCAACATCCTAATGTGTGAGTGCATTGAAACCCCATTCCACGACCAATTGATCAAAGGCAGCATTCGCGTCGAGGACGGTTCTATCAACCCTCCCACAGCCCCTGGCCTTGGCATTGAGGTCGACGAGGCACTGGCGCGCGCCCACCCATACATTGACGATGGTCTGCATTTAGAAATGCAAGAAGCGCCCTGTGACTATGTGAATGGCAATTCCTTTGCAGGTGGGGCCCCGATCAAGACTTAGTGCCTTTCCCTTGCGCCTGCGTTTCGCTATCTGATGTTTTACTTAAAACACCCACGACCAAAGGATACCGTAGCCATGGCGCTGGAAAAAAAATTCGACGCGACAACCCGTGAACCCCGTCTCTATCAAGCATGGGAAGCGGCCGGTTGTTTTGTGGCAGGCGCAAACGCCAAGCCAGAGGCCAGCAGCTATTGCATCATGATCCCACCGCCAAACGTCACGGGCGTTTTGCACATGGGTCACGCGTTCAACAACACGCTTCAAGACATCATGATGCGTTGGAAACGGATGCAGGGGTTTGACACGCTATGGCAGCCGGGCACCGACCACGCGGGCATCGCCACGCAAATGGTTGTGGAGCGCAGACTGGCTGAAACACAGCAACCTTCGCGCGCTGAAATGGGCCGCGATGCGTTCCTTGAAAAGGTTTGGGAGTGGAAAGAAGAATCCGGCGGTCAAATCATCAATCAGCTTAAACGCCTTGGTGCGTCTTGTGATTGGGATCGTGAAGCCTTCACCATGTCGGGCAATTTTCCTGACACCGTCATCAAAGTCTTTGTTGAAATGTATAACAAGGGCCTGATCTATCGTGGCAAACGTCTGGTCAATTGGGACCCGCATTTCGAGACAGCGATTTCCGATCTTGAGGTCGAAAATGTTGAGACACCGGGCCACATGTGGCACTTCAAATATCCACTCGCTGGTGGCGCGACCTATACCTACATCGAAAAAGATGAGGACGGGAATATCACGTTGGAAGAGACCCGTGATTACATTTCAATCGCAACCACACGTCCAGAAACCATGCTGGGTGATGGCGCGGTTGCTGTGCATCCATCGGACGAACGTTACGCGTCTATCGTTGGTAAGCTGTGCGAAATTCCTGTTGGTCCGAAAGAATTTCGCCGCCTGATCCCGATCATCACGGATGAATACCCTGACAAGGATTTCGGATCTGGTGCGGTGAAGATCACGGGTGCCCACGATTTTAACGACTATCAAGTTGCCAAACGTGGCGGCATTCCGATGTTCAACCTAATGGACACGAAAGCCGCAATGCGCGCCGATGGTAAGCCATATGCTGAAGAAGCTGCCGTGGCCCAAGCGATTGCGAATGGCACCCAAGAATTCGACGAGGCGATGATCGCCGCGATGAACCTTGTGCCCCAAGAATACCGTGGCATGGATCGCTTTGAGGCTCGCAAGAAGGTTGTCCAAGACATCACCGATGAGGGGCTGGCCGTTATGATGCCCGTCACGACAACGGATGATGAGGGTGAAGAGACAACAACGTTGATCCCTTACGTTGAGAACAAGCCGATCATGCAGCCATACGGCGACCGTTCCAAGGTTGTGATTGAGCCTTTGCTGACGGACCAATGGTTTGTGGACACGGACCAGATCGTTGGCCCAGCCTTGGATGCTGTGCGCAATGGCGACGTTAAGATCATGCCGGAAAGCGGCGAGAAGGTTTATTACAACTGGTTGGACAACATCGAACCGTGGTGCATCTCGCGCCAGCTTTGGTGGGGGCATCAGATACCGGTTTGGTTTGATGCTGACGGTAATCAATTCTGCGCAACGACAGAGGCTGAAGCTCAGGCTAATGCTGGCGAAGGTGTTGAGCTAACCCGTGATCCCGACGTCCTAGACACATGGTTTTCCTCTGGCCTATGGCCCATCGGCACCCTCGGCTGGCCCGAAGAAACCGATGCGCTCAAACGCTACTTCCCAACCTCTGACCTGATCACTGGCCAAGACATCCTGTTCTTCTGGGTCGCGCGGATGATGATGATGCAGCTGGCGGTCGTCGACGAAATCCCGTTCAAGAACGTGTATTTGCACGGCCTTGTGCGCGATGCGCATGGTAAAAAGATGAGCAAATCCACGGGCAACGTCATCGACCCACTCGACATCATTGACGAATATGGTGCCGACGCGCTGCGCTTTACCAATGCGGCTATGGCATCGCTTGGTGGTGCGCTGAAACTCGATACCAAACGGATTGAGGGCTACCGAAACTTTGTGACGAAGCTATGGAATGCCGGTACCTACGGCGATTTCAAAGGCACCTTTGATGTGCCACATGCGGATGGCGTGCCTGAAACAACCCTCCCGTTGAACAACTGGATCAAGGGCGAGATTGCCAAAACCGGCGAAGCCGTAGACGCAGCCCTAGAAACATACCGTTTCAACGATGCAGCCAGCACGCTGTATAGCTTTGTTTGGAACACCTTCTGCTCGCAATACCTTGAGTTCACCAAACCCGTTCTGGATGGTGATGACGCAGCTGCGGCGGCTGAAACCAAGGCGACATATGCATGGGGGTTCGATCAATGCTTGATCCTGTTGCACCCGATTATGCCCTTTGTAACCGAAGAATTGTGGGGCGCTAAAGAGCGTCCAAAGATGTTGGTTCACACGGATTGGCCAACTTACACAGCGGTTGATCTGGTTGACGCGCAAGCGGACGCTGATTTGTCATGGACCGTTGCGATGATCGAGGCGATCCGTTCGGCCCGCGCCCAAATGAACGTACCGGGTGGTGACTTTGTGCCGTTGGTCGTTGTTGGCATGGACGCGGCGGCAACCTCGGCGTGGAATCAGAACGAGGCGTTGATTAAACGTTTTGCCCGTATCGAGAGCCTAACAGTGGTTGATACAATGCCAAAAGGCACCGCAGCTTTGGCAGTTAGCGGCGGCGCATTCGGTATTCCGCTAGATGGCATCATCGATGTTGCAGCTGAAAAGGCCAGACTTGAAAAGACACTTGGTAAATTGGCCAAGGAATTGGGTGGCCTGCGTGGCCGTCTGAACAACCCTAAATTCGCGGACAGCGCACCGGCTGAGGTCATTGAAGAGACCAAAGCCAACCTAGCACTGCGCGAGGATGAAGAGACCAAGTTGAAAGACGCGTTGGCTCGCATCTCTGAACTTGGCTAATTGACTGGACCGTTGCGCCCCATTCGCGGGCGCAACGGTTACTTAAAGACAGCTGGACGTTTTTGTAACGTCGCTGCAACCACTTCCATTTGTTCAGGTGTTCCAACCAACGCTGCTTGTTCTTGGCTTTCGGCCAAAAGGATTTCTGTGTCTGATGCGGTTTCACTTAAGGTCATCAACCGCTTTGCCGCACGAATGGCTGATGGGCTGCGCCCTGCAATCTCTGTCGCCAATTCCATCGCCGCAGCCAATGGATCATCCGCCAGTTCAGTGACCAATCCCCAAGCCAACGCTTGATCTGCCAAAACAGGCGTTGCGGTATACGTTAGTTTGCGAATCACATCAGGTGCCACCAATTTCGGCAGTAACACCATGCCACCCATGTCAGGCACGATGCCCCACTTCAGCTCCATCACCGCGATCTTGGTATCTGGGCCAGCAATGCGAATATCAGCCCCCATCGCCAATTGGCACCCTGCCCCAAACACAGGACCGTGCAGCGCCGCAATCACAGGGATCGGCAAACGCGCCCAGATCATCGCAACCTCTTGCCATTGGTTCGTCGTTCCATCGCCATGGGTCCGTGGCATCAACTGCCCTGCCGGATCGACGCCGATCATCTGTCCAAGACTGCCAATATCTATACCCGCACAAAAGGCATGCCCCTCGCCAGACAGCACAACAACACGTGCATCAGTTGTCGCAATCTCGTCACCTGCTGCAATTATCGCCGTGATCATCTCTTGATCCACAGCATTCATTTTGTCGCTGCGGGTCAGGCGCACATGCGCGATGTAATTTTCATAGGTGACGGATATACGGCTAATGATGTCTCTCCAAATGCTTGGGAACACAACAGACGATTGGCGCGCCAAATACCAGCAGGACGTTAGGGAACGAAGCGTTCAACCGCCCGCATCATGCCAAGGCCTTTATCATAGACCAGTTTAGTGATCCAACGCCCCTGCGCAGCTTTTGCCGCAATACCAACACCAACTGGTACAAAGCGCATCGCGCCTGTCGCCATTGCTGCTGCCATAAATCCACGACGTGTCATCTTAGCCATGCCGAAATCTCCAGTTGCGAACCATTCTCAAGTAAGCACACATCACACCGTTTTCAAGGGTTGCCCGCCCACAGCGCCATAGGTTACGAATTTGAAATGACAAATTTTCGCTTTACCGCCCTCGCTCAATCATTGCCATCAACCGTGCCATTTGTGGGCCCGGAAACCCAGGAACGGGCACAAGGGCGTACCTTTGGTGCGCGCCTTGGAGCGAATGAAAATGTATTCGGCCCATCTCCAAAGGCAGTTCAGGCCATGGCCGAAACCGCCCAATGGATGTACGGCGATCCAGAAAGCTATGACTTGCGCCATGCTCTTGCCAAACACCACGGTTGTTCGGCTGATCATATCGTTGTTGGCGAAGGTATTGATGGCTTATTGGGCTACTTGGTCCGCCTTTTTGTTGCAGATGGCGATGTCGTCGTCACATCAGACGGGGCCTATCCGACGTTCAATTATCACGTGGCAGGCTTTGGCGGTACTTTGCACAAAGTTCCCTACCTTGATGATCACGAAGATCCCAACACGCTGTTTAGCAAAGCAGCCGAAACTGGTGCTAGATTGGTTTACCTTGCCAACCCTGACAATCCGATGGGGACGTGGCACAAGGGTAAAACGTTGACTGCGGCCCTAGATATTTTGCCTGCCGACTGCTTGTTGGTTCTAGACGAGGCATATGTTGAGACAGCCCCCGAAGGCACCGCAACACAAGTGAATCCTGATGACCCACGCGTGATCCGTATGCGCACCTTTTCAAAGGCTTATGGGTTGGCGGGGGCACGCGTCGGTTATGCAATCGGGCACCCAGAGCTCATTGCCGCATTTAACAAGGTCCGCAATCATTTTGGCATGAACCGCGCGGCCCAAGCAGGTGCGCTAGCAGCATTGCAAGATCAAGCATATCTATCTGAAACCGTTGCACTCATCAGCGACGCACGTGATCAGATCACAAAGATTGCCCGTGAAAATGGACTTACTGTGATCCCGTCAGCAACCAACTTTGTGACAATAGATTGCGGCCAAGACGCTGCATTTGCACAAAGGGTTCTGGCTGCGTTGATCAACGAAGGGTTGTTCGTTCGCATGCCCTTTGTCGCGCCGCAAAACCGGTGCATCCGCATAAGCTGTGGAACATCAGACGACTTGGCCCTGTTAGATGCTGCACTTCCCAAAGCTCTAAAAGACGCAGCAGAATAAGGTCTATCCTTTGGCGATCACGGCTGCTGCAGCTTCAAGTGCAGCAGTACCGTGTTCGATATTCAGCGCAGTCAATCCTGCCTCCACTCCGCCCAGGAGGCCCATAATCATCTGACCATTCACATGGCCCATATGACCAAAGCGGAAAAAACCATCAGAGCTGCGTTCGCCTTCTTCCCCCATGCCAAGGCCAATTCCCAAGGTGAGACCGATGTTGGCCTCAACCCATTCGCGCAATCTTGTTCCATCCGGGGAAGCGAGACTTAGAGATGTCACTGCATTGCTGCGATCCTTAACCTCAGCCACGTTCATTTGAAGCGCACCCACCTGCCCCCAAGCATCACAAGCCGCCCAAATCGCACGCGCCAAAACCGCATGACGCGCCCAGACTTTTTCCATGCTCTCGTCGTGGATAATATCCAATGCGGCCCGCAACCCAAACAAATGGTGCGTCGGCGCAGTCCCATTGAAATACTGCCAAAATTGTTCAGGAGCACCGCGCGGAACCCAGTCCCAATAGCGGCTGACACGTGGCATCGCATTGCGCACGGCCTCTGCCTTTTCGTTGAAAAATACGAATGAAACGCCCGCTGGGACCATCAAACCTTTTTGACAGGCCGCGACCATAACATCGACGCCCCATACATCCATTTCAAATTGATCACAGCCTAAGGAGGCGATGCAATCAGCCATCAACAACGCGGGATGCCCTGCATCATCAATCGCGCGGCGCAGCGCAGCAAAATCATTGCGGATTGAACTGGATGTATCCACATGAACGGCTAAAACGGCTTTAATCTGGCGGTCTGTGTCTTCTTTTAACGCCTGTGTGATCCGCGCCATATCCATCGGACTTTGCTTGCCGAAATCAAGCACATCAACCTCAACACCCAAACCACGCGCCATATCCGCCCAGCCATGCCCAAATAGGCCTGTAATCGGGGCCAAAACACGATCACCCGCAGACAATACATTGGAAAGGGAGGCTTCCCACGCCGCATGGCCATTGCCAATATAAATCGCGCATTTGCCGTTTGTGCGTGCAACCCGCTTCAAATCAGGGATCAGGGTCGCTGTCATTTCCAACAACTCGCCATCATAAATATTTGGAGATGGGCGATGCATCGCTTGTAAAACAGCGTCCGGCATAACCGATGGCCCAGGAATTGCGAGGTATCCGCGCCCGTTTGCGGCAATGGGATTCTGTGTCATGAAGGGACCCTTTTTGCTTGCGTCTGAAAGGCAACCTAAGCTGCTTTACGCGAGCGTCAATTGCGCATTCGCTTGCTGCAGCACTTGCTTCGCTCTAAACACCCAGTTAACCGATTGATAAAAACGACACAGGCGCACCCCGTGACCGCATCAAATAATCCTATACAAGATCAGACAGAAAACCAACCATCCGGGCAATTGATTGCGTGGCTGTGGCGCGGATACCTGAAAAAACACGTTCCAATGATGGGCTTGGCCGTCTTCTTCATGTTCCTTGAGGGATCAACGCTCGGCGCGCTCAGTTACATGATGCAACCGATGTTTGACGATGCATTTGTGGCAGGCAACAGCACAACTCTGTACTGGGTTGGCGCGATGTTGATCACGATCTTTGTCGTGCGTGCAATTTCTTCTATCTCTCAAAAACTGCTTTTAACCACAATTGCGGAGCGCACTGCAGCAGCGTTGCGCGTTGATTTGTTAACACAAATGATGAAGCAAGATGGCGCTTTCCATCAATCACACCCACCCGGCTTCTTGATCCAACGAGTTCAGGCAGATGTTAACGCCGTTCGCGATGTCTGGCGCGCAATCATCACGGGTGCAGGGCGCGATTTGATCGGGTTGTTTATTTTGCTTGGAATCGCGATCAGCATTGACCCAATATGGGCACTGCTGGCCTGTGTGGGCATTCCAGCCCTCGTTCTTCCCGCTGCCATTGCACAACGCTATGTGCGCCGCCAAGCCGGCATTGCCCGAGATTTGGGCGCACACCTCAGCACACGCTTGGACGAAGTGTTCCACGGCATCGTTCAAATCAAATTGAACGCCTTAGAACAGTACCAATCCCGCCAATACAAGACGCTGACAAAGCGGTTTGTGCGCACTGAAATCAAATCTGCCGTTGGTGCCTCAGCGATTCCTGCGATGGTCGATATCATGTCAGGTATTGGGTTCATGTCCGTAATTCTTTACGGCGGCTCAGAAATCATCGCCGGTGAAAAATCGATCGGCCAGTTCATGACCTTCTTCACTGCCATGGGCTTTGCCTTCGAACCCCTGCGCCGTTTGGGCGGAGTGAGTGGACTCTGGCAGGTCGCAGCTGCTGCAATTGAACGGGTTAAAGAATTATTGGAGGCACCAATCACACTGATGACAACCGAGAGTCCTGTCGCAATTCCAGACGGCACACCAGAAGTTACATTAAAAAATGTTACTTTGGCTTACGGCGACAATACAGTGCTACATGACCTTTCGTTGGTCGCAAAGCCTGGCAAAACGACAGCTCTTGTCGGCGCTTCAGGTGCTGGCAAATCTACGATTTTCAATCTGCTGACCCGTCTTGTGGACCCACAGACGGGGTCCATCGAGATCAGCGGCGTCCCTACCCCAGATATTGCGCTGAACGATTTGCGCGGTCTTTTCTCTGTCGTAACACAGGAAGCGCTGCTGTTTGACGAAACCCTGCGCGAAAACATCCTGCTCGGTCGTACAGATGTAACCGACGAACAGCTGAAAGGCGTTCTAGATGCAGCGCACGTATCTGACTTCCTTGAAAATCTTCCCAAAGGCTTGGATACCAAAGTTGGGCCGCGTGGTTCCGCTCTTTCAGGTGGCCAGCGCCAACGCGTTGTAATCGCACGTGCCCTACTGAGAGACACGCCAATCCTGTTGCTGGACGAGGCCACATCAGCACTGGATGCCCAATCTGAAAACGTAGTTCAAGAAGCATTGGACAGACTGTCTGCTGGTCGCACTACGATCGTGATTGCGCACCGCTTGTCCACCATTCGTGGTGCCGACAAAATCGTGGTCATGGATCGCGGTCGCGTCATGGATCAGGGCACGCATGATGAATTGCTGAAACGCGGCGGCATCTATAACGACTTGTATCGCCTACAATTTCGTGACGGAAAACAGGTCAGCGATGTTCCCAAGCAGTCAAAATTTGGCCGCTCAACCGACGTCGCTCCTGCTGCCCACCAAGGAATCTTTGAACGGATGAAATTTAAGTTCTTCGGCTAACGACGATAACGGTCTGCTAACTTCTCAGGATCAACACCTGCAAAATACTGCAGTAATGTGATTAGGTTACGACCACCGCGTTTGAGCCAACCTTGGTTCTGGTACTTCGCCGCACTCGTTGTCGCGGTGGCATCGATCCGGCGCAACTTATCCTTCAGAGCACGTACCAACGCGACATCCTCCATCAAAGGGATATCACGGTAACCACCAACAATGTCATATAAATCGCGCGATATAAGCAAACCTTGATCACCGTATGGAAGCCCCAAGCGGCTGCGCAAATTCGCCCATAACGCAACTAGTCGCCCTTTAACGCCGCCTCCATCAAACTGTAGACTGAACCAGCCAGCGCCCCCTGTTTGCAGGTGTTGGGCCGCAGCATTGACCCAGCCCTCACTCAGAACAGTATCCGCATGTAACACCAACAACCATTCGCCTTTGGCCGCGCCGCATCCCCGCTGCAGCTGTCCACCACGCGAAGGCGCGCTACTCATAACTTCGGCTCCCCAATCTTTGGCAATCTCCAGTGTCTTATCCGTTGATCCCGCGTCAGACACAATCACCTCACGGATCAATCCAGCGTCTAAGGCTTCCATCAAACAAGACAGGGTATGATGCAGCCCAATGCCCGCATTCAGTGTTGGCACTATAACAGAAATCGGTGCACGCATGTCTCAGCCCTTTTGAAGTCACGACAAGGTGCTATATGACACTAATAACCTCAAGAGGAACTAACGAATGACCTCCACTGTACCTACACGCCGCATTTTACGCCTAAGCGGAAAAGACACGCGCGATTTCTTGCAAGGGTTGGTCACAAATAATGTTGGAAAAGTGGACAATGGTTTGGTCTATGCCGCCATTCTAACGCCTCAGGGCAAATATCTAGCAGACTTCTTTCTTCTGGCTGATGGCGACGATATCCTGATGGACACGGACGCGGTCCAAACGGATGCATTGGTGCAGCGATTGACGATGTACAAACTACGCGCCGATGTTCAAATTTCCCAAACAGACCTGGACGTGCACCGTGGTTTATCTGACCTTCCGAAGGACGGCTACATCGACCCGCGCACGTCTGATCTGGGATGGCGCGCCTATAGAAGTGATGAGGCAGCCGACACAGATGTCGACTGGAGCGCCCTTCAGGTCCAACATACCGTTCCGGCCAGTGGGATAGACCTCACGCCTGATACATTCATCCTTGAAGCAGGTTTTGAGCGTCTTAACGGCGTTGATTTTCGCAAAGGCTGTTATGTAGGCCAAGAAGTGACCGCGCGGATGAAACACAAAACGGAACTGCGCAAGGGTTTGGCTCAGGTCAAAATAACGGGTGCTGCGGAAAATGGCACGCCCATTATCGCGAATGACAAGGCTGCAGGCACATTACTAAGCCGCGCGGGCGATGTCGCCATTGCCTATCTGCGCTTTGATCGCGCAACAGGACCAATGCAGGCTGGTGAGGCCACAGTCACGTGGGACGGCCAAAAGTAGGCCAGCCTCCCTCAAAACGAAAAAGACCCTCCTGAAAAGAAGGGTCTTTTGAATTTTAAGGATAACGTTCAGGCCAATTAGGCGCGTTCGGAATATTCCATCGTGTCTGTGTTCACGACGATGTCTTCGTCTGGGCCAACAAACGGTGGCACCATAACTTTTACGCCATTTTCAAGAATAGCTGGTTTGAACGAATTCGCGGCTGTCTGGCCTTTAACCACTGGTTCAGTTTCCGCGATCTTGCAGATTATTTTTTGCGGCAAACGTGCGTTCAAAGCTTCAGTATCGTGGAATTCAACAACGATGGTCATACCATCTTGCAGGAACGGACGGGTCTCACCCAGCAACTCGGCTGGCAATTGAACCTGTTCGTAGGTTTCCATGTCCATCACTGTCAAAAGACCATCGTCCTCAAACAAGAACTGTTGGTCCTTTTGCTCAAGGCGCACCTTTTCTACTTTGTCGGCGCTGCGAAAGCGCTCGTTCAACTTCGAACCATTGCGAAGATTGCGCAGTTCGACCTGTGCAAATGCGCCACCTTTTCCGGGTTTTACGTGGTCCACTTTGACCGCAGCCCAAAGGCTGTCGTTGTGTTCCAGTACATTTCCTGGGCGAATTTCGTTTCCGTTAATTTTAGGCATATGTGTCAAAACCACGTCAAAAGGTTGATGGAAAGTTGTTCGTTTCTATATCTAGTTGGATGGTCCACTGCAAGACAACGATATGTCGAAGAGCTCAGCAAGAGGTATGCACAATTTGCATAGAAGCTATGCAAAATCAGCCTATCCGAATCGAGTTAATTAGGCCATAAGAGATCTCACGCCAAGAAGACAAGCGCAAAAATAATTGAAAGGACGACGGATGAAAGACTTCGTTGACGGCACTGCCTTTAATAACGAACAAGGTAATCGTGCACGCAAACTATTCGCAGCTGTCGTACTGGCTGCACTGGACGATGCAATTGCTGACGACAAGAAATATGGCAATGGTCCAGAACAAATCGCTCGTTGGGCACGCTCTCGCGATGGTCGCGAAGTACTTAGCTGCGCAGGTATTGACCCTAACGAACGGGTTGTAACTGGTCTGATGGACTTTGTTGGCAAAGGTGTACGGACTTCCGTAGCCCTGTCACGCGAAGAAAGCGAACGTCGCAACGCAGCCCAACAGGCTGAAGCGGCATAATAGTTTGATCTAACTGCTATGATTAATTTTGAAAAACGCGCCCTTTGTTCGGGCGCGTTTTTCATTTGTAGGACGCGAATTTTGTCGACTATTTATTTCTGGAAGATGAACAGCCACTGAAGCACGAGCCACAATTCGGCCAGTACCATCGGAATGCACTAGCCAATCACCCACCAAGGTGCTTTGCGCAGCCACAGCATCACAAATGCAATAAGGGCCAGAAAATCCTCAATTGAGGCAACCCACCGTGCCCCTTGATCTATGTCCCTGTAACTCATGGGGCTTTCGAACACCCACCACGAAGCCAGCCAAAAATTGGGCACGTCGATCATCGTGATGCAATGGAAAATCCAACGCCAAATGCAGAGGCGCTGCACCCGCAAGTGCGATAGCCCATTGGCTGCGCCTCCAAATGGCCAGCGCAAAAAAATCCTAGCCAAATAAGGAACAAGTTGTCGATCGCGAAAACCATCTGCCAGGCATCTGAAGAATACAGTTCACCAAACACAGTCTCGGGCAGGATTTTCAACAGAATCAGCCCCCCCATCAGAGACAACGACACATCAGGTAAAATCGCCCCGATCACAGCAGCCCCTAGAATGCGCAAGGTCGCAGGCAGTCAAAAACGTTAAAGTCCATCTGATTTTTAGTAGGTTATTCGAGTTCTTGCGCTATGAGAGCACTGCGAATTTCACGGCGCACCAGTTTGCGCACATTGCGAGTGATACGTTCACCCAAAGCGCCCTGCAATTCCTCGCGTGCAATTTCGCTAATAAGATCACGAAGAGCTTCTTCATCCAAAATCCCATCAGCAGACGAAGCAATCCCACTGTGCTGCATCGTAGAGTCAGCCTCAGGATCTTCATCAAAGCTGACTTCTGCAGCATCGCCCCACTTCATTGATGGAGCTTCGGTGCCGGAGTAGTCACTGCCACCAGTGTCATCAGGCTCCCACTGGTCGTCTGTTTTACCAATGGCCGCCTCAAGTGCTGCAATTTTGGATGTCAGAGATTCGGTCTGACCAGCAAAGAATGCAGCTTCGTTTATTGACGAATCTGGCTCAGCATCTTCAGACGGCCCATCGATTTTCGGCGCGACGTCACAGACAACCGCTTCCAAAACAAAGGGCTCTGGCGCAGGTTCAGCAGCTTTTTCGGCCACATCTTCATGCAATTTTTCTTTAGAGTGATTAAAGGTCGCTTCGGTATCATCTGAAACGTGTTCTTCGGAACCCGTATCGTCGCCGTTTTCTGATGTTTCCGCATTATTTGCATCGTGGCCTTCAGGATCAGCACCAAACTCGGACCATGCTTGAATAGTAGATTCTGCAACAACTTCGCCTTGATCATTTGCAACACGCAAAGCAGGTGTTAAAATCAATCGATCTGAGAATTGCGCTACTGTTGCAGCCGCTTTCATTGACGGACGATTGTCATCCGAAACCAATCGACGGATAGACGACAACACATCTTCAACTTCTATATTCGTCACTGGGTCTGACATTTGTTATACCACTCTTGCCTGAGCCAACATTACAGCGGGTCAGAGATTCGGACAACAGGCCACTCAAACAGTAACGTGATTAAACTCCGTCCTAAACGAAAGATTATAATTTAAAGCTGTTCGCCTGCACAAAGCCATCCAAGACAGGCGCACCTGCATTGAAGGACATGCGCCAATTCATCTTACCATCGATCTTGTGACCAACACGAACTTCACCAAGGGCACCCGTCATAAAGATACCCGCGATGCGGCCCCCCTCTTTCAACTGGTCCAACAAAGCTGCAGGAATTTCTTCAACTCCGCCCTGGACCAACACAACATCGTACGGACCATGCTGCGCAGCGCCTGCTGTCAGCGAGCCTGTATGGAGAATCACATTGTCCATTCCAGCTGTGCTCAAAGCTTCTTGGGCATCCGCCACCATCGCTTCGTCTTCTTCAACAGCGACAACGGCTTCGGCCATATGTGCCACAACAGCCGAAGAATACCCGAATCCAGTGCCTATATCCAAAACCAATTCGTTGTTTTGAATGTTCAAAGCATCCAGCATTTTTGCCAGAGTACGTGGCTCCAAAACCACACGGGCACCGCCCAAAGGCAGGTTTTCACCCATATAAGCCGCTTCTCTTTGTGCTGTGGGGACAAAGTCCTCACGCGCAACCGATAACATCGCATCGATGATTGGGAATTTAGTCACATCTGAAGGGCGAACCTGTGTGTCGACCATCATTGTGCGGCGCATCGCAAAGTCTGTCATCTGCTGAACTCGTTCGTCAATTTCTATTTGAGCCCTGATGTGCCACATCTGATCCCGCACGGCAATGTCAGCTTGATGCAAATTGAGCATAGGGGGCCTTGCAGGCGCAAATCAATTGGGCTAATCCCTCTCGTACTACCCTGGCGGCGAGTTGGTAGAGTGGTTATGCAGCGGATTGCAAATCCGTGTACACGAGTTCGATTCTCGTACTCGCCTCCAATAAAATCAATCACTTAAATGATTAATTACTCTAAAAACACACGAAAAATCTCATACACAATTCATACACAGTCCGTGGACAGTTTTCTCATTGATTCCTGCACTCCTACCAGTATCATCAATAAAATCAGGTAGATGAGAAAGTAGAGAGATAAGTGTGAGTGCTGGCGTCAAAGCAATTTCCATACACAAAAAACTGGTTCTTGATAAACGAGAAAACAGCGATAATTGGTATGCGCGGTTATCACTTGAAAATGGTACAAATATCAGACGCAGCACAAAGACAGCTGACCTAGAATTAGCAAAAGAAATTGCTTTGAAAATCTACTACGAAACAGAAGCAAGAATTGCCAACAACCTACCCGCCTCTACTCGTAAGTTCCGTCATGCTGCAGAGCATACGATAAAGCGCATGAATGACGACCTAGACGCTGGTCTGGGTAAGTCAGCGTATAATGATTACATATCCGCATTAAAAGTTTGGTTCATTCCATATTTTGCAAATACAGATATCAATAAAATCAACTTGAAAGCACTGACTGAGTTTAACACTTGGCGAGACGAAAAACATGAAAAGCGGTTCTCACAATCAGGGATCAACAATCATAATGCAGCACTCAATAAGGTGCTCGATGAAGCAGAGTTGAATGGCTGGATTACGAAAGCGATGCGCCCTACCCTGCTGAACAAAGGTGTTGCTACTCAAAGCAGAGGTAGTTTCTCAAACGCTGAATATAATCGATTAACTCGTAATTTAAGAGATTTTCATACTACGACATCAAGACCGAAAGCTGCGGCAACCAGAGAAACACTCAGAAACTATGTCATGGTTCTTGCGAACACTGGGATCAGACATGGAACTGAAGCGTTAAATCTTCGTTGGCGACATATCGATTGGTATAAAAAAGATGACGAGAAATATCTCGAGTTCAGCGTAGACGGTAAAACAAACAGTCGATCACTCATTGGTCGCGATAGTCTAGCAGATATCTTGCTACGCCAGAGCCAACTAAACCCAAAATTAAACTTCAGTGATATTGACGATTTACTCAAGTCTAAGAATGACGAGTTTGTTTTTGTAAACAGACTTGGCGAACGTGCGACGGTCTTTAACTTGAACAGAGCATTCAACGCTTTACTTCATAATTTATCGATGAAGAGTGGAGCAGACGACAAAGAGCGGACGCTTTATAGTCTGAGACACTACTATGCGACCCAAGATCTATCACGAGGTATGAGCACTCATATGCTTGCAAAGCAACTTGGCAACAGCACGACGATGATAGACAAACATTACAGCAAAGTCAGCCCTCGACTAAACGCTGATCTGCACAGTGGTCGAACAGCAAAAAAGACTGCAGCAATCAAAGCAGACCAGACAACTTCTTGTCCATTCTGCGCAGAAGACATCAAAGAAAAAGCAATCAAGTGTAAGCATTGCGGTGAGTGGCTGAATAAGGATGCTAATAGTTAAAACTTTTAAGTTATAGCTATTGATAACGATCAGAAAAAAAATAAACTGCTATCATATTGTGACTTATCGAAAGGACACAAAAATGAAGTTGATCACACTGAGCAGCCCCACTTGAGTGGTCCAATTTGAAAGTTAGTGCATGATTGGCCTTTGGTCCATGGGCACGATGGCCTCTGGCGCAGGTGGGCGGTAACCCAATGCACTGTGTGGGCGTTTGGTGTTGTAATGGTTCCTCCATCTTTCAATGATGATTTGGGCTTCACGCAGGGAATAGAAGATTTCGCCGTTCAGCAATTCATCCCTCATTCGCCCATTGAAGCTTTCGCAGTACCCGTTCTCCCAGGGTGATCCAGGTTCGATGTAGGCAGTTTTTGCCCCAACCGCCTTGATCCAATTCCTGACGGCCTCGGCGATAAACTCTGGGCCATTGTCAGACCTAATATAAGCAGGCACACCCCGCAGGATGAACAGGTCAGTCAGAGCATCTATCACCTCGTTCGAATTCAATTTCCGTTTCACCCGGATCGCCAGGCATTCCCGGCTGTGTTCATCCAAGATATTGAGCGTCCTAAAGGCTCTGCCGTCGTCAGTTCTGTGGTGTACGAAGTCATACGACCAAACGTGGTTACGATACTTAGGACGGAGGCGGACACACGACCCGTCATGCAGCCAGAGCCGGCCTTTCTTCGGTTGTTTCATTGGCACTTTAAGCCCCTCACGTCGCCAAAGCCGTTCGACACGTTTGTCATTTACCTGCCAACCAGCATCTCTCAACAAGGCTGCGATCCGACGGTAGCCATATCGACCGTACTGGCGCGTCAGCTCGATCATGTCCTCGACCAAACGTTCTTCGTCAGCGCGTCCACGTGGTAATCGGCGTTGTGTGGATCGGTGCTGACCCAAAACGCGACAAACACGTCGTTCAGAAACCTTGAACTCACTACGAACATGGTCAATGCAGGCCCGCCGACGTGAGGGGCTCAGAAGTTTCCCGATGCAGCTTCCTTCAGGATCAACTTATCCAATGTCAGATCAGAAACCGCACGACGCAGACGCTCGTTCTCTTTCTGTAGCCGCTTCAGTTCCTTGAGTTGTTCCGTGCCCATTCCGCCATACTTCTTCTTCCAACGGTAATAGATTTGTTCAGTCACGCTGATCTGTCTAATTGCATCAATCCGGGGCATACCTTGCCCCATCAGAACTTCAACCTGCCGTAACTTCACGACAATCTCTTCAGGCTTGGGTCTCTTAATGGCCATCTCTGGTCCTCCGTTTTCCTAACTATAGGGTCGGACCACTTCAAAGGGGGAGGCTCAGGCATACTCGCCTTGGAACGTTGGGAGACGCAGTTGTTTAAGATGATGCCGCAAAAGTATCTGAGGGGCTTGGGTCATGCCGCAGTCCTCCCCATCAGACTCAAGTAGCTGGATGGGCGTGTTGTGCCGACGTTGGCCTTTGGCAAGTAGGGATAGAAGTCCAAGTCCAACCGTGGTGGCCGTTTCTCAACCCGACACAGCACAAGATGTTTTACCGCGTCGTAGCCAATCGCCCCCATATCAATGGCCTGCTGGATTGCGCCTTGCACAACGCTCATCTCGAACGTCTCCAAAAGGCGCAGGACCTGGACGTATTCCCGCTTGCCTGGTTTGCCCATTCTGGCCTCAAGCAACCGGTGCAGCGTGGCGAAGGCATCCGGAAGATCCCAACCCTGCAAAGGCGCGGCCTGATCCAAAGCACCCACCTTTTGTTCAAGCAAGGGCAAAAAGTGGAGCGGGTCAAAGATCATATCCGCTGACGCGTAAGATCTTTTGTGACGGGCAATAATCTCGTTGCCACATCCAATGATAACCTCATGCACAAACCCACGCACGTGAACATCGTGGTGGGCATAAGCCACCGGCACTGAGTAATCATTGCTCCTGTAACGCACCATCGAGATCGACGTGGCCCGTGTGCTGACATGATCGCATGCTTCATATTCTGCGACGGGCAATCCCATTAGGGCTTCTAAGTCCAACATGAGGCGGTCGCCAATGGTTTGGTTGTGGCCGCGCAGTTTGTCGCCCCGACGCTCTAAGCACCTCTGTTCGAGATGTGCGTTCAAATCATCAAAGCTGGCATAGCGCGGCGCAGGCACCATGAAGTTGCGGCGGGTGTATCCAACCATACCCTCAACGTTGCCTTTGTCATTGCCCCGCGCAGGCCGGCCGAACTTGTCATCAAACAAGTAATGCGATTGCAACTCTGTAAACCGACGCGTGCGGACGCGCGTCCTGTCCCCTAAAATGCGAGCCACAGCGATCTTAGTGTTGTCATAGAGAATGGATTGAGGAATGCCGCCAAAGAAAGCAAAGGCCGAGACGTGGCCATCACAAAACGCCTCGGTTGTCTCGGCTGGATACCCCTTCACAAATACCGCGTCAGAATGTGGTAAGCTCATCACGTAGAAGTGGATCTTGCATTCCACGCCACCAATTACACCAAGGTTCTCTCCAAAATCCACCTGCGCATGGCCTGGACGGTGCGACAGCGGCACAAAGACCTCTTTGGTGCGCCGCTTTTGTTCACGCACGTAATAAGTCACCGTCGTGAGGCTGCCAGCATACCCATGTTCGTCACGCAGTCGTTCAAAAATGCGCTTCGACGTGTGACGCTGTTTTTTGATCAGGGCTTTGTCAGAGCGCAGCAGCTCATCGATGACACCAACATAAGCATCAAGGGTTGGACGATGTGGCGGTTCTGAGCGGCGATACCCGGGAGGCAGCTCATGACGCAGCATCTTCGCGATCGTCTTACGATCCTTGTTGAAATAACGCGCCGCTTCTCGAGCTGACATGCCGTCCTTCAAACAGGCACGGCGCACACGACTATAAATATCCACAGAATACATCTCCCGCCCTCCGACTAAACGAAGGACACAAACTGGCGGAATTTTACTCCGCTACAACTGCAATACGCAGCCGCTTCTGTGGCCCATTATTGCTCTGCGTTTCACAATGTTAGCGTTTCTGATTGGAGACACTTTAGGGACGCTTGTGTGTTTTGTTGTTTTGATGCTGATATTCAGAGCATTACGAATTTTTCGCAATTAAAACATAATGAGACTTTTTATACTCAGGGTGTAATTTGATGAACTTATTATCAATAAGTGCCTTCAGCGCACGATGATATGAAGCGTGAGGCATCTGCTTAGTCAGTTCATGATTATGCGCAGCGTAGCTTATGAAACTACCATCCGAATTTTGCACATCAGAGATAGCTACCAATAAAGTTTTTGCATCGTCACTTAGAGCGTCTATGCCGAGGTCTACTTCCATAAGAAGCATAAGCTTTTTAAGCGCAAGGATTGTTTCAAAACTGCTTATCATAACGTCCGTTAACTCTTAGGTTCCCTCACCAGCTTAATTTATTTTATTAAATTTTCAAACCGTATGACTTCTCTAATTCAGCCATTAAAATTACTGGAGAGGCTGAGCCTCGCTTTGATATGCCTTCACGACGGCACAGCTCAGCTATGCTGTCCTCCCCGCGCAGCCCATCCAGGATCCAGGACGGTCCTGATATTCTCTTCGGATGAATAATGCTTGCGCGTGGCGCGTTTGATATCTTTGACCAGCTTCTCGCCAGGGCTTTTAAGTGTCCCAGTTGTCTGTCTCATCTTCCGCTCGTCAGTGATTACGATGAGCCAAGAACACTTTCTTAGCAAATAACGCTATTTGGACCCATAGGCGCTGGCGTCAAACACAGGAATGAAGTTATTAATCAGAAATCATAATTTAATCCGATAACAACAGATGCTGAACTTTTGCGCTCAACAATTGGGCTGTTAACTACATTGCTGGGAAAGAAGTTGAAATTAACATTCGCAAACAAATTTACATGCTCATTGATCGGACGAAAGGTACTTATAGACAGATAGGGTAAAGTGGCACTACCAGGCGCATATCGCGGACGTTGATTAGAGACCTCACTGGAGTTCACGCCATAAAAGTAGTTTGCACGCTTTCCATCATACCACTTAGCCCCTGCTGTCAAAATAATTGGCTGTCCATAAATTGGAACGAATTGGCTAAGTGATAAGTCAGCAGTATTTCCATTGTGTTCTGTTGTGAGTTCTTTTCCGATTGCCAACTTAGCTTTCAGCCCGCGGGATAGCTCGTATGACACATTTAGAACTCCGTCATAAAAGTTGCTTCTTTCCATCCCAGATAAATCAGTCGAATAGCTGCTTTTATAGGGCCTAAGATTGGGCCTTATAGAAGCTGCTAAGCTGACTTTTCCACCATCAAAGAATTTGTAAGACAACCCCTTTTCTAAGCTAACTGAAATTTTTTCAGAATTGTAGCTGAGGGATGGCATGAAGGCTGATCTAGTTTTATCATTAGAATAAATTGAGCTTCCAGAGACGGCAACTAACCCAACGGAAAAATTTGAATTTTCCTCAGCATGAGACGCGTTAACTGAAAAAATGACAGCCATTAACGCAGAAAAAATTGACCCAAAATGCTTCATCTATTTCATCCATTTATTTTTCCGTTTTGCTAGACGTAACGCTCTGGCTTCCAAATTCAAGACTAAGCTGTACCCACAGGTTAAATGGTTTGGGTTTCTAAAAAAACTTTCAATCGGCCGCCCAACCCTATCACGCCTCTAAGACGCTCTTCTCGCCAAAGGCGCAACAAGGGCTCAGTTTCTAGCAGGGGCAAGTGTATCGCGAAAAACTATGTTCGCTTCAAGTTCAACAGCTTCGATTTGCGTCCCTTCATTTAATAGTCTTATCAGTGCCTCTCCTGCCCTGCGCCCCATCTCACGGTGAGGAACGTGGACAGTTGTAAGTGCAGGATAGGCGATTTCTGCCAATTCAATGTCGTCAAAGCCGATGATGGATACATCCTGTGGTATTTTAAAACCTAACTCTCGTGCCCTTCGCAAGGCACCCACAGCCAAAACATCATTACCGCAAAAAACAGCAGTTGTCTGAGGTGCTGCTTTCATCACCTGTTCAAACGCAGTTGCGCCTTCCTCGATACCGTACGTTGTCTTCACAATATGTAGCGTTTTAGCACAAAGGTTAGCTGCAACCATCGCGTCTTCTAGTCCCAATTGGCGCGCCTTTGCTCGGTCGTTCAGGATAGTTTCCGCCGAAACTAGTGCGAGATTTCTGTGGCCTAAATCGATCACTTTCTTAGCCATTCTGCACATAGCTTTCTGATTGTCGAAGCCAATCGAAGGACGTGATAGGTTAGTATCAAAAGCCCACGTTACAAGTGCAGGCACCCCTTGAGCTTCAAGAAAGCGATAGATCTCTGGGCTGCGCGCATGCCCTATGAGCAGTAAGGCATCAGCACCACGCCCAACAAGCGCGCGAATTTGTTCTTCCTCGATGTCCTCGCAATAAGAAGTACTGGCAACTAACATAGTAAAACCATGTAGATGCAGCTCGTCTTGAAAGGCCTGCAGACCACGAGCAAAAATAGCATTTCCCATTGTTGGTATAATTGCACCGATTGTGTCTGTCCGGCGCGACGCCATCGCACGTGCACCAAAGTTTGGCGAGTAGCTCAGCATTTTGATAGCTTTGAGAACTTTAGTGCGAGTCTTTTCTTTGACCTGATCTGGAAAGTTCAAACATCGCGAAACCGTCGCGGTGGAAACTTTTGCCGCAGTTGCAACATCTTGCAAGGTTGGGGTCGGTTGTTCTTTTGACATCGATATCCACAATCACGGCCCAGTTTTAGCCTTATTAATGCAATAGGAAGTGTATAAAAAAAATGAAACCCCTGCAATAGCAATGTAAGCGCTTGCATTTTAATATTGTAAAGGCTTACATTGTAAAAACTAGAGACAACGATTACGAAAGGCCACAGCATGCAATTACTTCTTTCAATGCTATTATTTGCAGTTTTCAGTGTAAATGTTGGCCTTGGTTCTTATTTCAACTCTGCATTTCTCAACGATATAGGCGAAATGTTAGTTTTGTCAGGTGCCGCAGTATTATTCGTATTCGCAATTCTAAAGAAAGAAGCTGACGCTAAAAAATAGCGCTGCAGTAACCGTCCAGGGAGGACACTAAATTGTTCAAAGATATCAAAAAAGTGAAAACAGTTGAGCGCCGTAATTTCTTGAAATTAGCAAGCTCAGGAGCATTTACAGCAGCCGTAGTAGCTGGTGCTGCGGGATCGTTATGGTCAACCGAAGCCACAGCACAAACTGCAAAAGAAGAAAACGACCGTGAAAAAGCCGCTGATCATGTGATGACAATAGCGACCGCCTATGTGTTGGGAGCAACACGCAGCTATCCCATCATGCAGTTAGACCTAAAAGAAAACATTCAAAATGCCACAAACGGAAAAGTTTACGTAAAACTGGCACCTGGTGGTCAGCTTGGTGCAGGCGGCGCTTTAGCGCAATCTGTGCAAACAGGTACAATTCAGGCCGCACAGCATTCGCTGTCTAACTTTGCACCATTTGCAAGCGTAGTAGACCTCATTAACATGCCCTACCTGTGCGGCTCCAATCAACGCTTCACCAATCTTGTACATTCAGATGTATGGGCAAGAGAAGTGAACCCAAAGGTAGAGGCAGCTGGCTTCAAGGCATTGTTCTACGTAAACATTGACCCAAGAGTTGTTGCTGTCCGTAAGGGTGGAGCAGGTGCTGTGATGACCCCCGGTGATTTAGACGGCGTAAAATTTCGCGTTCCTGGTTCGGCAATGTTGCAGCAATACTACCGCATGGTTGGCGCGAACCCAACACCAGTTGCATGGGGTGAAACACCATCAGCAATTGCGCAAGGTGTTGCAGACGCACTCGACCCATCTGTTGGCGCGTTACTTGTGTTTGGTTTCAAAGACTTGCTTTCACACGTAACATTCACACAGGCAGTGCCAGACTCACAGGTTTACTCCTGCAACCTCGAATGGTTCAATTCTATGCCTTCTGATGTTCAAGATGGCATCATGGAAGCGGCTGAAATCACCCGTCAACAGAACCTTGCCAAGGTACCTTCTGCGCGAAATTTCGCTATGGCAGAATTGCGTAAAGCTGGCGTAGAATTCCATTCATTGACTGATGACCAGTTGGCTGAATGGCAAGCGGTTGGTGGATACCAACTATCCGAATGGGACAGCTTTAAGAAAGATCTTGCAGGTTCCATGGACACCTTCGCCAAGATTGAAGAAGCTGCGGGCACCCAAGGACGCTACTATGTCCATGATGCCTAATTAAATCTATCGGCGCGCATCAAAACTGCTGCGCGCCTCATAGGTCAAATCAAACACAAATTTAATCCTGACGCGTTCAATCCACCACTAGTGGCAGCGTCCACTAGAGAGGTTTCTCATGAGATTGCTTCATAAATTAGATAAGAACGCCGAACGATGGATGCTTTTAGTCTTCTACGTAATGATTGTGCTAACTATGGCAATCGAGGTCTTACGCCGTGAAATCTTCGCTTACTCTTCGATATGGGGTGAAGAAATTGTACGATACTCGTTCATTTATTTGGCATGGGTCGGAGCGGCTGCGGCAGTTAAAGAGCGTGTACATATCCGAATTGATGTTTTGATTCATTACGTTGGCCCGCGCGTGAAAGCTCTTATTTACATATTCGGTGATTTCGTGATGTTCATCGTTGCAGCAATTGCACTCTACTGGTCATGGGAAACGGTACATGTATCCTGGAAATTTGGATCGGTCAGTCATGGCCTTCGTATTTCCATGGTGTGGTTCTTCATGGCAGTGCCTTTGGGTTTTGCACTTATGATTGTTCGCCTTACCCAGTCTTTTTTGCGCGATATAAGCTCTCTTCGTGACGGAAGCCCCGTCTACGAAGGCGACAAATTGTTTGATTGAGGACAGAGGCATGCTTTTTGGACCTATAGAAACAATTGTAATCCTTGGATGGGATTTTTATATCCCTGTAATCCTATTTGTTCTGCTTTGCGCATTGGCAGTACCTATATGGGCTTCCATCGGCGTGGCGGCGACGTTGATGTTACTTATGGCCGGGGATTTGCCCTTGGCCCTATTGGGTGAAAGCTTATTTCACGGCATTGACGCTTTCGCACTAACAGCCATTCCACTGTTTATACTCACCGGCGATATACTCGTACGAACAGGCCTATCTCGTAAGTTTTTGAATGTGGCCGAAGCTTTGACACAGTTCGCAAAAGGTGGATTCGGATCCGCGACAGTTTTAGTCTGTGGTATGTTTGCCGCAATTTCAGGTTCCGACGCTGCGGGTGCTGCAGCAGTGGGCCGTATGACTATCGACCGGTTGGTTGAAAGTGGTTACCCGCGCCCATATGCCTGCGCGCTAGTTGCAGCAGGCGCTTGTACTGGAATTTTAATTCCACCATCGATTGCCTATATAATCGTAGGTCTGATCCTTGGAATTTCTGCCTCCACACTATTCCTAGCAGCAATCATACCAGGTTTGTCGATCCTTATTGCGATACTAATCACCAATATCATCGTCAATCGTATCTACAGCTATGAAGGGGGTGGCAATCTATCAGCAACCGAATACTTCTCCAAATTGCGCCACGCACTCGCATCGGGCTGGTATGCTTTTATTGTTCCCGCAATCATCTTTTACGGCATCTTTTCAGGTCGTCTGACTCCCACTGAAGCTGGAGCAACAGCGGTAGTGGTCACCATCATTATTGGCTTTACTATTGGTACGCTTAAACTTGCAGATTTTCCGGCTATGCTGATGAGTTCTGCGAAGGTCAACGGGATCATATTACCGATTATCGCTTTCTCACTGCCATTGGCACAAGCGCTTGCTATCATGGGAGTTCCACAGGGTTTTGTATCCACGGCCACAGCAATGACCGACAATCCGACCATTCTCATCCTCATGATGATCGGCATCCTGATCGCTGCTGGCTGTGTAATGGAAACCACTCCAAACATCGTAATCTTAGCTCCAATTCTTAAGCCATTATCGGACAGCATCGGTATGAATGAAATTCAGTTCTGCATTATGATGATCACTGCACTGGGCGTCGGGTTTATTACGCCCCCCCTTGGATTAAACCTGTTTGTCGTTTCTGGCATATCAGGCGAGTCGATCCTAAAAATTGCTTGGCGAGCTATTCCTTTCGTTTTGTGCATGTTGGTCGTTGTTTTATTAATCGCATTCGTTCCAGCAATCTCCACAACGTTACTTCCAGAAATCTATAAGTAAGGCATGAAAAACATGGCTAGAAAATACCTTAAAAAAGCAACTTTAACTGCACAGTCAGGCGCATCTGATGTGCACGATATTGTTCAGACTATACTGGACGATATCAACGAAGGCGGTGACGAAAAAGCACGCGAGTACGCCAAAAAATTCGATAACTACGATGGCAATATTATCCTCACGGATGAAGAGATCGCTGCGGCATGTAACCTAGTTCCACAAAAGCTGAAAGAAGACATTCAATTCGCCCACGACAACGTACGTCGCTTCGCCGAAGCACAAAAAACCACAGTTAGCGACATCAAATACGAGATCGTTCCGGGGATGATTGCAGGTCAAAAAGCGATCCCAGTTGAAGCTGCAGGTTGCTATGTTCCCGGCGGTCGTTACAGCCACATTGCATCTGCAATCATGACAGTGACAACCGCAAAAGTTGCGGGATGTAACCACATTACTGCAACGTCCCCGCCACGTCCCGGCGTGGGCGTTGCACCAGCGATCGTTTACGCGGCACACATCTGTGGTGCTGATACAATTATGGCTCTTGGTGGCGTCCAAGGTATTGCGGCAATGACCTACGGTTTGTTTGGCCTGCCAAAAGCCAACATCCTTGTTGGTCCCGGCAATCAGTTTGTAGCAGAAGCAAAGCGTATTCTATTTGGTCGCGTTGGCATCGATATGATTGCGGGTCCAACTGACAGCTTGATACTAGCGGACAAAACGGCTGACCCACATATCGTTGCGACCGATTTGGTGTCTCAAGCAGAGCACGGTTATAACTCTCCTGTCTGGTTAATCACCGATGACAGCACATTGGCCAAAGATGTCATGGCCCGTGTTCCTGCTTTGATTGACGACCTACCAGAGTTAAACCGAGAAAATGCCTTTGCAGCATGGCGCGATTATGCCGAAGTGATCCTATGTGCAGACCGCCAAGAAATGGCCGCTGTATCTGACGAATATGCACCGGAGCACCTGACTGTTCAGGCCGAAGATCTGGATTGGTGGTTGGATCGTCTTAGCTGCTATGGCTCACTGTTCTTGGGTGAAGAAACCACCGTTTCTTACGGCGACAAAGCGTCTGGCACGAACCACGTTCTGCCAACATCTGGTGCCGCTGGATACACAGGCGGTTTATCTGTCCACAAATACATGAAAATCGTGACGTGGCAGCGCACAACACGCGATGGTTCAAAACGCATTGCTGAGGCGACAGCTCGCATTTCACGCCTTGAGGGCATGGAAGGGCACGCGCGGGCTGCAGATGTTCGTTTAGAAAAATACTTCCCTGACGAAACATTCGATTTGACTGGTAATGAGTAACGTTGCCCAAATGTTTGACCTGACAGGCCGTGTGGCCTGTGTGACTGGGGCCAGTGCTGGCCTTGGTCAACAGGCGGCCATCGCTTTGGTGACTGCTGGTGCAAAGGTGGTTGGCGTTGCACGCCGCGCCGACGCTCTAACAGCATGGGCAGAAGCGACAGGCGCAAACGCTGCAACTGTCGCGGCGGACCTGTCGCAACGTGATCAGATAAGCGAGATTGCAGCACGGATCGCAGAACCCTTTGGCGCACCTGACATTATCGTGCATGCAGCGGGAATTAACACCCGTGAGACGGCTGATGATGTGACCGCCGAGGGCTGGGACGTCACGATGAATCTGAACCTTGCGGCACCCTTCTTTTTGACCCAAGCGTTGATCCCACACATGAAGGCCAAAGGTTGGGGACGCATTGTGAACTTTGCATCGCTTCAAACCACACGCGCGTTCCCTGCCGGCCTTAGTTATGGTGCATCCAAAGCAGGTATTGGCCAGTTGACCCGCGCAATGGCCGAAAGTTGGTCTGGTAATGGCATCAACGCAAATGCGATTGGACCGGGTTTTTTTGCAACGGAACTCACTGGGCCAGTGTTTGCTGATCCAGAACGTGCGGCACGCAATGCTGCCCAAACCTGCGTTGGGCGCAATGGTAAGCTCGAAGATATTGATGGCCCACTCTTGTTTTTATGCTCTGACGCATCAGCATTTGTAACGGGGCAAGTCCTTATGGTTGACGGAGGATATACAGCGAAATGAAAGCATTGGTTTATGACGGCCCTGAAAAACTGGATTTCCGCGATGTCCCTGATCCAACACCTGAGGCCGATCAACACCTGATCAAGGTAATGTCGGTTGGTGTCTGTGGTTCTGATATGCATGCATACCTTGGCCATGATGATCGCCGCCCTGCCCCATTGATCCTAGGGCATGAGGCAGCAGGCGTTATTGTCGGTGGCCCGCGTGATGGCGAGCGCGTAACCGTCAATCCGTTGGTCACATGTGGCACATGCCCTGCCTGTAAATCTGGTCGTGACAACCTGTGTCCAGAACGAATGATCATTTCCATGCCGCCGCGCGAAGGTGCGTTTACGCAATTCATCGCGATGCGCGGTGAGAACCTTGTGACTGTTCCAAAACGTGTATCCCTAGATGCTGCGTCCCTTGCGGAACCCATCGCCTGCGGCTGGCATACTGTGAGACTTGCCAAAGAGGCGTTGAGCGGTTCGGCGAAAACTGCGCTTGTAATCGGTGGTGGTGCCATTGGCCTGGGTGCAGCCCTATCATTGTCGGCCCAAGGCGTTAGCGACGTAACAATTGTGGAACCAAACGCGTTGCGCCGTGATGTGTTGAACAAGCAATGCGGCCAAACGGCTATTTCACCCGATGACCTGTCAGCAGATGCAATGTTCGATCTGGTTATCGACGGCGTGGGCTACGCAGCGACACGCGAAACAGCATCTGCACATACGCGCCCCGGTGGCGTAATTGGGCACATCGGCTTGGGCGAAGGCACAGGTGGTTTAGATGTACGTCGCATGACCCTGCAAGAGATCACCTTCATTGGTACATACACCTACACAGCCCAGGATTTTCACGATACTGCAGCCGCCATCTTTGACGGACGCTTAGGCACCTTGGACTGGACCGAACAACGCCCACTTTCAGATGGAGCATCTGCCTTTTCAGACATTCGCGCGGGCCTAACCGCCGCGCCAAAGATCATCCTTAATCCTCATACTTAATCCCGCAACCCATTTGGTTGCTTATCAAAGGAGCTTACTCAGCCGTGAGTATATCTAAAAAAATCGTAGATGACCTCGTCGCAAACGACGTTTCATTCATCACGACGGTGCCCTGCAAGCAGCTTGCCGGCGTTATCGAAGAAGTCGAAGAGCGTGAAGAAATTTTTCACATTCCAGCGAACAAAGAAGACGAAGGCATGGGCCTTTGCGCTGGTGCGTGGATGGGTGGCAAACGCCCGGCAATCATCATGCAAAACACAGCAATCGGTGTCACAATCAACACCTTGGCGACGCTGACACAGTTTTACCGCATGCCACTTCCGATGCTGATTTCATACCGTGGCGAGCTGCGTGAACCAGTGGCGTGTCAGGTCGAAATGGCTGTGCACACAAAGGCATTGCTGAACCAGTTGAACATCCCGACCTATCACTTCCACAAAGAAGCTGATGCGGACGAACTCGATGCGATCCTGAAATACACATTCATGTGCAACAAACCTGTGGCGATCCTTACGGATGCGTCCTTCTGGGGAGGCTACGGCGACCAATGATACGTTCTGAAATCCTGCGCGAAATCGCGCCAATCCTTCGTGACCAATTGGTCGTTTGCAACATCGGCCTCCCAAGCCAAGAACTACACATGATCGATGATCAGCCAACCAACTTCTACATGTTGGGCACCATGGGTCTGTCTTCATCCATCGGTCTTGGCCTTGCTTTGTCGCAAGACAAAACTGTTATCTCAATTGATGGTGATGGTTCTGTTTTGACCAACCTTGGTACCTTGCCCACAATCGCCAACAACGTTGCTGACAACTACATTCTGTTGATCATCGACAACGGCTCTTACGGCTCAACGGGTGACCAGCCAACATACGCTGGCATGAAAACATCCCTGACAGCAGTGGCGAAAGCCTGTGGTTGTGAGAATGTTGTTGAGTGTCAGGACGTCGATACCGGCAAGGTTTTACAAGCAGCACTCGACAGCAAGAAGATGACGATCATTGTGTCCAAATGTGACAGTGGCAACATCAAGCTACCTGTCATCACCAAAGACCCTGTCGTGATCCGCGATCGCTTTATGACAGCGGTTGCCAGCTAAGATGACAATGAACATTCATTCAAGCGAAGACGCACGCCGGATTGCCCAGCGCCGCCTTCCTTGGATGGTGTTCGACTACATTGACGGGGCCGCAGGGCGTGAAACAGGGGCAGCACGTAATCGCGCTGCCTTTGACGCTTTGACCTTGCGGCCTCGCATACTTCGCGACGTCAGTAAGCGCGATCTCACATCCTCAGTATTCGGTCAAAAGACCAACGCACCCTTTGGCATTAGCCCGATGGGCATGTGCAACCTTTCAGGCGCTGGTGCCGACCTTATGCTGGCGCGCCTTGCCGCGCGTAAAAACGTGCCGTTAGGCGTATCCACAGTCGCATCTACCGCGATGGAGCCATTGATCGAAGCAGCTGAGGGTAACGCATGGTTCCAACTGTATTTCAGTGGTGACGGCGTTGGGACTTTCAAACTGGTCGAACGCGCCAAAGCTGCTGGCTATCAAACTATCGTCCTCACCGTAGACGTTGCCGAAGTTGGCCGGCGCCCTCGTGAACTGCGCCACGGTTTTACAATGCCATTCCGTATTGGCCCCAAACAATTCGTCGATTTTGCACTGCACCCGCGCTGGTCCTTGACTACGCTGTTCAAAGGCCGCCCTGAAATGGCGAACTTTGACATGCTCGGATATTCCTTTGACCGCACAGAAAGCCGCGCACGCGCCAACTGGGACACGCTTGCCCAACTGCGCGATATGTGGCCCGGCAACTTGGTCGTTAAGGGTGTGTTGGATGCTGAGGATGCGGTCATGCTGCGGGATGCTGGCATAGATGCTGTCCAAGTATCCAGCCACGGTGCCCGACAACTAGACAGCGCCCCATCACCAATTTCAGTTCTACCTGCCATTCGCAAAGCGGTTGGACCTGATTTCCCACTGTTCTTTGACTCAGGACTGCGCAGTGGCGAAGACGTGGTAAAAGCATACGATCAAGGCGCTGATTTTACATTCTTAGGGCGCATCCTACAATTCGCAATCGCAGCGGGCGGCGAGGAAGGGTTGCAACGTCTTTGGGATGTCTTGCGCGACGAAACCAGCACCACGCTGGCACAGATTGGAGCGACGTCTTTAAAACGGTCATAGCGTATCAAGAAAATCGACTTTGCGCCCTATTTGGCAGCAAAGCCCGTTTCAATCTACAACCAAGACAACAGCGTCACAACTGAACAGGTTGGCCTGTCTCAAGGGATTTGGCCGCTGCATCCGCAAGGCGCTGTGCAGCTACACCATCCGCGATACCTGGCGTTGGCGAAGTGTCCGCGTTGACAGCGCCGATAAAGGCTTCCATCTCAGCAATGTAGGCCGCCTCATAGCGTTCAAGGAAGAAGTGTTTGTTCGGCGCTGTGGTGAATCCATTGCCGCCTGCTTGCTCAACCAGATGCTCAAGTTTGTTAGCTGCGCGTAACATGCCGTCAGAACCGTGGACTTCAATCCGTTGATCATATCCATACGTTGCCCGCCGCGAGTTATTGATGAGCACAATTTTACCTGATGCCGTTTTGAGCGTTACAGCAGCAGTGTCGATATCCCCTGCTTCACCGATCTCTGGATCGACAAGGCATGAACCTGTGGCGAACAACTCAACAGGTTCTTCACTTAAAAGGAAACGCGCCATATCAAGATCGTGGATCATCATATCACGGAACAGGCCACCTGACTGCTTTATATAGCTAACTGGAGGTGGGGATGGATCGCGAGAAGTAATTACCACCATTTCTGTTGCGCCAATCACACCTGCATCAAGCTGTGTCTTGAGGTGCGAGAAATTTGGATCAAAACGACGATTGAAGGCTGTGAAAAATCCAACGCCCGCGGCTTCAACCGCAGTTTTGCATTCAGCCGCACGTTCAGAGGACAGATCAATTGGTTTTTCACAGAAGATCGCTTTGCCAGCTTTAGCTAATGCATGAATTTGATCGTAATGCAGGGTTGTCGGCGTCGCAACGATCACCGCATCAATATCAGTCGCGGTAATGATGTCTTCAGCACTACGCGCCTCTGCGCCATACTGTCCTGCTAATTCTTCGGCTGCCTCTGGCACGAAATCCGCAACCGCAACCAAGTTGGCAGATGCAATGCGCGCCAGGCTGCGTGCATGAACCTGACCGATACGGCCACAGCCCAAAAGACCAATTGATATCATAGTAATTCCTTAATTTTAACCAGCCGCGATACCACGCAATGCGATTTGCGCAGCAACTTGAAGGTCTGGTTCGATTTGTTTAAGAATTTGGATGCGGTCAAACACATTAACGTCGTCAGCCAATATCTGACGGATAGATTTACCAAAACCCAATCGAAGCTCGGTACCGATGTTGAATTTGCAGACCTTGGATGCTCGCGCCAAACGCTGGCGTTGCTGAAGCGGTACGCCTGATCCGCCGTGGATAACCAATGGCACTTCTGTTAGCGCTTCAATGGCCCGAATACGCACCTCGTCCAAACCACCCTCGTGGTTCTGTTGTAAGTGAACATTTCCCACTGAAATGGCCATTGCATCGACACCACTGTCGCGGGCAAAAATCGCAGCTTCTTCAGGATCGGTCCCAAGCGAGTTTTCGCCTTCACTATAACCCACGAACCCGATCTCACCTTCACAGGAAATCCCAGCGGCATGAGCGATTTCCACAATGCGCGCAGTTTCATCAATGTTTCGTGCAAGCGGCTTGCGCGATCCATCATACATCAAAGAGGTAAACCCGCTGTCGAGCGCCTCTTGGCATTCCTCAAACGTATAGCCATGATCTAGGTGGGCTACGACTGGAACGGATACAGTTTCGGCCAATGTACGGAACATTTTTCCAAGGATCGGAAGCGGCGTATTTGCACGACAGGATGGACCCGCTTGCAAAATAACAGGCAGCCCTTCAGCTTCGGCTGCATTCACGTAAGCGCGCATGTCTTCCCAGCCCAAGGTGACCAGGCCACCCACAGCATAACCACCTGTTAGGGCGGGCTGCAAAACGTCTTTTAGTGTCGCAAGTGTCATTTGAATTTAGCTACCATATCGAGAATTCCAGGGATCGTATGTAATTGTTCTTTATGCGCTTCTTGGAAGTTCTGAACCAATGACCGCTGCGTTAACCCGCCAAGAATTGTGAAATAATACATTTCATATCCTGGCAGAACGCAGCAAGGATGATACCCCTTATCAATACAGACCGTAGACCCATTCATGATGTGGTAAGCATCGCCAGGTTCATTATCCTCGCGCTGCAACATCTGCAGACCAGACCCATAGTTGGGCTTGAAGCGGAAATTGTAGGTTTCATCATGGCGCGTTTCGAGAGGCAGTTGGTTGGTGTCATGCTTGTGGCTTGGGAAACCTGACCAGCCCCCTGCCCCAACAGTGAATAGTTCCGACACCAAAAGACGACCAACGCGGCCATGTTGTTTTTGACCTAAAATATGTTTGATTTTACGGTGCGTTTTTGTGTCGTCCGATCCGTATTGGACCAAGTCAATTTCGTCGTGGCGCACAACGAAGGGTTCAAGAACCTCGTCGAATTTCGCGCCCGCTATGAACACTTCCGCTTCGTCAGACAGGCATATAAATTGTGCTTCCATACCCGTTGGGATATAAACGCCCTCAGGCTCACCGTCCCAAACATCAACGCCGCGTCCGCCCAATTGCTTGGCTTCGAATCCACCAACTGAAACGTCGATGAGACCTGTTGCGGGCGCGATACAGGTTTCAAAACCTGGAACGGAATAACCGTAGCTTTCGCCCTTTTTGAGCTTAACAATGTTGAAGAAGTTCAACGGAACAAGAGCGTCACCAACATCAACGATCGGTTTGTTTTGGTTGTCAAATGGAGCGATATGCATCGGGAATCCTTTTCAGATCAAACGGGTGTGCTGGCCCCTGGGTGAATGGCCAAGAAGGCCTCGAGTGCTACGTTATCTGGCATCGCAGGCGCACAGCCCGGCTTGGCCACAACAATGGCCGCACATGCAGAGCCGCGTAGAACGGCCTCATCCATGTCGCGCCCGTCAGCAAGGCTTGCTACAAAACCCGCCATAAAGCTGTCACCTGCACCTGTGGGCTTCAGTGCTTCTACTTTAAAAATACCACTTTGAGTTTGGGTACCATTTGCAAAAGTGATCGCACCAAGGTGGCCCATTTTGTAAACAACGATGCTGGCTGTGGATTTGGCTAAGCTTTCGGCCTTGGCCAATCCCTTTTCGATACCACCGGCCATAAATCCAAATTCTTCGTCATTGGCGACGATGATGTCTGAAATGTCGCCTGCTTTGGATAGAACCTCTTCGGCAACTTGCGGTGACGGCCAGCTGTATGGACGATAATCCACATCAAAAATTACCGGTATGCCCGCCGCTTTGGCCAGTTCAAACGCGCGAAATGCTGCAGAACGTGATGGTTCGGCGGCAAAGACGGTACCTGCAGTGATCAACGCGCCAAACTGACTGTAATCTACGGCCTCAACATCTTCGATGCTCATCTGGAAATCTGCCGCACCATTACGGTAAATCACCGAATTGTGATCTTCGACGCGCGTTTCATACAGAGCCAAAGAATTGCGAAACTCACCAGAGACTGGTTTTACATGCGCCGCATCAACTCCGTAATGACCCAATTGGTTAAAGCAATAACGCCCCACAGCATCGTCAGACACGCGCGTGACTAAGGTGGCTTTCATCCCAAACTTTACTAGCCCCGCAGCGATATTGGCAGACGATCCCCCCATCGCAACCATCATCGTGGTGGCATCTTCAATCGCAGCGCCTGCAGGTTCGGGGCACATGTCCAATCCTACACGACCGATCACAAGAAAGTTCTTTTGTTTGATGCCGTCTAAAACTTGCATCAAACACCCTTTCTTTGCTTGGAACGGCTTGCTTCAATCTCAAGGTGCTTTTCTCGAATCTTCGGATTGTCCGTCACATGAGGAGTGCCGACTTCCCACCATGTGTGACCCTCAGTTGTCCAACCCTCATAGGCGTCAACGTTCATAACAATTACGCTAGTCTTATCCGCTGCTTTTGCAGCCTTGAACGCCTGTGCCAATTGGTCGGGCGTATCGACATACGTCGAGTGCGCGCCCATTGAGGCCGCATGGGCCACGAAATCTACTGGGAAGGCTGCAGGAATTGTAGGCGAGTCAGCAAGAAGGTTATTGAAGCTCTCATTGCCGGTATTGTTTTGCAGTTTATTGATGACGGCAAAGCCGCCATTGTCCAGCACCAGAACGATCATCTTCTTCTGCGTTAGTACAGACGAATAGATATCTGAGTTCATCAGCATGTATGAACCATCACCTGTGAACACTATTGTGTCTGCATCTGGCTCTGATTCTGATTGGGCAATCCGTGCGCCCCATCCACCAGCCAATTCATAACCCATGCAGGAAAACCCAAATTCAACGTCAACTGTGCCGATGTCCAGCGTACGCCAGTTCGCAGTCACCTCAGCAGGCAAACCACCAGCAGCAGCCACAACACGATCACGTTTTCCAGCAAGGTTATTCACAATTCCGATTGCTTTCGCATATGAATTGGGTCCGTTGTCGACGTTTACGTTGCCTGCAACATACGCGTCCCATTCTTTGCGAACGCCAATGGCATATTCTGTCCAGCTTGACGGCGCTTTATATCCATTCATCGCGCCAGCCAATTGCTGCAGTCCCAGCTTTGCGTCACCTACGATGGGCAACGATTGGTGTTTACCAGCATCGTGGCGCGCCGCATTCAACGAGATCAGCTTCGCATCCTGCGCAAAGGCAGTCCATGAACCCGTTGTGAAGTCTTGTAACCTTGATCCTACAGACAAAATAACATCCGCGAGTTCCGCAACAGAGTTAGCGCTGTCAGACCCCGTGACACCGACAGGGCCAATGTTCAGCGCGTGGTCGTTCACAAGGTTTGCACGACCGGCAATAGTTTCAATAACTGGTATTTGGTGTGCTTCCGCGAACTGTGTCAATTCAGCAACCGCGCCAGAATACTGCACACCGCCACCGGCAATGATAACGGGGCGTTCAGCCAACTTTAGCAGCGCAACGGCGTCCGCCAAGTCGTCAGCATCGGGGGCTTGGCGACGAATGCGGTGGTTTTTTTCCTCAAAAAACGAAACCGGATAGTCATAGGCCCAACCCTGAACATCTTGAGGCAAACCCAAGAAGGCTGGACCGCAATCTGCTGGATCCAGCATTGTTGCTAATGCCGCTGGCAAAGTCTGGATGACTTGCGCGGGATGGGTGATGCGATCCCAGTAGCGCGTTACCGCCTGAAATGAGTCGTTCACCCCCAACGCCGGATTGTTGAAGTGCTCAAGCTGCTGAAGAACCGGATCCGGCAAGCGGGTCAAAAACGTATCGCCGCACAACATCAGCATCGGCAAACGGTTCGCATGCGCAAGCGCCGCAGCAGTCAAAAGGTTCGCAGTGCCTGGCCCTGCAGAGGCCGTGCAGAACATAAAGCGACGACGCAGATGGTATTTCGCATAGGCTGCTGCCGCAAAACCCATGCCTTGCTCGTTTTGACCACGATATAATGGCAATGTTTCCTTGTGATCATACAAGGCCTCTCCCAGGCAGGTCACATTGCCATGCCCAAAGATACCAAAGCCACCACCACAAAAACGTTGACGTGTTCCATCAATTTCAATGAACTGCGCATTCAAATACCGGATTATCGCTTGTGCTGTCGTCAGACGAACGGTGTTCTCACCCATCAGGTCTGTCCTTCTCTGAATAGTTCAATTTATTGACCCAGATGCTGGATCGCGCTTGACGCTCTTATTGATTTAAAGATACCCAGATTGCAACCGGTTGCAATCGGTTTTTAAGGAGGCAGAATGCAAGAATTAGGAATTGGCATCATTGGCGGTGGTTACATGGGTAAAGCCCACGCTGTAGCCTATGCTGCTGTTGGCGCTGTATTTAATACACGTCTAAGGCCACGTCTGGAAATGGTCGCAGCATCCTCATTGGCCTCTGCAGAAAAATATCGCGATTCTTTTGGATTCGCTCGTGCAGCCCAAAATTGGGAGGAATTGATACGCGATCCAAAAGTCGAAGCGATCGTAATCGCCTCTCCTCAATCAACACACCGCGCCGCCGCTGAACTTGCTTTTTCGCTTGGAAAACCTGTTTTTTGTGAAAAACCATTGGGGGCCTCAGTCGATGACGCCCAAGCAATGGTTCAAGCAGCAAAAGACAGCGGGCTCGTGAATATGATCGGGTTCAACTACATCCGCACACCTGCTTCGCAATACGCGCGGCAATTGATTGCAGACGGCGCACTGGGTCAGGTCACATGGTTTCGCGGCGAACATACTGAAGACTTTTTGGCAGATCCTACCATTCCAACAAACTGGCGCACCAGTGGTGAAGCCAACGGCACCATGGGCGACCTTGCACCACACATGATCAATGCGGCACTCGCGTTACTTGGGCCAATTGACAACGTAATGGGCCAAATCGAAACCGTTCACAACGATCGTGGTGGCGCACCTGTCACCAATGACGATCACGCTCAAATGATGTGCCGTTTTGCCAATGGTGCAATGGGTCACATGTATTTCAGCCGCATCGCAACTGGGCGCAAAATGGGCTATGCATATGAAATCACAGGTACCAAAGGTGCCATCCGCTTCGACCAAGAAGATCAAAACGCACTATGGCTATACAAAGCCGAAGGCCCAGAGGCCGAACGTGGATTTCGCAAGATCTTAACCGGTCCAGCCCACCCAGATTACGAACCGTTTTGCCAAGGCCCCGGCCACGGCACAGGGTATCAAGATCAGATCATCATCGAGGCCCGCGATTTTCTTGAGGCGATTGCCGATAAGACACCACGTTGGCCGGCCTTTGATGATGGCTTAGACGTTTCGCGGATCATATCTGCTGTGCGTTCATCCCAAACATCGGGGTCTTGGACCTCGGTTCAGAGCGATTAAAGGAGACCACGCTCGTGACAATTAAAATTGGAAATGCCCCATGTTCATGGGGTGTCGAATTTGCGGATGATCCGCGCAACCCACAATGGCGCGATGTGCTGCGTGAAAACGCAGAAGCTGGCTATAAAGGTATCGAACTGGGGCCCGTTGGCTTCATGCCCGAAGATCCTGCGATTCTAGCCGACGCTTTGGCCGAACATGATCAGGAATTGATCGGCGGCGTTGTTTTCCGCCCCTTCCATGATCCTGCGAAGTGGGATGAGGTCATGGATGCATCAATTCGCACATGCAAAGCACTGGCGGCGCATGGCGCAAAGCATCTCGTATTGATCGACTCTATTTCTGAGCGCCGCGCCCCTACAGCTGGTCGCGCCGATGATGCAGAGCAGATGGAAAAGGCTGAATGGACTGTGTTCCGTGACGGCATCGCACAGGTGGCGAAAATGGGCGCTGAAGAATACGGCTTAACTGTTGGCATCCATGCCCACGCTGCGGGGTTCATGGACTTTGAGCCTGAGTTGATTCGCCTGCTAGATGAAGTCGACGAAGACCACCTGAAGATTTGCTTTGATACCGGCCACCATTCTTACGCTGGCTTTGACCCTATTTCTTTCATGGAGCGTTACATTTCACGGATTAGCTACATGCACTTCAAGGACATAAATCCTGTCGTGAAAGCTGACGTTCTTGCAAAAGGTACAGGCTTCTATGACGCTTGCGGTCAGGGCATTTTCAGTAACCTTGGCGACGGTGATGTAAACTTCCCGCGCGTGCGTGAAATTCTAATCGAAAACGGTTTTGAGGGCTGGTGCACTGTTGAGCAAGATTGCGACCCAACCCTGCCTGACACTGATGCGCTTGGCGATGCCAAAATCAATCGCGCCTACCTCCAATCCATCGGATTTAGCTAAGGAAACCTGAGTATGACAAAACTAAAATGGGGCATGATTGGCGGCGGCGAAGGCAGCCAAATTGGACCAGCCCACCGCCTAGGCGCACAAGCCGACGGGCATTTTTCCTTTACGGCCGGAGCCTTGGACGTTGATCCGGCCAAAGGCAAAGCATATGCGCAGTCACTTGGCGTTGCTCAAGACCGCGCATACGGCGATTGGAAGGAAATGTTGGCTGGTGAAAAAGGCCGCGAGGATAAACTTGATCTCGTGACCGTTGCAACACCAAACAACACGCACTTCGAGATAACCAAATCCTTCTTGGAGGCTGGTTTTAACGTCCTGTGCGAAAAGCCGATGACTATGACCGTTGAAGAAGGCGAAGAGATCGTCAAAATCGCCGAAGCCACCGGTCAGGTTTGCGCGGTAAACTACTGTTACAGCGCTTACCCTATGGTGCGCCAAATGCGGGCAATGGTCGAAGGCGGTGAACTGGGTGCAATCCGCACGGTCGTGACCAACTTTAGCCATGGCCACCACGCAGCTGGTGATGATGCAACGAACCCGCGCGTACGCTGGCGCTACGATCCGGCCCAAGCGGGTGTATCAGGGCAAATGGCAGACTGTGGGATCCACGCACTGCACTTGGCCAGTTTCATCACTGGCGACGAAGTCCGGACGCTTTCCGCAGACTTTGCCTCAACCGTTGAAGGGCGTGTGTTAGAAGACGACGCGATGGTCAACTTCCGCACGGATGGTGGCATCGTTGGTCGCCTATGGACGTCGACAATTGCACTGGGCCGCCAACATGGCTTGGACATTCAAGTCTTTGGCGAAAAAGGCGGTGTTCGCTGGGCATCAGAGCAACCAAACCAAGTGTATTTTCACAGACAGGGCGGACGTATCGAAATCATTGAAAAGGGCGAAGATGGCCTTTCAGATGATGCAAACCGCATGTCTCGCGTAGGCATCGCACACCCAGAGGGGTTCCCTTTGGCAGTCGCGAACATCTACGTGGACCTGGCGGCAAGGTTGGGCGGCGGTTCAGCCAACTATCCTACTGCTGTGGATGGTTTGCGTTCAATGGCGGCTGTTTACGCGTCTGTTGATTCAGCAAAGCAGCAAGGCGTTTGGGTGGATGCACGTCCGCCAATGTTCCAGAAGTAATTTAATAGCTTCGGCCCTATCAAATGGGCCGAAGCGTTCCGCGTTCTATAACTTGGCATGAAAATAGCCGCGCTTCGGGATGCCTGTTGCTGTCCTCTAGGGCCGCCATAACCAGCTCAACAGAGCTGTCGACGATTTGCTTAATCGGTTGGCGAATTGTGGTGAGGTCAATGTTCTCCCACTTCGCCATTTCCATATCATTCAGCCCAATAATGCCAATGTCTTTGGGTGCAGATAATCCTGACGAGTTGATCGCGCTAAGTGCACCAATCGACATAACATCATCCCCGCAAAAATACGCTTCTGCGTGGGTTCCCTTTAATTCTTTCAACATCGCCGTCCGCCCCGCCTCAAACGAATAGGCTGCGGCATTGGATTCCTTCACTTTGATCCCCTTGGCTTGCCAAATCACCTCCAAAAAGCCCGCACGACGATCAACTGTTGAAGTCGCCCCCTTAGGTCCGCCCAGGAAACCAATGTACTTATAACCGCGTGCTAACAAAGTCCGCGCTGCCATCCGTCCACATTCGACGTTATCAACCCCAACAACATGTACATCAGGGGCACTGGCAAAGCGTCCGAATGAATGAACAACCGGAATTTTGGCGTCATGAAACGCCTTGGCAAACTCCGGTGAAAGGGTTGATGATGCGACGATTACGCCATCAACTGAATACTGTTTTAGCATCCTCAACGAACTCTCAGGATCAGTTTCATCGGTCAGGTTGACTAACAAAGGCCGCAGCCCTTTCTCTTGCAAACGACGCGTAAATAGATCGAACACTTCCAAGAACAATGGGTTGTGAAAGTTGTTTGAGATCAGACCGATTAATTTGGTCCGTCCTGTGGTCAGTGACGAAGCCAAAGCGTTAGGGCTGTATCCCAACTCTTTCGCCGCCTTCTCAACCTTTTTGCGAGTCTTTGGGGAGACCGAAGCACCATCGGTATAGGTCCGCGAGACCGCCGAACGCGAAACGCCCGCCCGTTCCGCCACTTCTTTCAGTGTTACTGCCACCTAGTTACTCCCTATTTTCATGACGTTATATGTTTGGGAAACGAAAAGGTAAAAACAATTTTTGCAACCGGTTGCAATCTGAATAATGGTATGGTTAGATTTCGTTGTTGGCGGGAAACCCGCGAGACACAAAAGAATAGAAACGTCTGGGAGGACCTCATGAAAACAGTAATCAAGTCGCTCGCGATTGGCGCAGCGCTTTTTGCAGCACCACTCACAGCAGTTGCTGATGGCCACAGTGATAACCTGAAATACGTACTTGTCAGCCACGCGCCTGACAGCGACAGCTGGTGGAATACAATCAAAAATGGCATCGCACTTGCTGGTGATCAGATGGGCGTTGAGGTTGAATACCGCAACCCACCAACTGGTGATTTGGGTGATATGGCACGCATCATTGAACAGGCAGCTGCTTCTGGTCCAAACGGCATCATCACAACACTCGCTGACTATGATGTGCTTAAAGGCCCAATCATGGACGCAGTCGCAAGCGGCGTTGACGTCATCATCATGAATTCTGGTACACCGGATCAGGCACGTGAAGTTGGCGCACTTATGTACGTTGGCCAACCTGAGTATGACGCAGGTCTAGCTGCTGGTCTTCGTGCTAAAGGCGACGGCGTTGGAAGCTTCCTGTGTGTTAATCACTACATCTCTTCACCTTCATCGACTGATCGCTGCCAAGGCTTTGCAGATGGTCTAGGCATTGAGCTGGGCAACCAAATGATCGACTCTGGCCAAGATCCAGCTGAGATTAAAAACCGTGTATTGGCTTACTTGACTGCTAACCCAGAAACAGACGCTGTTCTCACACTAGGCCCAACCTCTGCAGATCCAACATTGTTGGCTCTTGACGAAAACGGCATGGCTGGCGACATCTACTTTGGTACATTTGACCTGGGTGCAGAGATCGTTAATGGCATCAAAGCTGGCGTTATCAGCTGGGGTATCGACCAACAGCCATTCTTGCAGGCTTACTTGCCAGTTGTTGTGATGGCGAACTACCACCGTTACGGTGTTTTGCCTGGTAATAATATCAACTCTGGCCCGGGCTTCGTAACAGCTTCTGGTCTAGAAATGGTTGAAAAATTTGCTGGTGAATACCGCTAAAATATAAACTGAGGGCGGCGTTTTCTAAACGAAGGCACCGCCCTTATTGTTTCTAATAAGACCTATAGGAAGAATGAAATGTCCAACGAGACAACCACTGGAAACGACGAACGCGTCAACGAGATGTCGTCGTTTCGCAACGCGCTGATACGCCCTGAACTTGGTGGAATCATCGGGACGATCGCAGTATTTGCGGTATTTATCTTCTTAGCCGGCGACAGCGGCATGTTCAGCGTGCAGGGCGTGATGAACTGGTCGGTGGTCTCTGCCCAATTTATGATCATTGCCGTGGGCGCATGCCTACTGATGATTGCTGGCGAATTTGACCTGAGCGTCGGTTCGATGATCGGTTTCGCCGGCATGCTCATCGCAATCTTCGGGGTCACATTTGGTTGGCCCATGTGGATGGCGATCATATTAACTTTCGTAATCTGCATGGCAATCGGTGCATTGAATGGCCTGATTTGCATCAGAACTGGCCTACCTAGCTTCATAGTAACTTTGGCTTTTTTATTCATTCTTCGGGGGTTCACAATCTTCCTACCTCAAACAATTGAGCGCAAAACCATCATCGGTGGCATTCGTGAAGCTGCAGAGGGAGATTGGCTCAGCATTGTTTTTGGCGGCAAAATTTTACAAGGCCTCTTTATTTACCTAGGTGACCTAGGTGTTATCGCAGTGTTTTCACGCGGCACACGTGCAGGCCAACCAGTGGTTGACGGCATTCCAATGTTGATCGTTTGGGCGCTGGCTCTCGTTATATTTGGACATATCCTCTTAACCAAAACACGTTTCGGCAACTGGGTCTTTGCATCTGGTGGCGATGCAGAAGCTGCACGTAATTCAGGTGTTCCTGTGAGTAAGGTTAAAATCTTGATGTTCATGTTCACGGCTTTCTGCGCAACCGTATTTGCGACATGTCAGGTTATGGAGTTTGGCTCAGCTGGAGCGGACCGCGGTTTGCTTAAAGAGTTTGAAGCCATCATAGCAGTCGTCATCGGCGGTGCACTTTTGACGGGTGGATATGGTTCCGTCATCGGCGCTGCACTTGGGGCATTGATCTTCGGTGTTGTGCAGCAAGGCCTATTCTTTGCCGGAGTTGAAAGCTCACTCTTCCGCGTGTTCCTTGGTGTTATCCTGCTTGGTGCCGTGATCCTAAACACATACATCCGTCGCTTGATTACAGGAGAGCGTTGATATGAATGCTCAAACAGAAAAAAAACCCATCATCGAGATGCACAACATCAGAAAAACTTACGGGCCAGTGATTGCGCTTGCCGGTGTTTCTATCAAAATTTATCCGGGCGAATGTCATTGCCTTCTAGGTGACAACGGCGCGGGCAAATCAACCTTCATCAAAACGATGTCGGGTGTTGTGAAGCCAACTGAGGGTGACATAATTGTAGGTGGCAACGTTCAAAACTTTGAGAACCCCCGCGATGCCATGGAAGCTGGAATTGCGACAGTGCACCAGCACCTTGCAATGATTCCTTTGATGTCTGTCAGTCGTAATTTCTTCTTGGGCAATGAGCCAACAAAGAAGATCGCGGGCATCCAGTTTTATGACCGTGAAAAAGCGGACCATGAAACAATGGAAGCCATGCGTAAAATGGGCATCAATCTACGTGGCCCAGATCAAGCGGTTGGTACCCTTTCGGGTGGTGAGAGACAAACTGTGGCTATTTCACGTGCTGTGCATTTCGGTGCAAAGGTATTGATCTTAGATGAACCAACTTCTGCACTGGGCGTACGCCAAACATCCAATGTTTTGGCAACTATCGACAAGGTGCGCAAAGAAGGTGTGGCGGTTGTCTTCATCACGCACAATGTGCGTCATGCTTTGGCCGTAGGGGATCGTTTTACGGTTTTAAATCGCGGAACAACACACGGCACAGCGGAACGTGGCGGTATCACACCCGAAGCACTTCAAGACCTAATGGCTGGCGGTCAAGAGCTAGCCTCGCTTGAAGGTTCCTTGGGCGGTACCGTTTAATGATTGGAGTGGCACAGTGACCAAACGGCGGCCCAACGCCCTAGAATTGCGCCACCCCTTTTTTCGCCCGCTTTGGCGACGGATTGTCCTGATTGCAGTCCTTGCAGGATGGACGGTCGTCGAGGCGACCGCAGGTAACACCGTATGGGCGTTGCTAATGGTGTGCATAGGCGTCTACTCAACTTATGTCTTTTTCTTTGATTTCGTTTTGCCCGATGACGCAAATGCTCCATCGGAAAATCCATAAATCCAACACTAATGAATTGAAATTTTCACATGGCAAATCTTCTCCACTCACCAACTAGTACATCCGGTAAAGTACACGACATTACGCCAGAAACGGCCGGATGGGAGTATGTTGGTTTTGGTCTTTATCACCTCGAAGCAGGTGAAACGGCCAACGAGGCAACAGGAGATCGCGAAGTGATTTTGGTTCTTGTCGAGGGCCACGCTGCGATCCAAGCCGCAGGCATCGACTTTGGTAAAATGGGCGACCGCATGTCTGTTTTCGAAAAGACAGCACCCCACTGCGCCTATGTTCCCGGCGATAGCCACTGGACAGCAACAGCCACCACCGACTGCGTTTTGGCCGTTTGTACCGCGCCCGTAAAAGGCGACTATCCAGCACAACGCATAGGGCCAGATGGTATCGAATTGACCCGACGTGGCATTGGACAAAACCAGCGGTTCATCAACAATATCGCGATGGAAGATCGTGACGTTGCAGGCAGCCTGCTGGTCACCGAGGTGTTCACACCCTCTGGAAATTGGTCGTCTTACCCAAGCCACCGCCATGACGAAGATAACTACCCCGACATGACCTACCTTGAGGAAACCTATTACCACCGTCTCAATCCCACTCAAGGATTTGCAATTCAACGTGTGTATACCGAAGACGGTGAGTTGGATGAAACCATGGCAGCGAAGGACGGCGATGTGGTTTTAGTACCCAAAGGCCACCACCCTTGCGGTGCCCCTTATGGATATGACTTGTATTATCTAAATGTGATGGCAGGCCCCTTGCGCAAATGGCGTTTTGAAAATGACCCTGCCCACGACTGGATTGCCAAACGCGATACCTAAGGTGCCTGATTTCGTCATGGGCGCGTACGTTGTGCGTTTAACAGCAGCATGGTCTTGATTGTCGTCTACGAGATCCCTGATGCGTTTGTCTTTTACCTTACACGCGCACCAATCGCGGACCTGGTCAATGCAAGCGGCGTAACACGCGATCTCGTCTTCTTATTCTGCGGCCCACTCTCACTGGCATGGAAGTATTATCTTTGTTGGTAACGCGGCCTGCAACAATCTAAGGCACCCATTCTATTCAACGTGGGTCAACTGGGCACGCCCCCTATAGTCTACTTTGGCGCGCAGCTGTGGAGAGCTCAAGGTGTGCTAATTGGACAAATGACTGGGGGAATATTCACAGCAATCTTTTCATTTATACTGGCCGAACGATTGATAAAAAAAGCCAAAACCGATCAGCTGACCAAGACCGTTGATCCTGAGTTCAAAGAGCACCAGAGATCCTTCAAGATCATGCGGCATCGTCTATAACAGATTAATTTGCCCCCTGACCCATAAAGTCTTGGGTCAGGACCCATCATCGTCTGGCACGTTGCCAAGGCGTACCAGAAAATCAGGCGTCCCAACTTCATCAGATTGTGAATCTTCAACGATCATGTAGGCGTCAGCCCCCACACAGGTCTCATTGCGGTATTCGCGTTCCGCACGTTCTTTGGCATCTGAAGCCTTGGAGTACTCAAACTGTTTGTCAATTGCCAAAGTCACCACGCCAGAACCTTGCTTTTTCTCAACGTAAGTTTGGCAAATATAATGCGTCTTAGTGTTTGTTTCATCGGTATCAGCCATAGGAACCTCCAGAATACAATGTCATGGGTCAGCGCCAAACAGGATGGGGCCAATACCCTACATTTGTCGATGCACAGGCGTGAGCGCAACTTGCAAATGTAGCACCCGATGACTTTCAAAGGTTTCGTTAGAAACCATGGGGTTCATGGCTTGTCAGACAGCCCATTCACACTACCTAGGAAAAATGAATACAAACACCGAATTAAGCACCGCACACGTTAGTGAAATAGTTCAAATGGCTCTTTCTGATCATGTTAGCTTTAGTGACATAAAACGCGAGTATGGGATCAGTGAAAAACAGGTAAAAAACCTAATGCGGGAGACTCTCAAAAGCGGCAGCTACAGGGCTTGGCGCAAACGCGTGCGCACATTTGGTGACCGCCGCGCTGAATATAAATAACACCCCCCTTGCCCAACTTTCGTGAACAAAGGAACCTAACATGACATTGCGACTGATCCTTGGGGACCAATTGGGAGTGGGCATCTCTAGCCTCAAAGACACGTCAAAAAAGAACGACCTCATTTTATTGTGCGAGGTGAAGACTGAGGCGACCTACGTCAAACATCACAAAAAGAAGATCGCATTTGTCTTTTCCTCCATGCGCCACTTTGCAAATGAGCTGCGTGCGCAGGGGTTTAATGTTCGATACACCGCTTATGATGATCCACAAAATTCAGGCTCGTTTTTGAATGAAGTGAAACGCGCCTTAGCCGAGACCAACAAAACTGATGTTGTTGTGACCGAAGCGTCTGAATATCGGCTGCGTGATGAAATGTCCCGTTGGAGAGAGCAGTTGGACGCCACGGTGACGATCCTGGATGACAGCCGTTTTCTATGCACCCACGGCGCATTCAATGACTGGGTCGAAGGGCGAAAACAGCTGCGCATGGAGTATTTCTATCGGGAAATGCGCCGCAGATATTCCGTTTTAATGAATGATGCCCAACCTGTTGGTGGGCAATGGAATTTTGACGCAGAAAACAGAAAGCCACCAAATGAGGGGTTAAATGTACCTTCGACTTACCACACCACGCCTGATGCCATCACAACAGAAGTTATGGCGTTGGTAGAACAACATTTTCCCGACCATTTCGGGGACCTATTGCCGTTTCACTATGCTGTCACACGCGAACAAGCATTAGCGGCATTGGACCGCTTTATCGACACACGTCTTCAAACCTTTGGCGATTACCAAGACGCAATGGTTCAAGGCGAACCATGGATGTATCACAGCCACATCAGCCTTTACATGAACTGTGGCCTACTTGACCCTTTGGAATGCATTCGCCGAGCAGAACGCGCCTATTACGAGGGCGACGCGCCTTTGAATTCAGTCGAGGGGTTCATCCGCCAAGTCCTAGGCTGGAGAGAATACATTCGCGGCATCTATTGGCTGAAAATGCCCGAATACAAAGAGGCCAATCATCTGAACGCAACACGCGCGCTTCCCGATTTTTACTGGACCGGTGACACGCAAATGAATTGCCTACGCCAATGCGTAACCGAAACCAAAGAAAACGCATACGCGCATCACATCCAGCGTCTTATGGTCCTTGGCAACTTTGCATTGATTGCTGGCATCCACCCAGACGAAGTGAACGAATGGTTCTTGTTGGTCTATGCAGATGCCTACGAATGGGTGGAATTGCCAAATGTAACGGGCATGGCACTGTTCGCAGATGGCGGTGTTGTGGCGTCAAAACCCTATGCATCCAGTGGTGCCTACATCAACAAGATGTCAGATTACTGTAAGTCGTGCCACTATAAGGTTGCCAAAAAGAATGGTCCGGACGCTTGCCCGTTTAACTATCTTTATTGGGATTTTCTAACCCGCAACCGCGAGCACTTCGCCGGCAACCCACGCATGGGATTAATATACAAAAGCTATGCGCGTATGAGCGACGAAAAGCACGATGCAGTCGCGGATGACAGTCGACGCTTCTTTAAAGCACTGGACAGTGAGCACGCGATTTAATCTGCTAAGCTGGCAAAATTTGCGCTCAACGACCCGCGTCGTTCCATTTGATGGGGGTAACGTAAACAATGCTTTCATCGACACTAACCATTACATCCCCGTCTTGAATGTTCACCTGAACCTTCATCGAACGGTTGGCCAGTTTGCCAAGTTCAGTAGTGTCTTTCTCAGCAAAATTCAGCACCTGAAGGTTATCAAATCTAGTCGTGCTATTCTTGATTTTGTTCCACCAAATTTCCGCCGTGGTCCCACCGTATGTGCAAATGACTACTTGATCCGCTTTACCACAAGATTGGCGAACGATCTTCTCACTGGGTAGACCCAGCGCGACCCACAGCTCCAATTCACCACTTAGGCTTTTTTGCCAAATGTCAGGTTCGTCATCAGTTGAAAGACCTTTGGTCATTTCCAATTGCTCGTGCGCATTCAACGCAAATGCAAGAACACGAACCATCAAGCGTTCATCTGTTTCCGAGGGGTGCTTGGCTACAGTCAGTTTGTGGGTTTCATAATAGTGACGATCCATATCGCAAACGGACAGTTCAACTTTATGAATGGTAGCTTTTTGCGCCATGGTTATCCCCAAGATTGCGATGATAGGAACGCCTAGTGCGTCTGTCAGCATTATGAAAGCACATAATATCTGGGTGTTATAAAGCGCAAAATAGCCTTGGCTAACTCTATAGAGAGTTAGCCAAGGCTATTCTCATCGTCACAATTATTCCGATTTTTTAATGGAAGCCCCAATCAGGACGAATGACTACTGACTGCCCAAGGACTAAAAATCACCGTATCACAAAAGGGTTCGCCATTGGTTCATCTAACGTGTTGATCCACGTGGTTTTCGTGCGGGTGTAATCGTTGATCGCAACGAGACCTGCCTCTCTCCCATACCCAGAGTGATTGTACCAACCCCAAAAAAAGGCGCAATTGGAGAAACGGCACGGTAGGTATTCACACAGCAAATTCTAGCTTTGAGTCGCGCAGACACACGATGCGCACGTGCAAGATTTTGGGTAAAGACACCTGAGCCAAGACCAAAGGTTGTGCTGTTGGCCAGTGCTCTCGCCTCTTCTTCCGTGTCAGACGGAATGAGGGACATGATAAACCCAAACAGCCCTATGTCCAAAGTCTCGATTTCATGGCTGTCACATTTGACCAAGGTTGGTGCCATGAAGTTACCCGCCTGATCCAGGGACGCACAACCTCTTGTCGCATTCGTAGTATGATATGGGTCAACCATTTACCTTGGATGACCTTCTTAAGATGCCTTGCGCAGTTCCGTCAAAAAATTATGGAGTTGGCGCAATGATCAACATGTTATTTGGAATTTTCAGATTTGGTCGGGGCAATAAAGACTGTGCAGCACTTTGATGACTTGTGCGGCTTCAACGCCCTTCAATGAATAGTAGATCGTCTGACCGTCACGGCGTGTGGCTACCAAATCGGCGTCGCGTAGTTTTTTCAGGTGATGCGACATCGCTGGCTGCGAAAGCCCTGCACTTTCAGCAAGGCTTAGCACGCTCTGCTCTCCGCTCAGCAAAATACACATCAGGCGAAGGCGCACGGGTTGCGACAGCATCGTCATCAGCTTTGCAGCTTCTGTGATTTTCGGTTCGAGCGCCTTGATGTCTAACATTGAACGTAACCCTTGTGTATGCGTATTTATTTATATAAACAATTATTAATATAAGTGCAAGTGAGTCACAAAACCCTGCGCTAACTTATGGCAACAGAATAAGGAAACTCTAGGTGGAAACTGAATTTACCCCAATCACATCACTTCTTGGCGGTGCGCTGATTGGCCTTTCGGCTGTCTTACTGATGGCAATGCATGGGCGGATTGCAGGCATTAGCGGTATCGTCGCACGCATGCTTCCACCCTCTGCGGATAAGGCTGGCTTGCCTCAAGGTATCACTTTTGTATTTGGCCTATTGATTGCGGCCCCGCTGTGGATTGCGTTGACCGGTACGATACCTGACCAAGTCATCTCAGCAGGTGGCCCTGCTCTTGCCATTGCCGGTCTTTTGGTTGGATTTGGGTCAGTTTTGGGGAATGGTTGCACAAGTGGCCATGGTGTCTGCGGTATATCGCGAGGGTCAGCGCGCTCTATCGCTGCCACAATAACCTTCATGGCCACTGCATTTGTGACCGTTTTCATCATTCGTCACATCGTGGGGAGCTAAGACTATGCGTAATATTCTGACACTCATCTCGGGCCTATTGTTCGGAACCGGCCTAATTCTATCGGGCATGGCGAACCCTGCCAAAGTTCAGAACTTTCTTGACCTATTCGGCTCTTGGGATCCTAGCCTTGCCTTTGTGATGGGCGGCGCAATCATGGTAACGATGCCTGGCTTTTGGTTGGCCCAAAAACGCGCAACGCCATTTTTCAGCGATATGTTCCATATGCCAACACGCACAGATTTCGATGCACGCCTTATCGCTGGTGCAGCAACGTTTGGCGTCGGTTGGGGATTGGGCGGATTCTGCCCAGGCCCAGCGGTAACGTCGCTGGCATTGGGATCAACGGGGACACTTATTTTCATAGCCACAATGCTGTTGGGCATGATCGCTGCAAAATACGTAGCATCACCTTCGACGGCAAAACAAGAGACGTGAAAGGACACCAGATGGACCATTTAAACATCGACATGGCAACGAAACCTGACGTCGAAGCCTTCTTTGACGCTGCCACGAACACCATCAGCTATGTAATCAGCGATCCAAGTACCAAAGCCTGTGCTGTAGTGGATTCTGTGATGGACATTGATTATGCGTCAGGCCAGATCACCCATGATCATGCAGACCGGATCGTAGATCACATTCGTTCAAACGATCTTACACTTGAGTGGATCATAGAAACGCATGTCCACGCCGACCATCTTTCTGGCGCTCCCTATTTGCAGGACAAGCTGGGCGGTAAAATTGGTATCAGCGCGCGCATCATGGAAGTCCAAGAAACTTTTGGAAAAGTGTTCAACGAGGGCACCGATTTTCAACGTGACGGGTCGCAATTCGACAGATTATTCCAAGACGGTGACAGTTATCAGATCGGTTCAATAAACGCTTTTGCAATCGCTACTCCGGGCCACACGCCTGCTTGTATGGTTCATGTCATGGGCAACGCCGCGTTCGCCGGTGATACGATGTTTATGCCCGACGGCGGGTCTGCACGCGCCGATTTCCCAGGTGGTGACGCGGGTGACTTATACGACTCGATCCAAAAGGTTCTGACGCTTCCTGATACAATGCGTTTGTTCATGTGCCACGACTACGGCCCCAATGGGCGCGATATTGCATGGGAAACCACGGTTGCCGACGAGAAAGCCCACAACATCCATGTGGGCGGCGGCGTGACCCGTGAGGCCTTTGTTAAACTCCGCTCAGAGCGTGACGCGACCTTGCCGATGCCTAAGCTGATCATACCATCACTACAGGTCAACATGCGCGCAGGCGAGATCCCTGAAGATTCCGCAGGGCGACCTGTTTTAAAGGTGCCGATCAACAAACTTTAAGACCCAGACACTAGGACCATTCAAAATGCAGACGAACCAACTTGATGCCCACACATTTGTCGGACCACAAATAAGTATTGCCGATATGGCAAAGATTGCGGAACTTGGGGTGCGTACCATTGTTATTGCGCGCCCTGAGGGTGAAGAACATGGGCAACCCACTGTGTCCGACATTTGTGCAGCGGCAGATGCCCATGGCATCAACGTCCACCAAATTCCGGTCACGCCAGGCAATATAACCACGGAAGATGTGCAGGCATTTGATGTCGCGACGGGTGACAATCCCCATCCTGTCCTTGCTTATTGCCGCAGCGGCGCACGTGCCACAACGCTTTGGGCCCTAAGCGCCGCATCCCGCGGGCAATCCGTCGAGGTCATCATCGATACGGCAGGCAAAGCAGGATACGATCTACGAGCCTTAGCACCCCGACTTGTTACAAGCGCCGCCTAATTCACCCTCCATCAAGGTCACTGACTTATGAACCCCTCTCAATTGGCAAAGTACCTTCCGATCCTTGACTGGGGTCGAGCATACAATCGCGGAACCCTAACGAACGATCTTGTTGCGGCTGTGATTGTGACGATCATGTTGATCCCGCAGTCACTTGCGTACGCTCTGCTTGCTGGACTACCGCCCGAGATGGGGCTTTACGCCTCGATGTTGCCCGTAGTGCTTTATGCAGTATTTGGCACCAGTCGTGCGTTGGCTGTTGGACCTGTTGCTGTGGTGTCTTTGTTGACTGTGGCCGCCGTCAGTAAAATCGCTGTACCGGGAACGTCAGAATATATCGTTGCAGCCATTACACTGGCGTTCCTATCGGGCCTTATCTTACTTGCGTTAGGACTGCTGCGCTTGGGGTTCTTGGCTAATTTCCTGTCCCACCCCGTGATCGCGGGATTCATCACCGCGTCCGGCCTCATCATCGCGGCCAGCCAATTGAAACACATCCTCGGGATCGAAGCATATGGCCACACGCTGCCGGATCTTATTGGATCGCTGGCCCATAACCTGTCGCACATCAATTGGCTCACAGCAGTTATTGGGGTCACTGCCACGGGATTTCTGTTTTGGGTACGTAAGGGATTGCTCCCCCTACTCCTTGAGTTTGGAGTCTCACAGCGTTTGGCCGGCATTGTTGCAAAAGCCGGGCCTGTAGCAGCAATCGTTGCCACGACTTTGATTGTTTGGGGGTTTGATCTGGCCGCCAGCGGAGTCAAAGTTGTCGGTGACGTGCCGAAGGGTTTACCATTACTAACACTCCCATCGTTTTCAATGGATATGTGGAGCAGCTTGATCGCATCAGCCGTCCTGATCTCGATCATCAGTTTTGTCGAATCCGTATCTGTCGCACAGACATTGGCAGCCAAGAAACGGCAGCGGATTGATCCGGATCAAGAACTGATTGGTTTGGGAGCTGCCAACTTGGGTGCCTCGTTCACCGGCGGCTTTCCGGTAACCGGAGGCTTCTCACGCTCTATTGTTAATTATGATGCTGGCGCGGATACACCTGCGGCTGGTGGTTATACCGCAATTGGGCTCCTTGCGGCCTCCCTGTTTTTGACGCCGTTGATTTTCCATCTGCCCAAAGCGACCCTTGCGGCAACCATCATTGTGGCGGTTCTGTCTTTGGTGGATTTCACGATCGTCAAAAAGTCGTGGCGTCATTCAAAGGCCGACTTTGCTGCCGTGGCTGCAACGATGGGCGTCACTTTGGTTCTAGGCGTTGAACTGGGCGTCACAGCCGGTGTGGCCATCTCAATCCTGATCCATCTTTACAAAACATCACGGCCACATATGGCGATCGTTGGGCAGATTTCAGGCACAGAACACTACCGAAATGTATTGCGCCATGATGTTATAACCACCCCAGAGGTCCTTTCTATCCGCGTTGATGAAAGCCTATACTTTGCCAACACGCGTTTCTTGGAAGACCGAATCTATGACGAGGTCGCGCAGCGCCCAGAACTAAAACATGTAGTTCTGATGTGCTCGGCCGTAAACACAATGGACATGTCCGCACTGGAATCTTTGGAAACAATCAATGAGCGGCTGGAGGCGAGCAAGGTAACGTTCCACTTCTCAGAAGTGAAAGGCCCTGTGATAGACCAACTGAAAAAAACTGGCTTTTTAGACCATCTAACAGGACAAGTTTTCATGAGCCAACATTTGGCTCAAACGACGTTGTGTGCTGAAAATAAGAGGGAAATCGTGCTCCTACCCAAGTCAAAGCAGACGCGTTTCTTTACCGTCTAACGACGTTGGAGACACATCGGGCCTTATCGACACTGCAGCAATAATCTCGCTGTTGGTTAGCAAAAACTGACCGTTTGCAGGACCTTTTCAAAACACCCAATTTACCCTCAACACGCACAAAAATTGTTACCTCTAATAGCTATGCAAATTGTACATACCGGAATTGCCGATCTGTCTGTTGTACCAACACTCAAATCAACTATTTCTCCATCAACACCTACGAAGACAGACGAACAATCCACTGTCTAAACCGACCACTAAGACGCAGTCCCGAAAGGACAAGACATGACATACTTTACAGATACAGCCGCCAACGCGACTTTGATTGAACGTCTAATGTTTACAGTATCAACAGCATTTGCCGCCGCTGCAGAGCGCCAAGCAAAACGTCGTGTGTACAAGAACACGATGAATGAATTGGGTGCCCTGAGCAACCGCGATTTGGCAGACTTGGGCATCTCTCGCTCTGAAGTACGCCGCATCGCTTGGGAAACAGCATACGCACAATAAGAATTCAGAAATCGGGCGTGATTTCTCCTACCTTGAGCGCCTGTACTGGCGGTGGCATCTCTCCTCCCTTGATGCCACCGCTGTTCAAACAAAATCGCATTAATCGCGATGCATAGATACCGAACGATACTTTCCTCCCAGATCGTGTTTCGGTTGTTTAGAAACGGTCCCATCCTCCCATGGGGCCGTTTTTTAGTTACACCCCACATTTGATTTCATCGGTTTGTTCAGTCACACTGATCTGACGGATCGCGTCAATCTGGGGCATGCCTTGCCCCATGAGAACTTCAACCTGCCGTAACTTCACGACAATCTCTTCAGGCTTGGGTTTCTTGATGGCCATTTATGTTCATCCGTTTCCTAACTACAGGGGCGGACCACTTCAAAGAGGGAGGCTCATCTTGAAGTGCTTAAATGGATTTACTGTAGTTATTCATAATTAATTAAGAACTAATCAATCGGACGTCAAAGTTATCTGACAATACCTTAAAAACCTTAATCAGTTGCAAGACACCGTTCGAAACCTTTCCAATAACTGCGATAAAGATACATCGGCTTGCCCCAAGTTGGAGGCATTAACGAGCGACGAGCCGACCGATCCCAAACTATAGAAAGCAGGTATTAGGTAAGCGGGTTTCATAAGGGCACTAATACGTTTATGGGGAATAGTATAATTTTTACAAGATTAGCTACTTTTTAACGCAACTTTCCTGAGGAAAAAAAATTGCCCAAAGATGCATGTTCGGTGAAAAATATCCTTAAATGGCGGCCCAAGACAAATGTATTTATCTTTGTATTTTCCATAACAGCTGGCAACCTGGCGCTTTTTCAAAGGCCGCTGCTCAATTACGGAACTTCAGTTTCAGCGCTGCCTGAACCTGAAGGTTGGTTGCAAATTTTTTCGCTGCAAATGGTTCAGTATTTTCTGTTGGCAGCTATTTTATTTTTGGTCGCTACGTTTTCAATCACGGCACTTAAAATGCTGGGGTCCCTTTTTGCGGTATCAAACGCTGCTGCCCTGTATTTCATGTTAAACTATAACATGGAGCTGGACCGCACAATGATTGCTAACATCCTCAGTACGGATAGAAACGAGGCAACTGGTCTATGGCATTTCTCTATTCTTTTATACCTTTTTGTTCTGGGTATCCTCCCAACGCTTTTTATCTGGTGGGTCGAAGTGAGGCGTTCAACATGGCTCCTTCGCTTACTTGGCAGCCTTGTGTCTTTTGTCGTCTTGGTTGCATGGCTTTACATGTCGTCTTCCACGTGGCTTTGGTATGATCAGCATGCCTCAAGAATGGGCAGTAAGATCCTGCCATGGTCTTACGTGGTCAATACTGCAAGACATTTTAACAAAATAGCACTTAATAACCGCGACCAAACGCTGTTGCCAGACGCAGTTTTTGATGACGTGACCCCGATGCGCAAAGCGGTTGTTTTACTAGTCATCGGTGAAGCAACCCGCGCCGAGAGTTTCTCGCATTATGGCTATGCAAGAGACACCAACGAATTCACAGAAACAACATCGATGACGGCTTTGCCGATCGGTTTTTCCTGTTCTACAAACACAATATCCTCAACCGCTTGTATTCTGACACACGAAGGAAGTGAGGCGTCTTCCCACACCAAATTTGAACCATTGCCAAGTTATTTGACGCGATTTGGTATCGAAACTATCTACCGTACGAACAACTCAGGCCCACCGCCTGTAAAAGTAACTACATATGAACGCGCAGACGAAATTGCCCAAAGATGTACAAAAGCGCCCTGCCCGCGGCCGGAACTGGATGAGGCGCTGAATTGGAAGTTAGCTGATACTCTTACGGCGTCCACCTCAGATCGTATTTTTGTGACATTACATCAGTCAGGTAGCCATGGCCCTTCGTACTATTCCAAATACCCAGAGGCGTTCGCTCACTTCAAACCAGAGTGCAAAACGGTTCAGGTCTCGAAGTGTTCAAAAGAAGAGCTTTCAAACGCTTATGATAATTCCATCCGCTATACAGATTTCCTTTTGACCGATCTAATTGCACAGCTTAAGAGTGTGGATGCGGACACTGTGCTGATCTACGTGTCAGATCATGGCCAGTCGCTTGGAGAAAGCGGGTTCTATCTTCATGGTGCGCCAAACGCGGTGGCACCTAAGCAACAGCGCGAAATCCCATTTCTTGTTTGGATGTCTGATGGATTTAAGGCGCGTAAGGGCATAACCGATGCCGACATAATCCCTGCCGTAACCTTTCCACATGATATCCCATTTCATAGCGTGATGGGGGCGTTCGGGATGAAGAGCGACATCTACAAGCCGGAATTCAATATTTTCCGAGTAAAGAAATAGTACTTATTCGTATTAAACCTCCGGTATTGGTGGCTTTCATAAAACACCAGAATACTGTAAAATTTACAAAATATTCACATCGCATCATTGGAGTATAAATATTTTTCAAATTCTTCGTCAGCCGTCGGTCGCTTTCAGGAAACACAAAACTGCAGTTCTTTTGTCGATCTTAGTCATCCTTTCAGCCACGATCTATCCTTCAGATATGGAAAACGACTATTCTGACCCTCGCGGCGGACAGGCATCGAGGTTAGTGATGTCCACAGAGGAGTACGGGCGCCACATTAATACCCTGCTTCCTGTCGCAGCGATCATGCTGTTGCGAGACTGGACAGGATTAAAGCAACTAGCGGTTGTGACCGTCGCCGGTATTGCCGCATCCCATGGACCAAAGCGTCTGCTAAATGATGTAACTGTCATGGGCACCCGTCTTGGACAACGCCCAAGATCCCCAAATTCAAAACACAACATGCCATCAGGTCATGTCACCCTAGCAAGTGCAGGTGCATACTTTACGATGCGACGCTACAGTTTCTGGTTGGGGCTAATCGTTATCCCGCTAATGTTGTTAACTATGTATGCTCGGGTGATGCTCGACGCACACACTATATCGGCGGTGATATCAGGTGCCATGACCGGTATTCTTGTTACAGCATTATTTGCAACCAAGTGGCGTGGCATCTTTGTGCTATTCACGCGGAAACCTGCTGCAGCAACAAAGCAAGCTGACAGTATGTCAGCCAAATAGCGCTTCAATTTCTTGCTCCAAAGAGCGCATTATTGTGCTAATCCTTTGGCAATGCCAAATGCGCAGTAAACGCACGTTAAATACGAGCCATCGGGGATTTGATTGCCAAAGTAGCGCCAGTTAGCTCGCAAAAAGACTGCACAATTGACAATCACAAACCCTAACCGTCAACCAAATTCGATTTGCGCACATATCTCTCAGTGAGGTCAGAAGATCATTACCAGACAACGGCTCACAATCGCTGTATATCGAAATCTCACCACCACGACTTGCGTCAACGATCATTCCGGCCGCTCCGTTACAATATTTCGCGGTATTATCGAAGAGATCTTTTAACATCATTATTAATGCATCTGGATCTAAATTACTTTCAAGGATGCCTCCAGGCTCATAAATTTCTACCCTAAAATGAATTGGAAGTCGGCTTTTTAGCTCATTCAGCAAAAGCTTTGTCACCGTATTAAGATTAATCTTTTCCGCGTTGGTTTCCAATCCCGAATGCGCATCTACCGGTTCCCATTTTCAACCTGGTTTTTGTGCGCCACGTAAGAAAATGGTAATGTGCCCAAATAGACGAGATTAAGCGCTACCAACATAGACCACGGATAGGTCATAATCCCAACTACCGCGATCACTGCCGTAATGATGGCAAATGGCATTTGGCTGCGTTTTATCGAAGCATGTTTTATCGAAAAAGTTGGTATTGTGCTAACGGCAAGTAAACCGACACCAATGATATAGACCGTACGTATAATAGGCTGATCCACATTGTGCCAACCTGAGAGATGCATGAAAACTGGCATCAACGCGAGGCAAGCCACTGCTGGGGCCGGAACACCAACAAAAAAATTATCCTTTTTCATGACAACATTTGAATCGCCCAATGACAAATTAAACCGCGCCAATCTGAGAGCGCAGCATACGGCCAAAACAAGCGTCGCAAGCCAACCCATGTTTGCGTTTACCGTGCCCAAATAGAGGGTGTTGAAAAGCAAAATACCAGGCGCGATACCAAAATTAAAAAAATCGGCAAGCGTGTCTAATTCCGCCCCAAACGGACTGGCTGTATTGAGAAACCGGGCCAACTTCCCATCAGCTGCGTCCAGAAAAACAGCTAAAAGGATGAAAGCAAGCGCCGTTTCCAAATGGCCTTCTAAACTCATCCGGACGGAAGTAAGGCCGGCACAAATTGCAAAAACAGTCACCATACTTGGCACGATATGCCTTATTTTTATAGTCTTTGCGCTTGTCATTCTAAGACACCGATTGCGGCCACGTCAGCGGCCCGTAGATCCGCCAAAACTGTCTCTCCTGCAACTGCAGTGGTACCAACCGCAATTGCGGGTGCAACGCCTTTGGGCAAGTAAACATCAAGTCTACTTCCGAAACGGATCAAACCAAACCGTTCTCCAACCGAAACTTTCTCCCCTTCTTGGACAAAGCAAACAATGCGTCGTGCAATAAGGCCCGCGATCTGTACAACGCCAATCTTAGTACCATCATCTGCCTCGATGGTCAGGCAGTTACGTTCATTAAACTCGCTGGCTTTGTCGAAAGAAGCATTCAAGAATTTACCATGCCGATATACGATGTGTCTGATTTCGCCCGAAATCGGTGCTCGGTTAACATGACAATTAAATACGTTCATGAATACAGAAATGCGGGTGACGGGTTCATCGCCTAGATCGAGATCGACTGGCGGCATTACATCCTCAATAAGAGACACGATACCATCTGCAGGTGACAGCACCAATCCTTCCTTTTGGGGAATTAAACGCACTGGATCGCGAAAGAAATAATAACACCAAACCGTGGCACCACATCCTAACCAGAACAATGGCTCCCAGATAAACGATAAGCCCACGGTAATTGCTGCAAAGATTGCAACAAACTTGCGGCCTTCTTTATGCATCGGAACAGCAACAATTTTGAACATGTTCATAGGTATAACTCTCAGATAATTTCAAAAAAACGCAGGAACAGAACAGATAAATACAGTCCGTTTGCAAAAAGAAGACACATCGTTGCCAAGGACCCCAAATCCTTGGCATCGCGCGCGAACTCCTCCCAGTTTGGAGCAAGGTGATCAACGATACATTCAATTGCAGTATTGAGTGCTTCAACAGCAACAAGGGCGAAAAACAGGATCAACAAAATACTAAATTCTGTCAGGTTAGCACCGATTACAAAAAGCAAGGTCAGGCACAAAACGAGCATCAGAATAATATGGCGAAATGCAGTTTCTTGCCACAAACGCCGGATGCCCCCAACAGAATAGCTTGCAGCAGCAAACAGGTGTTTGATGCCCGTTATACGGTCCGGCTTAGGTCTAACGACCACATTTTTAGATGTCATAATTGGCGCGCCTATTTCGTCAGTTTGCAGGATGCAAAAATATCAAGATCAGGATTACGTTCCCGCGTCTGAATATCAAGCATGCCCAAGAGGGAATGAAACATGTTGTCGTGACTAAAAGATAAGGAGATTTTGTCCGCTAAACATTCTTTTTGAAGATTGTACTGGCTTGCGAAAACGTCAGATATCCAAAGGATCATAGGCACTTTGGTCTGCTCTGCAGGAGCCATGAAATACGGTGCTCCATGCAAGTACAAACCGCCCTCCCCCAAAGATTCTCCATGATCCGAAACGTAAAGCAAGGACGTGCTTAGATTTTCCTGCGACTTCAGGAATGCAATTGTTTCAGCCAGCACTTTGTCAGTGTAAGCAATCGTATTGTCGTAAACATTCACGATTTCCTCCGCCGTACAGTTCATGAATTCAGCGGTGCGACAAGCTGGTTTGAATTTTTCAAACTCCAGCGGATACCTGAGGTAATAGGCAGGGCCATGTGATCCAATCTGATGAAACACAAGAACAGTGTCTTCGGTGATACCAGATGTGTATGTTTTTAGCCTGTCTAGGAATATGCCGTCGTCACATTCCCCTGATCGACAAAACTCTGGCTGGTTTTCTGTTGCCAAAGACCGCGAAGGAATTCGTTCAGCGATCCCTTTGTGGCCTGTATTGGTATCCCACCATTCAACGACTAAACCAGCATGCGATAACACATCCAGAACATTCTGGTTAGATAGACCCTTTTCATAAGTATAGTCAGCACGGCCGAATTTTGAAAACATGCAAGGCAGAGATACGGCAGTCGATGTGCCACACGAGGACACATCACGAAAACTCAACACTGACGACCCAGAGAGTTCGGGGTTTGTATTCACCCCATAGCCGTTTAAACTAAAGTTTTGAGCACGTGCAGTTTCACCAATGACCAGGATTGTCAGAGATGGGGTTTTAGCGTTTACATAAGCTGTTCCTTTAACGGCATCCTCTCCCAAGGGCTGCGCAACAGTATTGATGGTTTTGCGCATCATATTTGCATATCGAACTGCTTCAAAAATTGGTGCGCCTGGTTGATAGCTGCCAAGGAAATCTCTGCGGTCGCGCGTCACCGAGGAATAGGTTCTCAGATCTACAATAAGCAAACTAACGGTTAAAACCAATGAGACAAACGAAACTACAATAGGGACGCCATAAGTGGCAAGCTTACTTTGCTTTTTTATTTGGACACCCCAAACAACCAACACAGGCAAGATACCAAAGATCAAAACATGTGCCACGAAACTAAAAGTGATCAGATGTTTGGACTCAGTCAAAGTTGTGACTATCACATTTTGTATCATCTCACGGTCAATAAATACCCCGAGATTGTCCATATAATAGGATGTAATACTACTTAAAATCAGAATGAAAATTGCAAAAGGTTTGGCTATCGCTGGAAAGGCAAAAGGGCTAAAAACAGCAAGCGTCAAACAGAACAGGGCACAAACAAAGCCGACAAATGACAGTGCATTCCCCTCAAAAGCTTCCGACCCAATCGACCAGAACGTCCTGTTATCAACAAGTAATACAAACAAGATTGTAATGCCCACCAAAACGATTGGGGACATTTTCAACTTGCTTCGCACAAAGTCCAACAAGTCTGCGGTCCGTTTCTGTATTGTCATTTTTGAGATACCTCGGGATAAGCTTAGCTACGAAACAATGCCAATCTTACACAAACCTTACGAGGATGGCCATGCAACCATACTCAACTAAAGTTGGTTAATAATCAAAAACACAAATTTTTACAGAGACCACTTTAAAGATAGCTCCATAACATGAATATAACCCTGTAAAATTGATGTCATAATGTTGCGAGCTTTGGGCAAACGCGCCTAAAATAACATCTGATATCAGCTGTTAAGACTGCGTAGGCGGGACCAGACAGATATTAAAAAATATATAGGCTGACCGCCCAACACCACACACATCAGGTACCAAAAATCATGATATCCTACTTGAGCCTTTTCTTTTCCGCGCTTGTTGCAGCTACAATTATTCCCATGCAATCTGAGGCCGTCCTAGTAGGGTTACTCGCCACAACCAAACAACCTGCAGTGTTGTTGATAATTGTTGCAACCGTAGGAAATGTCCTTGGTGCTGTCATCAATTGGTGGCTTGGAGGTTACCTTTTAAATTTCCAAGAAAACCGTTGGTTTCCAAGTTCACAATCGCAACTGGCGCGGGCTCAAATTTGGTACCATCGGTACGGTCGGTGGACACTCATAGGAAGCTGGCTACCCTTTATTGGGGATCCGATAACTGTTATCGCAGGCGTCATGCGCGAACCATTAATCTCTTTTCTATTGTTGGTAAGCATTGCGAAAGGCTTGAGATACCTTTTCTTGGCAATTGCTGCCCAAGCATTTTTTTAAATAGCTGTGAGCCGGAGGCGAGCCTGTGCATTTCCAGTTTGTCAGCACCGCTTGATCGCCGTGAACCGGCCCCACAACGGCGACTACCATGTCATCCAGCTGCACGGGCGCGTGTTCATTGAGATAAGCCATTATTATATCGTAAAGGTGCGGCCGGTCCTCATTGCTGAAATTGCGAACTGTTTGCGGGACTATTGCTCCGGCTTTGTACAAAGCAAATCGTGCATTCGTCCCGCCAGTATCTGATCCAAACGCATGCGGTTAATTTAGGCGCAAACCGGTCTCAGGTTTAAAATAGGAGACCTTTCCAAGATCAAACGCCAGACGCTGTGATGTGCCTGCGGCAGCTGTTGTTTCAGCATGCAAGCGCGCTGTCACGTGTTTACCGCCAAGCTGCATCACCGCAAACGTATCGGCACCTGCGGGTTCAACAATATCAATCATACAGTCCGCTTGTTGCGTGTCGTCGGTGCGGGCAAAGGCAGCGTCTACGATGTCTTCAGGCCGCACACCAATAATGATATTTTCGGGTAAGTCGGTGCTGCGCTTTTCTGTCAAGACAATCGGATCGGCGTTGTTGCGTGCGATTTCAATCTGCGTGCCTTTGCCATTCTTTTTTGTCTTGGCTGGGATCAGGTTCATCGCAGGGCTGCCCATGAAGTCGGCGACAAACAAGTTGGCAGGACGATTGTAAATCTCGGCTGGTGTCCCGATTTGCTGAATCACGCCGCCTTTCATCACAACGATCTTGGTCGCCAGCGTCATGGCTTCGATCTGATCGTGTGTGACGTAAACCATGGACGCACCAAGCCGTTGATGCAGGGCTTTGATCTCAGTCCGCATCTCGACACGCAGTTTTGCATCCAGGTTGGACAGTGGTTCGTCAAATAGGAACAACTTAGGATCCCGCACCAGGGCACGGCCCATCGCGACACGCTGGCGCTGACCACCAGACAACTGGCCCGGTTTGCGATGCAACAGCGGTTCGATCTGCAACTGTGTGGAAACGTGCTTAAGCTTGGCGTCTTGTGTTGCCTGATCGATGCCGCGTACTTTCATTCCGAAGGTGATGTTCTTGGCCACGGTCATGGTCGGATACAAAGCGTAGGATTGAAAAACCATCGCAATGTCGCGGTCTTTGGGGCTGACGTTGGTCATGTTTTGCCCGCCAATGAACAAATCTCCGCCTGTGATCGGCTCAAGACCTGCGATACAATTCAACAGCGTTGACTTGCCACAACCAGAGGGCCCGACGAGGACTAGAAAGTCCCCTTTTTCGATCGACACAATGATGTCCTTCAGGACTTCGGTGGACCCGTAGTTCTTGTAGAGATTCTTAACTTCGAGAATAGGTGACATCTGATTTATCCCTTTACAGAACCAGCGGTCAGACCGCGGATGAAATATTTGCCAGCAACGACATAAACAAGCAGAGTTGGCAGAGCAGCGATGATCGCAGCAGCCATATCCACATTGTATTCTTTGACGCCTGTGGTCGAATTTACGATGTTGTTAAGAGCGACTGTCACAGGCTGAGTTCCAGCTTGGCTGAAGCTCACTCCAAACAGGAAGTCGTTCCAGATCTGGGTGAATTGCCAGATGACAGATACAACGATGATCGGCAGGCTCAGCGGCATGAAGATCGACCAGAAGATACGAAAGAAGCCTGCACCATCAATCATGGCGGCTTTAGTCAGTTCGGACGGAATGCTCACATAGTAATTACGAAAAAACAGCGTGGTAAAACCGAGGCCATAGATTACGTGAACAAAAATTAGACCCGGAATGGTGCCAGAGATGCCGAGCTTGCCCAGCACGATCGCCATTGGCAGCAGCACAACCTGAAACGGGATGAAGCAACCAAATAACAACAATGCAAAAAAGATGTTCGCGCCTTTGAACTTCCATTGCGCCACAACGTAGCCATTCAACGCGCCGATGATCGTAGAGATAAGAACCGCAGGAATGGCGATCAGAAGTGAATTCAGGAAATATGGGCGCACGCCTTCACATTGGATACCCGTACAGGCGCTGGACCACGCCGTGCGCCACGCATCAAAAGTGACCTCGCGCGGGAGGGACACCAGGTCACCAGTGCGGATTTCATCCAATGATTTCAGAGATGTTGTAATCATCACAAACAGCGGCATGAGATAGAACAGCGCGAATAAGGCGAGAAGGATGTAAAGCACAAAGCGCAGAACAAGTTTGGTCGTCGGGCTTTGGGTGCGGGTTGGGGCGTAAGACATATCAGTCATCTTTGGTCCTCAATTCTGAATAGAGGTAAGGCACAACAATCGTGAACACGACAAGCATCATAACCATGGCCGAACTTGCCGCCTGCCCAATATCACCGCGCGAAAACGCCATGGCATACATGTAGGTGGCTGGAAGATCGGTCGCGTAACCCGGGCCACCGCCAGTAAGCGCGATAACGAGGTCGAAGGCTTTGATCGCGAGATGGGCCAACACGATGAACGCGCTGAGGAAAATCGGGGCCATCGACGGAATAATAATCGCTGAATAAACACGCCAAGTAGGGATGCCATCGACTTGCGCGGCCTTGATAATTTCTTCATCCACAGAGCGAAGTCCGGCCAGAAACAGCGCCATAACAAAGCCGGAACTTTGCCAAACAGCGGCCAGCACAACGGTGTAGATAGCCATGTCAGGATCAACCAGCCATTTGAATTCAAAATTGGCGAACCCCCAGCCTTTGATAGTGGCTTCGATGCCAAGTTCGGGGTTCAGGATCCATTTCCATGCCGTGCCTGTGACGATCATCGACAGGGCCATGGGATAAAGATAAATTGTTCGGATCGCGCCTTCAATGCGAATTTTCTGGTCCAGCAGGATCGCCAGAAGCAGTCCCAGCACCATGGCGATCACGATGAATAGCGTACCAAAGATGGCGAGGTTCACCATCGCGGTCTCAAACCGTGGTGAGTCGGCGAGGCGACCGTATTGAATGAAGCTATCAATTTCATAGCGCGGCATTAGGCGCGAGCGTGTCAGCGACACCCAAGCCGTCCAGCCAATAAACCCATACACAAAAACCATGACGGCGATGAATGATGGTGCCAAGACGATCTTTGGCATGTTGTCTTGCAACCAGCGTGTCATTTCATGTGTCCCCCTAATTTGGTGGCCCTACCCGCGAACGGATAAGGCCAATTCTGATAATCAATAGCGATTACATGGAGTTCGCAACAGCGTTGGCCAGCATCTGAACAGCGTCAGCAGAGGACATGTCAGAGTTGAAGTGTGCTGTGACAACGTCAGTGATCGCACCCGACTGAGCACCGAAAAGCGCCATGCCATGTGCGTAGGACGGCATCAATGTGCCACCGTCGTTGGTGGACGCCATGTCAGCCGCCGAAAGCTGCGCACATTCATCAAATCCAGACAGGTCAACATCTGTGCGGGCTGGGATGGAGCCTTTGTTCATGTTGAACACTTCTTGGAATTTTGGACCCATTATGAGTTCTGCCAGAAGCTCTTGGCCAGCGGCTTTGCCGTCACCATCAACTGAGAACATCGCAAAGCTATCCACGTTATAAAGGTAGCCATCACCCGGTGTCGACGCGCAAGAGAAATCAACGCCCGGCACTTTGCCAGCAGCGAGGAATTCACCCTTTGCCCAGTCACCCATGATCTGGAAAGCGGCTTCGCCGTTCATGACCATTGCTGTAGCGAGGTTCCAGTCACGACCAGAGAAGTTTGGGTCAACATAGCCACGCATGGTGCGCATCTGATCAAACGCTGCAATCATCGTGTCGGATGTCAGCGCCTCTGTCTCGAGGTTTACGAGGGCTGCCTGATAGAACTCAGCGCCGCCGAGACCCAGAACAACAGTTTCGAACACAGTCGCGTCCTGCCAAGCCTGACCACCGTGGGCCAGTGGAATGATGCCAGCGGCTTGCAGTGTTTCGGCTGCAGCGTTGAACTCGTCCCAAGTTGTTGGCATCTCGAGGCCGTTAGCCGCCAAGATTTCTGTGTTGGCCCAGATCCAGTCAACACGGTGTACGTTTACCGGTGCCGCACACCAAGTGCCTTCGCACTGCATGTGTGCTGCGATAGAGGCTGGAAGCAGGTTCGCCCAGTCATTGGCTTCTGCAACGCTGGAAATGTCAGCCAGAACGCCTTCGGCATACCATTCCTGAATGGCTGGGCCTTTGATCTGTGCCGCTGTCGGCGCGTTTCCGGACAGAACACGTGCGCGCAGGGCTGTACCAGCCGCGTCACCGCCGCCACCAGCGACTGGCATGTCTGTCCATGTGCCGCCGTTTGCAGCGAATTCTTCTTGCAAAACGGCGACAGATTTCGCTTCGCCACCGGATGTCCAGTAGTGCAGAACTTCTGCTTCAGCGTGACCGTCAGCGGATGCTACGCCAGCGGCGCAAACGGCAATCGCAGAGGCGGTGCTCAATACGTAAGATTTCATTTTCGATTTCCTCCCAAAAAAGACCGCTCTTCGCGGCTCGAATGCTTAACTGACAGCAACAACTGTATCTATGCAATTGCAACATGTGGGGCATTCGTCGAGCGGATGCAGAAATTGGCGCGCGTTGTTACAAGCTGTTACGTTGCTCTAGATTTTGTTGCATTCTGTTACATAACAAGTTGGCGCACCATTGTCTGATAAGAAACCTCATCGTGCGTCGGAGAAATTGAACCATGGCGATTCCACGTATCCTTGTTGTCGATGATGACCCTGACATGCGGCAGATGATGACGCAGTTTCTGCGACAAAACGGGTCGATCGCCCTACCGGCTGCCAATGAGACCGAGGTCCGCAACCATATCGATGGGGGCCGCGTTGATCTGGTCTTACTCGACGTAATGCTGGGCGATGAGAATGGACTGGAAATTTGTAAGCGGCTGCGGCGAGAACAGGACGTGCCGATTATTATGGTGTCTGCTTTATCTGCCGATCACCAGCGTATGGAAGGCTATGCGGTTGGCGCTGACGATTATATCGCCAAACCGTTTAACCCTAATTTGTTGCTGGCGCGAGTCAAAGCAGTGCTGTCGCGCGCGCGTCGGTCGGCGTCCTTGGTGCACCGCCGCAACACCAAAACATTTCAGTTCCATGGATGGACGTATGACGCCAAAACGGGCGACGTTCTATCGCCTGTAAAAGTGCAAGTCGCCCTATCGCACCGCGAAACCGCATTGTTGCAAGTGTTACTCGCCAACCCGCACATCCCCCTCACACGTGAGGAAATTGCGACCAACCTAGACGCCACTGGCGAAGGCCAGCCTCCCAATGACGCGACAGGCCGCGCGATTGATGTTTTGGTAGGTCGCTTGCGTAACAAGATCGAAGCGAACCCGAAGGAGCCCCAAATTCTGAAAACGGAACGCGGGGTCGGTTATATATTCGCCGCAGATGTCGTGGTGTCAGACACGTGAAAAACCCTCTAAACAGTCTGCGCATGATAGGATCCATATTGGTCCTTTCGGCGTTTATTATGGGCGGTGGCACGGTTTGGATGTGGACAAAATCCACGTCCGATTGGCGCACACATGGCACCCGAGCCTACGATGCTGGCGTGACTTTGTATTACGCTATGCAAAACGGCACCGCCCCCCCAGAAGGCATAGAGTTCGTGCGCCTACCCGCCGACGACCAGATACATGCAACAAGCGGGTCATTCCGCCAAATTGCGGGTGCTTCGCCTGCCTCGCGGATCACGATTGTCCCAATCTTGCCCAATGTTGCCAATCAGATCTCTGGGGCCTCTGTCACTATGGCTATCCTTTCACCTGATCTGACCTACGGTCTTGCAGATCTACCACGCCGCGACGGGCAAACGGCGGCAGAAAGCATGGGCTCGATCACCCGAAAATTGGCCACGTTATGTAGCGATCCGTTTGTCGTGGCCCGCATGGGCGATGCCGACTGGATTGAAATAGAAGGCGACACGGTTTGGGGGTGCGCCGCTGCCCCTCCTGATCGCCGCATACTAGCAGCGCTTTTGGCGGCGGTCACCACCGGCATTCTCATGACTGTAGCGTTGAATTTACCCGTGTCATTCTTGTCCTTTGCAGGACAGCTGAGAAACCGCCGACGCGTCGGCGGTCCCACTCACTATGACCCAACTGGCACACAAGAACTGCAAGAAATCATAACAGCAGTTAACAGCTACCTGGAAATCGAACGCGAGCAATTGGCTGGCCGTGCCGCCGTCCTCTCGGGCGTGAGCCACGATCTTGGCACACCTGCCACAAGGCTCCGCCTGCGCGCCGCGTTGATCCAAGACGCCGACTTACGCCGCAAATTTGAAACCGACATCGACAGCATGACAGACATCATCGAAAGCGTGCTGACCTATACTCATGTGGAAATGGGCGCCGAAGAACCGCGTAACCTGTCGTTGACGTCGCTGTTGGATGCTATCGTTTCCAACTACCAAGACGTCGACCGTCCAGTGACATTGCGCAAAGCTAAAGACGTCATCGTTAAAGGTGGGACATCTATCTTCATGTCGCGACAAGGCTACGGTGTGGTGTCAAATGATCGTGACATAATCGTTTATGGGCGTCCCGTATCGCTTGAACGGGCAATCACCAACTTGATCGAGAATGCGCTTAAGTATGGTCGCCGCGCAACGGTATCCCTAGAAGCAAACGCGCAGTCCGCGACCATCATCATCGAAGATGAAGGATCTGAAAGTTCTGCCGCAGAGATAGAAGAGCTTTTGGCACCGTTTCAACGTGGTGAAAACACCACGACGATAGATGGCCACGGACTTGGACTTACGATTGTGGCAACAATCGCCAAATTGCATGGCGGCCGGCTGACATTTGAAGATTCCGCAACGGGTGTAACGGCGCGATTAGTTATTCAGCGATCTTGAGGCATAAAACGAAAAATAGACAGCAACGACGTTTAAATATGCAATACTTCAATTGGCCAGAAACGCGTTTTTATTGCTAACTGCCAACTGCCACCGGAATGATCGGAGTTTAGCGTTAGGTTGCTACAGCTCTCAAAAGGGTGTTGTCAGACAAACTTAAACATCCGTAAAAGGCACCTCGAGTCAACCATCATACAGCACAGAAAATGAACCACTCAATGAGAGCGGCACTGCATTTTTTTCTTACACGTCTGTCTGCTTTCTAGATGTCTTTCATGATTGAAGTGGTTGTATATCTGGGCGTGATAGCTAGCAAATATCTGGAGCATTGCACAACTTTTAAACTTCTGCATCGCTCGTTCTCGTCGTCGAAATGGCAGATGCGAATTTTCACACCGATTGTTTGCTCGGCCTCCGCATAATTGACGATCTACAGCGCCAATCTCACGAAAAGCCGCGCCATAGGATACCAGCTTGCCTGTCGTGATGATCTTGGGTGATCCGTGCTTTC
>JAOKHV010000079.1 GCA_028248455.1 Ascidiaceihabitans sp. | reverse complement strand
GCGCAATTCACCGTAACGTTTTGTCATGCGCGCAACGACGTCATCATAGACCCCGCGCTGTACCAAGATGCGCGAGGATGCGGAACAGGTTTGTCCTGCATTCTGGATACCTGCGTTCACAAGGAAGGGCAGGGCGGCGTCAAGATCCGCGTCATCAAACACCAATTGCGGGGATTTTCCGCCCAATTCCAAGGTGACAGGTACCGCGTTTTGGGCCGATGTCGATTGGATCAACTTGCCTACACCGACAGAGCCCGTGAAGGAAATGTGATGCACCAACGGATGGGCGGTGAGGGCGGCACCCGCTTCGGTGCCTAGGCCCGAAACCACGTTTAACGCCCCATCAGGCAATCCCGCTTGACGACAGATTTCAGCAAAAGCGAGAGCGGTTAAACACGCCTCTTCTGCTGGTTTCAAAACGGCGGCGTTGCCCATGGCAAGCGCGGCACCAACAGAGCGGCCGATAATCTGCATCGGGTAATTCCACGGGATGATATGGCCTGTAACCCCATGGGGTTCGCGCATAGTATAGACGGTGTAGCCCTCAAGAAACGGGATCGTCGCGCCGTGAACTTTGTCCACGGCCCCTGCGTAAAATTCCATATAGCGGGCAAGGGCAACAACATCTGCGCGGGCTTGTTTGACGGGTTTGCCTACGTCCATGGATTCAAGGGCGGTTAATTCGTTTATGTTTTCAAGGACCAGTTCGCCAATGCGGTGCAGGATTCGCCCCCGTTCAAACGCTGCCAATTTGCCCCACGCACCGTTCAATGCTGCATCGGCAGCGGCAACCGCGCGGTCAATGTCAGCTGCGTTGCCCCGTGCGATGTCGCATAAGGTTGTGCCGTCTGATGGGTTTTTCAACGCAAGCGTTTGGCCCGACAGCGCGGGCACCCATTCATTGGCGATAAAGCAATGTGTGGGGTCGATGTTGAGGGGGCGAATAGTCATCCGGATGTCCTGTCGCAAAACGTCTCCCCCTCAAGCGCGAGGGGCGTGTTACGGTTAGATTACCGTAACACTACGCATATGCAACACAGGGCGATTACCGCCGTAGATTAAGCATCCGCTAGGATTATCTTGGCGCAGTTTTCGCCGATCATGATCGCAGGGGCGTTGGTGTTGCCCGATACGATTTCTGGCATGATCGAACAATCCGCGACCCGCAAACCGCTGATGCCATGCACGCGCAGTTTCGCATCCACAACGGCGTCTTGCCCGCTGCCCATCTTGCAGGTGCCGGTAGGATGATAGATCGAAGCGGTGTTGTTGCGCGCCCAATCAAGGGTGGCGTCATAGTCGTTGATATCCAGATCCGCATGAGGGCGGTATTCTTGGGAAATCTTGCTGGCGAGTGGCGCGTGTTTGGCGATTGTACGGGCGATGTTCACGCCTGCCACAACCGTGCGGCAATCGGTTTCGGTGGACAGATAGTTTGGAATGATCTTGGGATAGACCTGACCATCGCCTGCGGCCAAACGGATTTCTCCACGGCTTTCTGGGCGCAACTGACAGACCGACATGGTGAACGCCGAGAACTTGTCGGCCCCCTTCCCAGGGTTTTCAGCAGATAGGGGTTGGACGTGGAATTGCACATCCGGCGTCTCCAAATCTTCGCGTGTTTTCATGAAACCGGTGGCAAGGCTAGCGGCCATTGTCATGGGGCCGGTACGAGTCGTTATGTATTTTAAGCCAATCTTTGCCTGACCAAACAGACTGCCAACTTCGTCGTTCAGGGTTGGTTCATTGCATTTATAAACCAAACGGGCCTGCAGGTGATCCTGCATGTTTTTGCCCACGCCGTTCAAATCTTTCTTAACCTCAATGCCGTGCTCTTGAAGCTGGGCCGCTTCGCCGATGCCTGACAACATGAGCATCTGAGGTGAGTTGATAGAGCCACCGCTTAGAATCACCTCGCGGTTGGCTTTCACCACCACTTCCGCGCCGCTGCGATCTTTATAGGTGACACCAGTGGCCACACCGTTTTCGATATTCACCTTTTGCACTTGGGCATGGGTGACGATCTGCAAATTGGAACGGCTGCGGGCTGGGTTTAGGTAGGCAACGGCCGTGGAACAGCGTCGCCCGTTCTTTGATGTCAATTGAAAAAAGCCAACGCCCTCTTGGGTTTCGCCGTTATAATCGGGGTTGAATGGATAACCCGCCGCTTGCGCCGCTTCGACCCATGCGTCCGTGATTGGGCGTTGTATGCGCATGTTGGACACAGATAATGGACCGTCGTCACCATGATAGTCATTCGCACCGCGTTCGTTATTTTCCGCCTTCTTAAACAAGGGCAGCACATCGTCCCATGACCAACCCGCATTGCCCATTTGGGCCCAACGGTCATAGTCCTGCGCCTGACCGCGCACATACAAAAGACCGTTAAGTGAGGAAGAACCGCCCAGAACCCTGCCGCGCGGCCATTCAATGGAGCGGCCATTCAGGCCCGCGTCTGGTTCTGTCTTATAGCACCAGTCAACGTTTGGATTGTGAATCGTCTTGAAATAACCAACTGGGATGTGAATCCACGGATTTAAGTCACGACCACCGGCCTCTAACAAAATAACATCGCAAGAAGGATTAGCGCTTAATCTGTTGGCTAAAACACAACCAGAAGAGCCTGCACCAACAATGATATAGTCTGTTTTCACAAGGATACTCCTGACTGCCACAATTAAGACTATACAGGTGGAATTTACCATACTGTTAATTTTTGATAATAAAAGTATCATTAATTGATAATAGTTGGGCGTCACGGAGGTGCCGTACTTCAGGCTGCTGCGCTACACAGTTCCATATTTGATCGCTTTGATCTCAACATGGATCTTGGTTGCACTTACACTTGAATTGGCACTATGGCTGTTGCCAACCAGATAAGGTGAGTAAATGCCAAACGACGTGGCAGACCTAAAAGTACAG
>JAOKHV010000078.1 GCA_028248455.1 Ascidiaceihabitans sp. | reverse complement strand
TCTCAACTTTTCATTCATGGCAGCGTCACGTTACTGCCGGTCGTCTATTCATTTGGTCAATCAGCGCAGGCTTATAGCCCCTGCCCTGATTTCACGTTCTTCAGTTCCATCGTCTTGGCAGGATCACGCATCATCTGGGTGATAACATCCTGACGTTTCACATCTTTACGATGGCGCAGCGTCAAAACAATCGCACCAATCATCGCTACCAACAGGATCAATCCTGAAAGTTGGAACAGAAGGAAATACTGATCATAAAGGATCATGCCTAAAGCTTCAGTGTTATGACGATCTGTTGGGGTCACTTGCGCCAGCATACTTTCGGCCGCTGCGTTGCTTTCCCATGCGCCAAAGGCCATGACGAACTGCATCAGAATTATTAAAGCGATCAACAACGCCAATGGCATGTATTTCGCCATTTCTGCTTTTAGCTCGGCAAAGTCGATGTCGAGCATCATAACAACAAACAAGAACAATACCGCCACCGCGCCAACGTAGACGATGATCAACAACATCGCGACGAATTCAGCGCCAAGCAGTACAAACAGGCCAGCAGCACTTAGGAATGACAGGATCAACCAAAGCACAGAGTGCACTGGATTGCGGCTTACTACTGTAAAGAAACCGCCTGCAATCACGCTGATCGCAAAGAGGTAAAAGGCAAATGCCATCATGTTTCACAGTCCTTTTTGTCGTCAAAAGAGATGTAGCAATAGTTCATCGGTACGGTGCATCCAGCTCTAGGTTACGGGCAATCTCACCTTCCCAACGGTCACCATTCGAAAGAAGCTTGTCTTTGTCGTAAAACAGCTCTTCACGGGTCTCGGTTGAGAATTCAAAATTAGGGCCTTCAACAATCGCGTCCACGGGACAGGCTTCCTGACAGAAACCGCAATAGATGCACTTGGTCATATCGATATCGTAACGCGTTGTACGGCGTGAGCCGTCTTCACGTGGTTCCGCATCGATAGTGATCGCTTGAGCCGGACAAACAGCTTCGCACAATTTACATGCGATGCAGCGCTCTTCACCATTGGGATAACGGCGCAATGCGTGTTCACCACGAAAACGTGGGGACAATGGGCCCTTCTCGTGCGGATAATTCAAAGTCACTTTAGGGGCAAAGAAGTACTTCATGCCCAGTTTAAAGCCCTGCCAAACGTCCTGCAGCAGGAAATACTTGGCCGCGCGTGTGTAGTCGATCTGTGTCATAATTAACCTCCTACAGTCCAACGGGCATAAATGCCCCAGAACCAGCCAAACTTAGCAGCGAATGCTACGAATACGACCCAAATCAATGAGAATGGTAGGAACACTTTCCAACCAAGGCGCATCAATTGGTCATAGCGATAGCGAGGCGTGATTGCCTTCACCATTGCAAAGAAGAAGAACACGAAGCCGATTTTGGCAATCATCCAGAAAATGCCGTCTGGCAAACCTGGAATTGGTGACAACCAACCACCGAAGAACATCAACGTGATCAAGGCACACATAAGAACAACGGCAACCAATTCACCGATCATGAACAACAAGAATGGTGTTGATGAATATTCGACTTGAAAACCTGCAACCAATTCTGATTCCGCTTCGGGAAGGTCGAATGGTGGGCGGTTAGTTTCAGCCAAAGCACTGATAAAGAACAAGATCAGCATCGGGAAGTGCGGCAACCAGAACCAGTTGAACAAACCATAGCTACCGGACTGTGCTTCAACGATAGCGCTGAAGTTCATAGAACCAGAAGAAATGATAATGCCGACGATGATAAGGCCGATGGAAACCTCATATGAAATCATTTGCGCAGCAGAGCGAAGTGATCCTAGGAACGGGTATTTGGAGTTAGACGCCCAACCGCCCATAATCACACCGTAAACTTCTAACGATGAAACAGCGAATACATACAAGATCGCCACGTTGATGTTGGACAGAACCCATCCATCGTTGAACGGGATAACGGCCCAAGCAATCAATGACATTACCAGGGTTACCATCGGGGCCATGAAGAACACGGCCTTGTCGGCACCCGCAGGGACGATAATTTCTTTGACGATGTATTTGCCAAAGTCCGCAAAGCTTTGCAGCAGACCAAAGGCACCAACCACGTTGGGTCCGCGGCGCATTTGCACAGCAGCCCAAACCTTGCGGTCAGCATACATTAGAAACGCCAATGCGATCAGCAATGGCACGACAACCAGCAGAATCTGCCCGATAATCAGCAGCAACATTCCAAGGTTTGTATTAAAAAAGAAATCAGCCATAGGTCCTCACACCGTCGGTATACCCTTCTCCACGCATGCGGCAGTCACGACTTCAGCGTCGATCATGCGCGATCCGCGCGGCAAGGCAGGCGAGATGGTGTAAACAGCATCTGCCGACCACACGCCACCCTCTTCGTTCACATTTGTACGTACATGACATGCAAAACCCCATCCGCGTATCAGCGTGTCCTGTGCCGCAGCACATTCCGCATAGTTTGATACGTCTTCAGACGTTTTTGCGTTCGTCATCTGCAGTTGAAATTGCTCCAACTCTTGGTACAATAGCGCAGTTTCCACCCCCGAATATTCGGGGATGAATTGCTCAGCCGTCGTAACTGCAGGCTCACATGCGGCCAGAGGCATCAGTGTTATGAGCACCCAAGCCTTCATTCTGCTGCCATTGCTCCGTTGCGACGTGCTTTTGCACCCGCGCTTAGCTCTGCCATCAACTCACTTGCACGGGCAATTGGGTTGGTAAGGTAGAAATCTGTCACAGCATTGCGAAAGTCCGCTTTGCCCAGCTTGCCAGCTTTCTCAGCGTTCCACTCGTTTTCAGCAACAACATCAATGTCGCCAAGATGAGGAACGGCTTCAAACAATGCCGTGCGTAACTGCGCAATGCTATCAAATGGAAGCGTTGCATCTAGTTCAGCGCTCAATGCGCGCAAGATCGCCCAGTTTTCTTTGGCTTCACCGGGGGCAAAGCCCGCGCGTTGTGCCAACTGTGGACGGCCCTCAGTATTAACGAACAAGC
>JAOKHV010000077.1 GCA_028248455.1 Ascidiaceihabitans sp. | reverse complement strand
ACTCAACAATCAACCAGACAAGGCATTCTGGCCTATTTTATCTCTTTATAACATATTTTTACGCATTGTACTCAACGTTCACCCTCACTAATCTACGCTCAAGTCCGCAACTTTGTCTCGCTGAATGTCTCGCTGAATATGCCAACAAAAAACATCAAATGTAAAATCGACCAGCGGTTGATTGATAAGCACCTCAAAGAACAGCGATTGCTGAGAGAGAGGATAACACTTTCCGATCAAGTCTGCTCTGGCCTCAAACTCGTTATCAACAACCAAAGCTGCAGCTGGACATACGCCTATCGCAAACGCGGGTACATAGACGGCGGCAAGCGCTACCCACAGCGCACTATTAAAATAGGTGATCCAATGTCGATGTCGCCTATGGAAGCTCGGCTTGCAGCAGAGACCATCAAATCGCAAATAAGAGCTGGTGAGGACCCTGCCCTAGCCCTCAGAGCTAATCATCAAATGCGCAGAGACGAAGAGGCTCGAAAGAAGACGTGTTCGCAATGGTTAGATCAATACACGAACGCACAAATGAGGTTGGGACAGACGAAATACAAGCAAGACGAAGTACGCAATGTTCTCTTCGTGCTTCAGGAGTTGCTCCTCATGGAGGCCTATCCAGATGCGATCACTCCTCGGCATATGCGGGACTTAGCAGACATGTATCAAGAACGTCCTGCGACAGGACGACAAAGGCTTGGGGCTATGTCACGCTTTCTCGACTACTTGTTAGATGAAGAAGTAATCACCACAAACTCTGTCGTAGCCGTCTCTAAGAGGCGCAAGCCAAAGCCTCCCCCACCAAGGGAGAACTTTTTCTCCCCAGAGCAACTTGCCAACCTTTGGAACGCCGAAAGTCTCAGGCCGACCTATCAACGCTACCTTCAGTTTATGATCTCAACTCCTCTACGCGCGAGCGAGGCTGCAAGATTGAGGTGGGATCAGGTCGACGAAGATCGCTCCGAGCTTCACTTCACCCATCACGATACAAAGAACTCAGAGCATTTCGTTATGCCTCTCAGTCAGATTGCCGCAAAAGTTATCTGGGCTAAACCTCAAGAGCAGGACCTATTGGTGTTTCCTCTATCATCACTCGACGGTGCGCATATGTCTGCTTGGAGCCACTTCAACCGCTGTGTTCGAAAGGCGTCTGGGATAGATAACTTCATTCTTCACGATTTACGCCGCACGTTTTCAACACTCATGGCCGAACACACCGATGCTTCTGAAAGCATTATTGATAGTCTTCTTAATCATAAGCAGAGCGCGACACGAGGTGGTGTAATGCGTCACTATCAGCAAGCAAAAAACCTCGAGAAACGCCGCGATGTTATGGCCCAGTGGGGCAAGTTATTGAGGGCGTGGGAAATGACACTACCAACAGCCAATGAATAATAAGAAAGCCCATGGGGGTAAGCGCGCAGGTGCTGGGCGAAAGCCAGTCGACTTCAACTTAGTTATGAAGGTAGGTCAAGCCTGTGTGGAGCTGGAACGTGAGGAATACGAAGCACAAAAGCACGCGCTACTGAACGATGAAACGAACCTTCAAGAGTTCTTTGACTACATCAACGGTATACCAGTAGCTGAGCGCAAAGACTTTATTGGCTCCGACGATCATATAGAACATTCAAGATCGGTCGATAACGAAGCAGCAGTGCTTGCACAGCCAGCCGATATTCACCGAACCCCATCTCGCTTAATACGCATAAAAAATTCCCATGGGAGCAGCACACGCATTTACAGAGTAGTTGCTGATGCGTTCGGCCTCTCGGAAGTGCAGGTTAAGAACTATCTGCAGAAATACCGTGCTTTTTTAAAAGGCCTCGACTGATCAAACTTGAAAAAAATCCGCATTGAGAAGGTACATCTTTGTGCCGCCATATGTTGCTCGCAGAATCTAAAAGGAGTATTCTGATGCGCAAAACAGCATGGCAACCCGAGCAGCCACTACCACAGTACGCAGATAAAGCGACTGCAGCTGCGATCATCACCCATCATTTTTTCCCAATCAGCCCGCGCACGCTTGAGCGATGGCCATTGACCGTAAGACGGCCAAACAAGGCGACAATCTATAAAGTAGATGAGCTTATGCAACACGCAGAAGCCAAGCTGCAAAGCGCATATGCGTATAAGCAGGTGGAGGGCTGATTATGAGTAAAATCTCGACACCCCCCACCCCTTCGCAAAACGGCGGGGGTAGTTTGCCACAGCCCTCCTCACACAGGGAGCGCGATGACTGCTACGCAGTTGTTGTCCTAAACCTTAGCACACGCTGGCGGATCATCGTCTGCAAAGACAGCATCCAGTGGATATTGCAGAAGCGCTCTGCAGAACCCTCACACTCAGGCGAATGGCGCGGCAATAGCTATGTTACTCACCGAGATGCTCTAATCGAACTCAGTGTGAAGCGAGGATTGCTCTCAGACCCATCTAAGCTGGCTATATTGGAGGCCTTGCCGCCACAAACTCACAAACAAGCTCTGAAACGGGTTTATTCATAAAGAAACCGCGCACTAGTAAGCACTCGGTCTCTGAAGCAGGTAAAGTTTGGTAAGCACTACCTGCTGCAATTATACCATGTGTTGTCCAGCTGCGCATCATCAAAGGATGATACTATGCTAACTTCTAGCAAACTAGTCCTGATCAAAGGACATAAAGACACACGAGCTAAAAGTGGGGAAAGTTATAAAACCATAACGCTCGCCGAAATCGCTCGCATGGCGGAGGCCCCAAGTCACTTATGCAAGCTTGACGCGCCTGCGCTCATCGCCTCGACATACAATGCCGCAGATGCGCGCTCCCACGCCGCTCAACGTGAGCGAGGATGCTTTCACGCGTTTATTCTGGACGTAGACGAAGGAAATACAAGCCTCGAACAACTCAATCAGGCTTTATCAACCATCTGTGGTGATTGCGCTCGCATAGTCTATTCAACCAGCAGTGCGACAGCTGATGCGCCTAAATGGCGTGCCATCATTCCATTCAAACCTTCCGTAACTGGGCAGCAATATGAAC
>JAOKHV010000076.1 GCA_028248455.1 Ascidiaceihabitans sp. | reverse complement strand
GCATATGCTGAGCGTCTGACTAGTGTTCTCGACGGGGCTTGGACCGCCAAAGTGAAGATTATACCCGTTGATATCAGCCAAGCTGTGATCCCTTCAACAAGGCCCCACTAGTACCACAACGCTTGCATTTCGCATGTTTTCGAATTTCGTGTGTGATGACCTCAGGGCCAATAACAGAAATTGGTTTGCAATCGAGTAGCAAAATATGTTGTTATGGAAAAATCTCCTGTTTTGCACCGTTGAAAAATTCCATAACGGCTGCTTGATCTTCGCCACCCAAACCGGCGGATGTCAGCATACGGTGAATTTCAGCACACAACGCGGTCATAGGCATGGAAGTGCCTGTCTGGCGTGCGAGATCATTTACAGCATTGAGGTCTTTGACCATGTTGTCGATCCGGCCCGTACGCCGGTAATCCTTGCTTGCAAAGCGCGCTAGGTATTCTTGTAGCAAAGCGCTGTCCGCCCGTCCGCCTTTCAGCGCTTGGGGTATCTTGGCTGCATCGACGCCGGCGTCTAACGCGAGTTGTGTGGCTTCAGCCACGGCAAGAAACCCAAGACCACACAGCACCTGATTGATCAGCTTTGTTGTTTGCCCAGCACCAGATGGCCCCATGTGGGTGTAGTTTGAGGCCACATGTTGCAGGACTTGATGGGCCCGCGCGACGGCATTTTCCTCACCGCCAGCCATCAAAGTCAGCTCGCCAATCAGCGCTTTAGGCACACCACCTGAAAGAGGGCTATCAACCCAAGCCATCCCATTTTCCTTTGCCATCTGCGCAAATTTTCGTGTGGCATCAGGCGCAATCGACGACATGTCGATGATCACCGTGCCTGTGCGCGCTCCCTCAATGATACCGTCTTTACCAAAGGCAGCAATCTCAACGATATGCGATGCATTCAGGCTGGTGATTACAAAATCCACATCGCTGCTGGCCTGCGCTGCTGAGGTAGCAGCGGTAGCGCCAAGTTTCGTAAGTTTGGCTATTTTTACCAGGTCCAGATCAAAAACCGTCAGGCTGTTACCTGTTTCCAAAAGGCGTGTTCCAATCGCACCTCCCATGGCTCCAGCCCCGATAAGCGCAATTTTCTCATTCATAACAAAAATTTCTTTCTGTAGCTTTCTTTATAAAGACGCAGTGATGCCGCCGTCTACGTAAAGCGTATGGCCATTTACAAAGCTGGACGCTTTTGAGGATAGGAACACACAGGCCCCAACCAATTCATCCACATTGCCCCAACGGCCAGCAGGTGTGCGTTTCTCTAACCAAGCAGAGAATTCAGGATCAGCAACAAGTGCCGCGTTGAGTGGTGTATCGAAGTAGCCAGGGGCAATCGAATTACATTGCAACCCGTGTTGGGCCCAATCTGTAGCCATACCCTTTGTTAAATTGCCAACAGCACCCTTTGTCGCTGTGTAGGGCGCGATTCCAGGCCGCGCCAAAGCGGTTTGAACAGACGCGATGTTGATGATCTTTCCAGCACCGCGGGCAATCATATGGCGTGCCACGGCTTGGCCAACATGAAAAACGCTGGCCACATTGGTTTGCAGCAGCTTTTCGAACATCTCGGGGGGGAAATTCTCTAGCTCAGTACGGTGCTGCATGCCTGCGTTATTGATCAAGATGTCGATGGCCCCGTGCTCTGCCTCAAACCCGTCAATGGCAGCACGTACAGCCACATGATCTGTTGCATCAAAAGCCAGTGTCTTTACCGACGCTCCAATCTCAACGGCGGCGGCGTCTAACTTCTCGACATTACGACCATTCAAGACAACCTCTGCTCCCGCCTCGATCAGCCCTTTTGCAAGCGCAAATCCAATACCCTGTGATGAACCCGTGATGAGGGCGCGGCGGCCTTCGAGTGAAAATAGATCTGACATATTTTATCCTTGTTGGCTGGCTTGACTTAGTCAAATTGTTACCGATAACTTGTTGTTGATACCATAGGGTGTCAAGTGACGTTTTTAGTGGCAAAACCTCAGATATATGACATTTGTAATCGCCCCAGATCATGATTAATTTCAAAACGCGAAAAGCAAGAGGTAGCCTGTTAGTTAGGATCGTGAAGGCCTGTTTTGCAGGTCCAGACCTGCCAAAACCAATATTATAAGGACGAGACGAGATATGAAGGCTATCGTTGCACACGCAGCTAAGGATCTGCGGTTGGAAGAGCAGGACATACCACCTATCGGTTCACAACAGGTTCGCATCCGCTTGCAGTCGGGTGGTATCTGTGGGTCTGATTTGCATTACTATAATCACGGTGGATTTGGTGCGGTGCGGCTGAAGCAACCCATGACATTGGGGCATGAAGTGTCTGGTTTAATTGAAGCAGTTGGTACAGATGTGAATACTCATAAAATAGGTCAATTGGTTGCAATATCACCATCGCGTCCGTGCAAAACCTGTGATTTTTGTCAAGAAGGCAAACAAAACCACTGCATCAATATGCAGTTTTATGGCTCTGCAATGCCGTTTCCTCATATTCAGGGGGCTTTCCGTGAAATTCTAGTAGCTGATGCGGAGCAATGTGCAGTGGCTGACGGTCTTAGCGCCGGTGAAGCTGCCATGGCAGAGCCGTTGTCCGTTGTATTACATGCCGCCAAACAGGCCGGTGATTTGATGGGCAAGCGGGTGCTTGTTACGGGATGTGGCCCGATAGGATTGCTTGCGGTAATTGTCGCGCGCGCTGCAGGTGCCTTGCAAATAGTGGCGACTGACATCACATCTTATACCACAAAAATGGCGCTAAGCGTCGGTGCAGACGCCGCGCATAACGTGGCGCAAAATCCTGCTGCTCTCTCTAAATACACTGCGGATAAAGGCACTTTTGACGTGTTGTTCGAATGTACTGGTGTTGCGCCTGTTGTTGCGTCCACTGTGCCGGCATTGCGCCCCGGTGCCACAATGATCCAGCTTGGCTTGGGAGGTGATATGACCTTGCCAATTCAGGCCATGACCGCAAAAGAATTGATCCTAAAAGGCTCGTTTCGTTTTCACGCGGAGTTCTTTGATGCGGTCG
>JAOKHV010000075.1 GCA_028248455.1 Ascidiaceihabitans sp. | reverse complement strand
AGCAACTTAAAGGTGTTGGTCCAGCTTTGGAAAAAACACTCAACGAGTTGGGTTTCTACCACTTCGATCAAGTTGCGACATGGAAAAAGAAGGACGTCGCATGGGTCGACAGTAACCTTCGTTTCAAAGGTAGTATCGAGCGTGATGGTTGGATCGCACAAGCTAAAATTCTTGCTAAAGGTGGAACAACTGAGTTCTCCAGCAAGGTTAAGAAAGGTGGCGTTCACTAAACGCCAACTGAACTGATGCAGAGCCAAGATAAACCATCCAAGATTGGACAACGCGTATCGTTGTTTATCGCAGGGCTTGGGATATTTTGGCTCTGCATAAATTTGGCAGGCATATACTTTGGGTGGTCCAACCGGACCCGCGCATTGTTTGACCTTGTCGTGTTGGCCGGATTTGGCGCAGCACTTTGGAATGTGATAAAACTCTGGCGTGCGCGCCAGTCAGATAGAGGCTAAGGGCGTATGCTTAAGGACCAAGACCGGATCTTTACCAACCTTTACGGGATGCATGACCGTACACTGGCAGGCGCTCAAAAGCGCGGCCATTGGGATGGAACTGCCAAGATCATCAAAAAGGGTCGCGACTGGATTGTTGATGAGATGAAAAAGTCCGGCTTACGTGGTCGTGGCGGTGCGGGTTTCCCGACCGGCCTAAAATGGTCCTTTATGCCCAAGGAAAGCGATGGTCGTCCATCTTACTTGGTGGTCAACGCAGATGAGTCTGAGCCGGGCACATGTAAAGACCGTGAGATCATGCGCCATGATCCGCACACATTGATTGAAGGTTGCTTGATCGCCTCTTTCGCGATGAATGCGAATGCTTGCTACATCTACATTCGCGGCGAATACATTCGCGAGAAAGAAGCGCTTCAGGCAGCCATCGATGAGGCATACGACGCAGGTCTGGTTGGCAAGAACGCATGTAAGTCCGGTTGGGACTTTGATATTTACCTTCACCATGGTGCAGGTGCCTATATTTGCGGTGAAGAGACTGCTTTGCTGGAAAGCCTTGAGGGCAAAAAAGGCATGCCACGTATGAAGCCGCCGTTCCCAGCAGGTGCTGGCTTGTATGGTTGCCCGACAACGGTGAACAACGTTGAATCCATTGCCGTGGTTCCAACGATTTTGCGTCGTGGCCCTGAATGGTTCTCAAGCTTTGGTCGTCCGAACAATGCAGGTACTAAATTGTTTGCTATTTCTGGTCACGTCAACAACCCATGTGTGGTTGAAGAAGCGATGTCTATTCCGTTTGAAGAATTGATTGAAAAGCATTGCGGTGGCATTCGTGGCGGCTGGGACAACCTAAAAGCGGTCATTCCAGGCGGGTCTTCGGTTCCGATGATCCCTGGAAAAGATATGCGTGATGCAATCATGGACTTTGATTATTTGCGTGAACAGCGGTCTGGTTTGGGTACGGCTGCGGTTATCGTCATGGATAACTCCACCGATGTGATCAAAGCAATCTGGCGTTTGTCCAAGTTCTATAAGCACGAAAGCTGTGGCCAATGCACGCCTTGCCGTGAAGGTACAGGTTGGATGATGCGCGTTATGGATCGTTTGGTGACGGGTGAGGCTGAGCCAGAAGAAATCGATATGTTGCTAGACGTGACCAAACAAGTTGAGGGTCACACGATTTGTGCTCTTGGGGATGCGGCTGCTTGGCCGATCCAAGGTTTGATCCGTCACTTCCGTGATGAAATCGAAGATCGTATCAAACACAAGCGGACTGGTCGCGTAAGTGCGGTTGCTGCTGAATAACTGACCAACGGCTTAGGCCAAAGGATCGTTCTCTATGGAAACTTTTGACGCATACAGCCATGCACTCGCTTCATTGGGCGGCTTTGCCTTATTGATTTCGATCTTGGGTATGGTCAGCGGTCGTGGTCGGACCGCGGACAACCGTTGTGAATGTGGTCAGCCCAAACAGAATTACGACAACGGGGTTTATCGCAGCAATCGTGCGTTCATGAATGCAATCGAAAGCGCGGGTCCGTTTATGGCTGCGTTGATGGCTGCAATGCTGACTGGTGGTTCGCCGCTTTGGGTCAATATCTTTGCAACAGTATTCCTAGTTGCGCGGATTGCGACAGCAATAGTTCATATTCGGACAACCAATCAAGGGCTGCGCAGCGCGACGTGGGCTATTGGCCTACTTTGTATTCTATCATTGGCTGCCGTTGGTATTGTGGGGGCGTTCTAATGCGTTTGTTTGTTTTGATCTGTGTTGTTTCATTGGTGGCGTGTACGCCTAGCGAACAGGTTCCTGCGTTTGATGGTATGAAGTTCCGCACAAAGCTGTCGAAAGTAGATAAGCAGCGTGATCAGTTTATGGTAACTGTTTATAAGACTTCACAATCTTTGGCAGGCGCACGTGAAGCTGGGCGCTATGAAGCGACAAAATATTGTATTAACCAATATGGAACATCTGACATTGCCTGGATGTCTGGTCCAGATGTTGAAGATAGCGGTTTAACCATCACTAACGACGAACTTCAGTTGCGTGGGGCATGTAAATTTTGATCTCACTGGCGACATATTGGGCGTTGGTGGTCACTTTGATGGCTTGTTATTGCATAACAAGACTATGGGTAGCCATTTCTCTAACAGTTCCCGTGCATGTTGTACGGGGCGGTTCTGAGAAAGGAACAAGCCATGTTTAAGTTTGTGATTCCCGCAGTTGTCGTTGCTATGATTGCGACCACTTCTGTAGCAAAACCAGCGTTGCGTGACGTCCCGGCCATTGATGATGCGCTGTTGGCGTTCGGTTTGGCCGATGAAATCAGAAAACAATGCCCAAAAGTCTCTGCAAGGTTCATCAAGGCGTTGCGCTTTGTTAGTGGGTTGCGCGATAAGGCACGCGACATGGGTTACACCGACGCCGAAATCGACGCCTACCGTAAATCTCCTAAGGAGAAGGCACGCATTCGCGCTAAAGGTGAAGCCTATCTGGCCGCTAATAACGTAACGGTTGGAAATATCGAAAGCTATTGTGCGCTTGGGCGTGCAGAAATTCAAAAATCGAGCCAAATTGGCGCGTTACTCAGGGTGAATTGATTCATGAGCGACCTTCGCAAAATCAACATCGACGGCAAAGACATCGAAGTGGATGGGGCAATGACCCTGATCCAAGCCTGTGAAGAAGCGGGCGTGGAAGTTCCACGTTTTTGTTACCACGAGCGTCTGACAATTGCCGGCAATTGCCGCATGTGTCTGGTTGAGGTCGTTGGTGGCCCGCCAAAGCCAGCAGCGTCTTGCGCGATGCAGGTGCGCGACCTGCGCCCTGGTCCAGAAGGCCAGCCACCTGTTGTGAAAACGAATTCACCTATGGTCAAAAAGGCCCGTGAAGGTGTTATGGAGTTCCTGTTGATCAATCACCCACTTGATTGCCCAATTTGCGACCAAGGTGGTGAATGCGACTTGCAAGACCAAGCCATGGCATATGGTGTTGATTTTTCACGTTACCGCGAAGCTAAACGCGCAACTGACGATTTGGACCTAGGTCCATTGGTCGAAACACATATGACACGCTGCATCTCTTG
>JAOKHV010000074.1 GCA_028248455.1 Ascidiaceihabitans sp. | reverse complement strand
CTTAGCCCGCCGCCACTCGTAGAACTGTTGCACCTTCTCGTAATCAATGGTGGTCACATACTGTGCCCCAAAGAAGGGGATCAGATAACGTTCAATACAAACGATGTAATCTGCAAACACCTTACGCCCTAAGCCAGCATCCAGCTGTTTACGCATATCCACGATGGCCAACTTAGCAACGTCAGAGAACTTCTTGGTAACAACAGGCAGGTCGTTCTTGTGTCGGAACTTGTACTCAAGGAATGTGTCGCGGGCATACTCCTTGGCCTCAGCCAAATCGCGCTTGCCCGTGCTGGTACGGATGGTGTCTCCATCAATCACAAATGCTGCCTGCCAGCGCTTGCTGCGCTCACGCCGATACACCCGCACCTCGCCGTCCAGTATCAGATGTGTGTCATCACGCAGCTGCCGCATATCGTGCTCCTCAGCACAACACTATGGCAGGGCGTAGCAACAAGTCTACCAAAGTGTGTGTATGGAGGAGGAGAGGTCTGGCAGCAGACATTCGCTGCGCTCTACTCCAAGGTCTCGTATGCGGACTAAGTTGCCTGATGCACCTGCAGCTAATGCTGCCGCAGCATTTTTTCGCAGTTGCGGCTGTTTTTATGCTGCAATGCAGCCTGCTTCGTGGAAGCGGTCGTTTAAAGTTACAATCTCAGAGGGCATCAATACCTTAGTTTGCGTTCCCGGCCCAGCCTTCAGGACGCGAGGCTAGCAAATCTTCTTTGCAACCATAAAATAGCTAGATGCACCCTTAAAAATTGCCTCATTCTCAATGACCTGCAACCTTTCATCATCCATCAGATCGTCCAAGTCTGCGCTCTTGAGTTGTCGAATGGGGATCGGGATAATCCCTACCTTCAACAGTGCTCTGACCAGCAGGATTTGCAATGAAACCAAGGCTGACTTTTTGCCGCCCAAGCAAGGTGTGACAGAAATAAACAACCCGCCAGGCTTCAGCAGTTCAATCGTTTTTTGCACAACACTTTCCGGATCGGGCACTGTGTGCAGCATGTTGAATGCCAACACCACATCGCATGAACCATTCTCGAACTCTTCATCGAAAATGTCAGCTTGTTGGAAATCGACGTTGACGACGCCAGCTGTTGCGGCTTTTCCCTTTGCAATTTCGATCATCGCGGTTGAAATATCAATCGCGCGCACGGTCTTGACCAAGCCGGAAATCTCGCAGGCCGTTGTGCCTGTGCCACATCCATAGTCCAAAACAATATCTGTATCCTTCAGGTATCTTTTTATGTTTTCGCGGCTGCGACTATGAATGAACTCAAATTTCTCTTCTGTGTTGTCATAGTTGCTAGCGGCTTGGTTCCAAAACTTTTCCGATTTGTTCATTTATGTCTTTTCTTTATTTTCAACGTGATCGCGTAGCGCTTCGTCGCAATCGTGAGGGTGGCATCAATGCCTTACTGCGCCTTTTTACTTATTTGGCTGCCCTTTGTTGCGAGGCCCAGTTTGACAGTCACAATCAGCAGCAACAAAGCCATCCCCCCCAAACCAGCAGCAAGCAAAAATGGGGCCCCAGCGTGCCAAGTGTTTGCCGATCCCCCGTTTGACAATTGAGAGGCAAAAAGTTGGGTCATCGTTGGGAACGAAACCAAAGCCGCTAAAGCGCCGAGGCTTGCAAACACTGCCTGCCAGCGCTTGCTACGCTCACGCCGATACACACGCACTTCGCCGTCCAGTATCAGATGTGTGTCATCGCGCAGCTGCCGCATGTCCTGCTCCTTGCCACAACACTATGGCAGGGCGCACCAACAAGTCTACCGAAGTGTGTTTAAGAGGGTGGTCCAATAAGTGCCAATCTGAAACTTTGAGATTGTATTGTGCTATCAACCCAACTTAAAAAGTATCTTTATTATTAACTCCACCACAGGAACATCTCATGCTGACAACGCTGCGCTACCCTCGATTTGAAATAAGGATAGATACCGACAAGGGTAGCGTCACTCATATCAGCTCAGCACAGACACAAGCCGAAGCAATAGACCGAGTTATGCGGGTCTATGAAGGTAAAAGCCCAGTGCTCGCAAATGTTAAGCCCCTCGGCGTTATGCGTCAAAAAACTAAATAAAAGACCTTGGTTCCAACAAGCAAACTCCAAGCTTTGTGTTGCGAACCATGTCCACATAAAACTCCGCCAACACTGTGTTTTCTGCACCTAGCCTCACTCGACCCTCAAGGTCCTGGTTGAAAAGTGATCGCCACACGTCAATCATATTGATATTGGCTTAGGTGCAGCGTTCAGACTCTGAAAGCCGCCGGCTTAAGCACATGCGGCTTTTGTCGTATGTTTGGCTGGCTTTGACCCAAGCGCCCCAGACAGAGCGAAGCTGAGTACGACCAGTGGCAGCCCGATCCCAAAGGTCCAGCGCAGACCGAAGTGTTCTGCAATGAACCCAAGAAGGGGAGGCGCGAGCAGAAACGTCACAAAGCTGAATTGCGCCAAAGCCGCGACGTTGATGGCTGCGGGCCGGTCTGTGCGTTGCGCGGCTGCAGACATGGCAAGTGGGAACATCATCGCGTTGCCTGCCCCGATCAGGGCGAAGCCAACTAAAGCAGTCAAGGGGTCAGGTGCAAAGAAGACGGTGATAATACCCAGTGCCATGACCGTTTGCATCCCACGGGCGACAGGGGTCGGTGCGAAGCGGTCGACAAACCGGTCTCCGAAATATCGCACCAAGCCTTGCGACAGGGCTGCGGTTGCGACGCCGATTGCACCCATCTCTGGAATGGCTACAAAGACACTGTCCATGTAGATCGCTGTCCAATCGATAGAAGCTCCTTCGAGCAGCATTGATGACAGTGTCACCCCAACAAGGACCATAATCGCTAATGTTGGTTTTGCAACGATCGGTGGTTTGTCGTGACTGCCGGTTGCGCGGATGGTGGCCGGTTGAAAGGCCTGCAAACACAGCCACGTCAGAAGGATGCAAATCGGAATGCTTGCCATCAACTGGGTCTGAGGTGTGATCTCGAATTTGACCATGATTGCGCTGTAGGCAGCCGCCCCGAAGAACCCAAGGCTCCAGAATGCGTGCGCGCGACTCATGATGCGGCGGTCCATGCCTGCTTCGACTCTGTCCGCTTCAACGTTGATGATAATTTCTACCGCTCCAATACACAGGCCTGCTGGGATCAAAAGAAAGAAAAAGGCCAAGGGCTCACTCGCGAAAGAGGCAATTGCGAAGAACAGCGCCATTGCCGGAATAAGTGCTAGTATTCCAATTCGATGGCCAATCTTGGTCACAAGCACCGTGCTCAGCGTGAGCGCTGTGATCGTTCCGACCGAAATCCCCATCAGCGCCAGACCCAAAGCGCCTTCTTCGATTCCCATCGCGAATTTGATGTCTGGAAGGCGCGGGAAGATTTGACCAAGGCCAAACGCATAAATCGCAAAAGCCGCGAAGACGCGGTGATGCGGTTGAAGGCGGACAGAGAGAGACATGGGTATAGCTTTCAACAAAAGACACACAAGCTTGTACAAGCGCGCGAAAGTGGCCAGATTTTCGGACAATTGTAAATATCGGACTTAGCCGTCCTTCTCAGCTCCTTACATGAGTTGGTAAGATGCGGGCAAAGCAGAACT
>JAOKHV010000073.1 GCA_028248455.1 Ascidiaceihabitans sp. | reverse complement strand
ACGCCCCTGTGAAAATTCATTCAGATCAGCGTGATAGACCGCTTGCGTGACGCGCCAATTCTTCGATCTCGTCCCATTTCCCAGCGTAGACCAAATCATTTGGTGCAACCCAGCTGCCGCCAGCACATACAACATTGGACAGCGCCAAATACTTAGGGGCGTTTGTTGGGTTGATGCCACCGGTTGGGCAGAATGAAATCTGTGGAAGTGGACCACCAATGCCTTTGATCGCATCAACACCACCCGCAGCCTCAGCTGGGAAGAACTTAAGCATATCATAGCCACGCTCAAGAAGGCGCATCGCTTCGGACGCAGAAGCCGCACCCGGCAAAATTGGCAACTCAGCCGCTTCACATGCGTCTAGCAATGTATCTGTTGCACCTGGCGAGACACCAAAAGTTGCGCCAACCGCTTTAGCCGCTGTAACGTCTGCAGGTGTAATCAATGTCCCTGCCCCAACATGGCCACCTTTAACAGTCGCCATCGCAGCAATCACATCAAGTGCCGCAGGTGTACGCAATGTAACCTCAAGAACCGGCAAACCGCCGCGCACCAGTGCCTCGGCCAATGGAATAGCATGTGCAACATCATGGACAACCAACACAGGGATGATTGGGGCCAATTCACATAAGGCGCGTGTACCAGCAGAACGTGATTGAACAGTCATATCTTAAACTCCAAATACGCTGGCGCCTGCTTCAGCAGGACCAACAGCAGAACGAAACACTTCGAACATTTCGCGACCAGTACCAGCCTGGTTCGCAGTGAGATCAACCTGCGCAGGGGCACGTTCCAGCGCACCCTCGGTCAGGATTTCCAATGTGCCCTCAACCGCATCAACACGCAGCATGTCACCGTCGTTGACGTAGGCGATTGGCCCACCGTCTAGGGCTTCTGGGCACACGTGAATTGCAGCAGGCACCTTACCAGATGCACCAGACATGCGTCCATCCGTGACCAATGCAACCTTTTTGCCTTGGCCCTGAAGGATCGCCAGCATTGGTGTCAGGCTGTGCAGTTCTGGCATGCCGTTGGCTTTAGGGCCCTGGAAACGCACAACAATGATTGTGTCATCAGTGAACTCACCTACTTTAAACGCGGCTTTTACTTCATCTTGACCGTGGAACACACGCGCTGGCGCTTCGATCACACGGTGCTCTGGCGCCACGGCAGAAATTTTCATAACGCCGGTACCAAGAGAACCCGACAACCGCTTAAGGCCACCTGTTTCTTGGAACGGCTCTTCTAGCGTGCTGATGATCTTAGCATTTAGGCTCACGGATGTGCCTTCGCGCCATACCAATTCGCCATTCTCCATGAACGGCTCTTGGGTATAGTGATGCAGACCAACACCAGCGATAGTTTTTGTATCTGGGTGCAGCATGCCACCGCGTAGCAATTCGCCAATCAAGTATCCCAAACCGCCAGCTGCGTGGAAGTGGTTCACGTCTGCCAAACCGTTTGGATACACACGTGCCAACAACGGCACCATATCAGAGATTTCAGAGAAGTCTTCCCAATCAAGGATGATGCCACCCGCACGCGCCATAGCCACCAAGTGGATCAACAGGTTGGTAGACCCACCTGTCGCCATCAAGCCAACGATGCCGTTTACATAGGCTTTCTCATCGAGGATCTCACACACAGGGGTATAATTGTCGCCCAGTGCACTTAGCGAAAGTGCGCGTTTTGCACCCTCGGCTGTCAATGCAGCACGCATTTCAGTGTTAGGCGTAACAAAGCTGGAACCGGGCAAGTGAAGACCCATGAATTCCATCAACATCTGGTTGGTGTTGGCGGTACCATAGAAGGTACATGTACCCGGACCGTGGTATGCTGCCATTTCGGCCTTCATCAATGCGTCACGGCCAACTTCGCCTGCAGCAAATTTCTGACGTACCATGGCTTTATCATCATTTGCCAAACCACTGGTCATTGGTCCTGCAGGAACAAAGACGGCGGGCAAGTGACCGAATGCTTGAGCGCCAATGACCAAACCTGGAACAATTTTATCACAGACACCTAAATATGTGGCCGCATCAAAGGTGTTGTGGCTTAGCGCGATGCCTGCGGCCATTGCGATCAAATCGCGTGAAAACAGGCTTAGCTCCATGCCCGCCTCGCCCTGCGTGACGCCGTCACACATTGCAGGCACCCCGCCTGCAACCTGTGCAGTGCCACCAACTGAACGTGCAGCTTCGCGCATCACTGCCGGAAAGTGCTCAAACGGTTGGTGTGCAGAAAGCATATCGTTAAAGGCTGTGACGATGCCAAGGTTGCCACCAATACCAGTCGCCAATTCGTTCTGATCCTCACCCGAAGCGGCAAATGCGTGGGCCTGACCACTGCAAGACAAGTGACCGCGTGAAGGGCCTTTTGTCTGCGCCGCTTTCATACGAGCCATATATTGGCCACGGCTTGTCTCGCTGCGGCCAACAATTCTATCGGTCACGGATTGTAGTGTGTCATGTATCGGCATCTTGGATTCACCTTAGCAATTAATGTTAGCGCTAACTATTTACAGAGTGAGTAGATCAGCGATATGTAACAATCAACTGAAAAATCATCTCTTCAAGTGTAAATTAACATTACGTTGGGATGTTCAACAATGGCGCGGTTGACGGGACTCGAACCCGCGACCCTCGGCGTGACAGGCCGATACTCTAACCAACTGAGCTACAACCGCGCAGCATTGTTGTGGCTGTAATAGGTCGACATATCAGGCGCGTCAAGCGAACAAATCAACAAAATCGAAGGTTTTTCAAATGTCCCTATTCTGATACCCTTAACCTAACAATTTACACAAAAGGACGGACCATGAGCACGTTTGACGAAGATCTATTTTTAAAGGGTTTAGAGCGACGCAAATCTACCCTTGGCGCAGAATACGTCGAAGGCAACTTAGCGGCCGCAGATGATTTTACCCGCCCCTTTCAAGAAGCCATGACAGCTTGGTGCTGGGGTTTTGGTTGGGGAGACGATGTCATCGATGCAAAAACGCGTTCGATGATGAACCTGTCTATGATCGGTGCCTTAGGCAAAATGCATGAATGGGAGTTACACCTGCACGGCGCAATTGCCAACGGCGTATCCAAAGAAGAAGTTCGCGCGATCATCCACGTCATCGCCATTTACTGTGGCGTGCCACAGGGCGTTGAGTGTTTCCGCATCGCGCGCAAAGCATTCGAAGATATCGACGCAGCCGCACAGGCCTAACGTAATGGTGTGCGCGCATTCCAAAACAATGTGCGCACAAGCCAGAAGACCATAAGAACAAAAATCAACGGCTTTGGAACCAAAAGTATGCTAGATTTCCTGATGACATCGGGAAACACATTTTAGTCCGGACCATTGAACGCTGATCCCGTTGCGGTAAAGAAACCGATGCACATACGCAGGATATACTGTGAAACGCGATGATGTAGCGGCTGTAATCGTCGAGGATCGTGCTGAGATAGAACCACCCCCAGCCGATGATCTTCAGATAGGTGAAGTCGGTTTGCCACAGCTGATTGATGGCCGTAGTTTTGTCTTTGAACTCATTGGCCGCCTTGATGACGATAAAGGCTGGGCTGGTGATCAGGTCATGCGCCTTAAGTACACGATAGACGGAAGCCTCTGATACACAGTAACTTTCTTTATT
>JAOKHV010000072.1 GCA_028248455.1 Ascidiaceihabitans sp. | reverse complement strand
TCAACTCACTTGGGCCGATGTTGCGCCGCATCGTTTCATCGCAAACGGGTCATGTTCTATGGTCCAAGACCCTGAATTTGCACCAATTTTAGAGGGTTCGTTGATCATGGCATCTACTACCATTTCGCTGCTGGCGCTGGTTAATGCAGGCGTAGGGATAACAGTGTTGCCGGAACAGGCTTTGCCGTCAACATACAGCGATTTGGTTTTTCTTAAGTTATTTAATATTAATGAGATAAGGAAGGTGAGTATCGCGTCACTGCCGGAAAGCGAACTGACACCAGCCGTAAAATCCTTCCTGAAAATACTTAAGGTAAATTGAAATATCCTTCAGATAATTGCGATTGATTGAAGGTAATTTGTGGCGCAAATTGTGGGAAATTTCCAATAGTTAGGCGCGCAGATGACACAATTATATAAGAACTATATCGCAGGTGAATGGGTCGCTGGTGGCTCCGAAATCGAAAACCGTAACCCTTCTGATTTATCTGATGTTATCGGACTTTATGCCCAAGCAACCTCTGATCAGCTTGAGCAAGCCCTTGATCAAGCACGCGTCGCTCAAGCTGAATGGGCCGCCACGGGAATCGAAAAGAAATACAACGTTTTGATGGCTATCGGCACTGAGATGATGACCCGCGCCGAAGAGTTGGGTACATTGCTTTCCCGAGAAGAGGGCAAGCCGCTGGTAGAGGGCAAAGGCGAAGTTTACCGCGCAGGCCAGTTCTTCACGTACTACGCCGCTGAATCCCTTCGTCAAATGGGTGACACAGCAGATAGCACACGCGAAAACATCGAGATCGATGTGCGCCGCGAAGCACTGGGTGTTGTGGGCATTATCTCACCGTGGAACTTCCCTACTGCCACGGCCTCTTGGAAGATCGCGCCAGCTCTTTGTTATGGCAACGCAGTTTTATGGAAACCTGCAAATGCGACACCTGCATCCGCGGTTGCATTGACAGAAATCATTGCGAAACAAGATATCCCTAAGGGGTTGTTTTCATTGGTAATGGGTGCTGGTTCTGAAGTGGGTCAACGCCTAGTCAAAAGCCCAAAAGTGGATGGTATTTCCTTCACGGGTTCTGTGCCGGTTGGCAAAGGTATTGCACGTGCAGCCATCGAAAACCTCACCAAAATTCAGATGGAAATGGGTTCTAAAAACGCACTAGCGGTTATGGATGATGCAGACGTCGATCTGGCTGTGGCGATGGCTGCAGGTGGCGCGTTTGGGGGCACAGGTCAGAAATGCACAGCATCTTCCCGCCTTATCGTGCATTCAGCAATCCACGATGAATTCGTGTCAAAATTATTGGTCGCAACTGAAGCAATGAAGGTTGGGCACGCACTTGAGGCCGGTACACAGATCGGTCCAGTTGTGAGCCAACAACAACTGACTGAGAACATGGCCTACGTTGAGTTGGGTAAATCCGAGGGTGCGGAACTGCTTTGCGGTGGCCAACGTTTGGAAATGCCGACTGAAGGATATTACATGGCTCCAGGGCTTTTCATAAACTCAAACAATGACATGCGTATCAACCGCGAAGAAATGTTTGCCCCGCTAACGGCTGTAATTAAGGTCGATAGCTACGATGAAGCACTGACAACCTTGAATGATACGAACTTTGGTTTGACGGCTGGTATCATGACCCAAAACCTCGCGCGCGCTACGCACTTCCGCCGTAATGCGAAATCCGGTTGCGTCATGGTGAACCTTGCAACGGCTGGTACTGACTATCACGTGCCATTCGGGGGTCGCGGCGACAGTTCGTACGGGCCACGTGAACAGGGGTCTTACGCGGCTGAGTTCTACACTGTTGTAAAGACAACATATATTTCATCAGGGACACCAATGTAATGTCCGCAAAACCGGTCCTTATTGATAATCTGCAATATGCCAACTTCTCGCCTAAGGTTTTCGAACAAATGCGGGCCGGGGGCGTGGATGCAGTACATGTGACGATCGCATATCACGAGAGTTTTCGTGAGATGATCCTAAACCTTGAACAGTGGAACCGCTGGTTCGAGGTGCATGGCGATCTGATCTTCAGAGGGACCACAGCGGCAGACGTTCGTTTGGCGCAAGAGACTGGGCGCACTGCAATTTTCTTTGGTTTCCAGAACCCTAGCCCGATTGAAGATGATATTGGTTTGGTGGAAATTTGCCATCAACTTGGCATTCGTTTCATGCAACTCACCTATAACAATCAATCGCTGCTGGCGACTGGGTGTTATGAGGATGACGATACTGGCCTGACCCGAATGGGTAAGCAGGTGGTCGCGGAAATGAACCGCGTTGGCATGGTCATCGACATGTCCCATTCTGCGGATCGTTCCACCTTGGAGGCGATTGAGCATTCTACGCGCCCGATCGCGATCACCCACGCCAATCCAGATTGGTGGCATCCTGCGTTACGTAACAAGTCCGATGAGGTTTTGCGTGCCTTGACGGACGAAGGCGGCATGCTAGGTTTTTCAGTATACCCGCACCACTTGGCGGGTGGGACCAACTGCACCTTGGATGTTTTTTGCCAGATGATCGCTGAAGCCGCATCGCGCTATGGCGCCGAAAATTTAGGTATTGGGACTGACCTGTGTCAGGATCAACCCGATAGTATTGTGGAGTGGATGCGCGTTGGTCGCTGGTCGAAAACAATCGATTATGGCGAAGGCTCGGCGAGCAATGCTGGTTTCCCAGCGATGCCAACATGGTTTAATGACAACCGCGATTTCGGTAATATTGCCAAGGGTTTGGTCGCTGTTGGTATGAGCCAGAATGAAGTGGATGGCGTGATGGGTGATAACTGGCTGCGCTTTTACGAAACTAGCTTTGGTCCAGGTAAATGAACGCTTTCGTCGCCCCCAAACCAGCGTCGCTGCGCCCACCATCACAAGTGATGCGTTTGTCGCGTATGGGGTCGATGTTTCCGACACGGTTGTCGTTCTTACGCAGCTTGATGCGTCGCCTTGCAGCTGAAAAGGTCAAGGTGACCCGTCCTGTATGGGAGATGTCAGGTGATGGGTTTGGGCGTGCGGTTTATAGCCTAGACTTTTGCGGGCACACTTATAGCCTTGTTGCCATCTCAACGGACTTACCGCCGGAAATGCGTACCGACCGCGTGATCGCTGAGGCGTGGGACAGCGCATATGTCCTATATGACGGCGTGCCCGATGCCGCAGAGTTGGATCGCATAACCGCCAACGCTCCACGACAAGAAGCAGGGCGTTTTACGGAACGTGATCTGGTTCTTAGTCGTGCAAACAAGTCGGTACGCCTGTTCGCGCACGTGACAGAGCGTCTGCAAGCAGGACAGCAACCCGACACAGATATGATCCGCAATGTTGGCTACCTGATGCGTACAACAGCTGTGTACGGTAACGGAAAGTTCGGGATCGCCGATCGCAGGCTGATCGCGGACCGGCCAGGATTAGAGGGGCCATTTGCGGCTGAAATGCTGACCGTCTGGTTGATCCGTAATTTCACCCATGACTTGGCCGAACATGTTGGTGGCGCGCCACTGGATGACCATCTCAAACGCCATTTGGGTGTCGGCAATTCAACTGGCCTGGGAATGGCGCCATTTTTGGTAACGCACCCTGTTTTGTTGAACAATTGGATGCTGGCACGTGAGACTGCATTAGCCCGCGTGCGTGCAATCCCTGAATTACAACCTAATCAGAAGGTACGTGTTTTCGAATTGGCCAAACGCGCAACACAGCATTTGGCACAATGGGACGTTCCGG
>JAOKHV010000071.1 GCA_028248455.1 Ascidiaceihabitans sp. | reverse complement strand
TGCAATGCAGGTGTGACACGAGCATTTAGAGTGGTCATAGGAAACTAAATTGGTATGTTCTCCAATTTTTGGTTCGATTCAGATTAATGCAAGCTGTTCTTTCGCGCGCTCACGCAGGACGAATTTCTGTATCTTACCAGTTGAGGTTCTGGGGATACTCGTCACGACAAACTTACCCGGAACTTTGTAGGCCGCGAGTCTGTCACGGCACCAATTGCGCAGCGCGTCCGTGTCGATCTCAAGGCCCTGTGTGGGTTCGACAAAGGCGCAGGGGGTTTCGCCCCATTTATCATGGGGCATGGCGACGACCGCTGCAATTTCTACACCGGGGTAACTATAGAGCACCTCTTCCACCTCGATGGAGGAAATGTTCTCGCCTCCTGAAATGATGATGTCCTTCGAGCGGTCCTTGAGCTGGATATAGCCGTCGGGATGCCGGACGCCCAGATCGCCTGAATGGAACCAGCCGCCCTCAAAGGCCTTTTGCGTGGCGACTGGATTGCGAAAATACCCTTTCATCACAACGTTGCCGCGGAACATCACTTCGCCCATGGTTTCGCCATCGCGTGGGACGGGTTCCAACGTATCAGGGTCCAGCACATCAAGCCCTTCGAGCGGCAGGTAGCGGACGCCCTGACGCGATTTCAGGCGCGCTTGCTCATTACTGGGCAAGGATGACCAGCTTTCATGCCAATCGTTCACAACGGCAGGCCCGTAGGTTTCGGTTAGCCCGTAAAGGTGGGTCACGTCAAAGCCTGCGGTTTTCATGTCCGCCAACAGCTTTTCGGGCGGTGGTGCTGCGGCGGTGAAAAACTGCACCGTCTGATCAAGTTTCCGCTGCGCATCTGCAGGCGCAGAGATCATCAAGGACATCACAATTGGTGCACCGCAGAGATGCGTGACATTCTCGTCGGCCAAAGCGTTCCAAATTGATTCGACGCGCACTTGGCGCAGGCAAACATGGGTGCCGATAATCGCAGAAAGGGTCCAAGGGAAACACCAGCCGTTGCAATGAAACATCGGCAGCGTCCACAGATAAACTGCGTGTTTGGACATCGAGGTGGTGAGCGCGTTGCCTTGCGCCAAAAGGTATGCGCCGCGGTGATGCGACACGACGCCCTTTGGATCACCCGTTGTGCCAGAAGTGTAGTTGATCGAAATCGCGTCCCATTCGTCTTCGGGCATAAGCCACGGGAAGGTAGGATTACCATGCGTGAGGAAGGACTCATAGTCGGCCCCGTCAAACGCTACGCGCGCGCCGTCATATTCGGGGTCATCAACTTGAATAACCAGAGGGCTGACCTCGGCCAAGGCCAGCGCCTCTTGCATCAGTGGCATGAACTCGGCGTCGACAATGACGACCTTTGACAACGCATGATCAAGCTGAAAGGCGATGATTGCTGCGTCAAGCCGAGTGTTGATTGAGTGCAGAACGCCGCCGCACATGGGCACGCCATAATGACATTCTAGCATGGCTGGCGTGTTGGGCAGCATGGCCGAAACAGTGTCGCCCCGTCCGATCACGTGCAGCTTCAGCGCTGATGCCAGCCGTCTGGAACGGTCATAGAATTCAGCATAGCTGCAGCGCAGCGCCCCGTGGATGATCGCCGTATGATCGGGGAACACCGTGGCGGCACGCTCGAGAAATGTCAGCGGTGTTAGAGGTTGATGGTTCGCCGGGTTGCGGTCCAGATCGATTTTATAGGGGTTTGCTTTCATGTCTCAGTCATCCTGCCATTGGGGCGCGCGTTTTTCGATAAATGCGCCGATTCCTTCCTCGGCATCACGGGCGAGCATATTGTCGACCATCACCCCAGAGGCATAGTCATAGGCCTGCGCCAGTGGCATCTCGCGCTGCGCGTAAAAGGCGCGCTTGCCTGTAGCCAACGTCATGCTGGATTTCGAGGCGATCTTGCAGGCTATCTCCATTGTGGTGCCTTGTAACGCGGCCTCAGAAACAACGCGGTTAACCAACCCCATTTTGGCAGCTCGGTCAGCGGAGGTCATGTCACCAGTCAGCAGCATCTCCATCGCGTGTTTGTTGCAGACATTGCGCGACAGGGCGACCATGGGGGTAGAGCAGAACAGGCCGATATGCACCCCCGGTGTGCTGAATTGAGCAGTCTCTGCCGCGATCGCGAGATCGCAGCTTGCCACCAGTTGGCAGCCTGCCGCAGTGGCGATGCCCGTGACTTCGGCAATCACCGGTTTGGGGCAGTTCACGATGCCCTGCATCACGCCTGCGCACATTGCCATGACCTTTGCGAAATACGCCTTGCCGCCGTCAGGGCCGCTGCGCCCCGCTGTCATCTCTTTCAGGTCATGGCCTGCGCAAAATGCCGGACCATTTGCGGCCAGAATGATTACACGGGCGGAGGGATCAGCCCCCACATCGGCAAACGCCGTTCCAAGCGTGCCAAGCATTGCTTCGGACAACGCATTGCGTCGTTTGGGATCATTGAGCGTCAGGCGCAGAATTCCATCATCGCTCAGGTCCCGCAGTAGAATATCACTCGACGTCATGGAGCTGCTCCTTGGATCAGGCTTAGCGGATGTTGATCTCAACACTGTCCGCAAGTGTATTGGCAATAAAACAATAGCGGTGGGCGCGGTCCTGCATCTCGGCCATCTGCGCATCGGTGACGGCAAAGCCAGTATCGAACCGCACCACGGGGTGAAGATCAATCCGCGTGACCGACATCTGCCCTTTTGGGTTCTTGCCAAGATGCGCCTCGGCATAGTCGTGATAGCTCGCCACTGGCCACCCAGCCTTTGCGGCCAGCGCGAGAAAGGTCATCATGTGGCAGCTTGAGAGTGCTGATGCCAAAGCCTGCTCGGGGTTCGTATTTTCCGGATCACCCCCCCAATCGGGAGCAGAGTCCACGGCAATGTCATACAAGCGGTTCATCTGCACAGTATGTGCGTTTGAATAGGTGCCTGTTGCGAACACAGGCTCGGCGCGCTGCCAGTGCAGCTCGATGGAAAGATCGGACATAGTGCAAGTCCCTTATGACAGTATAGAGTGCTGCGGCACGCACTCAATCAGGAGCGCACGCTGTGTGATGCTTGGGGCTTCATGCCACCGCAATCTGCTTTTTGGGGTCGTAGAACGGACGCTCAACGACAGTCGCCTTGGTCGGGCCTGACTTTGTGACAACTTCCACCTCGGCCCCCAGAACCGCCGCATCCACCGCTACCATCGCCAGCGCGATGTTCTGCTTGAGGCGTGGTGAATAGACCGCAGAGGTGACCTTGCCAATCTCTGCGCCACGTTGGTTTATTGTCCAGAATGTGGTGTTCGGGCCGGTTAGCGGATCACAGTCGATCACCAGACCAACCTGCTTGCGTTTTGGACCCTCTTCCTTAATGCGACACAGTGCTGCCTTGCCGATAAAATCCGCCTCCATGTCGAGGTTCACAAGGCGGTCGAAACCCAGCTCAAACGGGTTTGTGTTAATGTCCGCATCTGCATGATAAGACAGCATTCCGCCTTCAATCCGGCGGATCGAAGATGTGTGACCTGGTTTGAGACCGCGCTCCATGCCTGCGGCCATGATCCGCTCCCACAGCAGATCCCCTTTTGAGCCATCGCGCAGGTAAAGCTCATAGCCCAACTCGCTGGACCAGCCGGTGCGCGACACGATCAGCGGAATGCCGTCCAGTTCGACTTCGCGCAGCCAGTAGTATTTGAGGTCCATAATGCTTTCGCCAAACAGCTCTTGCATAATCAGGCCTGAATTTGGTCCCTGAAGCTGGAGAGGCGACACGTCAGGTTCGCCAATCTGTACGTCCATGCCCGCATGTGTGGCCACACCTTGCGCCCACAGCAGGATG
>JAOKHV010000070.1 GCA_028248455.1 Ascidiaceihabitans sp. | reverse complement strand
TTGGAAGCGTGTGCAGCCATCAACCATCGCGCTTTCATCAAGGTCTTTGGGGATGTTGAGAAAAAAACTGTGTAACATCCATAGGGTGAAGGGCTGATTGATTGCCACCATGACGATGATCGCTGTCGGCAAATGCCCCCAGAGGTTCCATTCAAAGAACGGCAAAAGATATCCAGACACCAAAGTGATGTGTGGCATGGCGCGAAACACGAGGGCGAGCATCAGCAAATAGAACGCATACTTCTTGCCAGAGCGGGCAAGGGCGTAACCGCCAAGCGTGCCAAGGGTCAGTGAGATGATCACGACAGACACGACTACGATGCTGGTGTTTAAAGCGGCAAGCCAGAACTCTTTGGTGACCCACGCGCCGTAATACCCTTTGCCAGTGAATACGCCGCCCGTTTCGATTTGAGTGCGCACGCCGTAAACTGCGTTGGTCCAATCGGCTTTAGAGAAGAAGTCACCCTGTACTTTGAAAGATCCCCAAAGCGTCCAAAGGAACGGAAACCCTGCGGCAACGATCCAGACCAAGACAAGGCCCCAGATGATTATATTTAATACGGGTGAACGGCGATGGACGATATCTGACATCATACCACCTTCTGATTAAAGTCGCGCCAAGTGCGGATCAGCACTGGAATAAGCAGGATGCTCACCCCGATAATGGTTAGGACAGAGGTTGCGCCGGCTGAGCCAAAGAACTGGCTCTCGGTACCCACAAGATCATTGTAGATAATCCACGACAAAGAGGTGGCGCTGGCTTGGGCCGAGAAACTGACGATCGGTTCAAAGACTCGGAAGTTGTCCATCAATTGGATCAACGAGATGAAGATGGTGAGCGGCATCAAATGAGGTAGAACAACATAGCGTGTCCGCTCCCAGCGTGATGCACCATCAATCATCGCAGCTTCCATTGTGTCAGCAGGAATCGTTTGTAGCCCTGCGTAAAAGACGATGAATGCGAAAGGGGCAGAGTGCCAAACACCGTAGACCATCAGCATAATCCAAGTCAGGGTAGGCGATGCTTTCAAAGATAGGTTTGGATCATCGAATATCCGCTGCAAGGTCGCGCCAAGGATACCGTCGGCATCAATCATCCAAAATAGGATCAACGAACCAATCAGCGGTGTTACGATCATCGGCAACAGGGATATAAAGATCGTTGGCCCTTTAATCCTCTTTGGCAATGTGTTCACGCCAAGCGCGATCATGAAGCCAAAGATGATGACCAAAGGTGTCACCACAAAAGTGTAGGTCAACGTAAATGCAAGGGCGCGATAGAACGGGAGGTTCAGGGTTTTGGGCATGAAATCAACAAAGCCAGTGCTGGACTGCCACGCTAAACCGATTTCGGTGAAGGCAAGGTGATTGCGGTTGGTGTAGGTGCCTAAGCCATTGAACTGACCCAACGGGCGCTCTTCTTTCAGCTTGGCTGTTTCTTCTACATCTACCTGTAATTCTTGTTTGCACCCAAACGGGCCACAGTTTTCAACTTCAACCATGACGGCTTCGTGCTCGATATGCACAGACTGCACTGCAACAGAAACAATCGGCAAAGCTATAAACAGCAACATTGTAATCAACGATGGCAATATAAACCAAAAGAAAGTGCGGTTTTTCATCAGGCTCGCCTACGGTTGGGGTGAAAGAGGATGGGGGAAGAAGGGGGCGGTATGCCCCCTTCCGTCGTTGTTTAGTTCAAGAAGCCTTGCTCTTTAGCTGCTGCGGTATACGCCGCTTCAACGTCAGCCAATGCTTGCTCTGCGCTTTCAGAACCCTGCAAGAAATCAGTGATTTCTGCGCCAAGAGCGGTGTGAAGTGCGCCCATGAATGGCAACATCGGGTAAGGCGCTGCGCCGCCAGCTGCTGTGCCTGAAACACCTGCTGATGCTGGGTTTGGCATGTATGCCGCGGCCAACCAAACAGCTGCATCATTGTTCGCTTTGACAACATCAGAAGAAATGCCGTTCATCATAGCGACAAATGAGGCTTCTGCATCTTCATCAGATACGTTTGTTGAGATTGCAATACCGTCCCACCAAAGCGTTGAAGCTGGGCGTGCGCCGTTGCCCCATGTTGGTGCTGCAGAAAGAACCGTGCCGGACACGACTTCGGCTGTTGAGCCTTCATCATCCAAAACAGCGCTGCCGCGTGATCCCCACATTGTTGCCAAAGCAAGGTTGCCAGCTTCCCACTCAGCCTGTGTAGCATTGGAGTCATACGTCAAATAATCAGGATTAGAATAAGCAACCAATGATTTCAGCATTTCCAAAGTAGCAACACCGTGCTCATTGTTGACGGCTGCTTCTGCAGTACCTGATTTGAAGAAGTCAGCGCCTGTACCCATGTACATGTTCACGAACTCTTCAGCCAAGTTCCAGCCAGCTTTTGTGTTCAAAGCAACGGGGTAGTCCATCAAGCCAGCAGCGCGGATTTTTTCAGCGGCTGCAAGAACGTTTTCGTAAGTTGCTGGGATGCCTTCAACACCAGCGGCTTCCAACACGTCAGTGCGTGAGAACAAGTGTTGTGCGTTGGCCATGAAGGCAACGGCCATCACTTTACCGTTCACTGTGATCAACTGGCTTTTGCTCAATGCAGCGCCGTGTTTGGCAACCATTTCGTCCAGTGGGCGAACCAAACCGTCGTTCATCAATGTGACGAGGGTAGAGTTGGAAACAACCACTGAGGAGTATTGAGCTGGGTTGGCGGTAAGGGCCGCAACCATGATGTCTTTGTGGTCTTTGGTTAGGTTGGTTTCAACCGTTACGCCGTCGCCAGCACATGCTGCTGCGGCAGATGTCACGGCTTGAATTGCTGGGAAATCGTTGGATAAAACGCTGACGTTGCCGCCTGAAATACCGCAACCAGCAATTGCTGTGCCTCCCAAAAGTGCGAAGGCACCTGCGAATGTAATTGTCTTTAGAAACATTTGTTTCTCCCTGGTTTTCATTAAGATGCGCCTTGCAAGATCGCACCTTGGTTACTCCCCTTTTTGGGGATTTTGTCTGGGGTTAGCCCCCAATTCGCGCACCTGTTTTTGTATCGAACAGATGGCAAATCTCATTGGGCACAGAGATGCGAACCATGTCGCCAATCTGTGCACGGTATTCTTTGGATGCTTTGACCGAGACAAGCTCGCCGTTCACCCGAACAGTAATCATTGTCGCGTCTCCAAGCAGTTCCATCGTGTAAACAGCCGCGTGGATTTCACCGCCTTTTTCAACAATGGATGCGTCTTCTGCACGAAAACCAAGTTGAACAGAACCATCCGTGATGTCAAAGCCTGCGACTTTGATTTGATCGCCTTGAAAGACGCCGCCCGCAGATAATCCGGTCACCAAGTTCATGGCAGGTGAGCCAATAAAACTGGCGACGAAAGCGTTGGCAGGGCGGTCATAGATTTCAGTCGGGCTGCCCACTTGCTGTACAACGCCGCCTTTCATCACGACCACGCGGTCTGCCAATGTCATGGCTTCGATCTGATCGTGGGTGACGTAGATGGTTGTGACCTTCAGTTCGTGGCTTAGGTTTTTGATTTGGGCGCGGGTCGAAACACGCAGCTTTGCGTCCAAATTGGAAAGAGGTTCATCCATTAAGAAGACATTGGGCTCACGCACAATTGCACGGGCCAATGCTACGCGTTGGCGTTGGCCACCAGATAGTTCTGCGGGTTTGCGATGTAGAAAATCATCCAGTTCAACCATGGCCGAAGCGCGCATCACACGTTCTTCATGCTCGACCTCAGGGATCTTACGTACCTTCAAAGGAAAACGAATGTTCTCGTATACGTTCATGTTCGGGTACAAAGCGTAGGATTGGAACACCATCGCAACATCGCGATCTTTGGGGTCTAAATCATTCACTCGAACGCCGTCGATCAGGATGTCGCCACCTGTTACGTCCTCTAAACCAGCGATCATACGCATGGTTGTCGT
>JAOKHV010000007.1 GCA_028248455.1 Ascidiaceihabitans sp. | reverse complement strand
AGACGGCCAAACACCTGAAACCAATGACTTATCATAACCTTGGATCAATCCCGCTTGCTGCATATCTGCAACGGCACCCACAACATCATACTCAAGTTCGCAAATCGAAACCGCACCGTCTTCGATCATCGCATAGCGTGTGGATTGTCGTTGATCATGCGGCGGCATCCCGATCACGCCTGCGTTGATCCAGCGCCCATTGGTTGTGTCGCGTATAAACGGGATTCCGCTGTGGCCAGCTATGATGTGATCGACGGGACCAATCGCGGCCTCAACAGCAGCCCATTCCACATCAAACACTGCGTCATCAGAGGTGGACCAGATGAACCGCGCCACATCGGTGAAACCGCCGTGTATCACGGCGTAACGTGCACCACAGTGATCAAAGCTAATGATATCGGGGCATTGGTCCATCCACTCGCAATCAAAATTCGAGACATGTTTGCGGGCGTAGGCAAACCATCCCGCGGACAAAAGATCGCAAGCAGTGCCATCCTCAAACCCACAACCACACTCCATCGCACCAGCTGCCAGTTGGATTTCGCAATTGCCAGCGACACCAGCACAGCCAGATGCACGTACAATTTCAACGGTTGCCAAAGGCGCACAACAATAAGCAACAACATCACCTGTACAGATCACGTTTTCACGCGCGATCCCACATATTTTAACTATCAAAAACAATGATTTAGTTGCCTGTACGTTTGAATAAGGGCCACCAAAAGCGAGGATTGGACCATCCAGAATTCCAATGTGTTCATGTCGCATTTTATGCCCTCTGCTTCGGTTGCCCTTGAATGAACTGAGCGGCCACCCCATAACCTATTAAAGCTAAAGGATATACTAACAAATGACCGACACATTGGCATCCCTCGACAGCGCGTTCTGGATCACCTGCGGCGTGATCCTGTTACTCCTTGTTTTATCTGGATTTTTCTCAGGTTCAGAGACGGCATTAACAGCCGCGTCTCGCGGAAAGCTGCGCGCCCAGGCCGATAAAGGGTCCGTCGGTGCACAGCGTGCCTTGCGCATCACTGAAGACAATGAACGGCTGATCGGCTCTGTCTTGTTGGGCAACAACCTTGTGAACATCCTTGCGACCTCTTTGGCCACAGGAATCTTCTTGCGGGCCTTTGGGGAAAGCGGCGTTTTGATCGCGACCGGTGTGATGACATTGCTGGTTTTGATCTTTGCAGAGGTTTTGCCAAAGACCTATGCGATCATCCATGCAGAAACCATGTCAGCAAAGGTTTCAGGCCCTATTGCATTAATAATTAGAGTCTTCTCGCCAATCGTTGCCGCCGTTCGTTTCCTTGTACGTGGTGTTTTACGCGTGTTTGGCGTACGTGTTGATCCCGACAGCCACCTGCTGGCTGTACGCGAAGAAATCGCAGGTGCGCTGCAACTTGGACATTCTGAAGGTGTTGTGGAAAAAGAAGACCGTGACCGCATTTTGGGTGCCCTAGATTTGGGCGAACGCGTGGTTGAAGAGATCATGTTGCACCGTTCTGACATTGAAATGGTGAACCTTGGGGATGCGCCTGATGTCATCCTTCAGCAGTGCATCACATCCCCACATACGCGCCTACCTGTCTATCAAAACGATCCAGAGAACATCATTGGTGTGATTCATTCAAAAGACTTGTTGCGTGCGATCTACAAGGCAATTGGCGACTCAAGTGATGAAGAGAGTGCATTGAAAACGTTCGATGTTTCCGGAGTAGCCGTACTGCCGTATTTCGTGCCTGAGACGACAACGCTTGACGATCAAATGCGCCAGTTCTTGCGTAACCGGTCGCATTTTGCGCTGGTGGTTGATGAGTATGGCAGCCTTCAGGGACTGATCACTTTGGAAGATATTTTGGAAGAAATCGTTGGTGAAATAACGGACGAATTTGATGCAGAGACAGAGCATCAGGTGACAGCCACGGGTGACGGTGAGTTCATGGTAGACGGTGCAACAACCATCCGCGACCTGAACCGCGCCAACGATTGGAACCTGCCGGATGAAGAGGCAAACACCATCGCGGGATTGGTTATTCACGAGGCACAAATGATCCCAACTGTGGGACAGGTGTTCTCGTTCCACAGCTTTCGTTTTGAAGTGATCGAGCGCGAAGGCAATAGGATCACAGAGCTGAAAATCCGCCCCCTATAGGTTAACGGTTAACGTCCCGTTCGGTGGCGTTTGCACACAACTGCACAGTATTGCCCCACAACTGTATAGTTTGGGGCGCTCAAAACGCTGTATTTCATCGGGATAGGGCGGAACTGTGCAATTTAGGCGGTGAATTGTACAGTTTTGCGCTTTTTCGGCCTTAACCCCTTGGTAACGATCGTCTGCGCGTTAACCTTTGCGCAGGGTAGTTAACTGTTGGGCAAAGCTTGGACATCTGGGGGGTGGTGGCGGGGTAAACCCCGCCCTACGGTCACACTAGATTAAGCGCCTTTGTTGACGGCTTTTCTGCCGGCCTTGTTCGGGTGTGAGCCCTCTTGGCGCGCAACATTGTGCAACCCCTGATAAGCCGCAGGCTTTTTCACAGGATTTGCATCAGCGCGTTTGACGCGTGGTTTTTTGGATTTAGGCATTTCATGTCCCTTCAGGAGTTGCAGGGGTCTTAGAGGGTTTTTGGCGGGATTGTAACCGTGGAGTTTTTGGGAAGGGTTTGGAGTGAGGTATGGGTCGCTTTGAGCCCAAAGTGTTGGTCAGGAACAGCGCACGAACAGATAGCCGCGTTGCGATATTTTCGTGTTCCACTTGAGGTCACGAACAGCAATCACCCTGTCAAAATCTTTGATGTATGAAGCTTCATCAGCGATCAGCAGCCAACCGTTTTCGTTTACATCATCAAGCAATGCTTCCAGAACCGCGAGCCGCACTGGCGGAGACAAAATATGCAGTGTTCAGTCAATCAGAATGACATCGAACATTCCATCGGGCTTGCAGTGCAAAATATCTGCAACTCTACTTTCAATCGGCAAATTTCCCGCAAAGCCACATCTTTGAGGTCGCGGATGCCATTGGCCGAAATATCCATACAAACAACACGATGCCCTTTTCTCGCAATGAAAAGGGCATCTCGACCTTGACCACATCCGACATCCAAAACACGGGCGTCTTGTTGATCAAATTGGTTGAATAAATCGACAAAAATAGAGGTTGGTTATTCTAAAGCGTCGCGGGCCTCGCCGTAAAGTTTATCGTGATCGTAAGCCATGAGATCAGCGTTAGTCGATTGTCAATCAAATGCCTAAGTGAAATATTCTATGAACGGTAGCGACGCCCGCTCAACAGCCATCCATTCAACCCTACCCCCGTAAAATCTCTCCTTTCGCGTCAAACGGTGCCTCTTTCAAAATCACCGCTTTGTGCGCCACTCCCAAGACCATCACCTCGACCTCATCCCCAGCAACCACGCCTGATATGAACCCAAGCGCGAGGGATTGTCCGACGCTGTAGCCATAGGCCCCTGATGTCACACGCCCGATCCCTTTGCCGTCTTTAAAGATCGGTTCGCCCCCTGTTGCGTCGGCGTTTGAAGCTTCGGTCTGGGCGGCGTCCAGCGATAGGATCACCATGTGTTCGCGCGCGGGATTGCCCATTGACTTAGCCACTGCCGCTTTGTTCATGAAATCTTTGTCCATTTTGCACAGACGATCCAGCCCAACCTCTTGGGGCCAGTATTCGGGCGAGTATTCGCGACTCCATGACCCGTACCCTTTTTCGATCCGCAAACTCATCAAGGCGCGGCTGCCAACGGGGCCCGCGCCGAACGCTTTGCCTGTCTCTAGCAAGGCGGCGTAAAGGCGATCTTGATCTATGGTTGCGCAGTGCAGTTCCCAACCCAAATCACCGGTAAATGAAACCCGCAGCGCCAGCACCTTAACCCCTGCCAGTTCGATCCATTTGGAGCGCATGAAGGGGAAATCATCCGTCGCGAAGGATGTGTTGGTCATGCTTTGCAGCATGGCGCGACTTTGGGGGCCCGCCACGTTGAAACCGCACATCGCTCCGGTTTCAGAGGTAAAAGTAGTTCCCGTCGGCAACGGCACCTCGTTGAAAAAACGTTTGTGATAGCGTTCGGCCATGCCTGATCCGATGATCCAAAATTCGTCCTCAGCCAATCGTGTCACGGTGAAATCACCCGCGATGCCGCCGCGTTTTCCGATCAACGGCGTCAAGCAGGACCGCCCGATGGATTTGGGCATGTTGTTGGCGAAGACGCTGTTCAACCAGTCAGATGCCCCTGCCCCTTTGCAGCGGTATTTGGCGAAATTAGAGATGTCGATGATGCCCGCGTTGGCGCGTAGCATTTTACATTCCTCGCCCACAGGGCCCCACCAGTTTTGGCGGGTGAACCCATCGGTGTCTTTGGTGTCAGGTGCGTCTGCGAACCACAGCGGGTGTTCCCAGCCATAGTTCAGCCCCATAACGGCACCCATGTCCTTTTGACGCTGGTACACGGGGCGTGTGCGCACGGCGCGCCCTGCACTGCGTTCCTCGTTCGGGAAGTGGATTTTGAAACGGTGGGCATATTGGTCACGCACCCGTTCTTTGGTGAAGGCCTTACCCTTTGCTCCATCAGTGGCCCAACTGCCGAAACGCGCCATGTCCCATGGGAACATGTCGTATTGCATTTCACCCTCGATGATCCATTGCGCCACCATCAGCCCCATGCCGCCTGATTGGCTAAAGCCTGGAATGATGCCGTTACAGCAGAAATAGCCCTTTTTCTCTGGCACCTCGCCAAGCAGAACATTGCTGTCTGGGGACCAGATCATCGGACCATTGATGACCCGTTTTATGCCTGCAGTTCCTACAACAGGAACACGATCAATCGCACGCAGCATGTTTTCTTCGATCCGTTCCAGATCGTCGTCAAACAGATCATGGGCGAAATCCAGCGGCGTGCCGTCTTCAGCCCAGAACTTCATGTTCTTCTCATAGGCCCCGACCAGCAGCCCCTGACCTTCTTGTCGCAGGTAATATTCGCCGTCGCGGTCCGCCACGGATGGCAGGCGTTTTTCCATCGCCGCAATCTCAGGGATGGTTTCGGTTACGAAGTACTGATGTTCTGTGGGTTGCAAAGGCAGGTCGATACCCGCAAGGGCAGCCACTTCGCGCCCCCATAGGCCTGCGGCATTGATCACCCAAGGTGTTGATACGTCGCCTTTTTCCGTGCGCACAATCCATGTACCGTCGGGCTGTTGTTCTGTCCCAAGCACAGGATTGAACCGCATAATTTCAGCGCCGTTTTGACGTGCGCCAGTGGCGTAGGCCTGTGTCACGCCCGAAGGATCGACGTTGCCGCCATCAGGTTCCCACATGATGCAACGGATGCCGTCAAAATCGACCAGTGGGTGCAGGCGCTCTGCCTCACCCCGATCAACCTCATGGAAATTCATCCCATACAGTTTAGCCTTGGCCGCTTGCAAACGCAGCTGATGTTCGCGCTCAATCGTTTGGGCAAGGTACAAAGACCCCGGTTGGAACACGCCACAACCTTGGCCCGTTTCCTGCTCCAGCTCCTTATACAGTCCCATCGTATAATGCTGAATACGACTGATGTTGGTGCTGTCATGCAGTCCGTGGATATTGGCGGCGGCGTGCCATGTAGAGCCAGAGGTAAGTTCATCACGTTCAATCAAAACGACGTCTTTCCAGCCCAATTTGGTGAGGTGATACAGGATCGAACATCCGATTACTCCACCACCGATTACGACTGCTTGTGCATGGGTACGCATATGGATACCGCCCTGAAATAAGGTTTCGTTACCCTTGATATTCGCAGCTTGAATATCGTTTGATTGCACCAAGGCGACAATATTTGTCGCTATGCGACCAGCCAGACACGACAGCAAAATCCAATCTGGATGTAACATCTTGCCAAGGAGTGCGCCCCATGAAGACCACAATACGTGTAGCAGTGATTGGAGGCGGCGTGGTTGGCGCGTCTGTTTTGTACCATCTCACGAAACTGGGATGGTCAGATGTGATGTTGTTGGAACGCTCTGAATTAACTTCTGGGTCTACATGGCATGCGGCGGGTGGATTTCACACGCTGAATGGCGACACCAATATGGCTGCGTTGCAGGGCTATACCATCAAGCTTTACAAAGAGTTGGAAGGAATTACAGGTATGTCTTGTGGCCTGCACCATGTGGGCGGTGTGACGTTGGCGGACAACCAAGATCGCTTTGACATGCTACTGGCAGAACGCGCCAAGCACCGCTTTATGGGGCTTGAGACAGACATTGTTGGCCCTGAAGAAATCAAGAAGATCGCCCCTGTGACCAATATTGAGGGCATCATTGGCGGACTTTATGATCCCCTTGATGGGCATTTGGACCCCTCGGGCACCACCCATGCCTATGCAAAAGCGGCCAGCATGGGTGGTGCGACGATTGAAACGCACACGATGGTTGTGGAAACCAATCAGCGCGCCGATGGCACATGGGATGTGGTGACGGACAAAGGCACAATCCATGCGGAACATGTCGTGAATGCTGGAGGCTTGTGGGCGCGTGAAGTGGGCGCAATGGCCGGTATCTATTTCCCACTGCACCCGATGGAGCACCAATATATCGTGACCGAAGAGGTCCCGATGATTGTTGATATGATGAAAGACGGGATTGAACATCCCCACGTCATGGACCCCGCTGGCGAAAGCTATTTACGCCAAGAGGGTCAGGGTCTTTGCATTGGTTTTTATGAACAAACCTGCCGTCCATGGGCCGTTAATGGCACCCCATGGTCCTTTGGTCAGGACCTGTTGCAAGACGATTTCGACAAGATCGAGGACAGCATCAATTTTGCCTATAAACGTTTCCCTGATTTGGAGAAAGCGGGCGTTAAGAACGTGATTCACGGCCCCTTCACGTTTGCCCCTGACGGCAATCCGCTGGTGGGCCCTGTTCCAGGCGTGCGCAACTATTGGTCCGCTTGTGGCGTGATGGCAGGCTTTAGCCAAGGTGGCGGGGTTGGTTTGATGTTGGCGCAGTGGATGGTTGAGGGCGAACCAGAACGCGATGTGATGGCGATGGATGTCGCCCGTTTTGGGGATTGGATTTCGCCAGGTTACACCCTGCCTAAGGTGATTGAGAACTATCAAAAGCGCTTTTCCGTGTCCTATCCGAACGAGGAACTGCCAGCTGCACGTCCAAACCGTACTACCCCGATGTATGATATTTTCAGCGGTATGGGCGCTGTTTGGGGTCAGCAATTTGGTATGGAAGTGGTCAATTACTTTGCCGCTGGCGATGAGCCAACGTTTGAAACACCATCCTTCCGACGCTCTGATGCATTCGGAGCAACCGCGCGCGAAGTACGCGGTGTGCGCAACGCTGTGGGCATCAATGAGGTGCATAACTTTGGCAAATATCTGGTCAAAGGCGACGGCGCACGCGCATGGTTGGACCGCATTATGGCGGGGCGTATACCCAAAGTTGGACGCCTAAGCCTAACCCCGATGCTTTCGCAAAAAGGTAAGCTGATTGGTGACTTTACCGTGTCGTGTTTGGCAGAGGATGAATTCCAACTGACCGCATCCTATGGGTCACAAGCCTATCATTGGCGCTGGCTCAAAAAACATCAAGATCATGACGTAACCATATATAATATCAGTGATAAAAGGAACGGATTTCAAATTGCAGGCCCTGATGCGCGGGCTGTTTTGACGACCTGTACCCTGAGCGATATCAGTGAAATGAAGTTCATGGATGTGCGCCCAATGATCGTTGGGATGACCGAATGTCTAGTTCAGCGCGTCAGCTACACCGGTGATTTAGGGTACGAGATCTACTGTGATCCAATGGGGCAACGTAACCTGTGGAACACGCTTTGGGCTGAAGGCCAAAAGCACGGTATGGTTCCTTTTGGCATGCGGGCGATGATGTCACTGCGCCTTGATAAATTTTTTGGCTCTTGGATGTCCGAATTTTCCCCCGACTATACGGCTGCTGAAACCGGATTGGATCGCTTCATCAGCTTTGAGAAGAACACGGATTTCATTGGTCGCGAAGCAGCTGAAACAGAGCGTGCAAATGGGGCTGCGCGTACATTGGTTTCCTTTGAGGTCGATGCGCTGGATGCTGATGTTCAGGGGTATGAACCTATTTGGCTGGATGGCACGGTCGTGGGCTTTTGTACCTCTGGCGGATATTCCCATTATGCGGAGAAATCGATTGCCCTTGGATTCCTTCCGACGGATCAAATTGCCGATGGATTGGCTGTTGAGATTGAAATCTTGGGGCAAATGCGCCCTGCCCGTGTCATTGTGGAAACCTTATTTGATGCAGATGGCGCGCGAATGCGTGGTTAACCGCGCACGACCGCGTTAGGGTCATCAGATGACAATACCAATTCTACTTTTGGCAGCGGGTTCTGCGTCGCGGATGCGCGGCGGCGACAAGCTGTTGGAAGACGTGCACGGCGCACCCTGCCTGCAAGTCATGGCAAAACGCGCTTTGGCGACGGGCCAACCGGTCTTGGTCACGTTGCCCAGCTCGGACCATCCCCGCGCAGCTTGCCTAACAGGACTAGAATTGTCGGTGGTTGAAGTTCCTGACGCCGACCTTGGGATGTCGCGCAGCTTGCAACGCGGTGGCGCGGCCCTGCCCAACAACGCCAAGGCGGTTATGATCCTTCCAGCAGATATGCCTGATATCACAACAGATGACATGAACGAAATGTTGGAGGTATTTGAAAGAACGAATGCAACGGCACTGCGCGCAACGACACAGGACGGTGCCACGGGGCACCCGACCTTAGTTGTCGAGAACTTATTTGAACAATTTCAAAAGCTTACTGGAGACACAGGTGCCAACGCAATACTATCAGAGTTAGGAGACAGACTGATGCTTCACGCCCTGAAAGGCGATCGCGCACGCATGGATTTGGACACCCCAGAACATTGGTCCGCCTGGCGCGCCCGCACTAAGTAGTCACGACATTCGAGAAACAAAAACCATAGCTAAGATTCGACACGCAACGGCCAAACACAAATTCTGGCCGAGTTAGGTATATTTTAACTATTTTAAGAATTATGAGGTTGTACCATTTAATTGGTACCCAAGGCCGGACTCGAACCGGCACTCCTGTTACAGAAGTGGATTTTGAATCCACCGCGTCTACCATTCCGCCACTTGGGCCCCATGAGCTCCCTCTAACCTGCTCTCTTGGCCGCGTAAAGTGCATATTTCAGCTCTTTTTAACACCCTTTGACATTTGTGCGTTTCGCACGGCATTACAGCTTTAAAAACAAGTGTTCTGAGGGATCATATTAAAATGTTAAAAAGACTTTATGCATGGACTATTCGTATGGCCGAACACCCAAATGCATTGTGGGTTCTGGCATTGGTCGCATTTGTCGAAAGTTCTTTCTTTCCGATTCCTCCAGACGTCATCATGATTCCACTAATCTTGGCGCGGCCGCGTCGCGCATGGTTGATCGCGAGCGTCGCCCTAGCAGCTTCGGTCCTTGGTGGATTGTTGGGATACGCAATTGGCGCATTGGCGTTTGAAACGATCGGCGAACCGATCCTAGCCAGCCTTGGCAAAGCAGACTCTATGGCGGAGTTCAGCACACGCTTTAATGACATGGGTTTCTGGGCCGTCCTCGCCGCTGGTGTGACCCCCTTCCCTTATAAAGTCATCACAATCATGTCCGGCTGGACCAGTATGCCATTGGTAACCTTCATCATGACCTCAATTTTGGCGCGCGCGTTGCGTTTCTTTGTCGTCGCGGCATTGCTGCGCACCTTTGGCGCACCAATTCGTGATTTTATTGAACGCCGTTTAGGTCTTATGTTCACATTGTTCGTGGTGATCTTGGTCGCCGGATTTGCAGCGGTGAAATTCCTATGACCCAAAAACAGTATTTTATGGCAGCGGCCCTCGGTTCTGCCGCATTGATGTTGGGGGCCCTTGCCTTTCAACATATCGGCGGCATGGCACCATGCAAGCTGTGCATTTGGCAGCGTTATCCACATGTGGTGGCGATTGTTTTGGGTGCGCTTGCGCTGAGCTTTGATAATGCGTGGCTGCGCACTGGCGTCATTTTAGCCGGTGCTTTGTCTGCAACGACCACAGCAGTCATTGGCGTTTATCATGCAGGGGTCGAACAGGGCATCTTTGAAGGTCCCACCAGCTGCACCTCAAGCGCAATCGACAACATGAGTGCAGATGATCTGTTGGCTCAGATCATGGCGGCCCCTTTGGTGCGCTGCGATGATATTCCATGGCAACTGGCAGGCATCAGCATGGCAGGTTGGAACGCCATCGTCTCAATCGTGCTCTGTGGTCTTTGGCTGATGGCGTTGAAACGCAGTTAAGTCGACTTGCGCGTTGTAAGCAGCAAACTGGTTTCACTGGCGACAATGCCATCTAGCCTGCGAATGCGGGACAAAACCTCGTCAAAGCTCTCAAGTGTGTCTGTTCCTACTTCGACGATTACATCCCAACGCCCATTGGTCGAGTGAACTGCCCTCAATTCGGGCATGCCATTGAGTTGGCGAATGATCTTGTCTGTTCCACGCCCTTCAATACCAATCATCATAAGGCCACGCACGGGATCACTTAATGTGTCCTGCCGCATCACAACGGTAAAACCAACAATCTCACCCTTTTGGCGCAGCCGCTCAATACGCCCTCTGACCGTAGTCCGCGAAACGCCCAATCGTGCCGCCAAATCAGACATCGATGCACGCGCGTCATGGCGAAGGGCAGCAATTATGGCGGTATCCGTTTGGTTCACAACTTCGTCCATATTGTTCAATTAGGTTTCGTTATGGTCAATTTGGTGACTGAAATGCAATCAATTCATTCATCATATTGCTCTCAAAGCTAAAATGAGACCAATAATGAACACACTTGATATCACGCTCATCGGCGCCCCGCTGGATTGTGGCAAGCAACGCGCTGGATGCCTTATGGGTCCAGATGCGTACCGCACGGCCGATTTACCGGAGGCATTGCGCGAATTAGGCTATAGCGTCCAAGACGCAGGTAATGTCGCGCCCAATGCGCACAAGGCCGCGCCGTCTGACACGATATACGCCCTTCCCGAAAACATCGCATGGACAGAAGCACTGGCCGACGCCGCGCAATCCGCAATGAAATGCAGTGTTCCTATCTTTATGGGTGGGGATCACGCCCTATCGCTTGGCACCGTTTTGGGCGTTGCACGCCATGCAGCACAAGTCGACCGGCCATTGTTTATCCTATGGCTCGATGCACATACGGATTTCCACACGCCCCACACAACCAGTTCTGGCAACTTGCACGGCACACCCGTTGGCTATTTGTCAGGGCGCGAAGGGTTCGATGGGTTCCCGACATTTGAACACCCTGTGCCACATGAAAACATCTGCCTCATTGGTCTGCGGTCCGTGGATCAGGCCGAGCGCGAGGATATGCAGGACACGGCCATCCGCGGTTATGACATGCGTGCAATTGATGAAGGTGGGATTGCAAAGCCATTGGCCCAATTCCTTGCAGATGTGAAGGACGCCAACGGCTTGCTTCATGTCTCGTTGGATGTTGATTTCCTTGATCCATCCGTGGCCCCAGCTGTTGGTACAACTGTCCCTGGCGGTGCCACTGTGCGCGAAGCCCATTTGGTGATGGAGATGCTGCACGACAGCGCGTTGATGACATCGCTGGATTTGGTCGAACTTAATCCGTTCCTCGATGAACGCGGCCGCACCGCACAATTAATGGTCGAACTGACCGCCTCTGCCATGGGGCGCAAAGTGTTTGACCGCCCTACCCACGCTTTTGACTAAGGACACTGATATGATTAACCTAAACCCCTCCGACAAAGCACTGGTCCCTTTTGTTTCTGTCGACCACATGATGAAACTGATCCACCACATGGGTCTGCATGACATGCTGAAAGGCATTGCTGGCTATGTTGAGGCAGATTTTAAACGCTGGGAGAGCTTTGATAAGACACCACGCGTCGGCAGCCACACTGATGATGGTGTGATGGAGTTGATGCCAACGTCAGATGGCCTTGATTACGGATTTAAATACGTCAACTGCCACCCCAAGAACACTGAAGAAGGGTTACAAACCGTTGTGGCCTTTGGATTGTTGGCGGATGTGGCCAGTGGTTATCCTGTGTTGTTGACAGAGATGACCTTGCTCACTGCCCTGCGCACAGCGGCGACCTCGGCTGTTGTGGCAAAGTTATTGGCCCCAAAGGGCACACGCGTTATGGCAATGATCGGCAATGGGGCACAGTCCGAATTTCAGGCAACTGCCATACAAGCTATCGTTGGGATTGATGAGGTGCGGTTGTATGACATTGATGCTGCCGCCACAGCCAAGTGTGCGGCGAACCTACAAGGCACTGGTATGAAAATCGTCGCCTGCAAAACCGGCCAAGAGGCCATTGAGGGTGCCCATATTATCACCACATGCACTGCTGACAAGGCATATGCCACGATCCTCACAGACAACATGGTCGGCGCGGGTGTACACATCAACGCGATTGGTGGCGATTGTCCGGGCAAAACAGAACTGGCCGAAGCAATCCTGCATCGTTCAACTATCTTTGTAGAATATCCCGAACAGACACGGATTGAAGGCGAAATTCAGCAATTGGCGGCGGATCATCCGGTCACTGAACTTTGGCAGGTCATGACGGGACAGGCCGATGGGCGCACATCAGAGGCACAGATCACCCTGTTTGACAGTGTCGGCTTCGCAATCGAGGACTTTAGCGCCCTGCGCTATGTGCGCGATCAAATCAAAGCGACCAAACTGTTCCATCCGCTTGATCTGCTGGCAGATCCAGAAGACCCACGCGACCTGTTTGGAATGTTGCAGCGTGCTGGCTAATTACGCCTCTAGCTCTGCGTCCCAATACAAAAAGTCCATCCAACTGTCGTGAAGATGGTTGGGTGGGAATTTGCGGCCCATGTTGCGCAATTCCTCGGCTGCAGGTTGGCGCGGTGGTTTCCTCAGGTTCATACCTGTGTGATGAAGCGATTTGCAGCCTTTGCGCAGATTGCATGGGCTGCAGGCAGCAACAACGTTTTGCCAACTGGTCACACCCCCAGAGGCACGTGGAACGACGTGGTCAAAGGTAAGTTCACCGCTCTTTCCACAATATTGGCATCTGAATTCATCCCTCAAAAATAAATTAAAGCGCGTGAAGCCCACGCGCTTTTGAGGTTTGACATAATCTTTTAGGACAACAACGGATGGTATTCTGACCACCGTACTTGGGGAATGCACCACGTCTTCGTACTCGGCCACGATGTCGACCCTGTCCAGCCACGCGGCTTTGACGGCGTCCTGCCATGTCCACAATGAAAGTGGATAATAACTGAGCGGTCGATAATCCGCATTCAGCACTAACGCGGGATGTTTGCTCATCGCACCAGCACCGCGCAGCAAATCTGCACGAACGTCATAGTTAAGAGTACTGCTTAAGTCATTGGCCATATTGCGTGCCATCCTTACCCATACTGCGACCAACAGCATTCTCGGGGACAGATCCCTGATCCTGCACCTATTACTATAAGTCGTGGTTGACAGCATGCAACCCCAAGCTGCCCCACAACATCTCGCCTATGAACTAAGCTAAATATGTACGCTATGGTGACGGATCAGAGCCCTAGTTTGTCACGCATAAAGGCTAACGTGACAGACAGGCCATCAGGTGCTATCCCATGGGCGGTGCCCTTCATCACGTGTGCAAAGACGTCTTTCCATCCCGCTTCTTGCAAGGCTTCGGCTGCCAATTGCAGGGATTGCGGTGGCACAACATCGTCTTGATCGCCGTGGACCAACAAGATTGGTGGACGGCCTACAACTTCGTCAGCCAACAAATCTGGACGCAACAAACGCCCTGCAATGGCAACAACGCCTGCAAGTTCATCTTCGCGGCGCGGCGCAATGTGCAGGCTCATCATGGCCCCTTGAGAAAATCCGAACAGAACAACCTGTTCAGGAAGAACATCTTCATCGACCATCAGGGCATCCAAGAAGGAATGAAAATCCTCAACAGCTGAGTCCATGCCACGTTCTGATTCTTCCTCAGATGAGCCGTCGATGTACGGGATCGGGAACCATTGGTATCCGTTTGGCATATCTGGGATCATTTCAGGCGCATCAGGTGCGATAAACAAGGTATCTGGAAGGTGCTCGCTCAGCGGATCAGCCAACCCCAAAAGGTCTGCGCCGTTGGCTCCGTAGCCGTGCACAAACACAACAACGGATCGTGTTTCGCCCGAAACTGGCTCGCGCCGCTCTGCATTCAATACTCGTGTCATCAGATACCTTCCCTGCCCTTTGCAATCTGGTAGTATGCAAACAACAGCCGCGCTGCAACCGACCGCCATGGCGTCCAGTCCAGCGACATCTGCCGCAGCTCTTTTTCCTTTGGTCGATCCACCAACCCATATAGATCTTGGGCCGCGACTTGCAGCGCTAAATCACCCGGCGCAAAGACATCGCAGCGCCCCAGTGAGAACATCGCATAGATTTCGGCCGTCCAAACCCCAATGCCTTTGACGGCGGTAAGGGTCGCCATCACATCAGCATCTGGTACGTGGCGCACTGCGTCATAGTCAATCTTCGCCTCAGCGAGGGCTTGGGAATAAGCAATCTTTTGGCGGCTTAGCCCGGCACCGCGCAGTCCATCCTCACCCGCGGCTAGAACTGCGGTTTCAGTCGTCAAGCCTGCATCTTCCATCCGTTTCCATATTGCAGCAGCAGAGGCGACCGACACCTGTTGTGAAATGATCGCACTGAGCAATTGGGCAAAACCATCGGGTCTGCGGCGCAGCGGCAGTGGCCCCGTTTGGGACAACGCATAGGCAAGGCGTTCATCGTGTGTGGCAAGCCACGCAGCGCCCTCATTCACATCCGCGTCTGTTTCAATGATCCGCATAATCAGCCACCCGCTTTGCGACATCCATGAATGTTGCTATTTGTAATTGGGGCAAGCCCATATCGCTTTTTTGGATCATAATAACCTTTATCCCAAGGTTACCAGCCGCATCGACTTTGCTGCGTCCCTGAACGCTGCCTGAATTGCGCAGAATCAGACAATCAACCTTAAGGGATTGAAGTGTTTCCATTTCTGCGGTCACTGAAAACGGACCTTCGCCAAATATGTATTCGCCATTTTCTAGTGGAAAGGCACGGTCATGTTGTTCGAGCTGACGACACATGACGTAGGCATCGGCGCGATCCTGAAACGCATGAACACTTCCCCGCCCTGTGGCAAGGAACACGCGCGCGGCCTTCGGGACGACAACCACAGCCTCTTTCATAGAGGCAACGTTAATCCAGTCTTCATTCTGCTTGGGTGCCCATTCTTGGCGTGTGACGCGCAGGTAAGGCAGTTCCAAACCGCGTGCGATGTTGCCAAGGCGGGCCTCAAACGGATGGGCGGCATCCACAACCATGTCAAACCTCTCAGAGGCTATGTATCCGGCAAACTCCGCATCAGTTTCAAATATACCGTCATATATTTTTGCAGGTGGTTCGGCGCGGGCGACTGCGCGCCCTTCGGTCACACAAATGACTTCGTGCCCTTCAATTACAGAGAGTTTACGCGCCAAAGCGACGCTTTCCCCCATTCCCGCAATCAATAGCAGTTTCATCATTTTACCTAGCCTTAGACCAAGGGCCCATTGCCCATGCTCAACCTAAGGGCTATCGCAAATTCATGACAGATTTAAATTCAGATCCCGTTTCGCACAAACGTGCCGTTCGCAACGTCACCGTTTTGGTTTTGGCCCAAGCAATTTTGGGCGCGCAGATGCCGCTCATTTTCACGATTGGTGGATTGGCGGGACAATCTCTGGCGTCAAACGTTTGCTTTGCTACATTGCCGATTTCGATGATCGTGCTGGGATCAATGCTGTCTGCCACGCCCGTTTCAGCGATCATGCAAAACTATGGCCGTCGCGTTGGCTTTTGGTTGGGAACGTTGGGTGGAGCTATTGGTGCAGCCGTTTGTGCCTACGCATTATACTCCAGCAGTTTCCCATTATTCTTACTGGGGAGCTTCTTTACTGGCGTCTACATGTCTGCGCAGGGCTTTTATCGCTTTGCTGCGGCAGATTCCGCGTCCGATGCGTTCCGTCCCAAGGCGATTTCATACGTTATGGCAGGTGGGCTTGTTGCTGCCGTGCTTGGCCCACAATTGTTTAAAGTCACCTCTGACGCGATGCTGGTCCCTTTCCTTGGGACTTATTTGGCGGTAATCGTCATCAATGTCGTCGGATCAGCCCTGTTTCTATTCGTCGATATGCCCAAACCTGAGGCCCCGACTGCAGACACGCCAAAAGGGCGTACCCGTTGGGAGCTGATCAAAACACCACGGATCGCGGTCGCCGTAATCTGCGCAATGGTATCTTACGCCTTGATGAACTTGGTCATGACATCAACGCCTCTGGCCGTTGTAGGCTGTGGGTTTACTAAGGGCACAGCCGCGGATGTGGTCACGAGCCACGTTTTGGCGATGTTCATTCCATCCTTCTTTACCGGCCACCTGATCGCCCGCTTTGGCGTTGAAAAGATCATGGGGCTGGGCATTGCTATCCTTGGCAGTGCTGGCATCGTTGCGCTGAGCGGCGTGGCCCTGCCCAACTTCTTTATAGCATTGATATTACTGGGTATTGGCTGGAACTTTGGCTTTATCGGGGCCACATCCATGTTGGCCGGTGCACATACAGTTCACGAGCGTGGACGCATGCAGGGCCTGAATGACTTGTTGGTCTTTGGTGGCGTCACGATCGCGTCGCTTGCCTCAGGCGGTTTGATGAATTGTTCTGGAGGCAGTGCGGTTCAAGGCTGGGCTTCAGTGAACTATGCGATGGCACCATTCTTGGTTTTAGCCGCCGGTGCATTGATCTGGTTGGTGACGCGGCCTGAAGAAAAGCCAGCGTCCTAAGTTACCAGCGCCCTGTTAAGGCAGCCCATGCAAGGTTGCCCTGAACAGGGCGTATGGCACCCCCTACCACGATGAAGGGATCTATGATTACTTGTTGTAGCATCTTTTGCGCAGATAGCGCTGACCACAAAGCAGGACGTGATGCCTTGGACACGGCGCTGCGCGATTTGCGCGCCCTGGTCAGGCGGTCAAGGCCAGATTGCGCCAACTCTTGGATCGCTTCTGCGCGTCCATCGACCATTGGAATGCGTTTTTCTTCTTCAAGCTTTGGTACCGCTTGGAACCATGCGGCCAAGCCAGCCGCATAGGCCACATCGCGCACCACAGCTTCGTCACATTCACCCAAACATCTTGCTGTGGCAACCATGAGGTGCCCTGCTGTTTGGTCGATGTAATTCTTAAAGTGATCTGCATCCTCAAACGCATCTTTATATATATCCCAACGCCTTATCGCCACCAGCTGATCTAACATCTTGGCATCGCTGGGCGTGAGAATTTTGGACAACGGTGTTGCCACCTCATGTCTGTGCAGTGCTTTGCACAGACTGATTTCTTCCAAAACATCGCGCCACCATTGCAAACGCATCTCGGCGATCATCGCCTCTTTGGTCACCCATGGGGCGCGTGCAACTTCGACGTTCAGGGCATAAAGCGTAAACATCACAGGACGCGCAGCCAATGGGGCTGCCATCACAGTGCGAAAGCGATCCGGATCGCCCCGTTCAACCAAGCCAGCGCAGGCTATTATATCCTCGTTAAATTCCACTGAGGTCCTCTTTGATCACAGTAAACGTTTCATCTGCATCCACAATCGCAAGATGCCCGACATCGGGTACCACCAGATAGCGCCCCTTGCTAGTCACAGGCGTAAAAATGTAAAGTTAAGGTTGCTGTTTGATAAATGTATCGCGCAATATTTTCCAACGGATACCGTCAAGCAACGCTTCAAACGATGCATCAACTATGTTCGCGCTGACACCAACTGTGGACCAACGGTTGCCCTGCCCGTCCTCGTAATCGATGATCACGCGCGTAACGGCTTCGACCCCGCCCTGAGTGATCCGCACTTTGAAATCAACAAGGTGCATGTCGTCGATCATTGATTGATACGGGCCAAGGTCTTTGGCCAATGCCTTGGACAATGCATTCACAGGACCACGATCACCGCCTGTTTCATCCATGGATTCACTGACAGATAGCTTTTTCTCACCGTTCACCTTAACGACTACCACAGCCTCCGACAGGCTAACCATTTGATCACGTTTGTTTTTGCGACGTTCGACAGTCACGCGGTAGCGTTTCACCTCGAACAGGTCTGGCATAAGGCCCAATTCATCGCGCGCCAACAGCTCGAAACTGGCTTGCGCGGTGTCATAGGAATACCCATCGGATTCTCGCACCTTAATGCGTTCCAAAATGCGGCCCAATGCTGGGTCTTTTGGCGTGACTTCAATCCCTGCGGATTCCAAGCGACGGCGCAGATTCGATTGCCCCGCTTGGTTTGACATCGGGATCACGCGCTCATTGCCAACCAACGATGGCTCGATGTGTTCGTAAGTTGTTGGGTCTTTCAGAATTGCACTCGCGTGCAGCCCCGCCTTGTGTGCAAAGGCCGATGAGCCGACAAAAGCCGCCTGTTTTTGCGGAACGCGGTTCAGGATTTCGTCCAACATACGGCTGGTACGGGATATGTTTTGCAATGCATCCGCAGGCACGCCTGTCTCAAATTTGCTGGCGTATGGTTCTTTCAACAACAGGATCGGGATCAGGGTCACAAGATTAGCGTTACCACACCGCTCCCCCAGCCCGTTCAACGTCCCTTGGATTTGGCGCGCACCTGCGTCCACAGCGGCCAACGAACAGGCCACGGCGTTCTCGGTGTCGTTATGGGTGTGAATACCCAAGTGGTCGCCCGGAATACCCGCTGCAATCACTTCCGCCGTAATGCGCCCCACATCTGCGGGCAAGGTGCCGCCGTTAGTGTCACACAGCGCGATCCAGCGTGCGCCGTTGTCATAGGCCGCTTTGATCGCTTCAAGAGCGTATTCTGGGTTGGCCTTAAAACCGTCAAAGAAGTGTTCGGCGTCAAAGATCGCTTCGCGCCCCTTCGCCTCGAGATAAGCAAAACTTCTAGCGATGTTATCAGTGTTTTCATCAAGCTCGATGCCCAGCGCGGTTTTGACGTGAAATTCGTGGGTTTTACCAACCAGACAGACCGCAGCCGTATTGGCATTGATCACCGCCGCCAGCACGTCGTCGTTTTCCGCCGAGATACCTTTGCGTTTGGTCATCCCAAATGCGGTCATCGTAGCGCGGGATTTTGGGGCTTCGTCGAAAAACGCGCTGTCAGTTGGATTTGCACCCGGCCAACCGCCCTCGATATGATCCACGCCCAGCGCATCAAGGGCCTGCGCGATCTGAAGCTTTTCGGTGGTTGAAAACTGCACACCTTGGGTTTGCTGCCCGTCGCGTAGGGTGGTGTCGAAAAGATATAGGCGTTCTTTGCTCATTTGAGGGCCTCCAACACGCTTGGATCAAAGTCTGGACCTTGGGCCCAGCTTGCTTCACCCGCAATGTCTGTCACTTGAACACCCGAAGCATTAAGCAAATCACGCAGGCGATCCGCCTCGCCCCAGTTTTTATCGGCGCGTGCCGTGCTGCGCTCAACCAACAGACGATCAATCACTGGGGCAATCCAATCGGCCAGATCATCCCTTTCAGAAGCAGAGGCTTCAACCGCGCTCCAATCAGACACAAGGCCCAAGGTCTCTAGTCCATGCGCAAACGGTGCAAGGGCTTCGGCGGTGCGGCCCTTAGACAGAACATGCAAACGTGCCAATGCACCCGGTGTGTTCAGGTCATTACCTAGAACACCCATTAATTCAACATCCGCTGTCCAGTCCCCAGCAGCCTTTAGCATCTCTACTGTCTTGGCACAGTACCCGTGCTTTTGCAGAACAGATATCCAATCGCTAAGTGTATTATCTGCTTCCTTACGTTTGGTCTCTGTCCAGTCCATAGGTTTGCGGTAATGCGTGGATAGCATCACAAGGCGAATGACCTCTCCCGATACCCCCTGATCCAACAGATCACGAACAGTGAAGAAGTTGCCAAGGCTTTTGGACATCTTCTTGCCCTCTACCTGTAACATCTCATTGTGCAGCCATACGTTCGCGAAATCGTGGCCTGCGCATTTGGACTGGGCTATCTCATTCTCGTGGTGTGGGAAGGTCAGGTCATTCCCCCCACCGTGAATATCAAACTGTGCGCCCAGTAGGTCATGCGCCATAGCGGAGCATTCAATATGCCAACCCGGACGTCCACGGCCCCATGGGCTGTCCCAGCCGGGGGTATCTGCGTCTGATGGCTTCCATAGGACAAAATCCATAGGATCGCGTTTGTATGGGGCTATCTCTACCCGTGCCCCCGCAATCATATCATCCATAGAGCGACCAGAGAGTGCACCGTACTCTGCGTAACTAGAGACAGAGAACAACACATGCCCTTCGGCCGCATAGGCGTGTCCCTTGGCAATCAGGTCTTCGATCATAGCAACCATAGGCGCGATATAGGCGGTGGCACGTGGCATGTGGTCAGGTTCGATCGCCCCCACTGCCCCCATATCGTCTAGGAACCACTGGATCGTCTCATCCGTGATATAGCCAATGCTACGGCCGCTTTCAGCTGCGCGTGCGTTGATCTTGTCATCCACGTCCGTGAAGTTGCGCACGTAGGTGACGTGTTTGTCCCCATACACATGACGCAGCAATCGGTTGAGCACATCAAACACAATCACAGGACGCGCGTTTCCGAGGTGGGCGCGGTCATATACCGTTGGCCCACAGACATACATCCGTACGTTTTTGTCATCAATGGGCGTGAACTGCTGCCCCTTGGTCCGTGTCTTAGTGTTGTATAGATAAATGTCAGTCATGGTGTACGTCCTTACGCAAGTCAGCGCGGGCATAACAATTCTAGTCTGAAGATGAAATGACAGAAATTCCCGCTGGAATGGTTCAGCAGGTAATGCAGCAAATAATAATGGTTGCGCAGTTTTTCATTATTATTGCCTAGCCTGCATATAGGAGTTGGGTCAAGTGTTTGGGGAAATCTACATCTTTTAAACTGCACATGTCTGCGGTGTACTTGGGGCGGATGCAGCAAGATCGCTTCACGTTCAGATTGAAAGTCCTGAGGTCTTCCAAAAATGTCCGCTTTCAAAATATTGGAGACCAAGATGGCTTTACCCGAAACAATGTCTGGCGTTGCTCTTATTGGCATCGGTGGTCCCGAAATGCTTGCGTGGTGCGATAACCTGCCTGTACCCACCCCCTCTGAAAACGATGTAATCGTCATGGTCAAAGCCGCAGGGGTCAACAACACGGACATCAATACGCGTAATGGATGGTACTCAAAGGGTGATTGATCTCCTGATGATGCAGCATGGACCGGTTACCCCCTTACATTCCCGCGCACTCGAGGCGCAGATGATTGCGGCTAAATTGTTGCTGTAGGCACCGCGGTTGATCCTGCCCGCATTGGCGAACGCATATTGATCGAACAATGCCTTCGTGAGGTGAATGGCAAAACGTTAGAGACGCCTTGGTACTTCGGGTCTGAGTGTGACGGTGGCTTTGCTCAGTATACGCGGATTGCTAACCAATACGCGCACGCAATCGATTGCGAACTGACCTACAATGAATTGGCATCCTTCCCTTGTTCTTACTCTACAGCCGAAAATATGCTGACGCGTGCCAACCTGCGCGAGGGTGAAACAGTATTGGTAACGGGCGCATCTGATGGTGTCGGATCCGCAACTGTTCAGTTGGCGCAAGCGCGTGGTGCAAAGGTGATTGCAGTTACCAGCGCCTCCAAAGCAAAAGCCCTCTTAGAACTGGGTGCACTGAAGACCATTGATCGAGGTGATAATCTAATTGCTGCTATAGGAGCAACTAGCGTTGATGTCGTCATTGACTTGGTCGCTGGCCCCCAATGGCCCGCATTTCTTGATGAATTACGCCCTCATGGGCGGTACGCTGTAGCCGGTGCAATCGCTGGTCCGATCGTTGAACTGGATGTACGCTCCCTTTACCTTAAAGACCTCAGCTTTTTTGGCTGTACTGTCCTTGAGCCGCAGGTATTCAAGAATCTTGTAAAACGGATCGAGCATAAAGAAATCGCATCTCTGGTGGCTGAGGCCTATCCGCTGCGCGAAATCGCAAAGGCACAAAGCGCTTTTGTTGAAAAAGGACATATAGGTAAGATAGTTCTTGAACTGGATTAAAAACAATCAGCGGGCCATGTTGATTAATGAACCAGGCCTGTATAGCTGTCTTTCCCCCCACACAGCCAATTGACAATATCGCGCGGCTCTGTCCCCTTTGCCGAACGCCAAGCTAACAGGATGACACCTCATGAAACTCTCTCAACGTATCTCTGGCCTATTGGGTGATGGTTCTGACGGTTGGGAGGTGTTCATCAAAGCCCGTGAGATGATTAAAGACGGTATTGATGTGGTTGAACTCACCATTGGTGAACACGACATCCGCACCGCTGCGCCTATTTTGCAGGATATGCACAAGGCTGCGATGGGAGGACATACAGGCTATGCTGCTGTCCCCGGCACAGATGCATTGCGCCAGACTGTGGCCAAACGTGTCCAAGAGCGCACAGGCGTCCCGACAGGCCCTCAGAACGTATTGATCACTCCTGGGGGACAAGCCGCATTGTTCGCCGCGCACATGGTGGCGTGTGACGCGGGTGAAACCGCGCTGTACCTTGATCCGTTCTATGCCACCTACCCCGGAACGTTGCGCGGTGTGGGTGCTATCCCAAAGGCAATCGAGACACGGGCAGAGGATGCATTCCAACCCCGCACTGGCGATATCGACGCCTGTGCAGCGGGTGCACGGTCCCTGTTGATCAACACACCGAACAATCCCACCGGCACAGTCTATTCGCGTGAAACGCTGGAAGGCATCGCGGATGTGTGCAAAGCGCATGATTTGTGGCTGATCTCTGATGAAGTCTATGACACTCAAGTGTGGGATGGTGAACACATCAGCCCGCGCGCATTGCCCGATATGGCGCAACGCACTTTGGTTGTGGGTTCGATGTCCAAATCCCACGCGATGACGGGATCGCGGTGTGGATGGGTCGTTGGACCAGCTGAAGTGATCGAAAGCCTGATCAACCTTGCCACACACACCACATATGGCGTCGCTGGCTTTATTCAGGACGCCAGTGACTTTGCCCTAAACCAAGGGCCTGCGTTTGAAGAAGACGTTGCTGCGCCTTTCCGCCGCCGCCGCGCTCTGGGCCAAGAAATCCTAGAGCACCAAAGCACCGTTGGACTGACCCCAGCACAGGGTGCAATGTATATGATGCTGGACATTCGCGCGACTGGAATGAGTGGTGAAGCCTTTGCCTATGCATTGCTAGAGGCGCACCATATCGCTGTTATGCCCGGAGAAAGCTTTGGCGCGGCAGCGGCAGGCCATATCCGGGTGGCGATGACCATTGAGGATGGTGCGTTTGTGCAGGCGCTAGAAACCCTATGCGAGTTTGCAAATACTTTGATCGTTTGAGAAATTTAATGATGCGACATTTTTTGTTTGCCATAATCGTTTGCCTTTTTCCTATGGCCAGCATCGCACAGCCATATCCTTCGCCAATCTCGCCGCATGTAAACGATTTTGTCCAATTGCTCGACACTGAGGATCTGGCAGAGGTGCGCGGCATGCTGAAATCGTTGAAGGCCGACACCGGCATTCAAATGACCGTTGTCACGTTGGAAAGCCAAGCGCCCTATGCGCCTGACGAAACACTAGAAGAGTTTGCCGCCAATCTGTTCAACGATTGGGGTATTGGGGATGCAACGCGCAATGACGGCATATTGGTCTTGGTCCTACCAGATGACCGTGCCATGCGAATTGAACTTGGTGCGGGATACGACGCAAGTTGGAACAACGAGGCTGGTCGGGTCATTGACCGCAGTTATTTGCCATCTTTTCGCAGCGATAAATACGCACTTGGGATCAAAGACGGTGTGGCAGATACAATTGCCCTGCTGGCCCGTCCCTATGCAAAGGGGCAACCTGCCCCAAAATCAAACAACAGCCCGCTGGTGTTCATCGTTGGCCTTTTCGCAGCCGTTGCGTTCACTTTCCGCCGCTGGCTGGGTGATAGGGCGACCAAACTGCGCAAGTGCCCATCCTGTATGCATCGCGGTGCTCTACGGATCAGACAAAAGACCACGCGCAACGCCAGCAGCACGGCGGAAGGATCAGGGCGCAAAACGTTGCACTGTACCCGCTGCGACCATTCCGAAAGCTCAAACTATGTGATCAGCCGCCGCTCTGATTCCAAAAACCGCGGGTTTGACGTTGGGCGCTCTAGCGGTGGTGGTTCATCAGGACGCTGGTGAAATATGGGGGGCGCAGTTTCACCTCTGCCAAATTGATCCAAATTAGAAACGGAACAATTTGCGCAAAGGCCGGTGTCCCGGTCACGACTGGGGCTGCAAATGTCACTAAAGGTTTCACTTCAAGATCCTGTTCATTGTTCATCTTACCAACGACTTATTTGACAGTGCAGGCCTGCAGAGACTGATCCATCTGCTTGTGCAAAGCCGATGTTCTAAACAAATTGAATTTCAGCATTCCAACGCCAAAATCACCAAACGACCTGTGCACTTCGACACTGCGCAGACCTCTACAAAAATTGAATAGTATCTGCAGTAATCCCCCCCGCGGATGATGCAAAAGCGACATAGGTCGCAAACAGGCTCGACAGCGCACAACTGTTCGCCACAACATTCATTCAAGGAACATTTGGGAGGACGCCAATGCAGGAACCTTTCTGCAAAATTGACCTGGTTGTGCGTACGATAGGCGCAGAACGTGGGCGTGCGGCGCGGGGGCACCCCGCTTTGAATTGATCGACAGCACCTGAAGTCAATTCAGCCATTAGCCCAACAGGATACATCCCATGAACGACGAAACCCCATCACGTAACGCTGGCCGCAGCGGTGGCCGCGCCGCGCGCCGCGCAGCCCGCGCAGCACCTTTAGCAGCAAACATGCGCCCCGTTCGCCCCGGTATGGACGGTGGACGCTATAATCCCCTCACAGATATCGATGTGCAGAACATTCACGAAGCAGCACTAACCGCCCTTGAAACCATCGGGCTGGCGGATGCACCGCCCTCAGGTGCGGCTTACCTAACAAGTGTTGGTGCCATCGAGGGCGAAGACGGTCGCATCCGTTTCCCCCGTGCGTTGGTTGAGGACACAATAGCCAAAGCCAACCGCTCCATGACATTACACAGCCGTGACGGCCTTAACGACATGGATTTGGGTGGCAGCCGCGTCCATTACGGCACTGCCGGTGCTGCAGTTCATTTGGTAGACGTCCATGGCCGGCATTATCGTGAATCCACGATCCAAGACCTGCATGACGCGGCCCATATCTGTGATACCTTAGACAACATCCATTTTTGCCAACGCCCGATGGTTGCGCGTGACATCACAGACAATTGTGAAATGGAATACAACAGCGTCTTTGCGACCTGCACGGGAACGACCAAACACATTGGCATGTCCTTTTCCGAACCCGAGTTCGTGGCACCCGCAATTGAAATGCTGCACATGATTGCAGGGGGCGAAGACAAATGGCGCGAACGTCCATTCATGTCCAATTCCAACTGTTTTGTTGTGCCACCAATGAAGTTCGCAACCGAATCCTGCCAAGTTATGGAAAAATGCATCAAGGCTGGCATGCCCGTTCTCCTGCTATCAGCAGGCATGTCTGGTGCCACGGCTCCCTCCACAATTGCGGGCGCGATCGTGCAAGCCGTAGCTGAATGTTTGGCAGGTTTGGTCTATGTGAACGCAGTAAAACCAGGTGCGCCAGCGATCTTTGGCACATGGCCTTTCGGACTGGATTTGCGCACAGGAGCTATGTCTATCGGTTCTGGCGAACAGGCATTGCTGACTGCGGGTTGCGGCCAGATGCACCGTTTTTATGATCTACCGGGCGGTGCAGCGGCAGGTGCCACGGATTCCAAGATGCCGGACATGCAGGCAGGTTGGGAACAGATGTGCTCAAACGTCATGGCCGGGCTGTCAGGTGTAAACATGGTTTATGAGGCTGCGGGGATGCACGCGTCACTGTTAGGGTTCTGCCATGAATCCCTCATATTGGGCGATGACATTATTGGCCAAGCGTTGCGTTGCGTGCGCGGCGTCGAGGTGAATGACGAAACAATGGCGCTGGATCAGATTGCTGAGGTTTGCATGGGCGGACCTGGTCATTACCTTGGAACGGATCAAACGCTTGCTAGGATGCAGACGGATTGTGTCTATCCGACCTTTGGGAACCGGATGTCACCAAAGGAATGGGCTGAGAAAGACAAGCCTGATTTGATCGAAAACGCAATTGCACGCAAAGAAGAAATCTTGAGCCATCGTTCAAAGGCACAGCTTGATCCGGTGCTGGATGCCGCTATCCGCGAGCGATTTAATATCTACCTACCTACGTAGGCAAATTTACATGGGGTATAGGCGGAAAGTACGCCTATACCCCATGTAAAACAGCCGCTAAAGTTGTACCTGCAGATGTTACAAACTTCGTACGCGCGGCTTGGTTGATTGAGTTGATTTCGCCATCGTTTGAAACAACAAAACTAGGCGTAGCGTCATTTTCGATAAATTCACCAGTAATCGCGAGAGCCAAACGTTTTTTCGATTGTTTCGCCAACCAATGGCAAACAGAACCAAACCCAAAACGAGCAAAGACATCGATGCTGTGGCAAGTGCCAATGTGACCGGAAAAATAGGCGACAACAGGCCAAGGCCGCCAACTAAAACCGCTGAAACCAAGATGCGCCCAATTTTAGCAACGTCCGCCTGAGCCAACTGGCCCAATAAATTTACGGAAAGTGCGCTATCACCCAAGGAGATCCCAATCAGAAACAGAAATTCTGTCGTGGTTATTGCTTCTGCACAGTTAATGACCTCTTAATCGTGCAAAAATACCATCTAAGGTTGGGCAGTGGGTGGATTTACTCGCGTGTCAAGTGAGCGACAAAAAACCCATCAGCCATTTCAGATACATCCAAGCGGGATTGTTTTACGCATTTCCATCCAGAATGACGCTCAAGGAAGGCAGAAATCCGGTCTTCATTTTCACATTTGAAAATTGAACAGGTTCCGAAGACAAGGGCCCCACCTTGAGAAACATACTGAACAGTTTCATCCAAAATACTGTCTTGGATCACGGTCAATTCAGTCAGGCGTTCCGCGGTCAAGGCCCACTTACCCTCTGGGCTTCGACGCCATGCACCACTACCAGAGCAAGGTGCATCAACCAACACAAGATCAAAAAGCCCTTCAGCTTCGATCATATCAGTCGCCAAAAGTTTGATGCTTGTACCTGCCCGCTCAGCGCGTGCTGGAATGTCCATCATTCGATCAAAATTAATGTCATGTGCTATTACTTTGCGACCCTGTGCTGCAAGTGCCAGCGCTTTACCACCACCGCCAGCGCAGTAATCCAAAACTTGCTCAGCTTCAGGAAGATCAGCAACGATAGCTTGGCTTGATGCATCCTGCAGTTCAACCCAACCCTCTAAATATGCAGGGCTGTTACGCAATTTTCGTTCGCCAGCTGTGATCGTAAGCGCCGTTGAACAAACCGGGTTAGCCTGCGTTTCGACACCACTTTCCGCCAAATCAGCGGCAGCTTGGCTTATATTACACTTAGCCAGATTGACCCGTATCGTGATGGGCGCGCGCGATTGCAGCATGACAGCGGTATCCGCAGCACCTTCACCTAATGAGCGCTCAAGTTCGGGCAAAATCCAATCAGGCATATTCCAGACGTCCGCCTGCTCAGTTGGTCGCTGACCAGCGATTTTTTCTTCATCCGTAAGCGGTTCAGGTGAATGGCCTTCGCCGTGGAACAACGCATCAATATCCATATCGAACGCTCGCAAACGACCAATCATGCGACCACGACCTGTTCCACTACCACCACGCACTGCGTCTGCTCGCCAGTTGCGAACCGTATCAAACACGTGATCACGAACCGCCGCACGGTCTTTAGACCCTGCGAAACGGCTGCGGCGCGCCCACGCGGTCAAGGATTTTTCAACCGCTTGTCCATCGTGGATCATGTCCAAGATTTCAATGGCTGCAGCCACGCGTGCGCCTGGGGTCATGACATGTTTCCTAACTATTGGCCGAAGTCGGCAAGAAGAAGTGGATCAACCGATCCGGTAATTTGGGCTTTCACGTGTGATACGTACGTCATGAACGTGGCTTTCGCTTAAACCAGCACCTGTGATTTTCACAAAGCTACAGCCTTTGCGCATCTCAGCGATTGTCGCGTTACCTGTATAACCCATAGAGGCACGAAGTCCGCCAACAAGTTGGTGTATAACCGCGCCTGCACTGCCTTTGTATGGCACTTGGCCTTCGATCCCTTCAGGAACCAACTTGTCGCTCGCCGCATCCTTTTGGAAATACCTGTCCGCAGAGCCACGCGCCATTGCGCCCAATGACCCCATGCCACGGTAGCTCTTAAAGCTACGGCCTTGGTAAAGGATTACATCGCCTGGTGACTCATCCGTACCGGCGATCATTGATCCAACCATGGCACATGAGGCACCCGCCGCAATCGCTTTGGCAAAATCACCCGAAAACTTGATACCACCATCCGCAATCACTGGAATATCGCCAGCAGCAGCAGCGCAATCCATTACAGCAGTTAGTTGTGGAACGCCCACACCTGCAACCATGCGCGTGGTACAGATCGAACCGGGTCCAACACCCACTTTGATCGCATCCGCACCGGCCTCGATCAAGGCGCGGGTAGCCGCACCGGTCACAACATTGCCAACAACAATTTGAATATCGCTAGAGATAGTTTTGGCACGACGTACAGCCTCTGCAACTCCAGCAGAGTGACCATGGGCCGTATCGATCACAACCATATCCACACCAGCCTCAACCAGCGCCATAGTACGCTCAAATCCCGCGTCACCCACGGTTGATGCAGCAGAAACGCGCAAACGTCCCAACTCATCTTTACAGGCTGTCGGGTTCAAAACAGCTTGTTCAGTATCTTTTAACGTTAACAGCCCTGTCAGTTTGCCCGTTCTATCCGTGATTAACAGCTTCTCAATGCGACGCGCCTTCATCAGGCTAATTGCTTCTTCCCGATCAGCCGGTTCATGCAGGATCGCCAAATTATCAGTACTCATCATAACAGAAACTGGAGTCGCATCATCATTGGCAAACCGCATGTCGCGATTGGTAACGATACCTACAACACGATCGTTCTCGTCAACGACAGGGAAACCAGTTACGCGATAGCGTTCCTGCAAGGCTTTAGCATCTGCAAGCGTTTGATTGGCGCGCAATGTAATTGGGTTATAGACGATACCACTTTCAAAACGCTTGACGCGGCGGACCTCACGGGCTTGCTCTTCAATCGAAAGATTGCGGTGAACAACACCGATACCACCCGCTTGGGCCATGGCAATCGCCATACGTCCCTCAGTAACGGTGTCCATCGCTGAGCTCAGCAAAGGAATGTTCATCGCTATCGATTTGGTTACAAATGTCCGCGTATCAGTAGTCGACGGCAACACATCGGACGCCCCCGGAACAAGCAAAACATCATCAAAGGTCAAAGCCTCACGAATCTCCATATCGCACCTCGCATGCAGAGTGTTCATTTGGCGGTTTCCTTTCTCATGGTTTTGCTCAAATGAAAAGGGGACATCGCACAAACCCGCCTTCATCTTGCACAATAAACTCCCACCCGAGGCTCCAAGCCTCTGAAACATGCCCAAATGTCGAAAATGACGCGCACCAGACAGGTTTTGCCGCTCTTTGGCTTTCCCTTTGACAACCCTGCTCTATGCTATGTTCAAACACTGCAAAGGGCACGTAAATGAGCACTGATCCTCTCGTCGTTTTCACCCCATCCGGCAAACGCGGAAATTTCGCGATTGGCACACCAATTTTGACAGCGGCACGAAAGTTGGGCGTTGATTTGGACTCGGTCTGTGGAGGACGTGGCATTTGTTCTAAATGTCAGATCACACCCAGCTACGGCGAATTTTCCAAACACGGTGTTACTGTTCAAGATGGCGCATTGAGTGAATGGAACAGTGTTGAACAGCGTTATCAAGACAAGCGCGGCTTAATTGAGGGCCGTCGTTTGGGGTGCCAAGCGACTGTACAAGGCGACATCGTGATCGATGTTCCACCAGAAAGCCAAGTGCACAAACAAGTTGTTCGCAAACGTGCTGAGGCGCGTGACATTGTAATGAACCCGTCAACCAAATTGTATTATATAGAAGTCCAAGAACCCGACATGCACGACCCTACGGGCGATCTTGAACGATTGCGCATTGCACTCAATGAGCAATGGCAGCTTGAGAATGTACACGCCGATCTGCATATCTTGCAAAAGATGCAGCCAATCCTGCGCAAAGGTGGGTGGAAAGCCACCTGTGCTGTGCACTTGGGTGATGATGAAAACGCGCCGCGCATTATGCACATATGGCCGGGCTATTATGAGGGTACGGTTTACGGCCTTGCTGTCGATCTGGGCTCTACCACGATTGCCGCGCACTTGTGTGATTTGCAAACAGGTGAAGTTGTCGCCTCCTCTGGTGTCATGAACCCACAAATCCGCTTTGGCGAAGATTTAATGAGCCGCGTCAGCTATTCAATGATGAACGCCGGTGGTGCAGCAGAAATGACAGCAGCCGTGCGCGAGGGGATGAACGCCTTGTTTACCCAAGTCAGCACAGAGGCCGAAATCGACAAAGCATTGATCGTAGACGCTGTGTTCGTCTGCAATCCAGTTATGCACCATCTGTTCCTTGGCATTGATCCCTTTGAATTGGGCCAAGCCCCCTTCGCGTTGACCACATCGGATTCATTGCGCTTGCGTGCTGATGACTTAGACCTAAACATCCATCCCTCTGCCCGCATTTACATCCTGCCGTGTATCGCGGGCCACGTTGGCGCGGATGCAGCCGCTGTCGCGCTCTCTGAGGCACCAGACAAGTCTGAAGACCTTGTTTTGGTGGTAGACGTAGGGACAAACGCTGAAATCCTTCTGGGCAATAAAGAAAAGGTCCTTGCCTGCTCATCCCCAACAGGTCCCGCTTTTGAAGGTGCTCAAATTAGCTCAGGCCAACGCGCTGCACCCGGTGCGATAGAGCGAGTAGAAATTGATCCTGTCACTAAGGTTCCGCGTTTCCGTGTGATCGGGTCAGACATCTGGTCAGACGAGGACGGCTTCGATGAAGCCATCGCAGGTACTGGCGTGACCGGCATCTGTGGTTCCGGCATTATCGAGATGGTCGCCGAAATGCGCCTTGCCGGCATTGTAGATGGACCCGGCCTGATCGGGTCACCAGAGCAGACTGGGTCTACCAATTGCTTCTTGGACGGGCGTACTTATTCCTTCCTTGTTTACGATGCGACGGAAAGCGGTGGCCCCAAAATAACAGTCACAAACCGCGATATCCGTGAAATTCAAATGGCCAAAGCAGCTCTTTACTCAGGTGCCCGTTTGTTAATGGATAAATTCAATGTCGACAAAGTGGACCGTGTAGTTCTGGCTGGCGCCTTTGGCGCGCATATCTCACCAAAACACGCGATGGTGCTGGGTATGATCCCCGACGCGCCTTTGGACAAGGTTACATCCGCTGGCAACGCTGCAGGCACAGGGGCGCGTATTGCACTTCTAAATCGCGAAGCACGCACAGAGATCGAAGCGACTGTACGTGCCATTCACAAAATCGAGACGGCAATTGAGCCGCGTTTTCAAGAGCACTTTGTAAACGCGTCTGCGATACCGAACTCAGCAGAACCGTTTCCGATCCTAAATTCAATCGTCACTATACCCGATGTGAACTTCAACACAGGCGGTGGAGACAAAGAAGGTGGTGGGCGCCGCAGACGACGCCGAGGATAGGTTGACCGCCCTACCCCAATCGCCTATTGCCCCACCGAGTGGCGGGTATGGTGAAAAGGTATCACGGCAGCTTCCCAAGCTTTAGTTACGAGTTCGATTCTCGTTACCCGCTCCAACAAACCTCTGTAGATGCGTTTAACTACTTGATTTATAATCATTTAATGTTTTGCGAATGATGTGGAGTAGACAATATGGTAGACAAAATTGCTCATTATTTGATGTGCAAAGGTGGAGTTTATTACTTTACCAGACATGTCCCGAATGACATTCAAAAGCATTATGAGAAGCCTCGTATTGTCATGTGCTTGAAGACCCGCAGCAAAACCGCCGCTGTAAAGGCTAGTCATGCATTGGCTAGTAAACTTGATGATTTTTGGTTGAAGTTGCGCATCTCCAGAAAACGGCGCGTCCAAACTTTGGTCGCGCCGTTTCTCTTTTTTCGATTTGTTTCAATCCATAAGAACGTCGCCGAACTCATCCCTCAAGTTTCGCTTAAGGACCTTTCCAGTAGCGTTGCGAGGCAAAACGTCAGTAAAGACAACGCAGTCAGGGATTTGCCACTTCGCAATCTTACCCTCAAATATTGCGAGTACGTCTGCCTCTGAAGGTGTTTCACCTTCGACAACAACGGCGATCAAGATTGGGCGTTCATCCCATTTGGCATGGGTTGCTCCAATCACGGCAGCATCCGCAAGCTGTGGATGACCAATCGCTATATTTTCCAGATCAACAGACGAAATCCATTCCCCGCCCGACTTGATGATGTCCTTCGAACGGTCCTTGATACTAAGATATCCATCCGGATCTAGCGTCGCGACATCACCGGTATGAAACCAATCATCGGTCAAAGTTTCTTCACGCGTTTTCTGGAAATAACTATCTAAAATCCAATGACCACGCACCATCAAATTACCTTGGGTTTGCGCATCGTTGGGCAACTCGCCCCCCTCTTCGTCAACAACCTTTAATTCGACGCCCCACATTGGGCGGCCTTGGTTTTCGCGAAGTTTGTGTTGCTCATCGATCGGTAAATGAAGGTGTTTGGCCAATGGCTGATTGGCGGAACCCAGCGGAGACATTTCCGTCATGCCCCATGCATGAATGGTTTCAACATCGTATTTCTCACGGAACGCCGTGATCATTGAGGGTGGGCAAGCAGAGCCACCAACAACGGTTCGCTTCAAGGACGCAAGTTGCGAGCCCGCTTTTTCCGCTTCACCTAGAAGACCTAACCAAATCGTCGGAACGCCGAGGGCGGTGGTTACCTTATACTTGTCGATCAAGGCCACCAGTGAAGCACCGTCTAAGCCAGGCCCCGGCATCACCATCCGCGCGCCTGTCATAGCACAGGCATAGGGCGTGCCCCATGCGTTGACGTGGAACATCGGCACAACCGGTAATACAACGTCCATTGCAGAATATCCGATACAGTCGGTCAAATTAGATGCCAAAGCATGTAATACCGTAGAGCGATGGGAATATAAAACCCCCTTTGGGTTTCCAGTGGTTCCTGACGTATAACAAAGACTTGAAGCCGTGTTTTCATCAAAATCAGGCCACACATATGCTGGATCACAATCCGCAATCAGCTCATCATAAAAAACCAACCCGTCGATAACTTCTGCGGCACTTTCATCGCGACCTTCCATCAAAACGATGTGCTCAAGATTGGGTAATTTGTCACGAATAGCAGCCACAAGCGGGATAAAAGTACGGTCCACAAACAGCACTTTGTCATCCGCATGGTTCAAGATGTAGACCAATTGTTCGGGAAAAAGACGCGGATTGATTGTGTGGCAAACAAAACCAGCACCTGAGACGCCAAAGTAAATTTCCAAATGGCGGCGATTGTTCCACGCAATCGTGCCACACCGGGCCTGTGGTTCCAGACCCAGCTTGGACAATGCGTGCCCAAGGCGGTGTGCATTGGCGCCAACTTGGCCCCAAGTGGTCTTCTCCACACCGCCACCGGTGTTGACAGAATACACCTCAGTCCCCGTGTGATAACGGGCGGCATGATCCACTAGGGATTGTATTGTCAAAGCGGACATCATCATTTGACCAAGCATCGGCACCTCCATATTTGATATGTAAAGGCGCGTCATAGGCTGCGCGTCCTCTGATAAAATAACCTTGCCAAGCGTGAAGTGGTCTGGCAAGCCCTGCGCGCAAGGCTTGCCAAATTACGTTGTGTAAAAGTGATTAAGCGCGATGGCGCTGTACGTAATCAACCAGACCGCGGGTCGATCCATCTTTATCGTCGGCTGACTGCGTTCCAGCGACGACTGGTTCAAGTGCTGTTGCCAGCTCTTTACCCAGTTCAACACCCCATTGGTCATATGAATTCAGGCCCAAGATGATGCCCTCAACAAAGACACGGTGCTCATAAAGCGAGATGATCTGACCCAAAACGAACGGATCCAGTTTTGGATACACAATCGTCACCGACGGACGATTGCCAGCAAAGACGCGATGTGCGGCTTGGCGTTCAAGCTCGTCACCTGTCAGGCCTTTGGCAGCCATAATTTCGCGTGCCTCATCCAATGAACGGCCACGCATCAATGCCTCTGATTGAGCTAAACAGTTCGCGACCAGCAATTGGTGGTGATGCGTTAGGTCCGGTTCATGCCCTTCAGCCGCAACCATGAATTCACATGGAATGACGCGGGTGCCTTGATGGATCAACTGGTAAAATGCGTGTTGACCATTCGTGCCAGGTTCGCCCCAAACAACAGGACCACTGTGGCGCGGTAACTGCGCGCCATCCATTGCGACACTTTTACCGTTGCTTTCCATCTCAAGCTGTTGGAAATAAGCAGGAAGTAGGCCAAGGCGTTGGTCATATGGCAAAACAGCACGTGTCGCGTGGCCACAGATTTGGTTGTGCCAGATACCAACAAGCGCATGCATCAACGGCATGTTCTCTGCACCCTCTGCAGCACAGAAGTGTGTGTCCATAGCTTGGCCACCACGCAAGAACGCTGTGAACGCTTCACGACCGATGCCAATCATCAGGCTAAGGCCAATTGGGCCCCACATAGAGTAGCGACCACCTACCCAGTCTTCAAAGCCGAAAACGCGTTCCGCTGGAATACCAAAAGCTGCTGTGCGTTCCTCTGACGTGCTGAGGGCCGCAAACTGTTCATCCGGTTTACCACCGTTCTCAAGCATCCAAGCGCGCGCAGTACGGGCGTTTGTCATCGTCTCGATTGTGCCAAAAGTTTTAGAGGCAACAATTACCAACGTTGTTTTAGCATCCAGCCCCCGCAACGTATCAGACACATCAGCACCATCTATGTTTGATACGAAGTGAACGCTTGGACCATCGTGGTATGGGCTCAGCGCCATAACTGCCATCGCCGGACCAAGGTCAGATCCACCGATACCGATGTTGATCACGTCGGTAATTCCGCTTGAGCGGACCAGATCCGCGTAATCGCCCATGCGGCTCAAAGTTGCGTGCACCTCTGGCATGACATCAGCGCCGTCTACCAAAACTGGATCGCCATCAAGGTTGCGCAGTGCGGTGTGCAATACAGCACGCCCTTCTGTCTCGTTGATGACAGCGCCACCAAACATCGCAGCGCGGCGTTCAGTTACGTTTGCAGCTTCGGCCAATGCCAATAGCGCCGTCTTGGCTGCGCCATCAATGTTGGTTTTGGAGTAGTCCAACAATATATCGCCAGCTGTGCATTGGAACGTATCCGCACGAGACGCGTCGACTTCAAACAAATTAAGCATATGGCGGTCGTTAACGCCAGTTTCCAAAGTTTCGAGTGCAGACCAAGCAGCGTTCATTTTATCAGTCATTTATACAGCCCAGTGAATTGTTGCACCGCCCAGAACTGCCGCAACTGGTGCAAGCTCTGGCAAAGATCCTTTAGCAACATCAAGTGCTGCACGTTTGTCATCACCAAAGATGACGATGTGTTTAGAAATGGCACTGTTCAAAACAGGGGCACTAAGTGTGACGCGCTGTTCTTGGCCCTCCGCCTGAATGGGCAATAATGCATCAGCATTCGCACTCAAAGCGGCTCCCAAACCGTTCGCTTCAGGGAACAATGATGCTGTGTGCATGTCAGCGCCCATCCCCAAAACCAAAACAGAAATCGGCCACTCAGACGCGAGCGTTTCAGACAAATCTTTGCAGGCAACTGTTACTTCAACATCAGGCACATAGAACGGAGTAAACTTTGCGCCCACCGCGCGATTGACCAATAGACGATCACGCAAAAGCTTTGCGTTTGAGCGGTCATTGTCGTCAGGCACCCAGCGCTCATCACTCAGCATGACGTGCACGCGGTTCCATTCGATGTCAGCGGTACACAGAATATCAAAGATTGGGCCTGGCGTCGTACCGCCGGGGACAACAAATGAAACATTCTCTTGGGTCAAAAGTGCTGCCTTCAGATCGCCCAAAATATTCTGGGCAACTTCGATGATCAGCATCTCGCGGTTAGAATATTCTTGAAAACTCATGAATTAATCGCTCCCCATGAACGGCCATCACGGGCCAACATTATTGCTGCGTCCCCTGGACCATCGCTTCCAGCGTCATAGGACTTGGGCACATCGCCGCGCTCTGTCCAACCGTTGATGATTGGATCCGTCCACTCCCATGCGGCTTCAACTTCATCGCCGCGCATAAACAAGGTTTGGTTCCCACGAATAACATCCATTATCAGGCGCTCATAAGCATCTGGCGGATCACCTCCTGCGTCGCCCAATGCTTCGGCAAAGCTCATGTCCAGCGGAACGTCGATCAATCGCATACCGCCCGGGCCAGGTTCTTTAATTGTCACCCCAAGGGTAATGCCCTCGTTTGGCTGAAGACGAATAGAAAGCACATTGCGATGCCCCCCTTCGTCGTCTTCAAATATCGAGTGGTTCAGTTCCTTGAAAACAACGGTGATTTCGCTGGCACGTTCCGCAAGCTTCTTACCCGTACGAAGATAGAAAGGTGTGCCCGCCCAACGCCAATTGGAAACCCCAACCTTCATCGCAACATAGCTTTCTGTTTTAGAACGCGGGTCCTTTACGCTCTCACGATAACTTGGATCTTCGTCATCGCCTAAATACTGTCCTCGCACGATATGGTGGGGCTCAACAGAATCAAGCGCGCGGATTACTTTCAATTTCTCATCACGCACAGCCCCTGGCTCAAACTTGGCTGGCGGTTCCATCGCAATCAAACAAAGCAATTGCATCAGATGGTTCTGCACCATGTCACGCATTGCACCTGATTTGTCGTAATATTCGCCCCGCGTGCCGACACCAACGGTTTCAGCAACCGTAATTTGGATGTGATCGACGTATTGCGAATTCCACAGAGGTTCGAACAACATATTGCCAAAGCGAACAGCCATCAGGTTTTGGACAGTCTCTTTGCCCAAATAGTGATCGATGCGGTAAATTTGATCCTCATTGAAGTGTTCAGCCAAAGAGGTATTCAACGTTTGCGCAGTGGCAAGGTCGCGGCCAAATGGCTTCTCAACAACGATACGGCTTGCCTTATCGGACAGGCCATACTGGTGCAGACGCTCAGCCAAATCACCAAATAGGCCCGGCGCAACGGAGAAGTAAAAGGCACGCACAATCTTACGCCCCTTAACCTTATCCGCCAACTCTTCCCAACCGCCAACTCCGCGTGCATCGATTGGAACGTAGTCTAATTGCTGTAAAAACGCCGCTAATTTTTCAGTGCCGCTTGCAACCTTACCGCCAAATTCGGCAATTGCTTCTGCGACGAATTCGCGATACTTCGCACCATCCATCTGAGAGCGAGCAGCCCCAACGATGCGGGATTCGACAGGCATTTGACCTGCACAAAAGCGCCGGAACAAGCCCGGTAGAATTTTACGGCGAGCCAAATCGCCCGTCCCACCAAAGATGACAAGATCAAAAGCTTCGACTGGGATTACACGTGAGACCATTGGGTTGTTCCATTTGATTTTCTGTTAGCGCAAACATGGTGCTTTTTGAGCCAAATCACAAGGTTGTCACATGGCAAAAACGTTCTTTTATTGCATTCACAGACATCCTACCACAAATAAGCATTGTTCAACCAGCAAGGTACACGTGGATTATGAAAGATTTAGCGCAAGCAAACATTGGAAAATTTGCTGATCCGGCCCTGACCGCTAAGGGCGAAGATCGCGCATCCGTTGCGCTGAATAACCCTGAGACCCTGTGGTTTAACACCGGAACGCTTTGCAATATTGAATGTTTAAACTGTTATATTGCATCTAGCCCTAGCAATGATGCACTCGTTTACATCACCGCCGATGAAGTTCAGGACTACTTAAACCAAATCAAGGACCGAAACTGGCCGATCAAAGAAATCGCATTCACTGGCGGTGAGCCGTTTATGAACCCACAGATGATTGAAATCACGCGCGCCTCGCTTGAGGCGGGGTATCAAGTGCTTATCCTTACAAATGCGATGCGCCCGATGATGCGCAAGTCCGTTCAAAACGGTCTCTTAGAACTTAACACCAACTACCCAGGAAAACTAACGCTTCGGATTTCCGTTGATCATTACGACCCCGCCCTGCACGATGCCGAACGGGGTGCCGGCGCATTCGCAAAAACAGTTGTTGGTATGGATTGGTTGCAGAAAAATGGCTTTAGAATGGCCGTCGCTGGGCGCAGTGTTTTTGGACATTCAGAAGCAGATAGCCGTGCAGGATACGCTGCTTTTTATGCTGAACACGGTTATGAAATAGACGCGAACAATTCAGGAATGACAGTTTTGTTTCCCGAGATGGATGAGACCATCGAGGTTCCTGAAATCACTACCGCTTGCTGGGAAATTTTAAACAAGTCGCCCGATTCTATAATGTGCTCATCTTCGCGCATGGTCGTCAAACGTAAGGGGGCAGAAAAGCCTGCAGTATTGACCTGCACCTTATTGCCTTACGAAGCAGAGTTTGAGCTGGGAACAACCCTTGAGGCCGCCGAAAAAGACGTCGCTCTTAACCATCCCCATTGCGCCAAGTTTTGCGTACTGGGGGGCGCGTCATGTTCTGCTTAATATAACCAACTGACGACAGCATCGCCTTTTGTGGTGCAAGAACTTTGGTCGCAATTACGGGCAGCTCTGGTAGCAATATGAAGTGCTGCGCATCGCGCTTGGACTCGTGCGCATTCGCGGTTGAAAGAACCACCCCTAATGCGCCAAGAGCCAAAATTCCAAGTCCATTTGCCTTTTGCATACCTTCGCTTCCTTACTGCTAAATCTATCACGCAAAAGGACGTAGAGCGTCAGGATTAAGGTTCGGTTACGAGGGATTGAAAATCTGCATTATGGGCCTTGGGTCTGGGTAAAATCTGAGCAATACCAGCTATAAGCATTGCACAGCATGTGCTACTTCTGATATGGATGGACGCAACATATAGAACCCTAAAACAGAATGGGCCACAACGTGAACGACACGCCACAACCCCCTGAAAATGATGATGAAAACCTACCTATCCGTCCAGTGTATGAGGGTCCATCCGTTTCAATCGAACATGAAATGCGTACCTCCTATTTGGACTACGCCATGTCTGTTATCGTCAGCCGAGCGATTCCTGACCTTCGCGATGGTTTAAAGCCGGTTCACCGCCGCATTCTTTATGCGATGCACGAGACCAACAATACGCACGACAAATCTTACCGTAAGTCCGCTCGTGCGGTTGGCGAAGTGATGGGTAAATATCACCCGCATGGAGACTCTGCCATCTATGATGCGCTGGTGCGCATGGCTCAAGATTTCTCTATGTCGTTGCCCCTATTGGACGGTCAAGGCAACTTTGGCTCCATGGATGGCGATAATGCGGCTGCAATGCGTTACACCGAAGTGCGCATGGACAAACCAGCGGCATACCTGTTGTCAGACATCGACAAGGATACCGTTGATTTCCAAGACAATTATGATGGTAAAGATCGCGAACCTACAGTTCTGCCTGCGCGCTTCCCGAACATGTTAGTTAATGGCGCTGGTGGTATTGCTGTGGGAATGGCGACCAACATTCCCCCGCACAACTTAGGTGAAGTTATTGAGGCCACTTTGGCCTTGATAGAAGAGCCCGATTTGTCCTCTGAGCAATTAATCGAATACGTACCAGGCCCCGATTTTCCCACCGGAGGTATCATGCTGGGCCGTACTGGTGCGCGCAAGGCCTATCTTGAAGGCCGCGGCAGCGTAATCGTTCGCGCCAAGACCCGCGTCGAAGAGATTCGCAAAGATCGCTACGCCATCATTTTGGACGAAATTCCATACCAAGTGAACAAAGCGACTATGATCGAACGTATCGCAGAAGCGGCGCGTGACAAGAAGATCGAAGGCATCGCTCACGTTCAGGACGAATCTGACCGCAATGGTGTACGTGTTGTGGTCGAACTGAAGCGCGATGCGACTGCAGAGGTTGTCATGAACCAATTGTTCCGCTTCACGCCAATGCAAACCTACTTTAGCTGCAACATGCTGGCCCTAAACGGTGGCCGTCCAGAACAGCTGACATTGCGCCGGTTCCTAACGTCCTTCATCGACTTCCGCGAAGATGTCGTTGCACGCCGCACAGCGTATAACTTGCGCAAAGCCCGTGAGCGTAGCCACGTATTGTGTGGGTTGGCTGTTGCAGTAACAAACATCGATGAAATTGTTGCTGCTATTCGCTCATCTGCTGATGCGCCAGAAGCGCGCCATAAATTGATGACACGCCGCTGGCCTGCGGCTGACATCCTGCCCTACATAGCCTTGATTGATGATCCGACCCATACGGCAAATGACGACGGTACTTATAACCTATCCGAAGTCCAAGCGCGCGCTATTCTTGAATTGCGTCTGCAACGCTTGACCCAAATCGGCGTTAAGGAAGTCACCGACGAGCTGGAAGAACTCGCCGCTAAGATCAAGGAATACCTTGAAATTTTGGGCTCCCGCGAGCGGATCATGGGTATTATTGCGGATGAGTTGACCGAAATTCGCGACCAATTCGCGGTTCCACGCCGCACTCAGATCGTTGACTGGTCTGGCGACATGGAAGACGAAGACCTGATCGAAAAAGAAGACATGGTCGTGACTGTGACCTCTGGTGGCTACATTAAGCGCACACCACTTGTCGATTTCCGCGCCCAGAAGCGTGGCGGCAAGGGTGTTGCAGGGATGCAAACCAAAGAAGAGGATGTCATTACGACCCTCTTTGTGGCCAATACCCACACCCAATTGCTGTTCTTTACGACAGATGGGATGGTCTACAAACTCAAGACATGGCGCCTGCCTCAAGGTGGTCGCACGTCCAAAGGTAAGGCCATCGTCAACATCCTACCAATTCCAGTTGGCGTCTCAATCGCGGCAATCATGCCGGTGGATCGGGATGAAAAGGAATGGGACGACTTGCAAGTGGTCTTTGCCACATCCGCCGGTACGGTTCGTCGCAACAAATTGTCTGACTTCACCAATGTGAAAGCAAACGGCAAGATTGCGATGAAGTTTGAGGATGAACACGCCGAGACGACATTGATTAACGCGCGTATAGCATCAAATGATGATGATGTCATGTTGATCACCAACTCTGGTCGCGCCATTCGTTTCCCTGCGACAGACGTGCGTGTGTTTAACAGCCGCGCCTCTGTTGGTGTTCGTGGTATCAAATTGAATGGTGACGACACAGTTGTGTCTATGTCGATCATTCGCCACTTCGATGCGACATCTGAAGAACGCACAGCCTATCTTAAAATGCGCCGTGCTATGGCGGGTCTCGCTGATGACACAGACGCAGATGAGGACGACGCACCTGCTGACCCTAACTTCTCAACCGAACGCTACGCAGAAATGTCCGCTTGTGAGAACTTGATTCTAACGATTACATCGCAAGGCTCTGGTAAACTGTCCTCCAGCCACGATTACCCCGTTCGCGGGCGTGGTGGTATGGGCGTCACAGCAATGGACAAAGCGATGCGCGGTGGCGAGATCGTAGCATCCTTCCCTGTCGAGCTAGACGACCAGATCATGTTGGCCACTTCCAAAGGCCAATCGATCCGCGTGCCGGTTCAAGGCATCAGCTTCCGCTCACGCAGTGCCGGTGGTGTTAAGGTCTTCAACACGGGCAAGAACGAAGTTGTTGTGAGTGTTGCATGGATTGCTGAACAAAATGACAACGATGGTGACGCTGAAGGCGGCGAAACCACTGAAGAATGATGCTCTTAATTTAAGAGTAACACGCTTATGACATCCTGCGCTTTGACACCAACAGTCGGAGCGCAGGATGAACCTTTACCACTGCATGATAGATCTGAAACAAGACGCAAAGGCTTTGACGTTTTCCATCTTGGTCGATACTTGGATGACCTACCTGAAAGATGCAGGTAAGATCAATCATTGGCGCATGTTGCGGAGTAAGTTGAATCTTGCCTCTGAAAGTCACCGCGATTTTTACTTGAAATTGAAGTTAACGACCTTGCGCAACTAGATCTCGCCTTTCGCGAAAGCGGTAAACAGGACGAAGATGTGGCCCGACTACATCGCGCAGTCCAAGACTTGATCGGGAACAGTTCCATCGGCCTATATCGATCTTACCCTGATCCAGAACGGTCAGAGCGAATGGCACTTATCTAATCGAAAATTGGGGTTCAAAGAGGTCTGCCGGACAAGTCCGAATGTGGCACAATACGAGCAACCTCTCACACTTCTGGTACCGTCCGAGACTCAGATTGGGCAACCAAAACATTTGCGCCAACGACCGCAATTGAAACTAAAACAACAAACAATTTCAATATGATACACCCTAAACTAACTGCTCCCGCCTATCTGGCAGATGTTGGAGTGCGAGCTTATGGGAAGTTTCTCAATCGGACCTCTTTTTGGGGTTTGAGGCCGTCAATCAGATGCAAGAAGACTGCGCACCTCCAAGGATACACAGTCTTTTCATAGTTCTAGCGTGGAGTTCTTACAGCTTATAAATATCGCTGAATTTGGTTTTTAGGTAATTAATCAAAGGCTGCGGATCAGGCGCACGACCGCTGGCTTTTTCAATGACCTCAAGTGGTTCATACAATCCACCGTGTTTTTGCACGTTGTTTTGCAGCCATCTAGTTGCACGTGCAGTGTCGCCTTGTGCCAACTGCACGTCTAATTCTGGGATTGCTTCGCGCATCGCCTCGTTCAAGCAACCTGCATAAACGTTGCCCAATGAATACGTAGGAAAATAGCCAAACAAACCAACAGGCCAGTGCACATCTTGCAGCACGCCATTGCTGGCCTTGTCCACTTTATAGCCAAAATCGGCCTCAAAACGGTCGTTCCATGCAGCCTCTAGATCACCGACCTGAAGATCGCCTGCCATCAACGCCCGCTCTAGATCGAACCGCAACAGCACATGCAAGTTGTACTGAACCTCGTCGGCTTCCGTGCGGATATAGCCATCGTTCACACGATTGACTGCACCGTAAAACGCTTCTGCGTCTGTAATTCCAAAGTCCCCAAAGGTCTCGCGCATTTCCGTATAAAGCCAGCTGGTAAACGCACGGCTGCGCCCCATTTGATTTTCATAAATGCGGCTCTGGCTTTCGTGCACACCCATCGAAACGCCATTACCAAGGGGTGTCAGCAAATAGTCACGGTCGATCCCTTGCTCGTAACATGCGTGCCCAACTTCGTGGATTGTTGAGTAAAAGCAATTGAACGGGTCAGCTTCGTTGGTACGGGTCGTGATACGTACATCTAAGCCACTGCCAGAACTAAATGGGTGAACCGCTTTGTCAACGCGCCCGTGGCTCATATCATAGCCGAATGTCTTTGCCAGATGGCGCGTCAGCTTCATCTGTTTGCCAGTGTCAAAAGTACCTTCCAAAGGTGCAGGTGCGTCAGCGTCGCGAATTGCGGCACGTAGCGCCGTCAATTCAGGGCGTAACGCGCCAAACATTGCTTCCAAGTCAGCGGCAGTTGTCCCCGGTTCATAGTCCGAGAGCATTGCGTCATAGACATCTCCACCTGCGGCCAATGCTTCGCCTTCTTGGCGCTTAAGGTTGATAACCTCTTCAAAAGTAGGCGCGAAAGCTGCAACATCATCAGCTTCACGTGCAGCGGCCCATGTGCCTTGCGCTGTTGACGTTACGCGCGCAATCGTCGCGGCCAAATCTGCAGGTACTTTGCTCGCGCGGTTAAAACTGCGTTGGATATGGCGCACTTGTGCTTTGCCAACATCACCAATCGTGCTTGTGTCAATCGCCGCCAACCAATCCCCAACACGTGGATCCGTGCGACGCCCATGCAAGACACCTTCAATCGCAGCCATCTCTTCTCCACGCTGCGGTGCGGCACCTTTCGGCATCATCGTTTCTTGATCCCAACCCAAGCGGCCAGCAATTTGGCCAAGGGCCGTTGTCTCGCGCGTGAACGCCATCAAGTCGTCGTAAGCAGTCATTGGATCAATTTCCTCTTAGGGACGTTGTTATTGGGTAGGCGCTTAGGAAGCGTGCGCGCAGTATCGTAACCCACAAGATCACGGCCAACAGCTGATGCACAATGGCGATGTGAACAGGCGCGCCGTAAAGAACGGTAACGATACCAAGAATAATCTGTGCACACAGCAGGACAAAGGCCATGTTGAACGCCGCTTGGGTCCGACGGTGCGCTGATTTCCGCCCCTTCAACCAAACAAAGATCGCAAATGCCAATAACGCATATCCAACTACGCGGTGCACAAATTGCACTAAACCCGGACTTTCAAAGATATTGCGCCACCATGGCTCAAGTATAAATGCTGACGCAGGGAAGAATTGCCCGCCCATTAAAGGCCAGTCTATGTAGCTGCGCCCGGCATCAATCCCAGCAACCAGTGCGCCGATCAAGATTTGTAGAAAAGCGAAATGCATAAGCCCAGTGGACAAACCAAACAGCTTTGCCTCTTTGCCGCGACGTGCTTGCATCAGGTCGCGTTCGGGGCGCGAGAGCATCATCATGTACCATGCGATGAAACCAAGGATGACAAACGCCAACCCTAAATGGGTCGCCAAACGGTAGCTGGCCACATCAACCATGCTTTCGCCAGATGTTACGCCCGAAGAAACCATCCACCAGCCAATAGCACCCTGCGTACCACCGAGGACGCCCAACAACAGCAAACGTGGTGTCCAACCGGTTGGGATTTGGCGGCGCAACAGGAACCAGAAGAAACCAATCGCCCACACCAAGCCAACAACGCGGCCTAACTGGCGATGGCCCCATTCCCACCAGTAAATTACTTTAAAGTCAGAGAGTTGCATCCATTGGTTCTGAATGCGAAATTCATCAATTGCTTGATATTTCGCAAATTCGGATTGCCAATCAGCAGCATTCAAAGGTGGAATCGCACCAGTAAAAGGGTGCCATTCTGTAATGCTAAGACCGCTGTCAGTGAGGCGGGTAAGCCCACCAACCAATATCATCAGCACAACCAGTCCAAATAGGATCATCAGCCAAACACGGATCGCACCACGTGCGCCATCTCGGCCTTTGTCAATCATACCAGGCTGCGCGGCGGGCGTTTGGTCGAAGCTGCCGACCTCTTCAAAAATACTGCGTTTGGTGCTCATCTTGATCCTCTTGTCACATTAAAGGGCGACTGTTGGTTGCAAGTTAGGCCGCGCAAGCCGGATCGTCCAGCGGATCAGTCGTCGCGTTCCTTCCAACGGACCATCTGCCGCAGGATGCCATGAAACATCTGCACATCTGCGCGGGTTAACGGCATACGGCTCCACATGTTGCGCAGGTTTAATTTCATACTCGTAGCTTTGTGTTCTGGGTAAAAGAAGTTAGCCACATCCAAGCGGTCTTCATAATGACGCGCCAAATGTTCTGTCTCTTGTCCAGTCGCCCAGTCAGTTCCTGCCATCTCAACAACTTCATGCTCAACTTTACCCTGCTGGCGCATCCACTCATAGCCTACGAGGAGCACACATTGAGCCAAATTAAGTGACGCAAAATTTGGGTTAACGGGCACAGAGATAATAGCGTTCGCCTGCGCGATATCTTCGTTCTCTAACCCTGCGCGTTCTGGACCAAACAACACAGCGACCTTACCACCAGCCGCAATTTTTTCGGCGGCCAATTTCATCGCAGCTTCCGGTGAATACACAGGTTTGGTCAAATCACGCGACCGCGCGGTCGTCGCGAAGACGTATGTGCAATCCGCCAAACTGTCGGGCAGATCATCTGACAATTGCGCATCATCTAACAAGCGACCCGCACCACTGGCCAAAGCAACCGCAGCCTGATTTGGCCAACCGTCACGAGGGGCCACAATGCGCATGCGATCTAACCCAAAGTTATACATCGCCCGCGCTGCAGAGCCGATGTTTTCGCCCATTTGCGGACGCACGAGTACAAAGAAAGGAATATGAACCATGCCCGTTCCATACCCAGAGGACGCGGGGCACACAATCACCCTGCTCTTGTTTCTGTTAAAAATACGCGTTCAAACGAACGAAACCAGCGGCATAAAAGTTTCCTTTTCCTACAACATCCGCTAGTGCTGCCTCAAGTTTAGACAAAAGGACCAAGCCAATGGCCGCCAAAGACAAACAACCCGACCAACCACAGCTGTATCTTATCACTCCCGCAGAGTTTGAACTGGACGTGTTTCCCGACCTATTGGCCAGCGTTTTAGAAGCACACCCTATCGCCTGTGTGCGCATGGCTATGGCCTCTCAAGATGAACAACGCCTGTCCAAAGCGGCAGATGCCCTGCGCGAAGTCACACATGCCAGAGATGTTGCACTGGTAATTGAAGACCATATTCCATTGGTTGAACGCCTTGGCCTTGACGGTGTTCACCTGAGTGATGGTGCTCACCAAGTTCGTTATGCCCGCAAAGAACTGGGCCCTGACGCTATTGTTGGTGTTCACAGTTCAACGTCACGCCATGATGGCATGGGGGCTGGCGAGGCTGGTGCGGATTACGTCTGCTTTGGCCCTGTACGAGAAAGCACATTGGGCGACGGCAGCTTTGCCGAAACCGATCTGTTCAAGTGGTGGTCGGAAGTCATCGAAGTACCGGTGGTTGCTGAGGGCTTGCTGAACCTTGAAATGATCAAGATGCTCACCCCAATGACAGACTTTTTTGCTATCGGTGATGAGATCTGGTCAACGGATGATCCGGTTGCGGCCCTCACGACTTTACGCGAAGCGATGTCCTAAGCCTTAAAAGAACACACGTTCGATACACCAATATGCACCAACAGCGGCAATGATGCAGGATGCAGGGATCGCGATCCCTGCCCTGTACCATGATTTGCGTGCGAACCATCCAACTGCTAGGAATGCCAACGCGATAACTGTGAGTTGGCCCAATTCTACGCCAATGTTGAACGCAATCAGTGCGGGAATAAATTGTCCGTCAGGCAAACCAAACTCGCCCAACACGGACGCAAAACCAAGTCCGTGTAATAGTCCAAACCCGAAAATCACAAACGGACGCCACGGGTTCAATCCTTTTGCAAAGATGTTTTCGACAGCAACGTAGACGATGGACGCTGCAATAAGTGGCTCAACAATACTACCGGTTACGTTGACCCAGCCCATCGCGCCCAATGCGAGCGTAACAGTGTGCGCAAGCGTAAAGGCACTGATCTGCCAGAACAGAGGACGCATTCGTGTGCTTAGAAAGAACAACCCTAAAACAAACAGGATGTGATCAAGACCTTTAGGTAAAATATGGTCAAATCCGACGGGAATATATGCGGTGAATGTTTCCCACGCTGTCGCTCCGCCGCCACCTGCGATCAATATCGATGGGCTAGAAGTACCCGGATCAACGTATCCCGTGAAGGGTGCCTCCACTCCTTGTTGACGCAATACCAATGCACCGCGTCCAGTTGGCCAATTGATGATCACCTCACCTGCGCTTGCTGGCACAACCCCACTCAGCGCAATTGTGGAAATACGCGGTTGTTCTAAATCGGGCATGATCGCTATCTCGAAGTTCAAAATAGCGAGGGCAACGGCCTGACCATCGACCGCAACCAGCGGTGTCGCGTTGAAACCATTGATAAGCCCAGGCAAACGCCCCTCGATCTCCGCAGCGTTCAATGCACGCAGCGCGTCGTAACTTTCAGCCTCATCGGCTTCGTCAGTATCTGTAACTTCATCGAGGTTAATACCAGCCAAGAAAGCTTCGACATTCACACGCATCGCAAACGTAAGATTACCTTCCACAACTTCTAGGTCTGCAATGGTTGGCACTGTCTCGTGCGCACTCACAAATGTGGCACCTGAGACAAGTAAGCTTGACATCAGCACCGCAAAGCGCAGCTTAAGTGTTAACCAATAGAAAGCTCTTGTCATGAAGTTGTCCCGTCTTGTTCTTGCTGTAACCCTCAGTCTATCCGCGACGAGCGTATTTTCACACGAGTTTTGGATTGAACCGCAGAAGTTTCAAGTGGAAAACGACGAGATTATGGAGATTGACCTAAAGAATGGTCAAAACTTCGTTGGTTCAAAGCTTTCGTATTTTGAAAAACAATTTTCGCGCTTTGAGTTGGCGCAAGGCGATATGTTGACGCCTGCGCAAGGGCGCTCGGGTGATCAACCGGCATTGACCACAAGTGTTGATCAAGATGGATTGCTGGTTGTGCTACATGAGACAACACCAACGACACTAAAATACAACGAATGGGCAAAGTTTGCAAAGTTTGCAGCACATAAGAATTTCCAAAATGCGGAGGCCGATCACAAAGCTGCTGGCTGGCCAAGCGAGAACTTCAGAGAGAGTTATACCCGACACGTCAAAGCACTGATTGCTGTTGGTTCGGGAGATGGTGCGGACCAAAACTATGGAATGGAAACCGAGTTTGTGGCACTCGCCAACCCCTACGACGATGATTTCGACGGAAACATGCAGGTCCAACTGTTCTTTGAATATATGCCACGCCCGAATACGCAGGTTGAGGTATTTGAACGCGCACCTGACGAAACAGTTTCGATCTCCCTGCACCAAACTGATGACAACGGCATTGCGCAGATTCCCGTGAAACCAGCGCATACGTACCTATTTGATGCCGTTGTTTTGCAGCCCTACACCAACGACGACAAAGCGGTTTGGCAAACACTGTGGGCAGCACTCACGTTTCAGGTTCCAGAATAGGCAGTTTGCCTTGCGCCTGTCGGCGTCACGGTCCAAGACTATTCACATGAACAAACAACCTGATATCTTATGCATTGGCAGCGTTCTTTGGGACGTCATTGGCCGATCGTCTTGCGCAATGCGCCAAGGCTCTGATGTGCCCGGACATATAACCCGCCTGCCGGGCGGCGTAGCAATGAACATCGCTATGACACTGGCACGCTTTGGCATGACGCCAGCGCTCCTGACTGCACTTGGGCGTGATGCAGAGGGCGAGGAACTGATGGTCGCTTGCGCCGCACGTGGCATGATCACCGACACGATCTTCCGATCAGAGGATTTGCCCACTGACAGTTATATGGCCGTGGAAGGTGCTAATGGCCTAATTGCCGCTGTCGCTGATGCGCATTCGTTAGAAGCTGCTGGCGCAAAGATTTTGCGCCCCCTATCCGATGGTACCTTAGCGGACCCAGATCACCTTTTTGATGGGCTGATTGCACTGGACGGCAACCTGACAATCGAGCTGTTGTCAGAGATTGCCAACGATCCCTCCCTAATCAAGGCAGACCTACGCGTTGCCCCTGCCTCCCCTGGCAAGGCAGAACGCCTGTTGCCTTTTCTCCAAGCAGGTCGCGGCACACTCTATATGAATTTGGAGGAAGCTGGCCTCCTGTGCCAAACGACATTTACGTCATCCAGCGACGCTGCTGCTGCACTGCTGGCAAAAGGTGCCGCACGTGTTCTAGTGACCGATGGTGGATCAGACGCCAGCGAAGGCACGGATGATAAAATCATCAGTCAAACACCACCGCAAGTGCTGGTGACCCGCATAACAGGCGCTGGTGATACATTTATGGCCGCTCACATTGCTGCGGAATCCCGCGGCGCGGACCGCAAGACTTCCTTAAACGACGCCCTTAAATCCGCCGCCACCTATGTTTCTGGAGAACCCATATAATGGCACTATTTAACCCATCTGTTGAAGTGGCCAAGGCGCAAGCCGAAGGAACCCCGATCGTTGCATTAGAAAGTACGATCATTACGCACGGGATGCCCTACCCGCAGAACCTAGAGGTCGCGCGTCAGGTCGAAGCAGATGTACGTGCAGCGGGTGCTATCCCCGCAACGATGGCTGTGTTGAACGGCACCCTGCGAGCTGGTTTAGACAATGCTGAACTTGAGACATTGGCTAAAGCCAAAGACGTCGCCAAGCTTTCACGCGCAGATATGGCCGCGTGCATTGCAACTGGCGGTACAGGTGCCACAACGGTTGCTGCGACAATGATCGCCGCCCGTTTGGCTGGTATCCACGTCTTCGCAACGGGTGGTATTGGTGGCGTTCATAAAGGCGCTGAGCTTAGCTTCGATATCTCGGCCGATTTGATGGAATTGGCACAAACGCCTGTGACGGTTGTGGCCGCTGGTGCCAAGGCGATCCTTGATATTCCCAAGACACTTGAGGTTCTCGAAACTCAAGGCGTTCCAGTCATCGCATATGGCCAAGATGACATACCCGCATTCTGGTCTCGCGAAAGCGGATTGCCAGCCCCCTTGCGCATGGACGACCCAGCGCAAATCGCTGCGGCCCACAGGCTACGCGTTAAAATGGGCGTGCCGGGTGGCCAATTGATCGTGAATCCAATCCCAAAAGACGCAGAAATCAGTGCCGAAGTTCTGGCCCCAATTATTGCGCGCGCTCAGGCAGATGCAGATGCCTTTGGCATCGCGGGTAAAGGCGTCACCCCTTACTTGTTGCAACGCATTTTTGAGCTAACCGAGGGCAAATCCCTCGAAGCTAATATTGCACTGGTACGCAACAATGCGAAGCTGGCGGCAGGAATAGCCCAACATTTAACCAATTACTCTGCAAAATAACTCAGAATTGCCGCTAACCATTGTAGCATCAGATCAAAGCGCTTACCAAAAACGAAGAATTATATCGGACACACCATGAACACCCCATTCGATTTAGAAACACCTCGCCGCGCTAGCTTACTAGCACGCCTTCGATCTTCTTTTTTGACCGGATTGGTGGTTATTGCCCCCGTTTGGCTTACAGTTTGGTTGATCTGGAGCGTTGTCGGTTGGATTGATGGTGCGGTCCTGCCTTGGGTCCCTAATTCTTACCAACCCGACAAGATGATCCAAGACCTGCTAGGGCTAGAGCGTGATGTCCAAATCGATGTGCGCGGCATCGGTGTTGTTATATTCTTGGTGTTCACAATCATCGTTGGCTGGATGGCCAAAGGCTTTATGGGGCGCTCGCTGATACGTTTTGCTGAAGGCATCGTTGAACGTACGCCGGTTGTGCGCTCGATCTATTCAGGCATCAAACAGATCTCTGAAACCGTATTTGCCCAGACCGAGCGGTCGTTTGAAAAAGCCTGTTTGATCGAATACCCGCGCAAAGGGATTTGGGCCATCGGTTTTATCTCTACTACTGCGAAGGCTGAAATTTCTGACCGCGCGGGTAAAGATGGTGGCGCTATGTCGATTTTCTTACCTACAACACCAAATCCTACTTCTGGGTTCTTGTTGTTCGTTCCTACCATGGATGTGATCGAGCTAGACATGAGTGTGGAAGACGCCGCAAAGTTGGTGATCTCTGCAGGGCTGGTCTATCCCAATGCAAAAGACCCAACAGAACCCGAAGTTTAAGGTGCCTCCTGTCGAGCTATTCAAATAACGCCGTCCAAGGCTGAAATCTAATATGTCGTGAACCGGACTTTCCGCCTCACGCAGATTAGCATTTACGCGGCTAAGGCATCTTAGTCGAGTTGCACTCAACCATAATTCCGATAAGCCAAAAAAAACGCCAGCACGAAGCTGGCGTAAAGTTATTGAGGCAGGTTTCATACAGGCAAGAAACCTATCGAGCAGTAACATCTGCATAAACCTTTGGCGGTCCTTGGCCAAGCTAAAAATTTCGGCTTGCATGTAACCCCAATTGCGCCAAAGGTTAATAAAACAAGGGCATAAAGGGATTGTTGCACAAATGAGATCAGTATTTTTCCAAAAAATTAGAGGGGTTTACGCAGCCTCAATACTCACGACTGCAGCGATTCTTATCGATTCTACAGCACATGCAGAATCAGCTCATGGCATAGCTATGTACGGCGAACCTGCTCTTCCACATGATTTTGTGTCCCTACCCTACGCAAATCCCGATGCACCTAAAGGTGGCACTATTGTTTTGGGAAATACAGGCGGTTTTGATTCGCTTAACCCCTATATCGCCAAAGGAACGGTCCCATGGCAGCTTAGATTTTTCACACATGAATCTCTAATGGGCCGCACTCAAGACGAGCCGTTTGCACTTTATGGGCTGATTGCCGAATCAATTAACACCAATGAAGACCGCACTTGGGTCGAATTCACACTCCGCCCAGAAGCGACGTTCTCTGATGATTCCCCTATCACGGTAGAAGATGTCATCTGGAGCTTTGAAACTTTAGGCACCGAAGGTCACCCACGCTATCGTGGTTTGTGGTCCAAAATCTCAAGTGTTGAACAAACTGGACCGTCTAGCGTTCGCTTTACCTTTGGTGAAGAAAACCGCGAGTTGGCTCTTCTGGTAGGGATGCGTCCGATCCTGCAAAAAAGCCAATGGAAAGGTAAAGAGTTTGCCGATGCTAAAATCGCAGACATTCCTATGGGTTCTGGCCCATATGTGATTACCAAGTATGATGCTGGCCGTTCTGTCCAGTTAACACGTAACGAGAAATATTGGGGTGCTGACCTGCCACTGCGCAGAGGCACGAATAACTTCGATCAAATCACTTTGGACTTCTACGGCGACTCTACCGCGCAAGGCGAAGCCTTCAAAGCTGGCCAAGTATCCGCACAACGCGAATTTAACGCGGAACGCTGGAACAGCCGCTACGAGTTCCCACGTGCCCTTGCTGGTAATGTTGTCAAAACAGAGATTCCGCACAAAAAGCCATCGGGTATGACCGGCTTTGTTATGAATTCACGTCGCGCCCCATTCGACGATTGGCGTGTACGCGAGGCGCTTATTCAAGCCTTCAACTTTGAGTTCATCAATGGTGCCCTCACAGGCGGAGCACAGCCACGTATCACGTCTTACTTCTCCAACTCGCTCCTTGCGATGCAAGAAGGACAAGCACAGGGCCGCACCGCAGAGCTGTTGGCACCTTTCGCAGCAGATATGCCTCCGGGCCTGATGGAAGGTTACGTGCTTCCTGTATCTAATGGTTCTGAACGCAATCGTCAGGGCCTTCGCAACGCAATTGCTTTGCTCAAAGAAGCCGGTTGGGAGCCAGTTGATGGCATGATGCAAAACGCTGATGGTGAAAGCCTAAGCCTGACGATCCTACTTGCTCAAGGTAAGTCTGAGCATAAAGCCATCGCTGATCTGTACCTTGGTGCACTGAAACGTCTAGGTATAATAGCTGAAGTAGAAACAGTGGACAATGCGCAGTACGTGGAGCGCACGGGTAAGTTTGACTTTGACGTCACATATTACCGCCGCTCATTGTCGCTTTCACCGGGCAACGAGCAACAGTTCTATTGGGGCAGCCCGTCTGCTTCAATGGAGGGCAGTCGCAACCTAATGGGCGCACAAAGTTCAGCAGTGGATGCAATGGTCAATGCAATGCTTAAAGCAGGATCACAAGGCGATTTTGTTGCAGCTGTGCGTGGTCTTGACCGCGCATTGATGACGGGTCGATATGTGATACCGTTCTGGCAGTTTACAACAGGTCGTATCGCACATGTGAAAGAAATGAAGTACCCTGAAAACCTGCCGATCTACGGCGATGGTCCATACTACATGCCAGAAGTATGGTGGTGGGAAGATTAATCTCCCGACTTTCTATTGAAGTCATAAAACTTTTACGACAAAGCGCTAGGGGTCACAAACCTCTGGCGCTTTGCGCTTCAACGATCAGGACGAACACATGATACGTAAAATTGCTGCCGAAGGCTTAGGAACTGCTCTGCTTCTTATTGGAGTTGTTGGTTCTGGGATCATGGGAGAAAGCCTAGCTGATGGGAACACTGCCATCGCACTATTGGCCAACGCTATTGCGACGGGTTGTATGCTTTACGTCATCATCACAGTCTTAGGCCCAATATCGGGCGCGCATTTTAATCCTGCAGTAACCTTAGCCTTTTACTTACGCGGCGACTTGGATCGCGCCACGGCGCTTGCATACGTTCCTACGCAGATCGTTTGTGGGATTTTAGGCGTTTGGGCGACGCACCTCATGTTCGATCTGCCAATATTACAGGCCTCTAGCACAATGCACCGCACAGGCATTTCACAGTGGTGGTCTGAAGGAATTGCGACTTTTTGCTTGTTGTTCGTCATTTTTGGCGGGATCAAATCGCGCCCAGAGGCAGTACCTGCGCTTGTCGCAATGTACATTACCGGGGCGTATTGGTTCACATCATCGACCAGCTTTGCAAACCCAGCGGTCACAATTGCACGCGGTTTCAGCAATACCTTCGCTGGCATCTACCCCGGTCACATTGCGGCATTCATTGTTGTTCAAATTATTGTGGTATTTGTCGCCCAGAAGATATTGGTCGCGCTATTTTCTGAGGACTAATTCAGCGACGTGACCCATAGGATCGATGCGTCTTCATCGCTAAGAGACACCACATTGTGCCCCATGGTCGCGTCGTAATAAGCGCTGTCGCCACGACGCATTTCAACGGGTTCGTAAAACTCAGTGTACAGCTGCACAACGCCCGTAAGCACATATATAAACTCTTCACCGTCATGGCGCACCCAGCCATCGAACTCATCCATAGAGCGGGCGCGGACGCGCGCGCGGTACGGCAACATCTTCTTCTGCGTCAACGTCTCAGCCAACAACTCGTGTTCGTACGTCACAGTGACAGTAGCATTGCCTTCACCGCTTTTAGTTACAGCCATGCGGCCCCCCACCTGGCCTTGTTCCGGTGGTGTAAATAACTGCGGAACAGAAATCTCTAGACCGATGGCCAGTTTTTTAAGCGCTTCATAGGTTGGCGACATCTGACCGTTTTCGATCTTAGACAATGTTGAACGGGCCAAACCTGCCTGCCCTGCAGCTTGTTCAAGCGTCCAATCACGCGCTTTGCGCAATTCGCGCACGCGCATACCCAAATCAAGCGGTTCCCCAGTTTCGGTTGCACCACCTTCACGGGCGATCTTGATAAGCGATTTGGGATCCTTTGATGTCATGACCGTTCTATAGATGTCGCGTGCTGGCCATGCAACGTGCGCCTTGTGCGGCACGCAAGCACAGGCTAGCAAATGACATGCAGTCGATTTTTGATAACGGCCCACAAGCGCCCTGCCCTAAGCCGTTTAATATGGCGGCACATGTTATGTCCCAAAGCCATATTTGTCCTGACAAGATCGCGCTCCAAATTTTACACTCAGATCACTGCGAAGATTGGACGTACCGAGACCTTGAAGCCGCGGTCTTAGGTATTGCAGCTGGCCTTTTAGAGAATGACGCGCAAATCGGCGATCTAATCCTGATGCGTCTTGGGAATACGGTGGACTATCCGTTGACCTATCTTGGAGCATTGGCTGCTGGATTGGTTCCAGTGCCGACGTCTGCGGCACTGACGCTGCCAGAGGTCGAACGGATCATTGAAGAGTTGTCACCGAAATTGATCGTCCGCGATGCCGCCGTAACCTGCCCCGAAACCAGCAATCAAATCCGCCTACTGCAGCTGCAAGCCATGCGCGACCTGCCACCAGTGGATTATCACATGGGTGACCCTGAACGTTTGGGCTACGTTGTTTACACATCTGGTACATCTGGCAAGCCACGCGCAGTTGCGCATGCCCATCGCGCGATTTGGGCCCGTCAAATGATGTTTGAGGGATGGTATGGGTTGCGATCCGAGGATCGCGTTCTGCATTCTGGTGAATTCAATTGGACCTATACCATGGGCACTGGGCTAATGGACCCTTGGACCATTGGCGCAACTGCGATGATCCCCACTGCGGGCACACAGTCCGATGCACTACCAACATTACTGGCCAACAACGATGCAACGATCTTTGCGGCCGCTCCTGGCGTTTATCGCCAGTTGTTACGTGGTTGTGAAACACTAACCTTACCAAATCTGCGTCACGGATTGAGTGCCGGAGAAAAGCTACCTTCTGCTACTCGTACAGCTTGGAACAAGGCAACCGGAATGCCAATCTTTGAAGCATACGGCATGTCGGAATGTTCAACATTCCTATCTGGCAGTCCTGCGCAACCCGCACTTGGCGACAGATTGGGGCAGCCTCAGACAGGCAGACGGATTGCGATCCTCGGAACAGACGGGCCGGTCCCGCGTGGTAGTGAAGGAACCATAGCGGTGCACAAGAGAGACTGCGGTCTAATGAAAGGGTATCTTAAAGCGCCGGAAGAAACGGCAGCTAAAATGCAGGGTGACTGGTTTCTAACTGGCGATCAGGGGATCATGCATGACGATGGCCAAATCAGTTATCTTGGGCGCGATGATGATATGATGAATGCGGGTGGTTATCGGGTTTCACCCATAGAGGTAGAGCAGGCCTTTAACAGCTACCCCGGCATGGTCGCAGTCGCCGTTACACAGGTTGAAGTCAAAACTGATACATATGTAATCGCTGCTTTCTATACTGGGCCTGCCACACTCGACGAAGCTAAAGTCAACGATCACGCATCCAACCATTTGGCGCGTTACAAACAACCGCGGCTATACATTCACATTGACGCATTACCATTGGGCGCAAATGGCAAAATTCTTAGAAAAATTCTGCGCGATAGATATACACAAGAAAACCACTGATCCCTCGCACCTGCCTGTGATTTAAGATATGGCGGCTCAAGATTCACAATTTTCGACCAAATGAGGCCCATATGACAACGCAACCGATCAAACTTGACATCATGTCAGACCCAATTTGTCCGTGGTGTTTTATTGGCAAGGCCTATTTGGACAAAGCGCTGTCTGCACATCTGAACCATCCATTCTTGATCGAATGGCACCCATTTCAATTGAACCCCGATATGCCCGCAAATGGCATGGGACGACGCGAATACCTTGAAGGTAAATTTGGCGGTAAAGAAGCTGCGGTGCGCGCCTATGCTCCTGTTGTAGAAAGTTCGAAAACAGCTGGTGTCGCAATCGATTTCGAAGGCATGAAACGTACACCAAACACAATCAACGCTCACCGTCTGATCCATTGGGCAGGCATTGAGGGCCGCCAAACAGCAGCTGTCTCTGCCTTGTTCAAAGCATATTTCACCGATGCGCGTGACATTGGTGACGCGGATGTCCTGATCAATATTGCAAAAAGTGTAGAAATGGACGCCGACGTTGTAAAACGTCTTTTGGACAGTGACGAAGATTTGAAACTGATCCAAGATCGTGACAAGCACAGCCGCAAGATGGGCATTAATTCTGTCCCAACATTCATCATTGCTAACCAACACGCGGTTCCGGGTGCACAACCTCCCGAATTGTGGGCACAAGTGATCGCTGATTTAGCGGCACAAGCGGATGCAGCACAATAATTCGAACCATCAATGTTGCGCTAACTTACACATGCAGGAATTAGCTATTTTCAACTATAGGTAAATAGCTCTTACATCACATTGACGCGTAATAGCGTCGAAACAGGACGCAACAATGCCGATAGCACCAAGTGAAGTAATGGGCCGAACAGAATTCATCGCCTTAATGGCGATGATGTTCGCAACCGTTGCTTTCTCGATGGATGCAATGTTGGCCGCTATTCCTGATATTGCGGACGAAATAGCCGATGGAAGCGTTTCACACGCCGCATGGATACTGACATCATTTGTCGCTGGCATGGGACTTGGTACCTTCTTTGCTGGTCCACTCTCGGACGCGTATGGACGCAAACCGATCGTTTACGTTGGTGTCATTATTTATATAATAAGCGCGATGGCCGCATGGGCGACATCATCACTTGAATGGATCTTGTTTGCACGGTTCTGTCAGGGTCTGGGAGCGGCTGGGCCACGTGTAGTGTCAATGGCAATGGTGCGTGATCTCTTCTCTGGTCGTGAAATGGCACGAATTATCTCAATAGCTATGGCAATTTTCATCCTTGTCCCAGCTATCGCTCCCGCGATGGGACAAGTGATCATAAATGCTTTTGGATGGCGCAGTATTTTTGGTAGCTTCATCATCTTTGCCCTGATTTTGGTGATTTGGGTGGGTACTCGCTATAACGAGTCACTGGCCTTTGTAGATCGCCGTCCATTACAGATGGGTTTGATGCTAGATGCTGTAAAGCAATTGCTGACCCACAAAACGGTACGTTTATCTATCCTAATACAAACCTTTATGCTCGCAATGTTGTTTGCAACACTCATCTTGATCCAGCCGATCTATGACCAGATCTATGATCGTGGCGAGACATTCCCGTTCTGGTTTGGGGCCGTTGCCTTATTTTCAGGGGCCTCAAGCCTTCTCAACGCTTATATAGTCACCCATTTTGGAATGTATCGAGTGATCACACGGACCTTGTTCATACAAGTAGTCATTGGCGCTACAGTGCTGATAACGCTGGTACTGTTCCCTGCAATCAGCTTTCCATTGTTTGTGTTTTGGCAGTTCTGCCTTTTTTCTCAAGCGGGGCTGACAATGGGCAACCTCAACGCGATTTCGATGGAACCGATGGGCCATATCGCTGGTATGGCAGCATCAGTCGTTGGTTCAATCTCAACCCTTGGTGGCGCGTTAATTGCATCCCCTGTAAGCTTACTTCTAAGCGACACGCCTGCACCTCTCATAATAACTGTCTTGGCTTTTGGTCTTTGCGCTATGTTCTTGATGAGCCGAATTAATCGGCAAGTCACGGAAGATTAACTTTTCTTCCGCTTCTTTTCCGCGACAACCCGTTCTGCCAAGTCACGTGCGATTGAAAACGCCCCTTTGATCTTGTCTGCGTCCTTCTTCCAGTCTCGCAGCACAACAATCTTGTTGTCCTTTAGCTTCGCTGCACCGCCCTCGTCCCCGAGAAAATCGACCAACCCAGCTGGCGAGGCGAATTTGTCATTGTGGAATTGGATTGTGACACCTTTTGGCCCACCATCCAATTTCGAAATCCCCGCCTTTTTACACATTGCTTTGATCCGAACGATCAGCATCAAGGTGTTCACTTCGCGCGGCAAAGTACCAAATCTGTCGATCAACTCGGCAGCAAAGCCTTCTAGCTCTACCTTTGTACTCAGCCCGCTAAGACGGCGATATAGACCCAATCGAACATCCAAGTCTGGAACATATTTCTCTGGGATAAGGACTGGCACGCCCAGCTTGATTTGTGGTGCCCACTGATCGTCATCGTCTGAAAGACCTTCCAACTGGCCCGACTTAATCTTGGCAATCGCCTCTTCGAGCATGGATTGATACAACTCAAATCCAACATCACGCATCTGCCCAGATTGTTCTTCGCCCAGCAGGTTCCCTGCCCCACGAATATCAAGATCTTGGGAGGCCAAAGTAAAGCCCGCGCCCAAAGTATCGAGAGAGCCAAGAACGCGCAAACGCTTCTCTGCCATCGCTGTTAACCTAGCTCGTGGTTTAGTTGTTAAATAGGCATAGGCACGTGTTTTTGAGCGCCCCACACGCCCACGAATTTGATAAAGTTGCGCAAGACCGAACATATCAGCACGGTGCACAACCATTGTATTGGCAGTTGGGATATCCAGGCCAGATTCAACAATCGTAGTCGCCAGCAGAACATCATATTTACCATCATAAAACGCGTTCATACGGTCATCCAACTCACCTGCAGCCATTTGGCCGTTGGCAACTATATAAGACACCTCTGGAACGTGTTCTTTCAAGAAATCTTCGATCTCTCCAATGTCGGAGATACGCGGGACCACATAAAAGGACTGTCCGCCGCGATAATGTTCGCGCAGCAATCCTTCTCGGATTGTAATTTTGTCAAATTCACTCACATACGTGCGGATTGCCAAACGATCCACTGGTGGCGTGCCAATGATGGACAGATCGCGAACACCTGTTAGGGACAATTGTAACGTACGTGGAATCGGCGTGGCCGTCAGCGTCAGGACGTGAATGTCGGAACGCATCTGCTTGAGGCGCTCTTTGTGCGTAACCCCAAAGTGTTGTTCTTCATCAATGACCAACAAGCCAAGGTTCTTGAAACGAATGTTCTTTGCCAACAGTGCATGGGTGCCAATCACGATATCAATCGTCCCACGTGACATGCCATCCCGCGTCGCATCCGCATCCTTCTTGGACACAAAGCGGCTAAGTTGACGTACTTCTATTGGAAAACCGCGGAAACGTTCAGCGAAAGATTTATAATGCTGACGGGCAAGCAAGGTCGTCGGAGCAACAATCGCCACCTGTGCGCCTGACATAGCTGCAACAAAAGCGGCACGCATCGCGACTTCGGTTTTGCCAAATCCAACATCACCACAGACCAGTCGGTCCATAGGTGAACCGCTGGTTAGATCATCAACGACATCGCCAATAGCGCTTAGCTGATCATCCGTTTCCGAATATGGGAACCGTGCGCTAAAGGCATCCCACATGCCTTCAGGCGGATCCATTACTGGCGCACGGCGCAATGCACGTTCTGCAGCAACACGAATAAGTTTTTCAGCCATCTCGCGAATGCGTTCTTTGAGACGCGATTTCTTAGCCTGCCACGCACCACCACCTAAACGGTCCAAGAACCCTTCATCATGGCCATATTTGGACAGCAATTCGATATTCTCAACTGGCATATACAGTTTGGTTTGCTCAGAATACTCAAGCAAAAGGCATTCATGTGCAGCGCCAGCGGCAGTGACAACTTCCATGCCTTGATAACGGCCAATCCCGTGATCCACGTGAACGATCAAATCACCGGGGCTAAGCGACTGCGTTTCGGTCAAGAAATTCGCTGCACGCTTTCGTTTCTTAGTGGAGCGGATCAGCCGATCGCCCAGAACATCCTGTTCAGAAATCACTGTCAGATTGGGCGTTTCAAACCCGTGCTCCAACGCCCACACCACCAGATGCAAACCCCGCTTACCGATGCGGGATGCATTGCTAATAGGCAGAACTTCAGACAAGCCTTCTTCTTCGATCAATCCAGTCAGGCGTTCCCGCGCACCTTCGGAATAACTAGCAATCACAACAGGATTATCTTGCAGTTTTGCTTTAATATGCACTGCTAAAGATCCGAAAAGGCTTATACTTTCCTGTTGACGCTCTGGCGAAAAGTTACGTCCTATCCGTCCACCAGCGTCGGTTACATTGGGACCAGTCGCTTGAGACAAGGCCGCGAATTGGATCACGCGGCGTTCTGCAACTGATGCTTCCCAGCTAGCGTCATCCATATATAGGCCATGCGGCTTGCATGGTTTGTAAACGCTGTCATTCTTTGAGCGATTATCCATCGCAAGTTTTCGTGTTTCGTATTGATCTTCGATTCCTTCCCAACGGGCCAAACGTGCACCCGTCATCTGGTCATCAAGCGTGATGGAGGCCTTTGGTAGGAAATCAAACAACGTTTCAAGTTCAGCATGAAAAAATGGCAACCAGTGCTCTGCCCCTTGATTTTTACGCCCAGCGCTGATCGCTTCATACAGCGGATCATCCGTACCAGCGGCACCAAACTCTAGGCGATAGTTCTGGCGGAAACGCGTCACTGCCTGCTCATCCAAGATGACCTCGGACACAGGTGCTAATTCTATGACATCCAGTTTTTTTGTAGTGCGCTGGGTGGCGGGATCAAAACGACGTGCCCCATCTAAAACATCCCCAAATAGATCCAGGCGGATCGGTCCCAAATCACCAGGCGGATAGATGTCTATGATACCGCCGCGGACCGCATAATCGCCAGGTTCCATAACAGTAGGACTTTGGACGAACCCCATACGTACCAAAAAGTTACGCAATCCCTTTTCATCAACACGACTACCAACAGTCGCAGAAAACGCCGCCTCTTTTAGCAAAGCACGTGCTGGAACGCGCTGTGTTGCAGCGTTCAACGTCGTTAGAAGAACAAACTGTGCAGGCATCCCATGAACAAGTGCCGCCAACGTTGCCATGCGCTGCGCTGAAATATCGGAGTTGGGAGACACACGATCATAAGGCAGGCAATCCCAACCCGGAAAGACGATGACAGGCAGGTCTGGTGCAAAAAACCGCAAAGCATCCTGCATTGCCACCATACGCTTGTCGTCACGCGCAACGTGGCAAACTGGCTGACCACTTTTGTCCAGCTCCTGTATGATCAGCTGAGCGTCAAAGCCCTCTGGTGCGCCAGAAATAGTAATTTTAGATTGAGAACTCATCGGACGACCTTGCATCTATTCTAGTCTGGGGACCTATGTCGAAAAGCGCCTCTGTCAACGGCCCAATGTCAGTGTAGCAAAATCAAATCACGCATGTTCCAGAACATTCCCCACAGGGCTGTCACGAAAATAGAAACCATTCCAATGAATTGGGTAAACATGCGGTGACGGTTCAACAACTTATGAAGCGCCGCACCTGTGCTTTGCTCCAATTGAAACCGGCGTGCGGTTGATACGTTAAACAAGCCAACTAAGCTCATTGGAAAAACCAACAAAAAAAAAGCTTGGGCGAATTCAACCCAATAGTAGAATCCTGTGACCGCTAGGCCCGTCAGAAAGAAACAGCCGAATGCAGAGAGCCACAGTCCTGAGATGCTGCTGATATACATCAGACGATTGCAATTAATCCGAACGAGTTCTGCAAGATCAGCATCTGCATCCCCACCATAACGTCGGGCCCTTTGGATCATATCATTTGGAACACCCAAAACCCAGTTGCTGGCCAAAGACCAAATTACAGCCAATCCAATCCAGAACCACAGGTTCGAGAATGAGCGCACATCGATAACTTCGAAGAGGGTTTGCGTAAGGTTCAACGCGGTAGCCTTTTATTTTGGTCCACAATTTGGATGTTCAAATCGTTCTAACCTTGCTTTGCGACAATTCCTACCCTTGCAGGGTGCAAAAAACCGTGTCAGCAACGCTATGTATCGAAAAAGGTGATCCACTATGCGCCCCACAATCAGCCAATTCCCTGCGACCCGTTTGCGTCGCACCCGCCAATCAGCTGCAATTCGTGCCCTGACACGTCAAAATGACCTTAGTGTTGATGACTTTATTTGGCCCGTTTTCGTACGCAGCGGTGAAGGTATCGAGGAACCGATCCCCTCAATGCCCGGCGTATTCCGCCGTTCTGTTGATAAAGTCGTTGACGCAGCACGTGAAGCTGCCGATCTTGGCATCCCTGCCATCTGTATTTTTCCTTACACAGAAATTGAGGAACGCACAGAAGAATGCGCAGGTGCTTGGGATCCTGAAAACCACGCCAACCGCGCAATTCGCGCTATCAAGGCTGCTGTCCCTGAAATTGCGATCATGACTGACGTGGCTTTGGACACCTATAACATCAACGGACACGATGGATTTGTTAAGAATGGCGAGATCGTCAACGATCGCACAGTTGAGGCGCTTGTTAAAATGACACTGGCCCAAGCTGAAGCTGGCGCTGATATTATTGGACCGTCTGATATGATGGACGGACGCATCGCAGCAATGCGGGCAGCGCTTGAAGAAGCTGGACATCAAAACGTAATGATCCTCAGCTACTCTGCAAAATATGCCTCTGCATTCTATGGCCCATTCCGCGATGCAGTTGGAGCATCCGGTGCATTGGTTGGAGACAAGAAAACTTACCAAATGGACCCTGCCAATTCTGATGAAGCGCTGCGCCTTATTGAACGCGACCTATCAGAAGGTGCTGACATGGTGATGGTAAAACCTGGAATGCCCTATTTAGATATTTGCCGCCGTGTCAAAGATACGTTTGGTGCCCCCACTTATGCCTACCAGGTGAGTGGCGAGTACAGCATGATCAAAGCAGCGGCCCAAAATGGCTGGATTGATGAAGAACACGTGATGATGGAAAGCTTGATGGCATTCAAACGCGCAGGCTGTAACGGAATCCTGACCTATTTCGCACCAGAAGCTGCGCGCCTTTTGGCCTCAAAGCGGTAAGTTACCCAAAGCTTCCTTGTGACGTGACAAAGCACCACAATAGGCGTAAGAATGCAATTAAGACCGGAAAATCCGGCGAGCAGTATTAAAAATTACAGGCGGTTAACATGACCAATACAAATTTCTCTCGCCGCGCATTCGCGCTTGGCGCTTTAGCAACAACCACAGCTGTAGCAGCTTGTGGCAATGGTGTTGGTGGAGGTGGTGCTGCCACTATCGATGCACGAGTTCAAGCAACTTTAAACGAAATGTACAGCAGTTACCCAAACACAGCCGATCTAGCGAGCAAAGCTAACGGCATGTTGGTCATGCCTTTGGTCACAGAAGCTGGTTTAGGTTTTGGCGGGGCTTACGGTCGCGGTGCACTCTTGGTAGGCGACACGACTGTCGATTACTATTCGGTGACTAAGGCGTCTGGCGGTTTCCAAATTGGTGTCCAGCAATACGCTCACGTTCTATTTTTCATGACAGAACAAGCGCTCAGTGACTTCCGTAGTTCACGCGGTTGGGCAGCAGGTGCTGATCTTGAGTATGTTCTAAACTCAACGGGAGACAGCGTGGCTGCTGACACGACAACAGTTTTGTCACCCGTTTTGGCTGCTGTCTTTGGCCGCGCAGGCTTACGTATTGGCGCAACTCTTGAAGGCACAAAATACACGCGGATCATTCCGTAAACACACCTCGATCATTCATAAATTAAGGCCGTCAACTTGTTAACGTTAGCGGCCTTAATACATTTAGGTCATAGATGCGTCATCCACCCAATTCTCATAGGCGTTTAATCAAACTCGAGGTATCCCAGCGACCACCACCCATTTTCTGAATATCCTTATAAAACTGATCAACAAGAGCAGTGACAGGCAAAGACGCCCCTACTTCGTCTGCTGTGCTAAGGCAGATTCCCAAATCCTTGCGCATCCAATCTACCGCAAACCCATGATCGAAGTTGTCATCAAGCATCGTCTCGTTACGATTGGCCATTTGCCAACTGCCGGCGGCTCCTTGACTGATCACCTCAACGACAGCATGTTCGTCAAGACCGGCTTTTTGTGCAAAATGTAGCGCTTCAGACAACCCTTGAACTAGACCAGCAATCGCAATCTGATTGCACATCTTTGTCATTTGACCTGCCCCAGACGCGCCAATCCGGCGGCAAACTTTGGAATAAACCTCAATTATTGGCAACGCGCTATCAAATGCAGCTTCGTCCGCGCCACACATAATGGAAAGCACAGCGTTTTCAGCGCCTGCTTGCCCACCGGAAATCGGCGCATCGATGAATGCAATTCCGGCATCTGCAGCGGCGACGTACATTTCAGCTGTCACTTTGGCAGACACGGTCGTGTGATCCACAAACACAGATCCTTTGGCCATCCCAGCGAATGCCCCATCTGGCCCTAAGCAAACCGAGCGCAGATCATCGTCATTGCCCACACAAGCCATTACAAATTCAGCCCCTTGCGCTGCTTCACGCGGCGTCGCGGCGGATGTACTTTTGTACTTATCCGCCCACGCCTTTGCTTTAGCTTCAGTTCTATTAAAAACCGTCACATTATGGCCTGCACCCTGTAAATGCCCTGCCATTGGTGCGCCCATGACGCCCAAACCCAAAAATGCTAGCTTAGTCATGTTGTTTCCTCGTGATGTGGTGTTGCTTTCAACTTAATCCATACCTAACAGTCATACCAAAGGGGTCAACACGGGAGGGGCGCAATGGCACATGTGTTTCAATGGTTAGTACGGCTTGCTGCTACTTTAATTGGGCTAGCATTTTTTAGCGCTTTTATGGCCTATTACTTGGCTTCGCGGTCCCTACCCGATTATGATGCAACGCTGGGGCTAGCAGGCCCAAATGCGCCCATCGAAATCGTCCGTGACCATGCAAACGTTCCCCACATTTTGGCAAAAACTGACCATGACGCTTTTTTCGGCCTCGGCTTTGCACACGCTCAGGATCGTCTATGGCAAATGATTGTGCTGCGCCGCACCGCTCAGGGACGCTTGTCCGAAATATTCGGCCGTTCAACAGTTGGAACAGATGCGCACATGCGTCGTTTCGACATTTATCGTTTGGCACTTTCTTCAGTCGATGCACAAGACGCACAAACCTTTGCAGCTCTAGAAGCATATTCTGAAGGCGTGAACGCACAGTTTCAGCAGATCAATCGTGGTTCTTCTGGGCGTGGTGCACCTGAATTATTCGTTTTCAACACCCCCTTCGCGCCGTGGCGGCCAGCAGACTCACTTGCGATCCTCAAGCTGATGGCCTTACAATCCTCAGGCCATTTGGCAGATGAGGTGCTGCGAGCACGCATGTCGCTAGCGCTTCCAGACACCGAACGGCTTAACGACATTCTTCCTGATTCACCGGGCGCTGGGGTTGCCAGCCTGCCGCAATACTCCAGTTTGGTTCCAAGCGTTCCACAATATGCATCAATTAGCTCCACCCAAAACCACCCACTATCACCGTTCAAAGCGCGTGGTTTCAGCGGTGCATCAAACGCGTGGGCAGCAGCAGCCAGTCGTTCAGCAACCAGTGGCACCTTGCTGGCAAACGATCCTCATATGACCTTCACAGCGCCATCTATCTGGTATTTGGCACGTCTTGAACTACAACTGGGTGGTGTTATCGGCGCAACCGTTCCCGGCATCCCATCCATCTGGTCTGGCCGAAGCGCCAAACTGGGTTGGGGCGTAACCACAGCTTATGTCGACGATCAGGATGTTGTGGTTGAACAGCTAAACCCTGAGAACTCCGAAGAGTACCTAACGCCAACAGGCTTCAAAAAGTTTCAAACACGCCCAACAATTATAAAGATTAAAGGCGAAGCACCGGTTACGCTTACCCTACGCTGGTCGGACAACGGGCCAGTCCTGCCCGGTAGTTTCCAAAACCTGCGAACAGTAACGCCTCCAGGTCACGTTGCGGCCTTATCATCCACGGCTCTGAGCCCAAAAGATACAACCCTAAGCGCCAGCATCCGTCTTATGCAATCAACCACCGTTGAAGATGCTATTTTTGCCGGCTCATTCCATATGGCACCAGCACAGAACCTGACGGTTGCGGATCAGACCAAGATCGCTATGAAAACAATCGGTACTATTCCAAGCCGCCGAACCGATCACCAAAGTCAGGGGAGGATGCCCAGCCTTGGCAGCGACCCCCGCAATCTTTGGGACGGCATGATGCCATATGCCTCAAACCCAGAGTTTATCGAACCATTGGGTGGTCTGCTTGGTAACACAAACAACAAAACCGTCGAACGTCCCTTCCCTAACCACATCTCGTTCACGTGGGGTGACACTCAGCGGGTTCAGCGTTGGCAGCGCCTTATGCAAGCACGCCAAGTGCACACGCGTGACAGCTTTGTTGAGGCGCAACTGGACATCGTCAGCTTCACCGCTCGCGCATTGTTGCCGTTAATTGGTGCAGAGCTCTGGTTCACAGGCGAAGCCGCTCCTGAGGGCACAGTACAACGCGAACGCCAACGTGCCCTGACGTTGCTTGCCAACTGGAACGGCGAAATGAACGAACACCTTCCAGAACCCTTAATCTACGCAAACTGGGTCCGCGCGCTGCAATCGCGCCTGATCAAAGATGAACTTGGTCCAATGGCTGCTGAAATCACCCACATTGAGCCACTGTTCATCGAACGCGTGTTCCGCGATATCAATGGAGCCTCCCAATGGTGCGATATCCTACAAAGCGCCCCAGTCGAGACCTGCGCAGATATGGCGCGCCTGGCATTGGATGACGCACTTATCGAAATTGCAGAAAACTGGGGCACTGCCTTTGAAAGCTTGCGCTGGGGCGATGCACATCAGGCAGCCCAAGACCATGAAACATTGGGCGATGTGCCTTTGCTACGTTACTTCGTAAATATCCGCCAATCGACCTCGGGCGGTGACAACACCCTAAACCGTGGCCTCACTTCAGGCACTGGTACAAACCCGTTCCAAAATGTACATGGTGCAGGCTATCGTGGTGTCTATGATTTCGCCGACCCTGACAGTTCGATATTTGTGACCTCTACAGGCCAATCTGGCCATTTTCTATCACGACATTATGACGACCTTGCGCAGCTATGGCGGCGTGGCGAATACATCTTAATGTCTCTTGATACAGACCTTGCACGTGGGGCTCCTGTTGGGATCACCACCTTAAATCCGGTGAACTGATATGGCACGCGTTATCCTTTTTAATAAACCTTTTGGCGTCTTGTCGCAATTCACCGACAAAGGCAGCGATGGCTCCCCTCGCCCAACCTTGTCGAAATACATCAACGTGCCGCGGGTCTATCCAGCAGGTCGTTTGGACCGTGACAGCGAAGGCTTGATGGTCTTGACGGACAATGGTGCCCTACAGTCCAAAATTTCTAACCCGATAAACAAGATGACAAAAACCTATTGGGTTCAGGTTGAAGGGAATCCAACTGGTGCAAGCTTGGCTAAACTCAACAATGGTGTCCTACTGAAAGACGGCAAAACGGCTCCCGCAAAGGTTCAGCAAATTGATGAGCCAGATGATCTATGGGAACGGAACCCGCCTGTCCGGTTCCGTCTATCCGTGCCAGATACATGGATCAGCATCACGATCGCTGAAGGGCGTAACCGTCAAGTGCGACGCATGACAGCGGCCATTGGACACCCAACCTTGCGGCTGATCCGTGCCCAGATCGGCGAATGGAAACTTGGTGATCTTGCTTTGGGGAAATGGACTGACGTCTAATCAGACATCAGTCACACAGCATTTAGTTTTGTGCTTCGGCGCGGCTTTTGCCTGACACGTTCAAAGCCAAGGTCGCGCCCATCAATCCATCTAAGTCGCCGTCTAACACACCTTTTGTATCAGAAGTTTCAAAGTTGGTACGCAAATCCTTAACCATTTGATATGGCTGCAGAACGTATGAACGGATTTGGTTGCCCCAACCAGCATCGCCTTTGTTCTCATGCATCTCATTCACAGCAGCATTGCGACGATCCATCTCCATTTGATACAAACGAGATTTTAAAGCCTTCATCGCAATGTCACGGTTTTGATGCTGTGATTTCTCAGATGATGTCACAACAATACCTGTTGGCGCGTGTGTGATCCGCACAGCTGAGTCAGTCGTGTTAACGTGCTGACCACCTGCTCCCGATGAACGATATGTATCAATGCGGATATCAGACGGATTCACTTCAATTTCGATGTTGTCATCGACAACCGGATATACACCCACAGACGTAAAGGACGTGTGGCGCTTCGCTGCAGAGTCAAACGGTGAAATACGAACCAAACGATGTACACCGGATTCCGATTTCATCCATCCATAGGCATTTTGCCCGCTAATGCGGTAAGTCGCAGACTTGATGCCTGCCTCCTCGCCGGCACTCTCAGCCTGCAATTCAACTTTGTAGCCCTTCTTCTCGGCCCAACGCACATACATACGCGCCAGCATCGAGGCCCAATCACAGCTTTCTGTACCACCAGCACCCGAGTTGATTTCAAGGAAAGTGTCACTGCCATCGGCTTCGCCATCTAGCAATGCTTCCAGCTCTTTTTGGGCGGCAGTTGTGGCCAAAGTTTTTAAGGCAGCTTCGGCTTCGCCAATGACCTCTTGGTCTTCTTCCATCTCGCCCAATTCGATCAACTCGATATTATCGTTTAGATCAGTTTTGATACCCTCATAAGTTCTAATTGAATCGACCAGATTTTGGCGTTCGCGCATCAACTTTTGCGCAGCATCTGGATCATCCCAAAGGTTTGGATCTTCAACGCGCGCGTCGAACTCCTCTAACCGAAATGCACAGGTTTCGACGTCCAAACGTTGCCCGAGCAACTCCAGTGACTTTTCAATCTCTGTGACGGTATTCTGGATTTCTGCGCGCATGGTGCACCTGCTATTGGGAACTGACTAGAAATGAGTTGATAAAGCAGCACTGTAAGCACAGCAAGCGCGTAAGGAGAGCTTTGCGCCCCCTTAACCGATATTGCTAATAAAGACCGCCAGAACTTAGTGTTCCAAAGGTGGCTTTTGGCCCAACGACGGCTTTCTTGCCTGTAGATGTCGTCACTTGGCGGGATGTAACGCCTACCTCTTCAAACAATGGCAAATCTGCACCCATCGTAAAACCACCATCAAAAACGATACCAAACACTGGCTCTTCGCCCTCGCGGAAATACTCTGCCACAACGTTATCACCTGTTGCATCATCGCTAAGACGCGCGCCAGTGAAGCGGTCAATTTTCAAAAAGAAGCCACCCGGAGGAACGTCAAAATCACCACCGCCATATTTCTTGGTCGCTTCCTTCATGAACGTGTTGAACACAGGCCCACACATGCCACCACCAGACGCACCACGACCTAAGGATTTTGGTGTGTCGTATCCAATGAAACAACCCGCAGCGATATTCTTGGTAAAGCCAACAAACCATACGTCTTTGGCGTCGTTGGTTGTACCAGTCTTACCCGCTGTTGGGACTGACAAGTTAATCGTTTTACGCGCCGTGCCGCGCTCAACAACACCAGTCATCATTGATGTCAGCTGATAAGCAGTGATTGGATCCATGACCCGCTCACGGTTCGAGATAATCCGCGGCGAGAACCCCGGCTCAAGACTGGCAACTTTGCACTCGTCGCAAGCCCGCTCATCATGGCGATAAATCGTTTTACCATAGCGGTCTTGCACACGGTCAACCAATGTCGGCTCAAGGCGCTCACCACCATTCGCAAACATCGCATAAGCGGCGACCATCTGATACAGTGTGGTTTCCTCTGAGCCCAACGAGTTGGCAAGGAAACGACCCATGTTGTTATAAACACCAAAGCTTTCAGCATAATTTGCCACCGTATCCATCCCCACCTCTTCGGCCAAACGAATGGTCATAAGGTTACGTGACTGTTCGATCCCGGTGCGAAGAGGCGTTGGGCCGTAGAACTTGTCGGATGAATTGCGCGGACGCCATAGCCCTTGTGGTGTGTTAATCTCAATCGGTGCATCCACAACAATCGTTGCAGGGGTATAGTCACTGTCGAGGGCAGCAGCATAAACAAACGGCTTAAAACTAGAACCCGGTTGGCGTTTCGCTTGGGTTGCACGGTTAAACACGGATGCTTGGTAGCTAAAGCCACCCTGCATCGCGATCACACGACCTGTATCGACGTCCATAGCAACAAAGCCGCCCTGCACTTTTGGCACTTGGCGCAACGTCCAGTGAATAAAGGAAGCATCATTGTCCGCAGTCATGCGGCGCACATGGACAACCTCTCCCACTGCAACAAGATCGCCTGCAACGCGGGCTTTCTTAGCCAACGAACCATCGCTGAGGCGTTTGCGGGCCCATTGCACATCTTTTGCGGGCACCCAGTGCCCGTCTTCGTCTTCCTCAACGCCTTCAATCCCAAGGCGCGCTTCATTTTGACCAACCTCTAGGACAACGGCCGGATACCATTCATTTCCCAAGCGAATATCGCGCGCAATGCGGACGTTAGACAGCGCTTCGCGCCACGTTGCCTCGTCACCAAGTTGATCAACTGGAATTGTCTTTCCAGTGCCGTGCCAGATACCTTGCGACCGGTCATAGCTTTCCAACTGACGTTGCAAGGCAGTGGCCGCTATTGGCTGCATTTCGTTATCGATTGTCGCCCGTACAGAAAGTCCCCCAGTGAAGAATTCGCTTTCGCCAAAATCATCACTCAATTGACGACGAATTTCATCAGTGAAGTAATCACGCAGCGGCAATTCATTTCTAAAGCTCTCAAAATCACCATTCTGCACTGATTTCAGTTCAGCCTCACGTTCAACCTCATAAGTTGCCTCCGTGATATACCCATTCTCCATCATCTCTTTTAAAACAAAGTTACGACGCTGAAGAAGACGATCCTTGCGACGTACCGGGTGGAACTGAGACGGCGCTTTTGGGAGACTGGCAAGCATTGCGGCCTCGTGAGGCACCAATTCATCCAAGGTCTTGTTAAAGTAAGTTTGGCTGGCAGCAGCCACACCATAACTGTTTTGTCCCAGAAAAATCTCGTTAAGGTACAGCTCAAGAATACCTTCTTTATCAAGGGTTTCCTCGATCCGCGACGCCAGAATAATCTCTTGAATTTTACGCTCAGCTTTACGCTCCCCACCAAGCAAGAAGTTCTTCATAACCTGCTGCGTAATGGTCGACGCACCGCGCACGTCGCGACCACGAGTACGCACCGCGTCAAAGCCAGCCAAGGCGATACCGCGCAAATCATATCCGTCGTGTTCGTAAAAGTTTTTGTCTTCCGCACTAACGAAGGCTTGCTTAATCAAATCAGGAATCGTTTCAGCCGGCGCAAACAAGCGACGCTCTTTGGCGAACTCATCGATAATGCGGCCTTGGCCCGAATAAATTCGGCTGATCGTAGGAGGTGTGTATTCTGCCAAAGATTCGTGGCTAGGTAAATCACGACCATACATCCAAAAGATAGCACCAACGGTGAGAGCAATCATGCCCAATCCCATTGTTATGGTTGTGAAAATTCCACCAAAAAATGACAGTATAAATCGAAACATTCTGCGCGCACCCCTTCAGGATGTTCTTTAATTATCCAAGCTATATGACATGGGTCCGCTAGGGTCAAAACACGACTTGGTGCATGATAGGCAGAAACTTGCGTAACGCTATTGGCGTACCAAGGGGCGGATCTCCAAGTCATCGGCTCTCCATGCGATGATCGCCTGCACCAATGCTGAAACAATCAGGTTACACCATTCAGGGTCATGCAGGTTTGCCCGATCACGTGGGCTAGATAGAAAACCAACTTCGATCAATACAGACCGTATATCTGCGCTTTTCAACACAGAAAACCCTGCTTGTTTCTGTCGCTTCTTACTCAGTGGCGCACCTGAACCTTCAATCATCTCAAGCAAAACAGTGGCCAATGATTCGCTGCGGGGCCCTGTTTCTTGGCGTGCTAAATCGATCAGGACATTTGCAACTTCGTCGTCAGACCCATTCAGGTCAACGCCAGCGATAATGTCAGCGCGATTGTGTTGTAATGCCAATTGTGCAGACGCTGCATCACTTGCATAATCAGACAGCGTATAAACGGTTGCCCCCTGCGCCTGCCCGTTGGACAACGCATCAGCATGTAATAAAATAAACAGGTCAGCACCCACTTTATGCGCCTTCGAAACACGCGCGGGCAAAGAAAAAAGCTATCATCGTTATGTGTAAGAAATGCTTTAACCTCGCCTGTACGTATCAATGCTTCGGCCAATCCACGTCCCAGCGTCAGCATCAGGTCCTTTTCGTTCACACCGTCACGCACAGCGCCGGGGTCGATGCCACCGTGCCCTGGATCGATCATTACAACAAATGCGTCGTCTATTTTTTCAACTGCTGGTATGCGCGCCTGTTTAGCTGCCCAATTTGCATTGAGGGGCGATCTCGTATTTGCGGCAAATTCCTCTGCTGTAACTGGACTAAGCACTATACGCAAAATTGCCTGCCCTGTCACCTGTCAACGGGCATCCCAATTTCGATCGGCAACATAGGTTAATTCAAGTCCAAAACTATGCGTGACCAGCCCACTTGAAAGCTGCCAAACCTTGCAGCGGTGATCCAGCCATTTACCTCCAGAATTTCGTTGGCACTTACGCCTGTCCGATTGGCTTCTTTGAAATCGACAATAAGCCGCGCAGGTGCATCCAGATGGAAAACCCGCAATGGGACAACTTGACTGAGTTCAAAGCGACACTGGATTTACCAAACCATCCATCTTTAATCTCGCTCGCAACAGGATCAACACGCGCAATAACGCCAAAACCTTGGGCGTTTGCCGCATTGGCAAAGGTCAAAATCATCGCTGCGGTTTGAATTACCCGTCGCATACTGCTCAGACCTTTATTGGCCTTTTTGATCAGCTTAACCCAGTCAGTCGCGAATGGAAATTCAGCTTAGCCTCTCTCAGCCATGAACTTTTGCAAACGGACCAATCCCTCTTCGATATCTGCTGTACCGCGTGCATAAGAAAACCGCAGCGTTTGGTGCCCACGTATCGGATCAAAATCAAGACCGGGTGTCACAGCACCCCCAGCCCCCTCCAATATTTCCGCAGCCAATGCGCGACTGTCATTCGTAATCTCAGACACATCTGCATAAACATAAAACGCCCCATCAGGCGGTGCGATGCGGTCGAACCCTGCTTTGGGCAGCCCTTCCAACATCAACAAGCGATTGCGCGTATAGACGGCCAAGTTCGCCTGTAATTCGTCCCCAGCATCCATCGCAGCAAGGGCTGCAACCTGACTGGCATGGGGCGCACAGATGAACATGTTTTGCGCTATCCGCTCAACCACACGCACGTGGTCCTCTGGGACAACCATCCAACCAACACGCCACCCCGTCATGCTAAAGTACTTGGAGAACGAATTGATAACATAACATTCATTGGTCAATTCAAGGGCAGTGACCGCTTTGGCTTCATACTCGATACCGTGATAAATTTCGTCGCTGATGAATGACGCCTTTTGCACGGACGCCGCATCGATCAATGCGCCCATTGCAGAGCGATCCAGCATCGTGCCCGTAGGATTCCCCGGTGAGGCAACCATTAACCCTGCCAAATCCATTCCCTCAAAATCAGCCCCAACAGGTTGAAGGCGATTGGCAGGATCAGTTTGCAGATCAACAGGCTGCAAACCCAATGCGTGCAATATTTGTCGATAGCTAGGGTATCCCGGTGCGCCGATACCGACGCGATCCCCACTGTCAAACAGTGCCGTGAACGCTAAAAGGAAACCACCAGACGATCCGGGCGTGATCACAACACGTTCTGGGTTCAGGTCGACGTTATACCACTCACCATACATTTGCGCGACCCGCGCCCGTAATGCCGGAAGGCCAAGAGCCACAGTATACCCAAGGGGCCCCTGCTCCATGGCGCGTGCCAATGCGTCGGTTGCAACCTTCGGCGCACCGGTACCGGGTTGGCCCACTTCCATATGGATAATGTGACGCCCGGCCTCTT
>JAOKHV010000068.1 GCA_028248455.1 Ascidiaceihabitans sp. | reverse complement strand
CCTCAGGATTGGTCCCTTATCGCTTACTTGTGTATCGGTTGGCCCGAAGCCAACTCTACCACACCCGAATTAGAAACCGCTGGCTGGGAAACCCGCCGCGCGGCCCTGCCCATAGAAACCCGTTGAGGTCCCAATGTTCAGATTGATGCGCTTGATAATCTTTGTTCTACTCGCCTTTGTCGCTGGGCAGTTTTATGAACGTAGCCAAACCTCTGAACGCTGTGCCACACTAGGCGGAGATATGGACGCAGGACTTTGCAAAGGAATAGCAAAATGAGCAATGAATTGATCTGTGTCGGTAGCATCGGCGGCTCTTATGGGGTCAACGGGGAGCTACGCATCAAAAGCTTTTGCGCAGTCGCAGAAGACATTGAAACCTACAGCCCCCTCACCCGCGAAGATGGGACTGGCTCATACACCATCGCCATTGTGCGCGCGGTCAAAGGTGGCTTTGTGATTCGCATGCCCGAGATATCCACAAAGGAACAAGCTGACGCGATGAAGGGTGTTCAACTCTACGCCCGCCGCGATCAGCTGCCAAGCCTGCCAGACGACGAATACTACCATTCAGACCTCACTGGTTTGCAGGTTCTAGATACAGGCGGCGCGACCCTTGGCACGGTGAAATCCGTACAGAACCACGGCGCTGGCGACCTGTTGGAAGTTCAGTTGCCCGAAAGTTCAGCGACGATTTTGGTTCCCTTCACCTTAGCGGTTATTCCAACTGTCGATATGGACACGGGCCGCATCATTGCAGACCCACCTGACGGCCTGTTCTGATCATGTCGCGCAGTGAAACCCTTACTGCGCACGCAGGTCTTTGATGCCACGCAAGATCATCATACACGCAGGCTTCCACAAAACGGGCACGTCCTCTGTTCAACAGGTTTTACGTGCCAATCGTCCGCTTCTACAGCCCGAATTGGCAATGCGCCTTAAGGGGCAAATGCAGGACTTAATGCATGCAACCCGTGGCTATTCAACGTGGCGTGACGATCTAACATTGGTCAAAGCCGCAACGCGCTTCGGTGCCGTCCTTGATGATTTGGTCGCGATGCCCAAACGCGCGTTATTACTCTCTGCCGAAGAATTCTCAGGCCATATGCCGGGGCGCGGCGATCTGGCTGACTACAGCGCCGCACCCATATTACTGTCACGATACTGCGCTGAAATAACTGCACGTTTTCCCAATATTGAACAGGTCATATACTTCTCAACACGCGCACCCGAGAGCTGGTTGCAAAGCGCCTATTGGGAACACGTCAAATCCTCATCCATGACCTTGGACTATGACGTCTTTGCAAAGACCTACGAGAAAGCAGCCGAGTTTGAGCCGATCATCAAAGCGGTGCGAAAACAGGTAAACGTTGCAGTGCATCATACCGCCCTTGAGGACTGCCGCAACCTAAGGCTGGGCCCTGCTGATCCGATGTTTGACCTATGTGATATCTCACCAAGTCTGCGCGAAAAAATCGTCCCCCAACCTATTCACAACGAACGACTGGATAAGACTGTTTTACTTGCCTTACTGGAAGCAAACCGTGCATATGCGGATCATCACGAACGCAAAGCAGCCAAGCAAATCATTCTCGCAGAGGCCCAGAAAAATGACCGATAACCCAAAGTCGCACGGGCGCAAAACCATTCGCCCAACACTGACACCACGGTCCTTGATGGATGGCGATGAAGAGTTGGCAGGCGTTTGGCAGGCGCGGATTATGACACTGTTCCCAAATGCTTTTCCTGGCGTATTGGGTGAAAGCCTGACGGGCCGCGCATTGAAAGATGGTAAATGGCAACTCCACACCCATGACCTGCGCAGCCACGGTTTAACCAAGCACCGCAATGTCGATGACACCCCTGCGGGTGGCGGCGCTGGCATGGTGTTGCGCGCCGATGTGATTGGCCCTGCGATTGAAGCGGTACAACGCCAAAGCAAAGGCAATGTGCCGTTGGTTTATATGTCCCCACGCGGACGCCGCTTTGATCAAGAGATGGCACGCAATTGGGCGCGGTGTGATGGCGTTACGGTTCTATGTGGCCGCTTTGAGGGCGTCGACGAACGTGTATTGCAACACTATGGCGTGATGGAAGTGTCCCTTGGTGACTTCGTGATGACCGGCGGTGAAATTGCAGCCCAAGCAATGATTGATGCCACAGTGCGCTTGTTGCCAGGTGTGCTGGGGAACGCGGACAGTGCTGTTGAAGAAAGCCATTCAAACGGTTTGCTTGAGCACCCTCAATATACCAAACCTGCAGAATGGATGGGGCACAAAATCCCCGATGTTCTAATGTCAGGCAATCATGCAAAGATCGAAGCATGGCGTCGCGAAATGTCGCATGAGATCACCAAAGAACGTCGTCCTGATCTGTGGGCAAAACTCACCGATTAATTTAGACCTTTTGTGCACCGCTGCACACTTGTTCTGCGTTTTTATAACTCACCTTAAAACACTAATTTACGCCACAAATTGTTATACCGGTTGCGATTTTATGCTCAAAATCCGTTTTATTAACCAATTCTTTGCGATCTTTCCCTCTATCTGGTTGGTAAACATTGTAGGCATCACAAGATACAGGGTATCATTTCTTAAATGGCGTGCTGAGTCGTACTAACTCGAACACCTCTCATGTCTATTGTTACGCACCAGCCGAATTCGTAAAGCCAACGGAGAAATAAATGAAAATCCTGTTTAAAAAGCCACTTCAACTTTTTGCCCTTGGTGTCTCGCTTAGCTTGATGACAACGACAGCCCACTCTGAAACTTTGGCTGATGCATTGGTCAGCGCATACAATCACAGCGGATTACTAGAACAGAACCGCGCTTTGCTTCGTGCCGCTGATGAAGACGTCGCATCCGCCAGCGCAGCATTGCTACCGATCGTGAACTGGTCTTCACAAGCACAACGCACTTACAGCAACTCAATAACATCACGCCGCAACGATGCGTCCGTGTCGGTTAACGCCGAACTTTTACTTTATGATTTTGGCGGATCGATGGCCTCAATCGAAGCAGCGCGTGAAAGCGTATTAGCGACGCGATCACAACTGCTATCGATCGAGCAGCAGATCATGTTGCGCGCCGTAACTGCCTATTTCAACGTCCGTCGCACATCCAAATTTGTGGTCTTACGCGAAAACAACCTGCGCCTTCTGATCCAAGAATCACGCGCGGCAAAAGACCGTTTCGATGTAGGTGAAGTAACACGAACAGATGTTGCATTGGCCGAAGCACGTTTGGCACAAGCCCGCAGTGGCCTTGCAAACGCGCAGGGCGATCTACTTCGCGCCCGTGCTGAATATGCAAACGTCATTGGCCATCAGCCCAAAAGTTTGGCGCAGCTCCCACGCCTTCCAAGTATCAGTGGCAATGTCACATCCGCCCAATCACAGGCGGTGCGCAATCACCCAGATATGATCGCGGCCCAACACCAAGTGGCATCGATTGAGTACTCCATTAAAAGTGCAGAAGCAGCGTTCAAACCAAAGGTTAAAGCAACCGGTTCCTTGGGCATGAAAAACGGTTTTTCCAGCGGAGACTTCGTCAACAACGCAGCGATCGGTTTAGGTGCCTCAGGTCCGATCTATAACGGCGGCAAAATCTCATCCAGCGTTCGCCGCGTGACAGCGCAACGCGATGCAATGCGTGCAAACCTGCACGTCGTGCGCTACAACCTGCAGCAGTCAATAGCAAACGCTTACGCCTTCTACAGTAGCGTAAATGCGGCCCTGAACGCCAACCAGCAACAGATAAGTGCATCACGCGTTGCTTTCCGCGGAGTGCGCGAAGAAGCTAGCTTGGGCGCTCGTACGACCCTCGATGTGCTGAATGCTGAAAACGAATTGTTAAATGCAGAAGCTGCACTGATTTCGACCCAAACAGAACAGTACATTGCCGCCTACACGATCCTATCGGCCACTGGTTCTTTGACCGCAAAGAAATTGGGCCTGAACGTTCAGCAATATGACCCTGAAGCTTATTACAAATTGGTAAAAGACGGTGTTGCAAAGAAAAGCAAGCAAGGCGCACAGCTGGATAAAGTGTTACGGGCTTTGCAAAAGGACTAAGCCCTTTACTGGGTCAACGTTGTTGATCCTGTAGGTTCGGCGATTAAGTCAAAGTGCCATACCCTTAGCGACAGTTTAAAATTGTCGCTAAGGGTATTCTTAAATAAAATCAGCGATCAACTAAGTTCAGCCAAAGTTGGTGGGTTCGCGCCTGCGCGTGAAACAGTCACACCAGCAACGCGTGCTGCGTAAGACAGTGCCTTTTCAATTTCAACACCTGTCACATTACGCAGTGCTTCTTTGTTCAAACAGCCAAGCGTGTGTAGCTGTGCAAGGAAA
>JAOKHV010000069.1 GCA_028248455.1 Ascidiaceihabitans sp. | reverse complement strand
GTACGATTGGCTCCTCAGAGCCCGACGCATGTGTCATTGCCCAATTAGACATGTCTAATAAAAGAGGTACAAGATCTATTGCAGCAGGGCTTAAACAATAGATCTTTCGTTGTGAGTGTTCAGGATCATCCTTGAAGTATAATAATCCAATGTGAGACAACCGTTTCAAACGGCCAGCTAACACACCACTAGATATTTTTTCATCATTGTTTGCTAAAATTGATCGAAAAGTCCTTTGGTTGCAAATGGCAATATCTCGCAGAATAAGTACAGACCAACGGTCAGCTATGACCTCGGCGCAAGTCGCAAATGGACAATAGATTTCTGCCCCAGTTATCGGGCAAAGACTTTTTGTCCAAGTGTGTCTGTCTAATCTAATAGTTTCGTTCATTTTTGCCTCTCAAATCATCACTAAGTGTCAAAGTTGATAAAATATCCCCCCAAACCATGCGAAATTCAAGAGCGGTTTAAAGTGCGTACTGGAATTCTTTTTTGATGTGCATCTTTATATTTTTAGTCAGAAAAACTGATCGAGCAGTCTAAAAGAAGGACAGAAGCTATGAAAAATATCATTTTGGCAGCAGCCGTTTCACTACTTCCAGCTACAACTTTTGCTGATGGTCACAACGGACATGGCCAGGGCTTTGCCAGCACGGTTTCCTCCACAACTATTGAAGGAAAATCGGGTTCAATTACCCATATGATTTCAGAAGATATTTGGCAGTACCAAAAGGCACCTGAGGGCTGGCCCACCGCAGCCATGGCAACTTGTCATTACACCATACTGATGGAAGCAGGACAGCAAGCACCTTCATCGATTAATGGCGTTTGTGAGTCCGTTGACCCTGATGGAGATGCCTCAGTTTGGCTTGCTGCCATCGATACCAGCACAGGCATGGGAACAGGAACCCTGACCAGTGGCACTGGTAAATATAGCAACACTAATCCGAAACCAAGTTTTCAGACCACATATCAAATTGATGCAACACACAGCATTTACGATTTCAAGTGGTAGGAAACAAAGCAATAAAACGAAAATTTGTGGACTGTAGTCCATCCTCAAAAATTAAAGGGAATCCATCATGATGGTAAAACTTACGCAAGATCTGGCTCGTGGCTTTAAACCATGGAAAGACATGTTTTATGAAAATGAGGTTACTTTAAATGCGCTTGGCGCTAAGCTGGTGTTCGCAGGTACCGAAAAAGATAACGATAATAAGCTTACGGTTATTATCGATTTTGAATCTCACGAATCTATGAAAGCTTTTGGTGGCCATGAGGAACTCAAAGCTAAAAGAGCCGCTGCTGGCGCTATCTTAGAAACTACCGTGATAACACCGATGAGTGGGGAATCTTTCACTCGGTGACGCACAACTAATTGGGGTGAACAGAATAGTATTAATTTACTTTGGTTCATTCCAAATTATTCAAACAACAAAAGAAAGAACAGTATTATGACATGCATCGTGAACCTACAAATACCTGTAAAAAAGGAGGCAAAGTCAAAGTTCTTTGCAGACTTCGCAACTTTACTTGTTGCAACTCGATCAAGGCCAGATTGTCTTTGGTTATACTTGGCTGACAACGACGAGACTGGACAAGTCGAGGTAGTATCTATGTGGACCAGTAAAACTGCGTATGAAGAATACCTTAATTGGCGGATGTCCTACGGTGCCTTGGACGGCCTTGCAGATGTTTTGGAAGGAGAGCCAGTATGGCGATATCTAGATGTGCGTCATGCAATGCCTTGATATTATTAAAAGCTTAGAAGGCAATTTTCACGAAGTGGTAACACCAATGAGTGAAGCATTCTGTATTGGATAACAAAGAACTAAATGGGACGGGGTAAACCGCACCAATTTGTTCTATCCCGCCCCAAATCGTTCAAATAGCAACACAATAAGGAAAATTATTATGCCAATAGAAGTCAAAAACTTTGCGTCGCAAGCGGACGAAGCCAAAGATATGCCAAACGCACGAATGGAGGCTGTAAACGTTCTAGGTCAGCGTGTAATGAAGCTGACGCTTGCACCAGATTGGAAATGGTCCACTGATATTAAGCCTGTTGTTGGTACGCCAAGCTGCCAAGCCACACATACTGGCGTCATTGTGGAAGGTACAATCCATTGCGTTTGCGACGATGGTTCAGAAGCAACCTATTCTGCTGGTGATGCATATGCCATCTCACCTCACCATGACGCTTGGTGTGTAGGCGGAAAGCGTGCAGTTGTATACGAATTTGCAGGAATGTGGGGAGAGTAGAAATGTCCCTATACCAAAAACTGACGAAAGTTATGAATGATCGAAATGTGGACGATTATGCAAAGCTTCTTCACGAAGATGCCGAGATCATTTTTCACAAATCCGGTAATCAGTTCACTAAAACTGAATGGGTGTCGATGGCCGCCGGTATGATGACTAACCCAAAATTCGTAAACGATGCATCTCGTTGTGTTTATGAGAACGATGAAATTTTAGTTTCACATGATTTCATGTCTTACCCCGACGATACAAAAGAAGCCGTGATGCTGGTTTGCATGATTAAAGACGGGAAAATAATTCGAATGGAAACGGGCGCAACACCGCTTGCTTGACGAGTTATATTAGCAACCGACAGAACAAGATTTTAGAATCTTTGTATCTTAAAATCAAAGGTGGGGCCTGTGTATATTGGCCTCACTTTATGCTTCCAGATTTGGGGCCTCAACGATAGCAACTAACCATCTCGTTAGGGTTCCATGATTATGCCCCAATCCATAAGAAGCACCCACGCCCTGCGTTAGCCAACCACCAATCTGATCGATCACATCGCTAGGGCATTCAACCGCCCTCAGCCTATCCCGCATGGAGTGATGGAAGCTATGCATGGTGTAGCCCTGCCCATCAGGGATGCTCGTATTCGGGCTACAAGTGATGCGGCTAAATTAAAGACCAAAGAGTACCGCATTCATTGTGCGCCCAGGAAGTAATGTGAACAAACCTGTTACAATAAGTGCCAGCACGTAAAGCAGTTTCATCATTGTTTTGTGCCGCCTGATATTGCCATTTCGAACTGATCTAATGGCTTCAAAAACAGACCAAATAGTGAAGATGGATAGAAAGTGAATTGGACTAAATGGTCCAATAATCTTAATGGTTTGAATCCAAAAGCTGCTAATACTGACCCACAACATCAGCAGAACCCAAATATATCCAAGGTACTTATGTGAGGCTGTTCCCTTTGGCCTTGTTAACTGGATACCACCCAAGATGACTGCCAAGAATGCGGCATAGGCATGGAACGGTATAGGTTGTTCTGCTGAATTCAGAATATTTAAATCCATGTTGTCTCCAATACTGCTTTAACCGTCACGGATAAAGGCTGGTCGAGATGCTCGTTCATTTAAGTTGTCCGAAAGCAATTCTTGCTCAAAGGTAGTGCATCCATTTTTGCAGCACTTCAACTGAATACCCCTCGCCATAGGACGCCCCTACTCCCTGCGTTAGCCAACCCCCAATCTGATCAATCACATCACTGGGACATTCAACTGCCCTGAGCCTGTCTCGCATCGAATGCCTGAAGCTATGAATAGTGTAGTCTGGCCCAATCTTGGTTTTCAGCCACTTGTTCAAAGCAGCACTTGCTGAATTAGCATTGGTACGTTGACCGTCATTGTAGTTAGGAAATGCAAATTCACTGCCATCAGGTTGGGCCAGTATGCGTTCTGCTGCCCATTTAGCTGAACCTACCAGCGGAACTATTCTAGCACTACTTGCTGTCTTCAAGGATCGCCAAGGATGAAACCTGACGTTGACGCACAGGATGCCGTCTTGCTCAATGAAATCTGATCTTAGCAGTCCAGCGCCTTCGGCTAATCGCATCCCAGTGTCAGCAATCAGGGCTATCAGCCAGCGTTTCTCATCATCAGATTTGTAACACTCTTCCTCAACCTTCTTGATGTCCTCAGGCTTAACAGGAAGCCGCTTCTTAACCCCAACACTGTGATCGAAATAGACGTTTGAGAAAGGGTTCACGATTGCTAGGCCAAACTCACTTAGGGCTAAGTTTATAACGGCCCTGACTGTACCAAAGATCCTTGCCACAGAAGCCCCATTTAGCCCCTTAGCAAATAGATAATCACGGAACTTGGTAGCATCGGATCGAAGGTAATCTTTCAAGGCCTTCATGCCGCAGCAATCAATTAGATAGCCACAAGAGCGCCTTACAGCAGCTTCAAAGGTAGGCGGGCGATCATGCCCCTTTAAGCGCAGATAAACAGCTACAGCGTCTCTGAGAGAATGCTCATC
>JAOKHV010000067.1 GCA_028248455.1 Ascidiaceihabitans sp. | reverse complement strand
ACGACAGCATCAAATCTGCTACGTCGATCCTTGATTACATCTTCCGCGAATTAGCCGTGTCTTATCTAGACCGCACCGATTTGGCCCATGTCCAACCAGAAGGTGCGTCTTTCGACAGCCTAGGCGGCGGTGAGCAAACTGGTTCAAGCAATGTGTCGGAAGTTTCGGACACAACGGCGAACAAGTCCCTGGAAGTGCTAAAACAAATCAGCTCTACAGGTTATTTGCGCAAGCGTCTGCCGCAAGACCTTGTTGTTTTGCAGGGCGGAATGGCTGATGCAAATGCACAGTTTTCTGGCGCTGACCCGGTTGGTTCCGTTCAAACGCTGGTTCCAGAAGCGGCAACCTCTGTTTCAGTGGGATCTAGCACTGCGATCAGCAGTGGCGGCGTAGCTATGGACGCGCGGGTCAAAGCCAAAATGCAGGGCTATGAGGGCGAGGCTTGTGGCGAATGCGGTAACTACACTTTGGTGCGCAACGGTACGTGCATGAAGTGTAACACTTGCGGCGGCACATCCGGCTGTAGCTAAGACATTAAGGATCCGGGGCGGGTGCGCTCGCCCCTGACGCTGACTGAGCCACAGGCATAAAACAAATAGAGCGGTATTTATAATTGAGCTCAGTAAGCGAACCTAGGGGCACCCACGTGGTGCCCCTTTTTTCTTGATCTCAAAGGCTAAAATCGAATTTCAGTTGACGTGATGACCTAAGCATATTGATTTTCGCGCCCATGACGGTTTCAGCTTTCAGCACCACTTCGGCAGCCGCGCGGGCATCTTCGCCTGCATCGTGGTGTTGAAACTCTAGCCCAAGTGCTGTTTTGAGATGTCCCAGGCCGTGACCACCATTGCTTTTGAACTCAGGCCACGCTTTGCGGGCGATCTTGACGCTATCGAACCACACTGACTTCAAGATCGGTTGCCCAGTCAGTTTGCACGCAGCATCGAACGCCTTTTCATCAAAGTGACTGTGTTGAACAAGTGGATGCGTTTCCATCGTTTGGCGCAGTTGAGGCAGCATTTGCGCGAAATCAGGCGCACCAACGACCGTGCTGGCGTCGATACCGTGCAAACGCGTATTCGCATCACCGAAAGGAGATCGGGGATCAATGTAGGTGCTGTAGGTGTTGATTGAGCCGTCGAACTGTACAAATGCCAACCCAATTTGACAGATGCTTGCGCTTTCATGTCCAGCTGTTTCCACGTCAACAGCAATGAACCTGACAGTGCCTTCAGTCGGTGCCGTGAATAGCGGGTTTAGCGTGTCTGAAATGTTGGTTATTTGATCCATGCGCAATTTTGTCATGCTTTTGCAGATGGTACAAAGGCGATGTTGGAACTTAGGCTGCAGATTACATATCAAAGGCTGGTACATACCTCTTAAACGGTCAATACTTCGCGTTAATAGGTGAGGCGAAATAACTCCTGCGCCTTCAATGTGCTGTAATACAGAGGTACCACCATGAATATCCTGTTCATAATGTATGACCAACTGCGGTTTGATTATCTAAGTTGCGCAGGTCACCCGTATTTAGAAACGCCAAATTTTGATCGTGTCGCAGCCCAAGGAGTCAGGTTTACCAACGCTTATGCTCAATCCACAATTTGTGGTGCTAGTCGGATGAGCTTTTACACAGGCCGCTATGTATCATCGCACGGGGCTGCATGGAACGGTTTCCCTTTACGGGTCGGTGAACAGACGCTGGGTGATCACCTGCGCAAAGCGGGCATGGAATGCTGGCTCATTGGCAAAACACATATGAAGGCAGACGCGGAAGGAATGGCGCGGCTTGGTCTTGTACCGGACAGTGAGATCGGCGCGCGCCAAGCTGAATGTGGTTTTGATGCATGGATCAGGGATGATGGTCTTTGGGGGTCTGGGCCTGATGGCTTTTACGACGAAAAACGTTCGCCTTATAACGAATATCTTAAAGACAAAGGGTATGATTCTGAAAATCCTTGGGCTGATTTTGCCAATGCAGGCATTGATAATGAGGGGAACAAGGCAACGGGTTGGATGTTTGATAATGCCGACAAGCCTTCCAATATACGCGAAGAAGACAGCGAGACGCCTTGGTTAACACGTCAAACTATCGATTTCATGGATCAATCGCGTGATACCGGCAAAGGCCCATGGTGTGCACACGTCAGCTTTATCAAGCCGCACTGGCCCTACATCGTGCCAGCTCCGTATCACAACATGTTTGGCGAACAGCATGTGCCAGCCCCTGTGCGCGATGACGCTGAACAGGTCAATCCGCAGCCAGTCTTTGGCGCGTATATGCAAAACAAGATCGCTACTGCATTTCAAAGTGAAGATGTTCGCAAAAAGGTGATCCCAGCCTACATGGGCCTGATCAAACAATGCGATGACCAGCTTGGTATCTTGCTTGATCACCTCGAGGATACGGATCAGTTGAAGGACACCATGATCGTTCTTACGTCTGATCATGGTGACTATTTGGGCGACCACTGGTTAGGAGAAAAAGACCTATTCCATGACCCGTCGGTGAAAATTCCGATGATCGTTTTTGATCCGCGCAAAGAGGCAGACGCAACCCGTGGCTCCACAAATGATGCGCTGGTGGAAGCAATTGATCTGGTTCCAACATTTGTCGATGCCGCTGGTGGAAGGGTTGCAAAGAACATCCTTGAGGGGCGCTCGCTTATACCACTGCTAAATGGCGAAACGCCGGAATGGCGTGAGGTTGCGATTTCAGAGTTCGATTATTCACCAACACCGCAAGGGGTGAAACTTGGGTTAGAACCCAATGACTGCCGTTTGTTTATGGTGTTTGATGGTCGTTACAAACTGATGCATGCGATGGGTGGATTGCGTCCAATGCTATTTGACCTGCAGGAAGACCCTGACGAGTTGAATGACCTTGCAAAGGGTGAAGGGCATGATGACATATTCGAAATGATGTATGCACATTTGGCCCATTGGGGGCGGCGTAATGCGCAGCGTGTCACCAAGACGGATGAGGATATTATCAACATGCGCGGCAAATCTTTGTGCAAAGGTATTCTGCCATTCATGGTGGATGGCAGCGAAGTTCCGGAAGCGTTGTTGGAAAAATACAGCGGACCGGCAACGCAGCGATACGTTGAGGACTGAAGTTATCCATATATTTCAATGATTTTCATCATGGGGATATCTGAATTGTGATATCCTCATGATCTTCACGCGGGCAATTTAGGTGCTGGGACGATTGTACCTTCGCAGGTCCCAAAGCCGATTTGATACCCTTCACCTTAGGCTGCCCCGTGAAGAGGTTGCTAAGGATCGACGCCACGCATTGCTAATCCTGATAGCAACAGGCAGGGCGGCTTATGACGATCTTAGTAAGGCTGCGGCGCACTTTGATCGAAAGTTACAAGAGCGGCTGGGAGAAGATGATGTTCAGACACTCAAACGCTGCCTACGCGCTTTAATGAAAAATCCGTAAATCAGGGCGTTAGCTTGCGAATGCAGCGCGATATTGCGTTGGCGTTTGGCCACGCGCGGCACGAAACCTTTTAGAAAAGTATGATGGGTCGCTGTAACCAAACTGGTAACCGACCTCTGCAACGAGCATTCGTGTGAATGCCAATAGACGGCAGGCCTCATTCATCGTCGCCCGTTCAATGTATGCACCAGCACCGCGACCTGTGGCCTCGCGACATAACCTGCTAAGATGCCCGGTGCTAACGCCAAGGAGATCAGCATAGTTAGCTGCGCTTAATCCCAATTTTTGATGTTGCAGAATGAGTGCATCAAAGTCTGCAAGTCGTGGATCGGAGGGTATGTATTGAGTGCTAGGGGCCAAGCTAGCAATCGTCCCGAGAATAGCATGGGCCAATCCAACTGCAATTTGTTGGCGAAACATCTGTGAAGTATTCAGGGTCTCAGACAATGTGTTGGTGAGGCTGGCGAGCTGCGGCATTACTTTACCTGAAAAGAACCGATCCAAGGCAGAGGGTAAGGCGTTTGACGTTGGGCCAATTGATGCAAGAATGTGTTGAGGGAATGACATGATCTTTCCATCAGTATGCGGAGCCACGTCAAAGCCATGCACGCATTGTGCTGGAACATACAGAAAATCACCATCCGAAAGGTTTATTGTTGCATCATCTATTTTTGCCAAAACGGTTCCACTTGTTATCTCGAATAACTGAGCCATTTGGGCATGTCGGTGTTTTGGTATTATCCATTTATGTGTGGGTGCACGCGCAAGAAAGGTTTCACAATGCACCACGTCTGGAAAGTGCGTTGTCTCGCCCAGCAGGGTGAAGTTGGGTGTTTCAATCATGCACGAATGTTACCAGTCAATGCATGTGGCGTCCATTCAAAGGATATATCTGTTCTGGTAGGGTTTGGAAAATGACATTGAAAAGGTTCTGAACATGAAAACTCAAGTTGTGATCATCGGCGGTGGGCCATCTGGATTGCTGTTGTCACAGCTTTTGAACAAAGCAGGTGTCGCTACAGTGGCGTTGGAACGTTCAAGCCGTGCACATGTTGAAGGGCGCATTAGGGCAGGCGTTCTAGAATGGGGTACTGTGCAGATGTTGCATGAAGCTGGCGTTGGCGATCGCTTAGATCGTGAGGGTATCCCACATGGCGGATGTTATCTGACAGATGATGACCTGATGGTAAGGATCAATTTCAAAGAACTGACTGGAAAACAGGTTCTGGTCTACGGGCAAACCGAGGTGACGGCCGACCTATATAATGCCCAAGATGCGATAGGGGCTACTGTACTGCACGATGTTAGCGATGTTGTGATCAATGATGCTGATAGCGATGCACCCTATGTTGAGTTCACCAAAGGTGATGTGAGGCAGCGGTTAGATTGCGACTATGTTGCAGGGTGTGATGGCTTTCATGGTGTCAGCCGGACTGCTATACCAGAAGAAAAGCGGAGCGCTTTTGAACGT
>JAOKHV010000065.1 GCA_028248455.1 Ascidiaceihabitans sp. | reverse complement strand
GGATCGTCGACTTGTTTGCATCCAAACCTTCAGCCTGCTCTTCCCCAAAGTACATGAAGAAGACAATACGAAGGTAATAGAACGCACCGATCACAGACGCGATTACACCGGCAATCGCCAACCACGCCAAACCAGCATCATAGGCAGCACGCAAAACGTACAGTTTGCCGAAGAAACCTAACATTGGCGGAACACCAGTCAGTGAGAACAGCAAGATCAACATAGCAAACGCGCGGCCAGGCTGGGCCTTCGCATACATGTTAAGTGACGATATATCGGTAACCGGTTGGCCATCTTTTTCCATCGAAAGAATAAAGGCAAATGTGCCGATGTTCATAGCGACATAGATCGTCATGTAAACCAGCATTGCTTCGGCACCCAATGCGGTACCTGCAGCAAGGCCCATCAAAGCATAGCCCATGTGTGCAATGGATGAATAAGCCATAAGGCGTTTGATGTTCGTTTGACCAATCGCAGCAACTGCACCCAAGAACATGGACAGCAATGAAAGCAACGCGATTACTTGTTGCCAATCGGGAATGGCGTTGCCGAAGGCATCATGCATTACACGTGCAAACAGCCCCATCGCAGCGACTTTAGGTGCTGTTGCGAAGAATGCTGTGATTGGTGTTGGGGCACCCTCGTAAACATCAGGAGTCCACATGTGGAATGGCACAGCAGAAACTTTGAAGGCCATACCTGAAATCACAAAGATCAGGCCAAACAACAGGCCAACTGAAACATCACCGTGAACCGCAGTTTGGATAATACCGGAAAACAGTGTTGTACCCGCATAGCCGTAGATCAACGATGCACCATAAAGCAGGATACCGGAAGACAATGCGCCAAGTACAAAATACTTTAGGCCTGCTTCGGTGGAACGTGCGCTATCGCGGCGCAAGGATGCCACAACATACAATGCCAATGATTGCAGCTCGAGGCCCATATACAGCGCCATAAGATCGCCGGCGCTGACCATCATCATCATGCCTACAACGCTAAGTGCGACCAAGATTGGGTATTCAAAACGCAACAATCCGCGTTTGCTCATATAGCCTTCGCCCATGATCAAAACTGATGCTGTTGAAAGAAGAATAACAACTTTAGCAAAACGAGAGAAACCATCGTCGCTGAACATGCCGTTGAAGGCGACATTCGTCCCCTCGCCCGTTAGGCCAATCCATGCCGCAAGCGCAACCATCGCTGCACTGGTCAGCCAGACCAAAGTGGATGCAACCCCGTCTTTGCCCGTGTAAACGCCGCCGAGCAACGCAAAGATTGCAAACAGTGCAAGCAAAATTTCTGGCAGAATGATGTTCAGATCAGCGGACATAGGCCCCGTCCTTATTATTGAGAGGCTGCTTGGGACACGGCATCTGCCGCGGCCAAGGCCGTCTCATAGTTTGTTACAAGTGCAGTCACCGAAGGACCAATGATATCAAGGACCAATGCAGGATAGACGCCCAATAGGATCGTCATAACCACCAACGGCGCAAAGATGACACGCTCGCGTGTGCCCATATCTGTGATTGATTTCAGGCTTTCCTTGATCAGGTCACCCATCACAACGCGGCGGTACAACCACAGCGCATAAGCAGCTGAGAAGATAACACCTGATGTTGCAACCGCAGCCACCCATGTGTTCACTTTGAACACAGCAACCAATGTGAGGAATTCGCCTACAAAACCAGACGTGCCAGGCAAACCGACATTGGCCATAGTGAAGAACATAAAGATCATCGCATAAGCAGGCATGCGGTTCACAAGACCACCATATGCATCAATCTCACGTGTGTGCATACGGTCGTAAATGACACCAACACACAAGAACAACGCGCCAGAGATGAAACCGTGGCTGATCATTTGGAAGATAGCGCCATCAATACCCTGCTGGTTCGCAGCAAAGATACCCATGGTCACAAAACCCATGTGTGCAACGGATGAATAGGCAATCAGCTTTTTCATGTCCTGTTGAACCAAAGCTACCAAAGAGGTGTACACAATCGCAATCGCCGACATCCACAATACTGTTGGTGCCAAAACGTCGGATCCGACTGGGAACATAGGCAGCGAAAAGCGCAAGAAACCGTAACCGCCCATTTTCAAAAGGATCGCAGCCAACACAACAGAACCTGCCGTTGGGGCCTGAACGTGTGCGTCAGGCAACCAAGTGTGTACAGGCCACATTGGCATCTTCACCGCGAAAGAGGCAAAGAAGGCCAAGAACATCAAGGTCTGCATCCCGCCAACGATGTGAATACCCAGCAGATCAAATGATCCGTAAGAGAACTCATGCACCAAAAGCTTAGCAATGTCAGTTGTGCCAGCGTCTGCAAACATGGCGACCATTGCGATCAACATCAAAACAGAACCAAGGAAGGTATAAAGGAAGAACTTGAAGCTTGCGTAGATGCGGTTTGCCCCCCCCCAGATACCAATGATCAAGAACATTGGGATCAGGCCTGCTTCAAAGAAGACGTAGAACAACACCAGATCCAAGGCCATGAAGACGCCCAGCATCAGTGTTTCCAACATCAAGAATGCAATCATGTATTCTTTGACGCGTGTTTCAACGTTCCAAGATGCGGCAATAACCAAAGGCATCATGAAAGTCGCCAACATTACAAATAGGATGCTGATTCCATCAACACCCATTTTGTACTGTAGGCCCATCAACCATGTGGTTTCTTCAACCATCTGGAAGTCGGTGTTGTTTCTGTCAAAGTCCGCCAAAATGAACAACGAGACGACAAAGGTCGCACTGGTTGCAAATAGGGCAATCCACTTTGCATTCTTACGGGCGGCTTCATCATCCCCGCGCAGGAACACAGCCATAATAAGCGCTGCAAGTGCTGGGATGAATGTGACGATGGAAAGAAGGTTATCCATTAGTGTGCTCCTCCACTCATCGTCATCCATGTAACAAGGACCGCGATCCCAATCACCATGGCAAAGGCGTAAGTAAAGATATAGCCGGACTGCGCGCGCCCTGCGAGTTTAGTGAAGAATGGAATGATACCCATCGCAACACCGTTCAACGTTCCATCGATCACCTGACCATCACCACGTTTCCACAAGAAACGACCTAATGCTTTTGCAGGATTCACGAACAAGAAGTCATACAGTTCGTCGATGTACCATTTGTTCTTAAGGAACAGATAGAGAGGACGCTGGTTTTCAGCCAAACGTGCAGGCAATGTCGGGTTCCAAATGTAGAACCACATAGCCGTCAAGAAACCACCAAGCATTGCGATAAACGGTGATGCCTTAACCCACTTTGGAACTGCGTGTGCATCTTCCAAGACGTGGTTGTCAGGTGCGATATAAAGCGCGCCTTCACCCGGTTTGCCTGTAAACACATAGTGATGTTTGGCTTTCTTGCCATCATCTTTCGCGTGGTCTTCGGCTTTTGCCTCACCGTGATCATCATCAGTTTTAGTCTCACCGTGATCGTCACCGTGCGCGGCCTCTTCAGCATATGGAATGCCGTAGAACGTTGCGACTTGATCTGCGTGACCAAAGAACGGTTTAAACCAAAGCATACCAGCAAATATCGCACCAAGGCTAAGAACGCCTAGTGGGATCAGCATAACCATCGGGCTTTCGTGTGCGTGATCATGGGTGTGCTTGTCGCCACGTGCTTCGCCGTAGAATGTCATGAGCATAAGACGCCATGAGTAGAACGACGTCATCGCAGCAGCAATCACAAGCATCCAGAACCCGTAGGATGAGCCGCCAGCAAAGGCACTTTCGATGATCGCATCTTTAGACACAAAGCCCGCGAAACCAATGGGAAAACCGAACATGTCGTAGCTGAATGGGATACCAACGCCGGTAATCGCCAAGGTGCCCAACATCATTGCGCGGAAGGTCCACGGGATTTTCTTACGCAATGCGCCATAGTTGTTCATGTCTTGCTCGTGGTGCATCGCGTGAATGACCGAACCCGCACCCAGGAACAACATCGCTTTAAAGAAAGCGTGTGTGAAAAGGTGGAACATGGCGGCAGAATACATGCCAACACCAACGGCCACGAACATATAGCCCAGCTGTGAACAGGTTGAATACGCAATAACGCGTTTGATGTCCGTTTGAACCAAACCAACGGTCGCAGCGAAGAATGCTGTTGTTGCACCCAATACCGTGATGAACATTGTCGCTTGTGGTGCAAATTCCAACAATGGTGACATACGGCACATCAAGAAGACGCCGGCAGTAACCATTGTAGCTGCGTGGATCAACGCAGACACAGGTGTCGGGCCTTCCATCGCGTCTGGCAACCAAGTGTGGAGGATCAATTGTGCAGATTTGCCCATCGCACCGATGAACAAAAGGATCGCTAGCAAGTTTGCCGCGTTCCAATCAGCCCATAGGAAAGTAATGCTCATTTCCGCCAAAGCTGGCATCGCCGCAAAGACGTCGTCAAACTTAACAGAGTCAGTCAGCATGTAGATGCCGAAGATACCAAGCGCGAAGCCAAAGTCACCTATACGGTTTACAACGAACGCTTTGATCGCTGCGGCATTCGCTGAAGGCTTACGGTAGTAGAAGCCAATTAAAAGGTAAGATGCAACGCCCACGCCTTCCCAACCAAAGAACATCTGGATCAGGTTGTCGGAGGTCACCAACATCAACATCGCGAAGGTAAAGAACGACAGGTATGCGAAGAAACGCGGCTTGTAGCTCTCGCCATCTTTCCACTGTGGATCATCCGCCATGTAGCCAAATGAATACAAGTGTACCAAACTGGAGACCGATGTGATCACGACCAGCATGATCGCAGTCAGGCGGTCTAAGCGAATAGCCCAATCGGTGCTAAGTGATCCACTTTCGATCCAACGAAGGATGTGAATTTGCTCTGTAACACCATCAAAAGAAAGAAAGATGATCCAAGATAGGAACGCTGCTAGGAATAGAAATCCTGTCGCAATCCACTGCGCAGCCGTTTCACCGACAAAGCGCCAGCCAAAACCACAAAGAAGTGAACCGATAAGCGGGGCAAAGAGTATTGTTAGTTCCATGCTCTTAACCCTTCATCACGTTTACGTCTTC
>JAOKHV010000066.1 GCA_028248455.1 Ascidiaceihabitans sp. | reverse complement strand
AATCCCATCAAGGAACATGCCAAGGATGATATAGAACACCGTCAGTGCAGCGATCAGCGTGATCGGCGATAGGTTCATCTGATCAATCCATGCAGCCAATGCGCGTGGTAAACCAGTGAACCCCATGGACAGGGACAAGAACGCAGCCCCCATTAAGATCAGTGCGATCATGGCTGAAGTGCGCGTGGCCCCCATCAGGCTTTCGCGGAAGGCTTCCCACGACAAGGAGCGTTGAAAGCCTGCAAGGGTAAGCGCGCCAATGACGCCGACAGCCGCCGCTTCAGTCGCTGTGGCCCAGCCGAAATACATTGAACCGATGACAGCAAAGACTAAACAGAGCACGGGTATCAAGAACCGACTTTCTGCCAGCATAGCTCCAAAGGACATGGTGGGTTCAGGTTCTGGACGCTCATGAGGGCGGATGTAGTGCCATGCAATGATGTAGGACATGAACAATGCAGCCAATACTAAGCCCGGAAAGATACCAGCCATGAAAAGCTTAATGATGCTCTCGTTGATGGAAACGCCATAAACGATCAGCGTCAATGACGGTGGGATCATCAGGCCAAGGGTCGCAGCACCCGCGAGGGTGCCAACGATCATGTATTCAGGATAACCGCGCTTGCGCAGTTCTGGGATCGACATCTTGCCAACGGTTGTGAGCGTCGCAGCGGATGAACCAGACACAGCGGCAAAAATAGTACAGCCTGCGATGTTGGTGTGGAGCAAGCCACCGGGCAACCAGCGCATCCAAGGGGCAAGGCCACGAAACATGTCTTGGGACAGTCGCGTTCGATAGAGGATCTCGCCCATCCAAATGAACAGGGGCAGGGCCGTGAGGGTCCAGCTGCTAGAGCTGGTCCAAATGGTAGTGATCATCGCATCGCCAGCAGGGCGCGTGGTGAACAACTCCATCCCAACAAAGGCAACGCCCATCAAGGCAAGGCCGATCCAGATGGAACTGCCAAGCAGGGTGAATAAAACGAACAGGAAGATCAGTGTTGCATAAAGCTCGGTCATTCTACTGCCTCTGATACGATTGGGTTCACACCGGTAACAAGCATACGGTACAGGGTGTCCCAAAGGGCGACAGCCAACAAAATTGTGCCAATACACATGGCCAGCTGGGGGATCCAAACGGGTGTGTAGATCAGCTCGGATGAGGCTTTGGACCAAACGGTGCCCCAATCTGAAGGGCTGCTGCCAATCATGCGTAAACCTGCATCAACCCACGCAGGGATCTGATCCTGACCTTGGGTGCGGTCGTTCAGCATTTCGGAAAAGACGGTCGTCTTGATCGCGTAGCGGGCGAAATAGGTCGCAATGATTGCTGCGCCAAGAACGGCAAAGGCATCCAGCCAGCGATTTAGAAAGCGGTTCATGTTCAAAATAATCGAAACGCGGATATGTGCGCCGCGGGTCAAGGCGTGGGCCATCGCAAAGAAAGACGTGGCAGCCATCGCGTAGCCTGCAAATTCGGTTGTGCCTGGTAGCGGGATGCTGATCCACCGCGCGATCATGCCTGCAACGATCAAGCCCAGAATTGTCACCATAAAGCACGCAGCCAGAACACCACCAGCCACATAGACCTTATCAAGAAAACGCCAGATCGGACGCAAGACCGCCTCAATCCGTTTGCCATAAAACAGGCAGATAACTCCAAACATAGTGGGCATTACAAACAGCCAAACCCAAAGCGGCATTCCCAAAACTGGTGACCAATCGCGCATATTTCTCAGTCCCTAAATAAAAAAGACCAGCCCCTATGCAAACGCAGGGGCTGGTCAATTAAGCTTAAAGCTTAGTTGTTATAGGCGTCGATGATTGCTTGTCCGTCTGCGCCAGCTGTTTCCAACCAGTCAGCAGTCATTTTCTCACCGATTGCTTTCAGTTCGGCCAAGAATTCAGGGCCGGCGTCTTCAACAGTCATGCCGTTTTTCGCTAGCTCAGCGAAGTAGAATTCTGCCAACTCTTCAGATTTAGCAGCACAAGCAGCACCAGTTTCGTCCGCTGCTTTTTGCATGCCTGCGCGTGTTGCCTCATCCAATGCGTCCCACGATTGTGAGTTCACGATGACGTAGTTGCGTGGCAACCATGCGTTCACTTTATAGTAGTGGCTTAGGTGCTCCCAAACTTTGCGATCATAACCGGTTGAACCCGAAGAGATGAACGCAGAGGCAACGCCAGTTGCCAAGGCTTGGGACAATTCAGCTGCTTCAACCTGTACTGGGATCATGCCCAATTCTTCGGCAAAGGTCGCAGTGGCAGAGTTGTATGAACGGAACTTGATACCTTGGGTATCAGCAGAGGAATTTACTTCTTTGTTGAAATAGAAACCCTGGCCTGGCCATGGGCACGTATAGAGTGCGACCAAATTTAAGTCGGCTAATTGTGCGTTTACAGTGTCGCGCGCAGCTTCCCATAGTTTTGAGTTGTCTGCGTATGTGGTTGCTAAGAACGGCAGGTTATCCCAGCCCAAAAGTGGTGCCTCGTTCGCGTGTGCAGACATAAAGCGTTCGCCAATTGGAACCTGACCGGTTTGAACAGCGCGTTTGATATCGCCGCCGCCAAACAGTGAGCCGCCTGGGTGCACAGTGATGTTGATAGCGCCTTTGGTGTATTCTTTGACGCGCTCAGCAAACATCACACCTTGTTCTGAGTGGAAGTTTGTTGCGGAATACGCCATCGGCATGTCCCAGTTTTGCGCGTGTCCGTCTGCGAATGCGGCACCCGCCGTCATGGCCACCGTGCATGCAAGTGTTGTAATCGGTTTCATTGGTAATCTCCCTGGTTGGCACAGCCTATTATTGGCCGCTTTTTGAATCGTATTTTGTTGGATCAAACGCTGCCAATTCTATGTTTGGCTTTTTCTGAGTGATTAGATCTGCAATGACCCGACCCGTTTTAGGACCGCCTGTCAAGCCAACGTGCTGGTGCCCAAAGGCGCTATAGCTTTTTCCCGATGCGTCGTTGGCCCCGATTAAAGGCAGAGAATCCGCAGGCGCTGGGCGGTGGCCCATCCATTCAACAACGTCGTCATATTCAACATAAGGTAATAAACTAGCGACTTGAGTGCGCAATAATTCCAATGGTGCACGGCTGGCTGGTGCATCCAGCCCGCCAAATTCGATGACGCCTGCTGCGCGAATTCGCCCCTGCATTGGGGTGATGACAAATTTTCCAGACGCCACCATCATAGGCGCGCGGGGCATCTGGGATGGGTTTATGAGTTCGATATGATACCCGCGCTCCGACTCAAATGGCACTTTAATACCTAATTTGTGCGCAACCTTTTTTGACCAAGGACCCATTGCTAGCAGTACGGTATCGGCAGACATCAGACCGTCATCAGTGACCAAGGCAGCGATTTGATTACCGTCCATCTGAACGTCAGTGATGTTAGTGATAATCAGTTCACCACCTTGCTGCACAAAGTGATCAGCCAGCGCTTTGATGTATGCACCGGGGTCCGAAATACGGCCATGGGATTTGCACCGAACGACAGTCTCAAATTGCCCATCGTACAGCGGATCATACTTTGCGTACTCTGTTCCGCTTACTACTTCGTAAGGAACGTTCTGATCTTGGCGTTTGGACCAACCGTACCTATCCGCTTCAAATGCGGCATGTGTTTGATAGCCAAAACAATAATCTTCCTCAGTAACGAAAAGTTCGGCACCTGTCCCTTTGGCCAATGCGTGATGTTGATCGACCGAGTCGTGCAGTAAGCTGGACATGGATTTAGCATAGTGATCCACATGCTTGTCGTTCGCATAGGACATATATTTCGCCAGAAAGGGTAATAGTTTAGGCAAATAAGACCATCGCAAAAACAGCGGTGACGAGGGCGTGAACAGCATTGAAGGTGCTTTGCGCATTAATCCGGGCACCGTTACGGGGACAATGGCACCTGCGGCCAAGACACCTGCGTTGCCATGACTGGTTCCGCTGGCTGGGCCTGCGCGATCTACTATGGTCACGCGACATCCAGCACGTTGAAGCCAGATGGCAGATGAAACGCCAACAATACCAGCTCCTGCAATAAGTACATGTTTCATAGATTGGCCACCCATTTCACTGTTCCGTTAAGTGCAGCCAAACAAGCGCTGATTGTAACTGTCAAACGTATTCGACGATAAAAGCAGTTATCGCGATAAAATACAGAGAGGTGACAGTGCCCGCGATTTGACATAACAAATTCCATATCATTGAGCCGCGCAGCTAAATTAGTGCGGCGAATAAGGGAAAATAAATTATGACACTGACACGTAAATCATTTCTAGGCATGGCTGGTGCTGCTGCGATGGCAATGGGCATCGGTGCACCTGCAAGTGCGCAAGAGGTGACATTGTCACTTCACCAATTCCTGCCGGCACAAGCCAACGTTCCTGTGCAAATTCTGGATGTTTGGGCCGACAAAGTCGAGGCTGACTCCGGTGGTCGCATCAAAATTGATCGCTACCCTAGTATGCAATTGGGCGGCCGTCCTCCAGAGTTGATGGACCAAGCGATTGATGGCGTGGCAGACATTGTCTGGACGGTTGTGGGGTATACCCCTGGTCGTTACCCAACGACTGAAGTTTTTGAGCTGCCATTTATGATGACAGAATTCGGTGCAGGTCCTGCAAGCAACGCGCTTTGGGATATGTTTGAAACACACATGAAAGATGGTGAGTTTAAAGATCTCAAAATTCTGGGCACATGGGTTCACGGACCGGGCATGTTGCACACGAACAAAGAAGTTAAATCACCTAGCGATATGGAAGGTCTGAAAATTCGTGGTGGTTCCCGCTTGGTCAACAGCTTTCTAGAAGAACTAAGTGCGACGCCAGTTGGCATGCCAGCTCCTGCGATTCCTGAAGGCCTTTCAAAAGGCGTTATCGACGGAACAACAATCCCTTGGGAAGTAACTGGTGCGTTGAAAATTCCTGAGTTGGTTGGAAATCACACAGAGTTTGATGGCGCGTCCCTTTATACGCTGACATTCGTTCTAGCGATGAACAAACCACGCTTTGAAAGCCTACCTGCTGACCTGC
>JAOKHV010000064.1 GCA_028248455.1 Ascidiaceihabitans sp. | reverse complement strand
AACCCGTATTTGTCCGGCGGCACAAAGGATATTGAGTCCTCAGCCGTTGTCATCGAACCGATGGCGCGTTTTGACCAAAACGGCTCCTTGGTTCCATATCTGACAGATGAAATCCCTACAGTTGCAAACGGCGGCGTGTCCGAGGACCTAACATCCATCACTTGGAAGCTAAAAGAGGGTCTACTGTGGTCTGATGGCACACCGGTGACCTCAGCTGACCTTGTGTTTACAGCACAGTATTGCATGAACCCTGAAGGCGGCTGTGCACAGTTGGCTAAGTTTGAAGGCGTCGAAAGCGTGGAAGCGATTGATGCGCAGACAACAAAAGTTACCTTCTCAACAGCAAAACCAAACCCATATGGCCCATTCGTTGGCGGCCAATCACCGGTTATCCAAGCGGCACAGTTCGCTGATTGCTTGGGCGCGCGCGCTCCAGAATGTACAGAAGCCAACTTTGGCCCAATCGGTACAGGCCCATTTGTTGTCACAGACTTCAAACCGAATGACGTGATTACACTGGTCGCAAACGACAACTACCGTGATCCAAACAAACCAGCGTTTGCATCCATGACATTCAAAGGTGGCGGTTCTGCCGAAGCCTCTGGTCGTGCGGTTATGGAAACTGGTGAATTTGACTATGGTTGGAACCTACAGCTTGCACCAGACGTCATCCAGAAGATGGCCCAGGGCGGCAAAGGTGTTCCGGTTTCCGCGTTTGGCGCACTTGTTGAGCGTCTGGAAATGAACCTGACCAACCCTTCACCTGATCTTCCAGCAGAGACTCGTGCCACAGTTGCAGAACCACACCCGTTCTTATCAGAACTTGCTGTGCGTAAAGCACTTTCCATGGCCATCAACCGCCAAGAGCTTGTTGATGTAGGTTACGGCGACGCAGGTCGTCCAACATGTAACCTTGTTCCAGCGCCTGCTTTGTATGCGTCTGACAACACTGAATGCCTGACACAAGACATCACCGGTGCAAACGCTTTGCTCGATGAAGCTGGTTGGGCCATGGGCGCTGATGGCGTCCGAGCTAAAGGCGACGTGCGTTTGTCAATCTTGTATCAAACATCCACGAACGCTGTACGTCAGGACTTCCAAGCCTTGATTAAAGACTACTGGAGCCAAATTGGCGTCGAAACAGAACTGCGTAACCTTGATGGTTCCGTATTCTTCGGCGGTGACCCAGGTTCCCCTGATACGTTCCAAAAATTCTACGCAGACGTAGAAATGTATGCGAATGTGTTTGACGGCACAGATCCACAAGCTTACCTCGCGGCCTACCGTTGTGGCAACGAGCCTAAGCCATCCAGCCAATGGCAGGGTGAAAACATCAACCGTTTCTGTGATCCAGCGTATGACGCTATGATCGACGAGCTTGCCAAAACTGGTGATCTTGAGAAACGTGGTGAGTTGGGCAAAGCAATGAACGACATGCTGACAAAAGACAGCTACACAATCGTTCCGCTTGTTGACCGTGGCCGTGTATCTGCACATGCCAACTCTTTGGGCGGCGTTGTTCTCAACGTATTCGACTCAGAAACGTGGAATGTGGCTGACTGGTACCGCACCGGTAACTAAGTCGACCTTAATCATCGTAAGGTGCGTGCCAAGCGCGCCCCTTACATCCCTACCCCCAACGACTGACGCACAAAGGCGCCGCTTATGTTGACCTTCACAATCCGTCGATTGATCACTTCGATCCCGACGCTTTTGTTCATCAGTATCGTAATCTTCGGACTGTTACAGCTTGCCCCTGGCGACCCAATGGCCCAAGTGCCACTGACAGTACCGCCAGAAGTGAAGCAAAAGATGCGCGAAGCCCTTGGCCTTGGCGCACCGGTACACATCCAATACCTCAAATGGCTCAACCAATTCTTTATCGTGGAACCACAGTTCTTGATTGACTGGATGACTCGCGATAGCTTCTTGTTTGGTTGGTTGCCAGACACTCAGCTCAGCATGGTCTATGACCCAGAGCTTGAGAAACTCGTCCCACAACAGCGCAACATCAGCTGGCAAACCCGTTCACCAATCATGGACATCGTCATTCAACGCATCCCACAGACGCTTTGGGTTGTTGGACTGGCTTATATCGTCGGCATCTTGATCGCCCTGCCCATCGGTATTTATTCCGCCTACCGTCACTACTCGGTCTTTGACCAAGCGGGTACATTCATCACGATGGTTGGTTTCTCAATCCCGCCATTCTTCACCGGTCCCCTCTTGATCGTGATCTTCTCGGTGACGCTCGGCTGGCTGCCCTCCATCTATGATACCACCCACGTGGTCAACGACTGGGCCAGCTTCAAATACCAACTGTCGCAAATGATCCTACCGGTCATGGTGCTGGCATTGCAAACCACCGCACAGATCAGCCGCTACATGCGCGCCTCGATGCTGGACAACCTGAACCAAGATTACGTGCGCACCGCACGGGCCAAGGGCCTGAAAGAGGGCGTCGTGGTTATGGTACACGTGCTGCGCAACTCAATGATCCCTGTGATCACCGTTATCGCCCTCGGCGTGCCCTCCATCTTTGGCGGCGCGATTATCACCGAAAACGTGTTTGGCGTAAACGGAATTGGCCAACTGCTGATCACCGCCCTGTTCGCCAACGACATCCCGATGGTCATGACCATCACATTTATCTTCGCCATTATGATCGTGGTGTTTAACCTGATCGCAGACGTGCTTTACGGCGTACTCGACCCAAGGATCCGCTATGACTGATACAGCAAACGAAATCGATCCATACGCGGCGCTTCAGGACAAAGAGCCGGGCACACCACCACGCAATCAGTGGCTGGACGTCTGGGACCAGTTCAAAAAGCACAAAGGCGCTGTGTTTGGCGGGGGTTTCCTTGTCTTCATTACGCTTGCTGTTCTGCTTGGGCCATACCTGTGGACCGTAGATGCGCAAAAACTGGACATCCGCAACAAAAACGTGCGCCCCATCTGGACCGCCCTGTTCAGCTCTGATGTCAAAACGCTGTGGGCCCGCCCTTTCGGCACCGACAACCTTGGCCGTGACCTGCTGGCACAGATGATCGCGGGTGGACGTGCCTCCATGGCCGTGGGCTGGACTGCGATGTTACTGTCGCTTTCCATCGGCACAGGCGTGGGCGTCGCTGCAGGCTATTTCAAGCGGCTCGACGGGTTGCTGATGCGCCTGACCGATCTGTTCCTATCCCTACCAATCCTGCCACTGCTATTGGTCGCTGTGACCCTATTCCGCCAACCGCTGCGGGCCAACTTTGGCCCAGAGGGCGGTATGTTCATCCTGATCGTTGTGGTCGTGGGCCTCACAAGCTGGATGCAAACCGCACGGATCGTACGGGGAGAAATCTTAGCGTTGAAAGAACGCGAATTTATCCTCGCCGCCCGTTCTATCGGGACCACATCAGGGGCGATCATTCGGCGTCACCTGCTACCAAACGTGATCTCACCGATCATGGTATCCGCAACACTGGGACTGGCCGTCGCGATCATCACTGAAAGCGCTTTGTCATTTCTAGGTGTGGGCTTCCCATCAGATTTCCCCACTTGGGGCAAAATGCTGGCCGACGCCGTGCCACGGATGGAAGAATACCCAGAGCGCGTCTTGCTTCCAGGCATCGCCATCTCGCTCACCGTGCTTGGGGTGAACTACCTAGGCGACGGCCTGCGCGACGCGCTAGACCCCCGCATCCGCGGACGCTAACGCTTAGGGTGGGGTTCACCCCACTTTATGCCCTCCCCTTGGCAAAGGCCCATTCCCCATGATCGCATACATCACAGTCGGTGCTGACAACATCTCGCTCGCAAAGCGGTTCTATTCTGCTTTTCTCCCTGCCTTGAATTACGGGCTGAAAGAGGGACCTGAGGGCCTCAGCTACGCCCTACCCGTCCCTACGGGCCAGCGCCCAACTTTACCAGATTTTTACGTAAAACCCACCTTCAACGGGCAACCCGCATCAGCAGGCAACGGCGCGATGGTAGCCCTTGAGGTAACCAGCCAAGACCAAGTGCGCGCACTGCACGCCGCCGCCATGAAAGCAGGCGGCACAAGCGAGGGCCAACCTGGGTTTCGCCCAGATTACGGCGCTGATTTCTACGTGGGTTATCTACGCGATCCCCAAGGCAACAAAATCGCACTGTTCTCATGCAATCCAGACGAACCAGGGCGCGACGACTGACGCCCGTTTTTAAGCTTCCGTAATCTGAATATTTAACGCGGCACCACCCTCAACGATCTCTAACAAGCGATCGATATTGGGATGTGCACCCGGACGGTTCTTGGCATCCTCAGTATTCTCTGCAAACAGCGCAAGGCCAAAGGCACAGGCCTGCGCATCAAGACTGTCAAACGTCTGAGCAAGGTATTGGTAAACGGACAATGACCCCTTCTTGCCCGCTTCATTCGGGATGGTGGCAACAATTGCACCATTTGCATCGACAAGATCGATACGTTCAAGGCTATCAATTGATGGCAAAAGTTGCAGGTTGTCTTTGAACGAAGCTTTAGCTTGAATCATCGGGATATCCTTTTGGAAATGCATTTGCGCCCGCTCTTAGCAGCTTTGATCTGTCGCCACTACCCGCGCGCCGCAACCTTCCCACGCCACATGATGAACAGCCCGGTGGCGACAATCAGCAGACAACCCAAAATCGTGGCCCCGTCCAGACGTTCACCAAAGACCAATACGCCCAAGCCAACGCCAAAAACCAAACGCGTATAGCGGAACGGCGTGACCACAGATACTTCGCCCGTGCGCATCGCCTTCATCAAAGCGGTGTAAGCAAACACACCAATGCATATTGCGCCAAGAATGAATGCAGCCGCCTGCCCCTCCGGCCAAACAAAAGAGCGTCCCTGCCACAGCGCGAAAACGCCGCCAGCAGCAATCACTGTCAAAAATCCGTAAAGGCCCAGAAGAACCGTACTCAGCGTCCTGGGCGCTGCACGGCTGGCCAGATCACGCCCCGCCAATCCCAACATCCCGATTACGGCCAAAATGGACAGAGGCGAAAACGCATCCGTGCCCGGGCGCAAAACGATCATCACCCCAATCAACCCAACAACAATCGCAGCCCACCGCATCCAACCAACCCGTTCACCAAAGAACACGGCCGCCCCTGCTACCACCACAATCGGGGTCGCTTGTAAAATGGCCGTGGCAGAAGACAGCGGTGTAATCGATACGGCCAGCACG
>JAOKHV010000063.1 GCA_028248455.1 Ascidiaceihabitans sp. | reverse complement strand
TTCGGTTTTGGTGGAACCGCTTTGGGCCAATGTTTGCATCAGAGATTACTAGGAAACGACGTAATCAGGCACGCAGTCATTCTAATTGGCAGTGGCACCTAGATGAAGTCTTTGTGAAGATCAACGGCGAACGGCACTACCTTTGGCGTGCTGTAGATCACGAAGGTGAGGTGCTTGAGAGTTATGTAAGTAAGCGCCGAGATCGAAAGGCTGCGTTAAAATTCATAAGAAAATCGATGAAACGCAATGGCCAGCCTAAAATTATAGTGACTGACAAACTACGTTCCTACAGCGCAGCGATGGTGATTATAGGAAATTCTAACCGGCAAGAAACAGGTCGCTGGGTAAACAACAGAGCTGAGAACTCTCATTTGCCGTTCAGGCGACGAGAGAGGGCGATGCTAAGATTTCGACAAACGGCAACCTTACAGAAATTTGTCTCGGTCCACGCGTCTATTCAGAACCATTTCAATCAGGAGCGCCATCTCTATTCACGCACCAACTACAAGCTAAACCGTGCCGCTGCTCTCGCTGAGTGGCGTCAACTATTGAGCGCATAGATTTTGATTGCCCCATCGATCTGATGCTTGCAATCATTAGTCTGACAGCACCTTCTTGGCAGCTCCGTGGCAGTGGTAGGGCTTAGAGCCAGCATGACAGCCTTGTTTGTTTAATCCGCCAGTATGAGCATCGGCTTGGGTGCTAAACCCCATCACAAGTGTCAGTATTATAGTAAGCATTTTAGTCATAGTACGAGGCCAAATATCTTAAAGGTTGGGTCATCTAATCCAGTGCTGCTGAACGTCTGTGAGACACTATCCCTAAGACGTCTGGATAGGTCACTCTGATCTCCAGTCGATCATTACCATTACCTCATTTCGGCGCATAAAAGATAACGTGAGCGGTCCATTATATGTAGCCATGATGGGCGTTGATTTCTGGGTGACGCCGTCTCTCTCTATACTATTGACCAATATTCTTTGTTGCTTGTCAAAGTTGGCATTTGTCGATCTGCCAGAGTATTCTAAAACTGCATAGTATCCGCCTTCTACATTTACGATCTTGATGTCAGGATCAGTGGGCACTGGAGCCGTTTCCGGAGTGAATGAGGCAGGCAGGAAAAACTGCATGTAAAGTTCGGATGACGTCACTACAGGGACAGTCATTTCGATGCTGACAGATTGCGCAACTGGAACTGTCATTGCAACTTTCTGTGATGCTGTGTTTGCACCTGAGATGTATTTGAAAAGCTTTCGAAACGCAGAGTTTGTAGCAGAAGAGCCTGACACCTGGGCCGCCAAACGATCTTGATAACGTCGAACTTCATAGCTATCAGTGACGAAAACGATTTCATATGTGGGTTCTTCATAAGCCATTGCCTGTGTCCCAGATAGGAGTGCCATTACAAGGATCGTATTACGGATATCTATTGCCATAATTAAACCCTCTGTGCTTGATGTAAGGCTAGGCATACCACTACTATAGCACTTTGTCCCTCTAAGAACTTCAATTACGGTCACCTAACCCGAAACTGAACCAATAGTGGTTTACAAACTCACAGGGCTAATCACTGGCAGAGGTCATATACACTTACCCCGCCCACCTCCTGCGGCCCATGCCCAACCCCTCTGATGCTACTGTAACGATATCCTGGAATACGGGGTAATAACTGTAGGCATCATGTATAAGCACCCCACGAAGTAACAGAGGCATACATACAGCCAGCACCCTACCGCACAGATGAAACCGTCAAGTATCACTGAAACAGGCTGATGCTGCTGGTTGACGATTATCAAATCCCAATCTCAGGTCAGGCTTGTGCACGATACCCCCTAAAGGGTGGCATACCGCTCGCCCCCCCTAGCTATCGTAGACCAAACCGTAGACCATTTTACGCCTGTTGCAGGAACCAGAATGAGACAGTAGCCTTGTTTTTTGAGGTTAATGCTGAGCGTTGGTGCCTACAGGCGGAACCAATCTCCGTGTGGGGGCACCATTAAATCAATGACTTACATGAAATAATTAAACCTTTATGCCTGCTGGGAGAACTCAGGGGAAACAATTTTCAAGTTAGTTCCAGTTAGCTCAGCAAAGAAGTGAATTACCAATCTTGGGCACCAAGTTTCTGACCAAGAGTGAAGGTATTGTCAGCGCAGTCTATCAATAAGGGATGAAGGTCATCCAATAAATTGCATGCAGCCATTCTATCTTTCAAAGTAAATTCATTACCTTCTGCCTCTGCTAAACTTTCAAGCCAACTGACTTTTTCAATAGCCTCCACGAGTGCAGTTTTAATTAAGCTGATTTCGTTCATTAAGTTTACCTGGTTCTTTGAAATTCGATCGAACAATATCAATAAATCATTCTTAGCAGATGTATAGTTTTACGCCTCAATTGGCCTCTGCAAAAAATCACACGTTGCCATAGGAGGCGGCTGGGTTCTCTTGGTGACCATTTATAGTCCTCCGTTTCTTTAATATAGTGGGGCACTTCTAATAAGGATGCTCAGTTTAGAAATAAAGATTTGCTATTTACATCTTAGTTTGCAAGTTGCTGAAACTTTCCGATTTGTTTATTTGAAAGAGTGCAATCCATAAAAGAGGGCGTGATCCAGATGGCCAGTCAATTATTTTCACCTATTACTCTGGCCGGCATACAGCTGCGCAACAGGATCATTGTGGCACCTATGTGCCAATATAGTGCCGATGAGGGTGCCGCGACAGATTGGCATTTGATGCACCTTGGGCAATATGCGGTCTCTGGCGTTGGCTTGATCATTACTGAAGCGGTGGGCGTAGAAATGGCGGGCCGGATTTCACCTGGCTGTTTGTGTCTTTGCTCAGATGCCCAAGAAGCGCGTCTGAAACGAGTAGTCGATTTTTGCCAGACATTTGGCAACACCACGATGGGTATTCAGTTGAGCCATGCAGGTCGCAAGGGTTCGACGGATCTGCCTTGGCTCGGTGGCAAACCAATTCCAGCTGCCGACCCAAGAGGTTGGGCCACCGAAGCCCCATCGGCCACGCCCTATGCACCTATTGGCTGGGAGACTCCGGCGGCGCTAGACGAGGCTGGGCTTGCTCGGATTAAGGCGGCCTTTGTCGATGCGGCTTTTCGGGCAGATCGTATCGGGTTTGAGGTGGCTGAGTTGCATGCGGCGCATGGCTATCTTTTGCATCAATTTCTCTCCCCCTTGAGCAATCTGCGCACTGATAACTATGGCGGCACTTTGGAAAACAGAATGCGCTTCCCGCTCGAGGTTTTTGACGCTGTGGCCGCAGTTTGGCCCAAGCATAAAGCTCTTGGTGTGCGGTTTTCAGCGACAGATTGGGTGGCGCGTTCCAGTTGGGACATTGCAGAATCCACCCAATTCGCAGCTGAGTTGAAAACGCATGGCTGTGACTTCGTCGATGTCTCCAGCGCAGGCAATTCGCCCGAGCAAAATATTGAGGTTGGGCCTGGTTATCAGACGGGATTTGCAGCGGACATTCGCCGACACACTCAAATGCCGACGATGGCTGTTGGGCAGATTGCTGAGCCCCATCAGGCAGAGGCCGTGATCCGTTCGGGGCAGGCTGATATGGTGGCTCTCGCGCGTGGCATGCTCAACAACCCACGTTGGGCTTGGCATGCGGCAGAAGTTTTGAATGCTGAGGCCGCTTACGCGCCCCAATATATGCGCTCCAACCGAGCGCTACGCGGCATGCCCATACCGGGCAACCCACCTACTGCGGCGAAAAAGTAACCGCAGTGCCCTGAGTTTGGGCAGGCCTTAACTTTACCTGCACTTTCATTGGCTCTTTCAGAGTAAACTTGCTTTAGACGGGCAGGGCTACTTTGCAACCTGGTCTAATGATAAAATACTCCCTATCTTGCTACATGAAATCTGGCCCGTGGTTCCTGAACCATCTTGCTAAGGCGTGCAATAGGAGCCAAAAAACTAGGGCTCCATCGGGCAACTGAGAGCGCATCAGCGTCCTGCCATAAGCGTTGTATGAGCTCAGTTGGCGCTGGGTGGTTTTGTTCTGTCCGCAGTCCGTGGACCAACGGCAGAGGCCGCGATGTTCAGCTCTGCTGCCGCCTTGGAAATGCCTCCTTGCCGCACGGCTGTTGTTAAATATTCCATCGCCTTAGGGGAAATTGCCATGATACCTCTGAAAATCAGATTTAGTTGATTTGTTTAATCTGTTTTTCAAGCATCTTAGTTTGTGTCAGACATTTGCAATGTAGAATGGCAACAAGGCACCAAAATGGATCATGAACCTCTCAAGGGCTGGAACCACACGCCCAACGTCCCGCTTCAAGTATCACCGTTTTTCCGCTGGCCTTTGCGCCCGATGGAAATACTTGCGTGGGTTTGGAACTCTTGGTTTCTGATCACAGAAAAAATGATCATTGTGGGCATTGCTTGCATCTCACTCTATTTGTTCCAGCCCCCATTGGAAGAAACCAAAACGCTCGCTTTTGGCTGGATCACGGAAATGTACATCCGCAACCTGATCCTGATGATCGCAGTGGCGGGTGGGCTGCATCTGTATTTTTACACCTTCACTAAGCAGGGTAGAGAGTTGCGCTATGATCCGCGCCCGCTGATGAAAAATGGCCGTCAGTTCACCTTGGGCGGACAAATCAAGGATAACATGTTTTGGACGCTGGCCAGCGGTGTCACGATCTGGACTGCTTATGAGGTGCTGATGTTCTGGGCGCTGGCGAATGGGTATGCGCCGATGCTGACATGGGCGGCAAATCCCGTCTGGTTCGTCGCGTTGTTTTTTCTTATTCCGATCTGGGAGAGCTTTTATTTCTATTGGATTCACAGGTTTTTGCACAATCCATTCTTTTACAAGCATATCCACGCCTTGCACCATCGCAACATCAACGTCGGCCCTTGGTCGGGCCTATCAATGCACCCCGTTGAGCACGTGATTTTTCTAGGCTCTGTCCTAATCCATTGGATTGTCGCCGCACACCCGATCCACATTTTGTTCCACTTGCAATACTACACGCTGACCGCTGCAACGACGCATACAGGGTTCGAGGGACTGGTCGTAAAGGACGAAAATCGACTGGCTTTGGGCACGTTCCACCACCAAATGCACCACCGCTATTTTGAATGTAATTACGGCTCGCTTGAAATTCCATGGGACAAATTTTTTGGCTCGTTCCATGATGGCACGGCTGCCGCAGATGTGAAGATCAAAGAACGCCGCAAAAAGATGATGGGAACATAAATCATGGCACTGTCA
>JAOKHV010000062.1 GCA_028248455.1 Ascidiaceihabitans sp. | reverse complement strand
AACTCGCAGAACAGCCCACCAGTTAAAAAGTTGCGGACCGGTATTTGCCATGCAGCGGGCAGCAGGTATTATCGTCAGACAAAGAAGTTTACTCCGTTCAACAATATTTCTACTTATCTAGCTTCCGGGGGAGATTGCCTAAATGAGTCGGATTCTTTTTCGTGTTGGCAGTTTAAGAACAGAACAAAGAGCGGTTCAGCTGTTACTCATAATCCTGATTGTTACCTCCTTGAGCGCTTTAGCAACTACAGTTTACGCTGAAACAATCATTCAGAAATGTGGTGGCGGCAACCGGGTAACCTGCGTTGTTGATGGCGATACAATCTGGTTCCAAGGTGAGAGGATTAGATTGATGGACTATGACACGCCTGAACTGAAGACGAACATCTGTGGCGGCCAAAAGGAAAAGAAATTGGCTATCCTTGCCTCGACTAGGCTTGTTGAAATCTTGAATGGACAGCCTTTCACCATCGAACGTCATGGTCTTGATAAATATGGGCGGACGTTGGCGGTAATTCGTTCTAATGATCGGGATGTAGGGGAAATGTTGATTGCAGAACGTTTGGCTCGAAGCTGGCCAGATGGAGACGAGTTTTGGTGTAAATAGCTTAGTTGAACCAACGGAGCAAAGCTTCTGCGAGAACGGCAATGCAAAAGTTAGCCACGGAAGTGGCGAGGTCAGGACTTCGGTTTGGGCCAATTGGCACTATTGCGGGATGTCGGAGAGGATGCGTGCAACCCCTGAATTCTGGGCGGGTGCAGCGCTTGAGAGAACGCTATGGAAGCCACTGCTGCAGTTAAAAAACTATCTCGGCTGCAGCGTTGTCTGGTCTTCAGTCAGCCAATAATTATTGCTCATAGCGCCCCAAAAAAATTGGTATTTGAATGATGCAAGCATGGAATCCTCAAGCCAATTAATGGGTCTGTAGCCTAGAGAGGCTTCGGGGATTGTACGGGTGTAAGCACTGATCACTTAAAGGCGTAAACTGGCTGGGCATATCTATCAGCACTATAAACCCTCGAATATTCTTACGTCCCTGTCTGCGCCTCCATCCAAAGCAGCCAGTGCTTCCTGGTACTGTGGGCTTTCGTAGGCCGCTAACGCTAGTTCATATGACTGGAACTCAATTATAACAGTGCTTTGCTCGATACCATTCTCACGAACTGATAGATTTGAGCCTGGCTTGGCCATGACGATCACCTGTCCGCCAGCCAGTTCTAGAGCATCTCTTGCCAAAAGATTATATGCAGCTTTTTTGGCTGCATTTGCTTCACTCCTGTGAGCGCTTAGCATGTATCCTTTGGGCATTGGGAATCCCTTTTTGTTATTGAGCGGATTGGTATAGGCTGCCAACCTCACTTTGATCTTTGCAATGAGTAGTCTCACCACGTTCTCGCGTCGCTCAACATTTTTATTGTATATAGATCAAAATATTATTTGGAAATATTTGCGACCAAATCAGCGTCAATCAAGATATTTTCATGCTGATATTTATTTCGTACTGGCATGACCACATTTTTGCTCCATTCATTCATTGCATCGATTGCGTCATAACCTGTGGCTGAAACAAATGCAGTCATTCTTGTAGGATCATTGCGGTCTTTGTTTATATCGACTGAAATCTTATTTGAAATTGACGGATTTTTCCACGTAAGCCACATTTGCTTTAATTCTTCAATAAAAGCATCATTATCTTCTTCTGAAGTAAACTTATTGACGTTTAATCGCTTTATTACTGACATTCGATTTCTCCAATATGGGTTAAACTAGTAGGCACTGGCTGTTTCGATATTAATATCACTGCCTCTCTTCAGTCGGTCCAATTTAGACCGCATTATCCGGCGGAGAATCACACCCCTCTCACAATATTTTCTTTTGACACCCATGATCCGCCAAAAGAGCAAACAGTATATTCTGGAGACTTATTTTACGTGAAATAATGTTACTTCACCTTCTTCAACAACAACGCCATCCATCAAATGTCCATTGGCTGCCATGCGCTTCGTGCGTTCTTCAGCTGATCGATCAAATGCAGCTTTGTCTTCATAAATTGAGGTTAACGAAGCAGTTAGTGGGCCAGTTCTTACTGAAACTAATAATAGAGCTTCAGGAAACCCTGCAGGCGCTGTCGATGCGTAATTAGCTTGAAGTTCGTCTGCAGCCGCTTCTGAAGCAAATGTGATTGTGTTTATCCGAGCATAGGTCATTATTTTAATATCCCTTAATTATTTTGTGTCTCAGCACGATAAGCAAACAAAAAGATAAGCTGGCGTATCGCTTTTAAGCAGTAGAGCATTTCGGTTGGCTCAACGTAGTTAACGCTGCATAACTGGCGTTACTTCAAAGTGACCCATCTCTAAAACTGGATCAAAAGCAGCATCAATTTGTTCAAAACTATCTGCTTCAACAACCATATAACCCTTATGCTCAAGTCTGTTTACGTAATTTGCGTGAACCTTGAGCCCGTGGTCTGGTAAACCTGCGAGCGTATTTTTCCACAGTGGCCCTCTTTCAGGGTCATGGGTTTGGCAAGTGGAATAGTCGTGTGTCATTGTAATCATAAAGATCATTATAGTTCTCCATATCGTGGCACCAAAATTAAGTCAGCTGAAGGCAGCAAAGACTGTTATTCGATGGTGCTATGAATTAGGTCACCACTTAAAGCTATGGTGTGTCGGTTGATCGCATCAAACTCTTGCAGAAGATGTCGTTGACCATCCAGCCAATTTACACCGTCAGCCGCATCTTGAGTAAGTATTTCCGAATTTCTTATCACAATTGCATGAAGCTCATCTCCTGATCGCATAAGATGGAAAATGCGGTGCTTACTTCCATTAAATGCGGTGATATTAGCGACAAACTCATCAAAACATTCAGGCTTAGGTTTGAACCTAATTATAGATAGTTTTTGCATTAGTTCTCCAATTCAGGTTGATTTAGGTTTTGTTGTGATCGAACGCTAGTCGTTGGCCCTGGCTATCTAACGCGATTTTTCTCTGATAGTGCCATCTAAACCTTTGATGTGTTGGGCGGCTTTAATTTTCTGGTAAAGAGACATCGTTTATTCTCCCCACATGCCAGCAAACTCGAAGACGACCGCTTGCTTTCCGCCGACACACCAAGCGTCGTGGTTGGGTGAGATCGCATAAGCATCACCCGCGGTGTAGGTTGCCTCGGAGCCGTCGTCGCATACGCAATGAATTGTACCCTCGATAATGATCCCAACATGCGTTGCTTTGCAGCTGGCTGTACCCACGATCGGCTTGATGTCCTTCGACCATTTCCAATCTGGTGCGAGTGTGAGCTTCATCACACGCTGACCGAGAACGTTAACAGCTTCCATACGAGCGTTCGGCATGTCCTTGGCTTCATCGGCTTGAGACGCGAAACTTTTCACTTCTATCGGCATTATTTTTTCCTTTGGTTTGATTATTGGATTTCATTAAGCGAATGAGGCGCCTCAAATTTTCGACAAGTCAAAGAACCAAGCCCACATAGAGCAGAGTGGTGCATACGAAGGCCGTTACCCAAGCAGCGGTTCGGAGCCAAACGATCCCGAGCGCGTAGAGTGCGACATATACAATTCGAGCGCAAGCAGCGAGTTATTCGCGGCGCGTTCCATTCGCCCAGCAAGGCCTGTCAGAACGAGATCTTCTCGATTGCCGGCAAGCGTCGATAGCCCAACCTGCTGGGCCGCTACCAAGACTTGCGCCAAGATTACAATAACGACAATCAACCCGTAAAATGCTAGATAGAGCATAAAGTCTTGCATATGTTCGTCCTCCAATCGGTTAGTTTCGTGAGTGCCTACAGGATGCCAGCAATTTTCGTGATTGAACGCATGTCGATTTCGAGACCGTTCATCAGCTGCCCAAATTCAGGACTGACCGCCAAAGCGTCGTAGGTTCTCTCAATCGCCGACATGTCAGGATAAGTTACACCCAGCATGTAACTTCCGAGATCCGAGCCGGTGAATGTTTGTCCCATGCGCATTGTTTGTGCGCCTGATGATTTGAACACGGGCGCGGTCTTGTTGAGCAAATCCAACATCGCGGACTCTTCCAAGGACCGCCTATGGGCTCTCGTCAACATCAGATACTTTGGCGTGGGTTCAAGCTTTGGCTCAAACTCGATCGGTTTTCCCCGAAATACATTTCGAGAAAAGGGCGTTACAGCATGATCGTTGACCATACACGAATATGCGGAGGATTGAGGGATCATGTTCATAACGCCCTCAAATCCTTGCAGGTCATCGAAGAACTGAACGAATACCAAAGCCCCAGGATGGCGGCCTGAAATCACGCTACCATATGTTACACGTACAGCGCCGTTCTCTCGACAATCTTGCGCGAACTGCGACATCTCCTGCAAGGCGGCTGACTTGCTTGCTGCAGGGCAATTGGCGGCCGTTATTGCAATGAAATTTGGTGTCGACATTGGAAAACCTCCATGTGAGTAGTAAATCCGGCCGAGCCCGGACGGATTTATACCTAGGTTGACCCCACGCCGATGAGTGGTCTAGTCTTTATGTTAAAGTGGTCTGGAGGGCTGATATGCTAGACACAAATATTGTCGAAGAAGAGATGTGCCCGATAGGGCTGGCCGGGTACCTACTTGTTGATAAGTGGGTTCCGATAATTCTCCGAGACATCGCATTGTTTGATCAGCGGGGCTTCAACGAGATATTGAAAAATAATCGTGAAGGTATTTCCTCGGCGTCGCTCGCATCACGCCTGCAATACATGGTGCAGCTGAACCTTTTGCATATCGAAAAATCCGAGGATCATAAACAAAAAAAGCTTTATTTTCTCTCTGAGGCGGGAATTGCGTTTGTGCCTATTTTGTTTCACTTGGCCAGTTGGACTGCCGAGTTCAGAAATCCTGCACCAGACATCGTTGCACTCACCAATCCATTTGATTCAGGGCGCGGAGACTTGCAAGAGAAGCTACTTGATCGACTGCGCCAGATCCATGTAACGAAGACAATTGAACCAACGCCTTTGTGGTGGCTGGCTGATAACCTTTAAATACGCAGTTACACGCGGCTGCGCGTTCGACAATGCCCGCTTTGAAGCTCAAACAACCCTGAATCTGTTTTAACTGCCAAGCTTTATAAGGTTAAAACACACTCCCGTAGACTTGTCGGTACGCCCTGCCATAGTGTTGCTGCAAGGAGCGGGACATGCGGCAGCTGCGCGATGACACACATCTGATACTGGACGGCGAGGTGCGTGTGTATCGACGTGAGCGCAGCAAGCGCTGGCAGGCAGCCTTTGTGATCGATGGGCACACTATCCGCATCAGCACAGGCAAGCGTGACCTTTCTGAAGCTAAAGAATACGCCCGCGACACGTTCTTGGAATACAAGTTTCGACACAAAAACGATTTGCCCGTTGTGACCAAGAAGTTCTCTGACGTTG
>JAOKHV010000061.1 GCA_028248455.1 Ascidiaceihabitans sp. | reverse complement strand
GAATGCTTTGCCTGAGCCGCGGAACATGTTCCGTGGGAATTGGTCCATCAGTATGATGTAGGCCAATGCACCGTTGGGATAGGTCAGCCACAGTGAGTGACGGCCTGCACAGGCCCCTTCCCATGTTTCCATGAACTTATCACAGATTTCTTGATCAAGTGCGTCGTCCTGCACGTACCATTGTTTTGGTTCACATTCATCTAACCAAAAGCGCAACACATCATCCGGCCCAACCATGGTGAGTTCTCCTGCAATTCCATAGCGTCAACAATCCGACGTTAGCCTAGCTTGCAAAAAAGAACAGTCACTATTTGCGACAATTGCGTCATATTATTCGGCAGGGATTTCGCTTTCGTCCTCTAGATCGGTCTCAATCGCGTATTCTTGCGCAATTTCCATCGCAACAGGTGTCATTGCAGACTGGGACATCGCAACAAAACTACCTGTTTCATCAACAGGAATCGCAGGACGCTGGGTCGCACGGTAGACGGCGTAAATCGCAAGCATCGAGAACAAAACGCCAATCAGCATGTAGAAACCAGAGGGGCCAAAAACCCCAATCATCCACCCAGTTATCAACGGGCCACTTACGGCACCAAGACCGTTTAGAAAGATCATTCCGCCCGAACCCGCAGCCATGTCCTCGTGGTCCAAAAAGTCATTGGTGTATGCTAGAAGCAGTGAATACAGTGGGTTAGATGTGCTTCCCATTAAAAACGCAGCTACTAATATGAGAGTAAAATCGCCGTTTGACATCACACCAATGCTGGCACCCAAAGCACCAACAGCTGCAGTCAAAGCAATCAATGCGCGGCGATCCATGCGGTCAGAGAGCCACCCAATTGGGTACTGAGTGATCATGCCACCGATAAAGATGGTTGCAACAAATGTTGAAATTTCACCAACGGACAATCCAGCCTCAGACCCGTAAACTGACGCCATCCCGAATTGGGCAGAGAACACACCACCCAACAGGAACATGCCAACGCAGCCCAAGGGGGAAAATCCCATCAATTCGCGCAAACTCATCGCTTTGGTGGTTTCAAAGGCGGGTGTTGGGCTAATGGAAAGCAAAATGGGTGTGATTGCGATGCTCACAAGGATGGATGGAATCACGAACAGCACGTAGCCGGAGGGGTCAGCTGTCACCATCAGCCCTTGGGCCAAGACGATCCCTGCCGTCTGTACAATCATATAGATCGACAACGCTTGCCCACGGTTTTCGTTGCTTGCCGCATCATTGAGCCAGCTTTCGGCCGTCACAAACACCGCAGAAAAGCAGAATCCGATCACGATACGACCCAGAACCCACACCCATGGGTTAACAAGGGTGGGATACAGGATCATCACCGCCGAAATCAGAGAGGCTAGTGCTGCAAAGACCCGAACGTGCCCAACCCTGCGGATCAGATTTGGTGCCATGCGGGACCCGCCGAGAAAACCAATGAAATATGCAGAAATAACCACCGACATTTCGAATGTACCGAAATTTTCGATCTGGCCGCGTACACCTAATAGCGTACTTTGCATACCGTTGCCGACCATCAATAGGCCCATACCAAGCAACAATGCCCACGCGCTAGAAATAACTTGTAACATAACGACGCTCCACGCCTAAAATAACAATTAGCACCTCCCCTGTCGCAGCTTGCAAGATCCCGGTCCGCGCCAGAGACGACATCAAATAAGTCGTATTCGCCTCGTTGGCGTTAATCCGCTTGATCAGGGATCAATAATGAAGAGTCGCCATATGAGAAGAAACGATAGTTCTGTGCGATGGCATGATCATAAATTTCACGCAATCGATCCTGCCCCATAAGCGCAGAAACCAACATCATCAATGTCGATTTTGGTAGATGGAAATTGGTCATCAATGCGTCAGCCACATTGAAGATAAAGCCAGGGTAGATGAAGATGTCTGTGTCCCCTTCCCATGCTTCGATTTCGCCACCACTCGCTGCTGTTTCAATAAGGCGCAGCGCCGTTGTACCGACAGGGATTACGCGCCCACCAGCCGCTTTGGTCGCTTTGATTTCATCAGCTGTTTGTGCGCTGACGCGGCCCCATTCCGAATGCATCTTATGGGTTAGAACGTCATCGACTTTAACGGGCAGGAATGTGCCGGCACCCACATGCAGGGTCACACGGCTGAACTGCACGCCAAGAGCGGCCAATTCGTCCAGAAGGCCCTGATCAAAGTGCAAAGAAGCTGTGGGGGCTGCAACTGCGCCTGTGTGCGTCGCGAAAACGGTTTGATAGTCGTGGTGATCTTGTTTATCAGCGGGGCGTTTCGCCGCAATATAAGGTGGCAATGGCATTGCGCCTGCCTCGTTCAACGCGGCCTCGAAATCATCGCCTTCAAGGTTGAACCGCAATTGGCCCTGACCATCGGCAACACCTTCTAGTGTCGCAGATAATCCTGCACCAAATTGGACTTCTTCCCCAAGCTTCACTTTCTTCAGCGGCTTCAGCAACGCGGCCCATGTGCCATTTGGCTGTGGCTCAAGCAGGGTCACGTCAATACGTGCTTCTGTTAGCCCTTGAGCCGAGGTTCGTGCACGGGTGCCCGACAATCGCGCCGGAATAACCTTGGTGTCATTCAGGACCATTCGATCCCCTTCTCGCAGCCATTTGCCAAGGTCGTGCACTTGGGCATCCGTTGTCTGGGCATCTTGCGCGACCAGTAAACGTGCGGACGTGCGCGGCACCGCTGGGCGGGTCGCAATAAGGTCTTCGGGAAGGTCGAAATCAAAATCTGAAAGCTGCATAAAATGGCCCATACAGTCCTGTAAAAAGATCATCAAGTATTAGCGTTGTAACCTTGGGATGAAAGATCGGGTGGCTATAGCGCGGCGTATTAATTTTGTACTTTTGGCGCGGGTGCGCGAAAAATCTCGCGGAACATGCCGGGCGTGAATGCGGACAATGGGTTCACACTGACTTTGGGGGATTTGGCAGGCCCACTTAAGCCATATTCAAAGCCAATAAGCCCCTCGCCTTTACGGGTAAAAATGCTGCTAATGCCATTCAAGAAGAACAACGGCGACACGACCCCTCGCATATTAAGAGTGCCCGTATCCACGGCGTAAACCCCGTCCATCGAAATACCCATTGAGGGACCAACGGCACTGGCATTAATCAGTGTCATCGTGGACGGTGTTAAGTGAAAGTCTGCTTCAACTTCCTGAAAGTGGATGCCCGATCCACCCATTTGTTCAAGTATGCCCACAACGCTTAGAGCATTCAAAAGGGCCGCAATTGCTGGCGCGTCTTTCACACGGGTATTTTCAACATAAAGCTTACCGTCAAACGCGCCATCTTTGCCCACGGGCAATAGGGCCAATGATAGTTCGCCGCCCCGCGCCTGTTTCAACAGACCGGCGGATGCAAACACACCGCCCGCATTGTCCGATTTGATCCGCACCGCTGAGCGCCCGTTTTGCGGCAAAACTTGTCCCTTAATTTGTGTACCACCATTCAGCCCCGCGGTGAAATTGCCGTCCAAGCCGTTCTTGGTGGTAAAGGTCCCGCGCATATCAGTCAGCGCCAGAGTGTCCGTAATCTGCAATTTTTCCAACCTTAGGTTCAATGGGCCGCCGTCACCGCCGCCCTGCCCGCCGCCTTGGCCAAACTCAGCTTTGCGCAAGTCCAAGCTACCGCCAGACACATCAATCATAAGCGGTTTATCTTTGCCTTGCCCCGTCAATAGAACTGGAGCACGCAGCCAGTTGCCAACAGTCACCCGGCTAAAGTTTGCTTTGTCCAAACCACCACTCTTTAAGGTCGTGATGGTCCCACGGGCTGTAAGACCAGGTGCATCCAATACAATGTCATCAATAATCGGCTGAGCACCCAGTCGCCCAGTCAGGGTCAGCTGCCCTGCAGCTTTTGCAGATTTGCGCCAACCAAGTGCAGCAACCTTGATCCCGACACCTCGTAAATTAGAGGTCAGCGAAAGCGCTGGCGCTTCACCTTTGGCCAGTTTCAACGTCATCTCGCCAATGCCCGCACCTGAAAAGGTTCCAGCAGGCAGACCAATGCTGAATTCATCGATCAAACGTCCGGACAATTCGATTGTCCCTTTGACCTGACTGCGGCCACCGTTTCCTGCGCCGATGGCTTGTGACCATTCTGCATCGAACGGAACAGTACCAATGCGACCCACGCCCCAAATTCGAACACCACGGTTAGAAACCACAATCTGCAATGCATCCGAAGCAATCACCTTATCAGGCACCAAACCCGATGCCTGAAATGAAGACAACGAACCCGTCGCACTGTATTTGATATCATTGGGTTTTACACCTTTGCGAAGTGGCACTGTTATCTTGCCATTTAAAACCGCACGACCGTCGGCCAATTTCACAGGCAAACCCGCCTTATCCATCACCTCTAACTTAGGTTGGTTCAGCAGCGATAAGGCCGCCGTGACTGTACTGTCGGTTTTCAATTGGACTTCACCAACCACTTTGCCCTTCAAAGAAACATTAGGAATAATAAAGGCCGATCCTGCTACATCAATTTTGCCACCCTGCGGGGCCAACACCTGTCCTTCATCAATCGCGACAACAAAACGGTTCGACAACATCGTCGCATGACCACTCGCCCCCGTGACAGGCGGCATTGTCTTCATGAACTGGACATCAGCCCTGTCGTAATTGAAGCTCACAAACGTGTTTATCCGTTGATCATCCCCACCACGCAAAGCGACGTCCAAGTCTGTTAAGTTGCCTGCAATAAGGTTCTGGTTGATCCATTTGCGCGTCGGAATGGCCAGATTTTCAGGCCAAAGGGCCAATAATCGATCTGGATCAATACCGTCCATTTGTGCGTTCACGGCAAAATTCCAGCCGTCCTTGTCGGCCAATAGGTCGCCATCTAGGCGCAAAATCTTACCTTGATCAACAACCTGCATGCGACCCACTTTGAACAGAAACGGATCAAGCTTGAGCTGGAAATCCATGTCAGCAGCATCAAAAAAAATAGGTTTTTCGTACAAATCGTTGGGATTAACTGCGATGCCTGACAGTTGGAACTGGCCAACCAGCTCATCCAGCACACCGGCGTTCAAACCGCTAAGAACCGCCTGCCCTTCGGTACTGACAGTCAGCCATTTGCTTACAATCGACAGTTCGTCAAAATCGATTGTTTGTAGCTTTGGGTTATAAGTCAGGTAACTGCGCGCTGATGAAAACGGAATCGGTTTGGCCGCATCGGTGGGCTGCACAACCCCTTTCCCAATTTGCAAAGTTGCACTTAGAGGTGCCAACGTCCCATCAACAAGAACACCACTACGCAATGCGCCCGAAATTGGGGCCCGCAATACGGACAACCATGCAAGGGCTGGGCTTTGAAGCGCAATATCCTGCGCTGAGACCTCTGAGATATTCAGGCCAAATTCCGCACGTTTATCGCCCAGCTTACTGGTATAATTGGCCTCAAGTGTCGCAACACTGCTGCCACCGCTGAGCAAAGCCAAATCAGCGGCAAGGTCTAAAACCCCGCGATTCCGTCCAAGGCGAACGCGCCCACCATCCACAACCCATACCCGCCCGGCTTGTGCATCTTCATAACGCAATGTCAGCGCCTGAATTTCGGCACTGATCAGCGCGCTGAGTTCTGGAAACTCAAAAGCCGCATCAAGCTGCTCAATCAAAGCAGGTAAGTTTGCAGCTTCTTTGGAGGGTGTCGAAAGCGTCGATCCGCCACTCAAACTCATGTTGCCATCAATGTCGCGTAGCAATGTAGCGAACACACCAGTAATTGAAACGGACTTTGGTTTTAACTCGCCGCGCATCAGTGGACGCAAGGCCAGCATGGCCCCGGCCTCAGAAAACGCAATAATTTCTT
>JAOKHV010000060.1 GCA_028248455.1 Ascidiaceihabitans sp. | reverse complement strand
ACGCCAACCAAAAGTCAGAAGCGGGTTATCCGGCGTAATGCTGATGTATCCAGACGCGCGACATCCGCTTGGGCGACTGAGGCCCAGTACGACTTGTTTCGCACTTATCTAGATGCACGTCATTCCGATGGCGGCATGGCAGAAATGGATGTCTTTGAATTCGCAGCGATGATTGAAGAAACCCCGATTCGCAGTCGTGTGGTTGAATATGCATTGACGGACGAACTGATCGCAGTCGGTCTGACAGACGTATTGGCGGATGGACTAAGCATGGTCTATTCGTTTTTTGATCCAAATCTCGAGCGCCACAGCCTTGGCACCTACTTGATCCTTGATCACATCCGTATCGCGCAAGAAGCTAATCTACCGTATGTCTATCTCGGTTATTGGGTCCCAGGCAGTCAGAAAATGGGCTACAAAGCAAACTTCGCAGGCCTAGAGATATTCACTGGTGGTCAGTGGCAACCAGTTCCGGACCCAAACAAGATATCCGCCGACATGCATCCCTTGTCGGTTCACGGCTTCGCCAAGCAAAGCGCAGGATCGCCTTGTTAACTGGCTTGGCTGATCTTGGCGGGGTCTGGTCCTTGGAAGAAGTCACGGGAACGCTTAGCCGATTTGCAGATACGGCCACCACCGCCGCAATACGCGCCTCGATAGCTCAGCAAATTAAGCGCGGAAAATTACCAGGTCAGGGCATAAACGACATCGAAACAGCGGGCGGTATGGTTGCGCTTGCTATGGGTAAGATGGGTGCGAATGAGTTAAATTATTCGTCGGACATTGATCTGATTTGCTTGTTTGATGAAACTCGGTTTGATGCAAACGACTTTGCCGACGCACGTATGGGGTTTGTTCGTGCGACCCGCGTAATGACCGCTTTGCTTAGCGACCTTACAGGTGAGGGGTATGTTTTTCGAACGGATCTACGTTTGCGCCCTGATCCCTCTGCAACGCCCGTATGCATCGCCATGGAGGCGGCAGAGCGGTATTATGAAAGTCTCGGGCGCACTTGGGAGCGCGCGGCCTTTATCAAGGCGCGCTCCGCGGCTGGCGACATAGAGGCCGGTAATAGGTTCCTGAAAACATTGGGGCCCTTCGTTTGGCGTAGGCATCTAGATTTTGCAGCTATCCAAGATGCACACGACATGCGTTTGGCTATTCGCCAGCACAAAGGGTTGGGCGGACAGATCACTTTGGCTGGTCATAATATGAAGCTGGGGCGCGGTGGCATTCGTGAGATCGAGTTTTTCACCCAGACGCGCCAACTGATTGCGGGTGGACGCGATCCTGAATTGCGGATGAAGGGAACCTGCGAAGGGTTGGCGGGGCTGGCGCAGAAGGAATGGATAGCTCCTGAGTTGGCGAAAACACTGTCTAATCACTATGTGGCGCACCGTACCGTCGAGCACCGCTTGCAAATGGTTCGCGATGCTCAAACGCACAATTTGCCTACTTCGGAAGCCGAATTTGATCGCCTTGCAGCACTGATGGATATGAACCGCTCAGATCTAGAGGCGGATATTCATCGTCGCCTAAGTGAAGTTCATGACGCGACAGAAGGGTGCTTTGCGCCTAACGCCGTGGCCGCGGTGCAAGAACAAATTCTTGATCCTGAGATTATGGAGCGCTGGCGGACCTATCCTGCTTTGCGTAGTGAAAGGGGAGCGGCCGTATTCGAACGGATCAAGCCAGCGATCGTCACGCGCCTTGCCCAAGCTGCAAAACCCCAAGAGGCGTTATTGGCTTTGGATGGGTTTTTGCAGGGGTTACCAGCAGGCGTTCAATTGTTTTCGTTATTTGATTCTAACCCTCAGCTGATTGAATTGCTGGTCGATATCGTCAGTACCTCACCCGCTTTGGCCCAATACTTGTCACGAAATGCGTCTGTTTTTGATGCAGTTATCGGCGGTGACTTTTTTAGTGAATGGGTCGGTCAAGCGCTTTTGCAGTCGGCTTTGATGGATTTGCTTATTCGTGAGAGTGACTACGAGGCTAAACTTGATGCCACGCGGCGGTGGACAAAAGAACTGCATTTTCGGGTCGGTGTGCATCTATTACGTGGCTTAATCGACGCAAAAGAAGCGGGCGTTCAATACAATGATCTTGCGCGGGCGGTCGTCGGAGCAATCTGGCCTGCAGTGGTTGATGAATTTGCACGCCGTTATGGCCCGCCCCCAGGCCGCGGGGCGGTCGTCCTTGGCATGGGGTCATTGGGGGCTGGCATGTTGAATGCGGGCTCCGACCTTGATTTAATAGTCATTTATGATCCAGCAGGTGTTGACGTCTCAACAGGGCCACGTGAACTAGCAACCCGAGTTTATTACGCTCGCTTAACGCAAGCGATGATCACAGCTTTGACAGTGCCGATGGCCCAAGGGCGCTTATATGAGGTCGATATGCGGCTGCGCCCATCTGGAAACCAAGGGCCTGTTGCGACCAGCTGGACAAGTTTCCAAGATTATCAACAAAATAATGCATGGGTTTGGGAGCATCTTGCATTAACTCGCGCCGATTACCTAGCCGGCTCAACTGATCTGGGATCTGATATCGAGAAATTTCGGCAAGGTACGCTCGATGTAGAACGGAAATCGCAGGACGTTTTAACCGAGGTTAAAGCAATGAGGGCGCGAATTGCGCAAGCAAAGCCTGCTGAAAGTATCTGGGATCCTAAAATCGGTGCTGGTCGGATGCAGGACATTGAGCTGTTTGCACAGGCGGGTGCGTTGCTGGATGGATCGCCAGCTCGTGAGACAAGCAGTGGATTAGACGCTTGTGTCGCACATGGGTTAATCGATTACGCCGACAGACAGGTTTTGCGGGCAAGCTATGACATGTGTTGGGCGTTGCAATTATCTTCGAGGCTGCTGTCAAATGGAGTATTGAATCCTGCAGAAGTTGGTGAAGGCGCAATGGGTTTTGTTTGTCGGACAATGGGATATGAAGATTTGGTCGCTTTGGAATTTGCTTTGGTAACTAACTTTGACGCTGCGAAAGATGTGATTGACCGTGTGATTGGCTCAAATGAAAGTAATGCAGATAAATGAGAAAAGGTGATTTTAACGATCCTAAAGGTCTTATATTCGAGGCTTATCGTATGGACGGTATTACCAAAAGCGAGTGCCGCTCCATCTTTTTGGATTGGGCTCTCAGTTTGCCAATAGAGCAAGACACTGGCCAAACCTTAAGACTGATGTTGGTTCAATACGGTGAACCAACGCCTGATCATCCGATGAGTGAGGTGATGCGTGAAGGCTTGGCCGGAATGGCTGCGCCCCGCAGACGCGGTGGTTGGCGTTCGAGAACTCGCCCAAGCTAAAGGTCATAAATATAAAGGGTTACAGCTGAAATTTTTATTTCAAACTCCGAAAATTTCACAAAAGTGCAGTGAACTTGTCGCAATACCGCCTCAATTGAAGCTCAAATGTGTCTCAACAAAACAAGAATAGCCGCAGAGTTTCCGTCGGAGGATAAAATGAGAATTCTGAAATTGGTTATGGTGCTAAGTCTGGGTGCAATGGTGTCCGCATATGCATCTGTCGATACAGCAACGCGCAACGCAGGGTTTGAACCAGAACCTCCTGGCTTTGTCCAAGTTTTGCCTTCGACAACTGTTGGCGAAATTAAAGTCATGGTTTAAGAAGTACTCAAAGTATCTGAGCAGAATAGCTATTTTCCAGGCGGCGATATTGTCTGGCGTGGAGATGCCGCGGGCAACCGACATGAGCAGGTTAAAGCAGTTTTTGACACGGCCTTAACACAAGGTACTGAGACCCTTGAGGGTATTGTAAATGTTGGTTTGGATGTTCGGGTGGAACGTTTTCATGCTCTGATCCAGAAGGCACGGTATACTACTAGTGGATCCATTCGATTAGATTCGCGATTCGCATTCGTGATCTTGCAACAGGTGCTGTGATCGGTGAACGGCGCTCAATCAAAGCTGATTTAGAGGGCTTTGGCGGCCAGAAAGCGATCGAAGCTGAATCTATTGGGTTGATTCAGAAAGTTCGCATCACGCAACACCTGGCTGAGGTTATCCGCCAAGAACTTGGTGGCGTTGGAGGCTTCCAGAACCCCAAATTGGGGTTCATGCAAACCTTAAACAACATCTAAGCTTCCCCCAAGCGGTAAAGCAGACTAGAGGGGGCGCTATGACAGCGCCCCTTATTGATGATATCACCCGCCCCGTAGTACGGCTTATGCCCAAAGCAAACGCACGTGCCATCCGCCATGGTTTCCCATGGGTTTATGCCAATGAGATGGTTACAGACCGTCGCACTAAGGCATTGGCTCCTGGCGCTTTAGCCGTTTTGCAAGATGAATTGCGCCAGCCCCTTGGTTTAGTTTCGGTAAATCCGAACTCTAAAATCTTCGCACGCGTTCTGGATACGGATCCAGATGCACAATTGGACCATGAATGGTTTGTTGCCAAAATTGCACGCGCACTGAAATTGCGTGAACAATTGTTTGACGCACCATTCTATCGTTTGATCCACGCAGAGGCAGATGGCCTTCCTGGTGTTGTGATTGATCGCTTTGGCGACACTTGCGTGATCCAACCGAACGCGGCATGGGCTGATACGCATTTGCCAATGTTGGCAGCTGCGGTGGCTGAAGTGACAGGCATCAGCAACATTTTGAAAAATGCTGCTGGCCGTACCCGTGCTTTGGAGGGATTGGATGATGAATCCGGCGTTGTAATCGGTGCTGCGCCAGAAGGTCCGATCCCGGTTACGATGAACGGCGCAATCTACATGGCAGATTTAATTGGTGGTCAGAAGACGGGCTTGTTTTTTGACCAGCGCCCGAACCACGAATTTGTTTCACGCCTTTCAAATGGCGCGCGTGTTTTGGACGTGTTTAGCCATGTTGGCGGATTTGGTTTGGCCACTTTGGCTGGCGGTGCTGCATCAGCAATGGCCGTTGACGGCTCTGCACCTGCACTTGATCTCGCAACACAAGGTGCTGCGGCAGCAGGATTTGACGACAAGTTCAGCACACGCAAAGGCGATGCATTTGATGTTTTAACATCATTGCGCGCTGAAGGTGCCAAATTTGACGTCATTATCTGCGATCCGCCAGCCTTCGCGCCGTCTCGTCAAGCTGTTGAAGCTGGTTTGCGCGCCTATGAGCGTATCGCGCGCCTCGCAGCGCCGTTGGTGGCTGAAGACGGTATTTTAGGTCTCTGTTCGTGTTCACACGCTGCTGATCTTGCACAGTTCCGTGCAGCTTCGGTTCGCGGTATTGGTCGCGGTGGACGCCGTGCGTCCTTGATCCACACTGGCTTTGCCGGTGCAGACCATCCATTGCTTCCGCAATTGTCGGAGAGTGGATACCTCAAAGCATTGTTCTTCCGTCTATGAGAATTTTCCTCGATGCGTGCGTATTATTCCCCACCGTAACTCGTGAGATGTTGCTTGGGGTCGCACGTGCCGGGGTTTTCGAACCTCAATGGTCGCCGCGCGTTCTAGAAGAATGGGCCCGCGCAACTTTGAAGATTGGGCCTGAGGCCGAAGTATTCGCACGCGGCGAAATTGCGCTTTTGAATGCAGCGTGGCCAAGGGCCGAAATTATGCCAAACCCAGGCCTTCAGGCGCGACTTTGGTTGCCTGATGCAAATGATATTCATGTGCTATCAGCCGCTATCACGGGATCAGCAGATTCGATCATGACGGTCAATGCCAGGGATTTTCCCCGCAATATTTTGGCTGAAGAAGGTCTGACGCGTATCGATCCTGATAGTTACCTGTACCAAGTTTGGCAGGCATCACCTGAAATTGTCAGATCAGTAGCGGACGAAATACTTGAAACCGCGCGCCGGCTGTCTGGTGAGGATTGTAAAACGCGCAGCTTATTCAAAAAAGCTCGTCTGCCACGGATCGGAAAAGCGCTGGATTAAGTGCATAATTCGGTTGCTTTGGTCTCCAAAAAGAAACTGGCAATGCACCAGACGCCGCAACCACCTTGGGAAATGTCGGAAATGCAACCTACCTGAAGGGAGACTGAGGTGTATGCGGGATTAAGCATTATCGTCCGTATCACCGACCTAAGGGAATCCCATGGCTTATAAAACT
>JAOKHV010000006.1 GCA_028248455.1 Ascidiaceihabitans sp. | reverse complement strand
GCAACCAAACCGACGGCGTTCACGCGTTACGCGTTGGATTGCATCTTGCAGTTCCACATTATCACCACGGCGCGAGAGATATCGCACCGTTGACCGATCAATCTGCAGTAAATCACACGCTCACCGCTGGCTCACACCGTTCACTTTGCACAAGTGAACCACCGCTTGCCGCTTCCCAGCAGGCGTCGTCATTTTTTGGTATTGATATCTCGCAACATCGCGTTGTCGAGCATCTGTTCAGCCAAGAGCTTCTTCAGCTTGGCGTTCTCATCCTCAAGCGCACGCAATCACTTCGCATCCGACGGTTTCATGCCACCATACTTCGATTTGTATTTGTAGAACGTCGCCGAACTGAACCCGTTCCGTCGACACACGTCAGCGGTCTTCTCACCAGATTCCTGCTCTTTGATCATCCCTATGATCTGTTCGTTTGTAAATCGTGCCTTCATTTGTCCGTCCTTTTCTGGGGCGGACTCTACACAAATTTGGAGGATTTTTAGGGGCGCAGGTCAGTCAATTTGTTATCAAGACACATGATCCATACTCTGGCCTCCAATGCCGACTGCCTTTTTGACCTTCGTGTTAACAGATGATAAACTCATCATGGGGGAAAATTTGGAGCAGTTAAGGATATCTCTTGTAGAGATTTCGTAAGTTTTAAATGAGTATTCTGATCTCAGAATGGCTTAATTTATGGCCAATTTATCTGACACCAGCTCAGAAGGTACAGCAGAGGTTAGCGCATCAATGGTCACTATTGGTCTCCACAAAGTTGAAAGGTTAACACGCCTGTGAGCTCCCAAAGATGGCCCGTCTAGAGCAGAATATCCATCCTCATTACTTGAGACTAATACGCGCCAGTTACTGTTTTTTGCACCACTCAAATTATATCGCATACCCAGATCAAGTTGAGGGGATGTACCTGATTTGGTTGTAAGTCGCACAAACCCTAAAATTTGGTTTATGTCTCTCTCAAGCTGGAAGCTGGCAAACCCGACACCACCTGCTCTGCCGATAGCCCATGCTGCGTTTATATCACCTAATGCGTTCCAGTTACGTTGCCCGTAGCTCGCCGAGTACCTACTGCTATGTATATCTGAAATAGAAGCCGCGTAAAATTGCTCGCTGGTCTCACCAATATTTAAGATCGACCCATTTACCGTTAACTCATTCTGGTCTCCCAGAGATAAACCAACATTGTTATATCTATATGGAGTGGCGCTCGTGATCATACTTCCAGAGATGGAATATGAAAGCTTAGCCCAATCACCATAATTTAGCTGTATTTTAGCTGAAAAGATGTCTGAAATCGGCCAGTGAAGTTTAACAGAACTCGATGCTGGTGTTAGTGAAAGGTCTACCCAATGTTTGGGACTTGGACTGTTAACAAATGAATTTTCGAAAACTTCGCTCAGATAGAAAAGTTCTGATGTATCTTGGTATTTGATTGCTTGTGATATCCCCGGACGAGGGAGCACAATTTTGTATTTATTAAGTCCGCCTGCCGTTGGCTGCCAAGTGATGTTGCCCTCCGTATCAGTCACCAATACTTCGGGCAGCTTGCTTTCTTCTTTCGAGTCATCTTCTGAGGCATGTAGAGCTGTTGTTGCGGTTAGAAGTCCGGCTGTAATGATGACAAACGTTTTACCGCACATTATTTATAGCCAGAACTGAGGTGGCGATATTACCCAGGACGCGTGACAGCAAATCGGTCAATCCTATGACATTCAGTCGATCCGTGCGCGGTACAATTACTATGACTGACCCCGGTGGCACTATCGTGTCGCGAGACAATTGCGTCGCTTCACCATTAGGTAAAAGCATATATGAACGTTTTTGGTCCGCTAATTTTGTTTTGCCACCAGCCGCAAAAAGATAACCGTCGACGGTCTTTTCTGGAGCGTATGAAACTACAGATTTTCTGTTTACTGCACCCATTACGGTAACGTGAGAGGGACGCTTTGGAATGAAGAGGCTGTCGCCTGATTGCATGAACACAAGATTTTTTTTGTTTTCTTGGATTACATTGACTGGCATGCGGCCAACTGTTGGTTGGGTACGCAGTTGTCTTGCATAGCCAATCAGTAATTGTGCCTGATCTGCTGCGTTAGGATTCTCGGAGCCTGCCAATTGCATGACTGATTGCTCAAGCTCGGCAGCCAGTAAATTGTTATTTGCAACTTCGCTTTCTTTTAACGCCTCACGAGAAAAGACGGCACCTAGCGGATAGGCAACTGGTGATAATCCGCCGGCACGCTGCAGTACGTCGTGAACAGTCTCGTTGCGTGAGATAACATAATCTCCGGGATATAAGACCTCACCGGATAATGTAACTTTTCCGGTCGACGCCTCGTTAATTAAATAAGGAACTTCAACGAAGTATTTACCGGTGAGAATTGGGTCGTTTTTAGCTAAATCAAAAGTCTTAACATTGCCCTTAACGATTGATTGATTTTGGATATCTATGGATTGGACACTGACCCTTTTGTTATCAGCTGAATTTAGGGTTCCTCCCGCTGTATTGATAAGCGTCGACAATTTTATGTCTTCTGCTATGGGGTAAAGACCTGGCCGTAATACGGCACCGTTGATTGGCACAGAGTAAGATCTAAGAAGATTGTTGTTATCTCGTAAGACAACATTCGATTGATCAACTTCATTCAGTTCAATCTGTTCAAGAGCTTGTTGTTCGAACGCATCAACCGAGCCAAATACTTGCGTAAATCCTGGTTGGGTATCAGCCACTGTTGTAGATTTTTGGCTCTCAGTTTTTGTAGATTGAACTTGCTGTCCTTGAATAAGCTCATCAATAAATTGGTTTGTGAAGAGAGCTATCTCATCTCCCACGCGTATTTTAATTGAGTTTGAATTTGTCGGTGAGAACAAAAGATTTCTGGTTCTTTTAAGGGTGGTTCCCCAAGAACCACTTACTTCATCATATCTATTAACCGTTGAGAAAAGCCCATAGATCTCCCGATCTAAAAGTACGTCTGTGGCCACCCCTTCTTTTGAACTGAAGGACGTTGGGCTTAAGATATCTGTGAGTTTGTTATCGACAAATATGGGTACGCCGATTGATGATATGCGTGTAAAATTTCTCTTATCCAAAGAGTTAAGGTACTGGGAAAATTGTGTGTTACTCCAGAAACTTATATTTTTTGCTGCAGGTAATATTGAGCTATAATTTTGTGACAGTGAGAGGGATGAAAATTCTGCAAAGTCTCTATTTGATCTCAGCTCTAGCTCCACAAAATCGCTAAAGTCAGTGAAAGATTGTTCAAGTCCAAGTGTATCTATAATCTCCGAAAGCTTCTTTGATGAGGATCCTGGGAGCACCGCAACAAGTTGGTCATTTAACTTTATTTTCACGACATTTGCTCGTGAGAGCAATCTCGCTAGTGGTACTGATTGGTTTAAATCACTTTCGATCAGTAGATCGTCCTTGGCGGCTGTAAGTCTATCTACAAACCTGTTTAGAAAAGTCGTCTCAAAAAGGTGAATTTTAAGCCCAGCTGTTACAGGAAATATTTGGTTGCCCTGCAACAGTGCTTGCAAGTTAACCGCTTGTGCGTTGCCGTCAGCAGTTTCGACAATTGCTAGATTGAGATTTGTACGCGGTGTCGTTCTGTAATTGGGGCGCAGTATTGTGTCAAAGCTATCTTTATCATTTATAGGTAGAAGAGCTATGCGGCTGCCATTTAAAAACAGTTCGCCTAGCTCGGCATTTGCAACTGCAGCAGTGAGCGGATCGTCAGTTTTATTTGGTTCTGAGTTTACCAGTTTTAAATAGGTCGACTGGTCAAGTACCACTAGAGTGGATCCAACAGATATTTTTTTTGAGTTGCCTCGCAAAGCCTGAGCTAGATCAACTGCTTGAGCAGTTCCGTCACGCTCGACAAGCATTGCAAAATTGAGTTTGGCATCAGACTTGAGAGTAGCACCACCTTTAAGCAGTTCAGAGAAAGTGATCGGCTCGGAACTCGCCATGGAGTATTCTTCTAAGACCGCACCAGTAACGGTAATTGTGTCTTGAAGTTTGGTTTGCACGAAACGTAAATTTAACACCTCACCTGCTGAAATGGTGTCATCAGATGTCAATTCGCGTCTCTTCGAAATTCCGTTAGAATCGAAAAACTGAGCCTCTAAAACGAGACCAGGTGGAATGATGCTAGTCCCAGACAGGGTTAAGAGTTCTTGGACTGTGATCATAGATTGATCTGTTGGCAATTCATATATTCCAGGTCTCGCGACGAAGCCAAAAGCTGCTACAGTAGGGCCTTGATTGGGTACAAATATTCTGGAAGCGTCTGTGACAACCGGGTCATTGGAGCCTACAGGACTTTGTAAAAAATCATAAAAGTCCACCTCTTCGATTGAACCATCGCGACCGCGAAGCACAATATTGCGCAACGAACCATTTGGTTTAACGCCTCCGGCATATGCGAGTACGCGGCTCAGCGGGGTATATGCTGGTACCGCTAAGGTGCGTGGTCGGTTTACGGCACCACTGACTTGAACTGTAATCAGTCGGGCAGTTTCCAAAGAGATGAAAACCTGAGCCGAAGCGTCGTCGTAACGCATGAAGGTCAATAATGTCTCTTCAAGATCTGAAATCGCAAGCCCACTTACGTTTATGGGCTGACGATCGGGTAGTATTAAATTGCCGTTCTTGTTGATTTTAAAAGTTTGATCTAAATTTTTCAATCCGCGCAGAGTTATGTTTATGACATCACCTGGGGCGAGCTGGTAGTTCTTACCAACCGTGTTAAAAAATAGAAGTTGGCTGTCTTGCTGTTGTGAGAACTCTTGGGCACCATAAACTTCAAGTTTTGTATCAGTTAAAATTCTGAAGTATCGTTGTACTACACTGGTCTCAGTATGGATTTTACCCTCTGATTGTAAGAGAATTTTTTCGTCTTCCACTACATCAGAAGCATTGGCAGTGTCAGAACTTTGGGCATTTGGTATGCCGGTACTGGTGTTTGCTGCGGCAGAGGGGGAAAAGTTCTCTAATTGTTCGATTGCACCCGACTGCTCAAGAAGTAAACCAAGATTTGCATTACTTTGTGCGTGGGCTGTATTTGCAAGCGCTATCAAATAGATTGATGCAATAATTTTGGTGAATTTAAACATTTTTTACAACTTTTCGAATTAGAACGAGGGCAGCACCCAAGAAACCGCCAAGTACAAGGGACAATGCAAGGACGAGCGAAGCTTTAGGTGATGTCGGATATAGAGATACTGTGGGTGTAGTGAGCGGCTTCGCTACAAAAAAACTTCCGTTGCTGGCCAACATAAGCTTTTGTTCCTCTTTCGCAATCAATTGTGCAAGGGCTTCGCGGCTCTCGCTCGAGCGAGATGCCGCTATTTTGGCTTGATAAAACTCTACTGATTGGCGTCCGCTTTTCAGAAAGCGATCTTTAATGATTTGATCTGCGATTGTTGTAACACGTGTCATTGTGTTAAGTATAAGGTCAGGTTGGCTTGTCTGGCTGGTTAGCTTCAAAAGCCCTGTATCTCTATCTTCAGAACTAGAAAAAGCTTCTGAAAGCCAGACTGAAAGTCGCGCCGCATTAGGTGCCATGTAATCGCGCCTATCTTCACCTGTAAGTAATGATTTAATAGGCCCTAATATTTTGGACGTTGCTGAGAGACTGGGCTCTTTGAATTGTTGATTTAAGTCGTCCCACTCATTTTCAAAAATCTGTTTTATGATTTTTTGATCTTGCATAAGTTTTGCAGCTACTTCCTCAGCCTGTAACAGGATTTGAAATGTTTTAAAGTCACTACTTTTTGCTGTTGGTAGGGAAACACCCGCTAGGGAAGCCAAGCCACTTAATCCGTTAAGGTTAGGTGCTCCATCGTCCGCGGCAACGGGTTGAAAAAAGTAACTAACTGAATGTTGCCGTTCCGCATTATGTAAATAAAAGGATGCCAAACATATTGATATCGAAATGCAAAAAAGGATCAATATGCGACCAGACCAAATCGTTTTAAATAGCTCTTTAAGGTCGATTTCGTCATCAGCTATTAATTTTGAGCCATCTTGGTTCATTATGTATCGTATTCCTAAAGGATTATAATAGTGATTTATCACTATTATGTAATAAACTAAGTGTCGAGGCCTGGCTAAATTTTTACGACTGAAGTTATTGTTCTAAAAAGCCACAGACCATTGTTTGTACGGTAAAATAATTTTTGTCATCGAGATGGCATTGGATGATCAGAGGGCAAGGTTTCGCAGCTAAATAGGGACAACTCTTAAATAGCCATGCTATGTGATTTTTTGCCCATTGTAACCTGCTGAAGTGATCGCAGTTTTGAATGAGCTGATTTTGGATAAGGCGAAAACAGAACACTATTTCACACTGCCCTTGGTGGATGTGAATTTGGTAGCGGGTTAAATGGTTTGAGCCCAACTCGGGCATTCATTTCAAGTGGTGCAGCGAGCTGATGGCTAAACTGAGCAAAAGGTAACGGTGGTTTTCCAGTCGGGTTGCTCCCCGAGGTTACCTTTGAATAGTATCAAATAGATTCAAAAAAGCGATTGTATTTTGACCCTTCAGATGGGGTTACTGATTGCCCAAGTTCCGGTGTAGGCATGTTTAGCAAAGAAGGATTGGAGGAGCTTATGCATGACCTATGGAACATCAGAGGTGCTGCGTTCTTTGATGCGTTGATCCGTAATCTAACTGATTGTGTGGAAAGCGACGGTTTCCCTGATTACGTTTCAGAAATTTTGTTTGAATCTAGTGATTAATGTTAAAGCCCAAAAAATTGCTCGACAAACATGCGATCCCCATCATTACCCAATGCAATTGCGGCTTCAGTCGGATTCATAACAGTGGTAAAATGGCTAGGCTCTAAAGGTTCACAGATTTGCTGCGTGGGTCTGGCGACATAAATGTGGCAAATTTTTTCCGCCCACTGATTATACTCTGGCATAAAAACAAACCTACGGAAGGCTCCTAAACGTTTTGGAGCAGCGATGCGCCAGCCAGTTTCCTCCATTACCTCACGGTGTAGAGCCTGGATTGGAGATTCTCCTGGATTAATTCCCCCTCCCGGAAGTTGAGTATCAACGATGTCACTAACTTGGGCTGTCAGTAGCAATCGTTTTTGCAGGGGTAGGATCGCGTAAGCACCGGCGCGTAGCGTATAGCGTTGATTGGATAGTGGCGGTTGGCCGATACGGCGTATCATTTGACGTGCCCCTCTTTTTGTTTGGGTTTCTATTGCTATATAGACGCGATATGCCAACGACCGGCAACTAAGGAAACCCCTATGACACTTGAACCTAAGATAGCGTGGGACGACACAGTTCTGCCATTTCAGCTTGACGCTTCGGACATCCGTGGACGCGTAGCGCGTCTGGACGGTGTGTTGGACGGTATCTTGGATCAACACGATTATCCGCCACAAGTCGAAGCCCTTGTCGCTGAAATGGCCGTACTAACCGCATTGATTGGCCAAGCAGTTAAGACCCGATGGAAGCTGTCTATGCAGGTTCAGACTAAGGGTGCAGTGCGCATGATCGCGACTGACTATTACGGCCCTGATGACGAAGGCCAACCGGCGCGTATTCGTGCCTATGCAAGCTATGATGCTGACCGAATTACCGATGCAGACCCGTTTGAGCAGCTTGGTGAAGGCTACATTGCGATCATGATCGACCAAGGTAAGGGGATGACTCCATATCAAGGAATTGCTGCATTGGATGGCAAATCTATTGCCGAAAGCGCCCAAGCTTATTTTGCACAGTCCGAACAGTTGCCAACGCGCTTTTCTTTGTCGTTTGGTCGCTCAACTGAGGCTGGCCAGCCTGAAACTTGGCGTGCTGGCGGCGTGATGTTGCAGCACATGCCAAAAGCATCGCCATATGCGAAAGATGCTGAAGGGTCTGGTGGATCTTTACAAGCTGAAGATTTGTTGGACGGGGATGCGTCTGAGAACTGGAATAGAGCGAATATTTTACTCGATACGGTTGAAGAAATGGAACTGATTGGCCCAATGGTTCCGCCAAGCGATCTATTGGTGCGCCTGTTTAGCGAAGAGCAGCCGCGTGTCTACGAGGCGCAACCCATTAAATTTGGTTGCACCTGTTCAGAAGATCGCGTTCGCCAAAGCTTGTCGATTTATTCGGCACGCGACATTGCGACGATGACCACTGATGAGGGTCGCGTCACGGCGGACTGTCAGTTCTGTGGTGCGCATTATGATCTTGATCCAGCATCTGTTGGGCTGGAAATTGATAAGGCTAAAAGTGAGTGATCTGATCGCATCGATCCGATCAGCGTTGGGCGAAGGGGGGAAACCCTCATCCGATTTTGATTTAAACCCAGACTTCACCAAACCAACGGATCGTATTTTGCGCCCAGCTGGTGTCCTCGCGCCAGTTATTATGCGTAAAGGCATTGCTGAGCTTATCCTGACAAAGCGATCTTCAGCACTTAAGCATCACCCGGGTCAAATCGCATTTCCTGGTGGAAAGCAGGATGAAAACGATGCCAATGTTGTTGCAGCCGCCTTGCGTGAGGCGCGTGAAGAAATTGGTTTACCAACAGATTTGGTTGAGATTTTGGGCACATTGCCTAGACATGAAACAGTTACGGGGTTTCAAGTAACGCCTGTGATTGGTCTTGTTCGAGAAGACTTTACTCTTGTCCTAGAGCGGGGTGAAGTTGAAGAAGTGTTTCGCGTGCCCTTGTCTCACGTCCTGGACGCAGAGAATTTTAGCATCCAGTCGCGTCGCTGGCGTGGTGAAATGCGCTCATATTTCGCTGTACCTTACGGGCCCTATTACATCTGGGGTGCGACTGCGCGTATGCTGCGGGCATGGACCGACAAAATGAACTAAGATTGCCGGCGCAAACGCCATGGTTAAATGACCCTAAGGTTGCCCGTGTCTGCACGGCGATTGAGGCTGGTGGGCACGCTATTTTCTTTGTTGGTGGATGTGTGCGCAACGTCGTGTTGGGTGAAGTTGCCAGCGACATTGATATGTCCACAAATGCCCGTCCTGAAACAGTGATGAAACTTGCAAAAGAAGCGGGGCTTAAGGCGATCCCGACAGGGATTGACCATGGCACCGTCACGGTTATTTCTTCGGGGACTCCGTTTGAAATCACGACTTTTCGCCGAGATGTTGAAACCGATGGGCGCCGCGCTGTTGTGGCGTTTTCGAATGACATTATTGACGATGCACGTCGTCGTGATTTTACGATGAACGCGCTTTACGCCCGTCCTGATGGATCAATCGTTGATCCGTTGGGCGGTATTCAGGATGTGCTGGATCGGCGGGTCCGATTTATCGACGATGCAGATCAGCGCATTCGCGAAGATTATCTGCGCACCCTTCGTTTCTTTCGTTTTTCGGCATGGTACGGCGCGATTGATCAAGGTTTTGATCCGGATGCGCTGAATGCGATTTCCTCTAACCTTGATGGTTTGAAAACCCTTTCTGCAGAACGTGTGGGGATGGAAATGATAAAGTTGCTCAACGCGACAGATCCTGCTGTTGCAGTCGCGGTTATGCGTCAGACTGGTGTTTTGAATTCGGTGTTGCAAGGTGCTGATGATACTTGGTTGGCACCGCTGATCCATGTTGAATCGTTGTGGGATCTGTCGCCAGATCCAATACGTCGATTGGCAGCCTTAGGTGGAACGGGTGTTGAAATAGCACTGCGCCTGTCCAAAGTGCAGGCGCGTCTTCTGATGCAATATCGTGATGGAATTGGATCGATGGCAGGTGCGGGTGAGTTGGGCTATCGATTGGGTATGGATGTCGCGAAGGGCATTGTTGCGGTGCGCTGCGCATATTCGGGATCGCCGCCTGTAAACGAGATGCTGGATCGTGTTGTGTTTGGTTCAGCTGCAAAATTCCCGATTAAGGCATCTGATTTAAAAAATATGTTTAGTGGTCCCGCGCTTGGTAAACGCCTCAAGGAACTTGAGGCAGAATGGATTGCCTCGAATTTTACAAAAACAAAAGAACAGCTTTTATAATGTTTAAATTTTTGGAAAACCTTGTGGATCCTTATGCCGACTACAAGGAAACCGATACGCCCCCGACCACGCTGTGGTCTTTCATGTGGGAATACAGTCAGCCGTTTAAGGCGGTGTTTTTGTTCACGGCTGTGATGTCATTGGTTGTGGCCTCTGTTGAGGTTGGCCTGATTTATTACATGGGACGCGTTGTGGATGTTTTGGGCGGCGAACCCGCGCAGGTTTGGGAGGAATACGGGACCGAATTTATCGTGATGGCAGTTTTGATCCTGACCCTACGTCCACTGTTGCAGGTCATGGATGTGGCCCTGCTTAACAACACAATCCTTCCAAACTTCGGCACGCTTATTCGCTGGCGTGCGCACAAACATGTTCTGCGCCAATCGGTAGGTTGGTTTGAAGACGATTTTGCCGGACGCATTGCGAACCGTATTATGCAAACGCCACCTGCGGCGGGTGAGGTGGTGTTTCAGGTTTTTGACGCGATATCATTCTCATTGGCATATTTAATTGGTGCCGCGATTTTGCTGGCCACTTCTGATGCACGTCTACTAATGCCATTGATCGCATGGTTTGCCCTTTACAGCCTTTTGATTTCATGGACCGTGCAACGTGTTGGCCCAGCGTCTCAGGCGGCGTCTGATGCGCGGTCAACTGTGACTGGCCGCGTTGTTGATGCATATTCTAATATTCATTCGGTTAAGATGTTTGCGCACCATGATCGCGAGTTGGAGTATGCCAAAGATGCCATCGAATACACGCGTCAGACATTTCAAAAAGAGATGCGTATTTTCACGATTATGGATGTGATGCTGGTTACGCTGAACGGTCTTTTGATCGTTGGCGTTGTTGGTTGGGCGATCATGTTGTGGATGCAAGGATCTGCCTCTGTTGGGGTGGTTGCAGCAGCTACCGCCTTAACGTTGCGCCTTAATTCGATGACGGGGTGGATCATGTGGGCGCTGACGTCGTTCTTTCGCCAGCTTGGGGTAGTTGCTGAGGGAATGGAAACGATTGCGCAGCCTATTATGCTTAAGGATGTCCCAAATGCCAAAGCGTTGAAGATGGACAAAGGTAGGATAGAACTAAAAGGGTTAACCCATCATTACGGCCGTGACAGCGGCGGCTTGGATGCAGTCGATTTGGTGATTGAACCGGGTCAAAAGATTGGGCTGATTGGCCGTTCAGGTGCCGGCAAGTCAACTTTGGTCAAGTTACTTCTGCGGTTTTATGATCCTGACAGCGGTCAAATATTGATCGATGGACAGGACGTGGGGCAGGTGACCCAGGACAGCCTGCGGATGAATATTGGGATGGTCCAGCAAGAGAGTTCGCTTCTGCACCGCTCGGTTCGTGACAACATGCTTTATGGTCGCACTGACGCTTCAGAAGCAGATATAATTGCAGCGGCTAAACAGGCAGAGGCGCATACTTTTATTCAAGACCTCACTGATCCTGAGGGTCGGCGTGGTTATGAGGCCCAAGTTGGCGAACGCGGTGTTAAACTTTCAGGTGGGCAGCGCCAACGCGTGACTTTGGCGCGTGTCATTTTGAAGGACGCGCCGATCTTGTTGTTGGATGAGGCGACAAGTGCGTTGGATAGCGAAGTTGAAGCTGCAATCCAGAAGACGCTGTATGGGATGATGGAGGGCAAAACCGTGATTGCGATTGCTCACCGCTTGTCTACGATTGCGCAAATGGATCGTATTTTGGTTCTTGATGCTGGAAAAATTGTTGAAGATGGCGACCACGACGCGCTTTTGGCGCTAGGTGGTCTATATTCTGAATTCTGGGCTCGCCAATCGGGTGGGTTCCTAAAGACCGAGGATGCAGAATGATAAGCTTTTCCAATATGATTGACTCGTTTCAACCTGCGGACGGGCCACCGCCACAAACACTGGGTGCATTTATGGGCTGGTGTCTATCCGGTTCATGGTCCGCTTTGTGGTTTGCTGCGTTCTTTTCTGCCGCTGCTGGCGCAATGGAAGCAGGAACCGCATTGATTCTTGGCAATGTTATCGATGCTACAGTGACGCTTGGACCCGACGGGTTCTTTTCCGTTACCAATGTCGGATTAATCGCAGGTGCTCTGGCTTTTTTCCTGATCGCACGGCCCGTGCTGTTTGGTCTATCTGCTGCAACCAATTCGATCATCGTTCAGCCCAGTGTAAATCCATTGGTTTTGTCGCGATTGCATCGTTGGACCTTGGGCCAGAATGTCAGCTTTTTTGATGATGATTTTGCAGGTCGTATTGCTCAAAAACAGATGCAATGTGCGCGGGCTGTAACGGATGTTGCATCCGAGGTGATTAACGTTGTTGCCTTTGCGTTGGCGTCTTTGTTTGGGTCTATTCTTTTACTGGTGGCTATTGACTGGCGTGTGGCTATTGGGTTCTTCGTTTGGCTGTTTTTCTACTTTGCGCTGATTAAATGGTACTTGCCGCGCGTACGCGTACGTTCTGCTGATCGCGCTGGAAAACGTGCGATGGTGTCTGGGCAGGTTGTTGATACCATCACGAATATCAAAACTGTTAAGTTGTTTGCCCATTCTGACCACGAAGATCGCGCAGCCCTTGGCGCTATGAAATCCTTTCGTGAAAGTGCATTAAGTTTTGGTTACCTGTCTGCGACTTTCCGGTTTGGATTGATGGCTTTGGCTGGATTGCTGCCGGTTCTATTGTTGGGTGGCACTATCTTGCTGTGGCAACGCGGTGAGGCGTCGTCCGGTGATATTGTGGCTGCGGGTGCAATTGCTATCCGTATTGCGCAGATGACAGGCTGGGTAAGTTTCACACTGATGGCGATTTATTCCAACGTGGGTGAGATTGAGAACGGAATGAAGACCCTAACACGTCCAGACCGTGTTGATGATGCGGATCAAGCACCTGCGCTGTCTGTGCCAAAGGGGGAGATTAAGCTCAGCAACCTTAGCTTTGCTTATGGCCGAGAAACGGGTGGGTTGATGGATGTTGACTTAACGATTGGTGCTGGTGAAAAGCTGGGCATTGTTGGTGAATCGGGGGCAGGTAAGTCGACGTTAGTCTCACTTCTCTTGCGTCTTTATGATCCTGAAGCTGGTACAATTGAAATCGATGGCGTGGATATTAAAACTGTCACGCAAGAAAGCTTGCGCCGCAATATCGGGATGGTTACGCAAGAAACTGCGATGTTCAATCGTTCTGCCCGCGACAACATTCTGTATGGCAAACCTGACGCAACTGATACTGCAGTGATGGCTGCGGCTGAAAAAGCCGAAGCGCATGAGTTTATCCAAGAACTTCAAGATCATATGAAACGTGATGGCTATGACGCTCATCTGGGTGAGCGTGGTGTAAAGTTATCTGGTGGCCAACGCCAACGGATCGCATTGGCGCGTGCTATTTTGAAGGACGCGCCAATTCTTGTCTTGGATGAAGCGACCAGCGCCCTTGATAGTGAGGTTGAGGCATCGATTCAAAAAGCGCTGGCGCGTGTGATGGAAGGCAAGACTGTGCTGGCAATTGCGCACCGTCTTTCGACCCTGACAGAGATGGATCGTATCGTTGTGATGGACAAGGGGCGTATTGTTGAGTTGGGTGATCACCAGACGTTGCTTGCTCAAAAAGGCCTTTATGCACGGTATTGGGATCGGCAATCTGGTGGTTTCATATCAACAAAGGTTGCACAATAACCCTTTCGTATTTGTGCGACGGGCGATAGGGGAGCCGTATGACAGAATATAAAATTATCCGCTTGGGTCATCAGGGCGATGGTATCGCTGATGGACCATTGTTCGCGCCGATGACTTTGCCCGGTGAAATTGTGACCGCAACGCAAGATGGCGATGCGCTGAAAGACGTGCGTATTCAAGCGCCATCTTCGGATCGTGTTGCTGCGCCTTGTCGTCATTTCAAATCGTGTGGTGGCTGTCAGTTGCAACATGCGAGTGATGAATTCGTTGCAACTTGGAAGGCAGAAATTGTGAAACGCGCCTTTGCCGCTCATGATCTGTCACCTGAAATTCGACCAACACTTACGTCGCCCGCTAAATCACGCCAGCGCGCAACTGTAGCTGCCAAACGCACAAAAAGTGGTGCGATGGTTGGCTTCCATGGTCGCGCTAGCGGCACTATTATCGAAGTACCTGATTGCCAGTTGCTTGATCCCAAGATCATAGCAGGTTTCCCAATCGCTGAGGAATTGGCGACCATTGGCACCAGCCGTAAAGCTGCACTAGCTGTTGCTCTGACTGTGTCTGAAGATGGCTTGGATGCATCTGTCACGGGCGGTAAAGAACTAGATGGTCCTTTGCGTTCTGAACTTGCGCAATTGTGTGACCGCAGTGGTTTAGCCCGTCTCACATGGGACGGTGAAACGATCGCAATGCGTACATCTCCACGCCAGGCATTTGGCAAAGCAAAAGTTGTCGTGCCTGCGGGTGGATTTTTACAAGCAACTGCACACGGCGCTGCAACATTGCAGGCTTTGGTTGGCGAGATTGTTGAGGGCAGTAAACGTGTTGCTGATCTGTTCGCAGGTAGTGGTACTTTCACTTTACCGTTAGCACAGACATCGGCTGTTCATGCTGTTGAGGGCGATAAGGCGATGATTGCAGCGCTTGATCAGGGATGGCGCATGGCGCTTGACTTAAAACCGGTCACATCTGAGGCTCGCGATTTGTTCCGCCGTCCGATGCTGCCTGATGAATTGGCTAAGTTTGACGCTGTTGTCCTTGACCCGCCACGTGCTGGGGCTGTTGAACAGGTACGTGAACTTGCGAGCTCAAAGGTAAACGTGATTGCATATGTTTCTTGTAATCCAGTCACCTTTGCACGCGACGCCGCGCAGTTGGTTAAGGCCGGTTTTATTTTAGAATGGGTTCAACCGGTTGATCAGTTTCGTTGGTCTTCGCACGTTGAATTGGTTGGCTCATTCCGCCGCAAAAATTCCAAAGCTGAGGGGCCTAAACTCACTATTGGGTGACCTTATTTTTTGTTCCAAAAGCGATCAATCATGTTAGAACTGAGTATCATAGAATATAATTTGAGCGGGCTTTATGAAGCGTAGAGTTTTGATTTTGAGTGGGTTCGCCTCTGCCATTGTTAGTGCGTGTACTAAAGAAATTAGTTCTACGTCGGAAAGCAAATTTAAAACCTATCTAGGCCCTGAAGTTACTTATATTATTGTGAATAAATCTGAACGCAGAATGTTCTTTTTTCACAACGATACTATGCTTAAGAAATATAAAGTTGATCTTGGATTTTCACCTGTTGGCGACAAATATTACGAAGGCGACGGCAAGACACCTGAAGGTAACTATTTTATTAATCGTAAAAATCCTTACAGTAAGTTTCACCTTTCTATCGGGATTTCATACCCAAACGAAAGAGATCGGGCAGAGGCTGCAACGCTGGGCAAACCTCCAGGTGGAGACATATTTATTCACGGTGAATCAGATCGCCGTAAGTTGGGCAGAAACGATTGGACTTGGGGATGCATTGCAGTGCCGAACCACGAAATCGAAGAGATCTATTCGATGGTGAAAAACGGTACGCCGATTAAGATCAATCCATAAATTGCGGTCTTAAGCGTTTGTTCTATTACTCGGCAGCAGCAACAATTTCGGTCGCGTCTTCACTTATTGTCGCTGTTTCCTCTGAAACCACAATTGGCACCAAACGGTTTGCTGATGGATTGGCCGATGGGATCAAAGGAGATGTCGTTGGGTTGCCCATTATCAAGGTCCACCAAATTTTACCGTTTTCTTCTTGATGCCATGCAAAACCCATATCTTCGGCATCGGCGGCGAGAATTGTGCGGCGTGTGTCTGGTTGTTCAATCCAAGCACCTAATGTCTCTAATTCGGTTTCATAAGATTCAGAGATGTTTTCTCCAACTAACTGTCCAGTGTAGCCAACGCGTTGTACGCGATCGATTGGGGATGAACCGTCTGAACCAAAGTGCCAAGGGCGGTTTTGAATGGACATATCGCGTGAGTGCGTTGCTGCGGCGGCATTCAACTGTGGATTTAGCTCAACAGGAGTAGCACCTTTTGAGCTGCGCAGTGCGTTTACCGAGTCAAGCATACGGAACTGAAGCTTACCGATCGCATCGCCGCCAATTTTGTAAATCTTCGCAGCTGGTTTGCCGTCACGGCCCAATTGAGGCTCTACTGGCACACAGGCGGAAAGTGAAAGCAACCCGACCATAATAATTGCGATCATTCTGACCATTTTTTGCTCCACTCGGAAATTTCCGTTACTTCCACCATACCGTGAGTTGCGTGGCATTTCAAACGCACATCGGCGTGAGCGCGCACAATAACGGTTGTTTGATTTGCGACTGCGTCTTTTGCGCAATAATGTTCTCTTCAAAGCAAGAGTATAAGCGATGGAGAGGCAATAATGTCCATAAAGCTATTTGAAATTCCTACACGCCGTGCGTTCCTAACTGGATCTGCCGCCGTTCTAGCCACGCCTGTATTGGCTCAAACAAACGATTTGCCAGGCTTCGCAGAACGTGATCAGACAAAATCAGTGCGGCGCAATATCTCTAGTTTCCGTACTCTGGATTGGCGCCCTTACTTTGAAAATACACAAAAAGGCGCAATTCTTGTCGATATTGACAGTCGAGCAGTCCATTTTTGGAATGAAGATCAGACTGAATATAAACTCTACCCATCTAGCGTTCCGCTCACCGAAGAATTGACTCGCCGTGGTCGTACAGAAATTACGCGCAAGGTGGATGGCCCAAGCTGGCGCCCAACGCCATCGATGTTAAAACTTAATCCTGAATGGCCAAAATTCATTGGTCCAGGTCCAGAGAACCCTTTGGGGTCACACGCGCTTTATCTTAGCTGGACATATTATCGGATTCATGGAACGCATGATACGCGTAAGATTGGCCGTAAATCGTCTAGTGGATGTATTGGCCTATACAACGAGCATATCGCAGAGTTGTTCTCCAAAACACAAGTTGGCACTCAAGTGTTGCTAATTTGACAAAAAAATGACAATTCTTTTAGTGATAACGACAAAGTATGTTTGCAATCTTGCCAATTAATTGTTTAGACAAGCTGACGAGGCACGTCTTGGGTGCGTACCCAGTATTTTTTGTACGCCTAATCTGGAGAATGATATGAAGAAACTAGTACTCGCAGCTGCTTTGACAGCCGTAGCAACAACATCTTTCGCTGGCTCTTACGCTGAAGCAGTAATCGAAGCACCAGTAATCGTCGAAGAGGCTAGTGGTTCTTCAAATGGCGCTCTTTTGCCGTTGCTTCTTTTGGCTTTAGCTGCAGCAGCTGCAGCTAAGTAAGCTGAAGCGTTAAGTCTATTAAAGGCGACGCCTCCAAGCGTCGCCTTTTTTCGTTTTAGAGTATGGGTTTTACTCAGATCGGAAAGGGTCTAATTTTGGACCCTCGTAATCAAATTCAATTGATCAGTCTAACCAACCTTGCAGGTTTCTTTCGATGACTTTTTCAAGTGCCTTGATGTGAGTATCGTCATCATTCAGGCAAGGAATATAGGTAAAGTTTTCTCCACCAGCGTGCTCGAAGCTCTCGAAGATTTCTTCGTTGATTTCTTCCAGTGTCTCGATGCAATCAGCTGAAAATGCTGGTGCGCAAACGGCAATGTTTTTTGTCCCAGCTTCAGCAAGACGCGCAACTTCTTTAACAGTGTAAGGCTGCAACCACTCCTCCGGCCCAAACTTGGACTGGAATGTGGTTTTGATTTCTGTGTCGTCCCAACCCAACCGCTCTTTCAAAAGGCGCGTCGTCTTTTGGCAGTGACAATGATACGGATCGCCCTGCATCAGGTAGCGTTTTGGAACTCCATGGTAGGAACAGATCAAAAGGTCAGCACGTTTTTCTAGGCCTGCATAAGCCTTCTCAATCGATTGTGCCAACGCGTCGATATAGACTGGATCGTCAAAATAAGGCTGAACAGTACGGGCTGTTGGCTGCCACGTTTCCTCTAGCAAAGCACGGAAGAATTCGTCGTTGGCGGTTGCAGAGGTCGCGCCGGCGTATTGTGGGTACAGCGGGAAAAATAGGATTTTTTGGCACCCTGCTTCTGTCATTTCACGTACTTTTGATTTTGTTGATGGGTTGCCATATCGCATGCAAAAATCAACCATTACGTCATCACCGTAACGGGCCTGCATTGCTGTTTTGATCTTGGCGGTTTGTGCTTTTGTAATGGTTAGTAATGGGCTTTCGTTTGCTTCTTCATTCCAAATGGATTTGTAAGCAGCGCCGGAACTAAACGGGCGTTTGGTTAAGATGATGAGTTGAAGAAGCGGCTGCCAAAGCCAGGGGCTGTAATCAATGACACGGCGGTCAGATAAGAATTCACCCAAATAGCGGCGCATCGACCAATAGTCGTAGTTGTCTGGGGTCCCAAGGTTTGAGAGCAGGATACCAACTTTTGGTTTCTTAACTTTTGGGTGGTCTTGTTCTGCATGGGTGGGGATTTTGGCGTCCAACATAATATTCTCTCAACTAAGTGCTTGCAGATCAAATAGCCGCTTTTAGGCGCAGGTCAATCTGACAGCGGTTTTTCTTCGGTTTTTAATGCATCTGCCAGACGTGCGCTGGCTGAGCCGGGACGAAGTGGTTTGGGTTGGCTTTCATCAGGCGACCACCCGGTGAGGTATATAATGTCAAAGGTCGCTGTAATTCCGCCGTGAGCGGCGGGGAATGTTTTTTGGTACAATTCATTAGCGCGCTTGAAAACCGCACGGCGCGTCGAGGTACGAAGGCGTGTGGTTAGTGCGTTGGTTTCACCCATGGCACGCAGATCGTGCATGAGGTGCCAAATGTCGCGATAAACCACATTGGTTGTTTGATTGTCCGCCACAGGTAGGGCCAATCCGGCGCGTTGCAACAGCCCGCCCATGTCACGAATTTCACCCATTGGGGCGATACGTGGAGATAGCCCGCCGGACACTTCGATTTCAGCCTGCCCCAAGCAACTGCGCAATTCATTTAGTGTTTCGCCGCCATATGTTGCGCCAAGAAACAAGCCGTCAGGGCGCAACGCGCGGCGGCACTGGATAATTTGTCCAACAGGATCGTTAGCCCAATGTAATCCCAGTGCGTGGATGACTACATCGTATTGAGAGGGTTCCAGCTGTAGGGTTTCGTCATCAGTGACTGTTGTAGCTTGAGGCAATGATTTTGCCCAATGCTTAGGAAATCCGCTGACTACAGCTACTGAATTAAACGGCCTATTAACCATGCCTATACGATCCTGGACCTCATCGGCGGCTAGATCATGCAGGAACAAACCATCAGACGACGCGCGGGCGCGTTGTTGAAGCAAGGATTTGGAGTCGGTCAGAAGTTTTGGTGATGTCATAAACGGTAGATAGAATGCTCGGCGCTACAATTCAAACAGCTCCTGCAATGATACATCCTCCGCGGTGTCTCACGTGCTCGGATCTTGTGAACAGTGACTTTGGATTGTGTGGGCCAAGCTGGAGAGACACGCAGTTTATTGGAGGTGCCATTTGCGATGGTTGCGGGGTCCCGTTGATTGGACACAGCGGCGAGGGAGAATTGCATTGTGATGACTGTTTGCGCACGCAACGCCCTTGGGCGAACGGTCGATCAGCGATTTTGTACAATGAAAACGGACGCAGGATTGTGTTGGTCCTTAAACGCGGGGATCGACAAGATGTCGTTGGACCAGCGTCCATCTGGATGGCGGCGGTTGCACATGATATTTTGAAGCCAAATATGCTGGTGGTCTCGGTTCAATTGTATTGGACGAGATTGCTTAAACGGCGCTATAATTAATCAGCGTTGCTTGCGAAGAGTGTGGCAAAACACCTTGATTTGGCGTGGTGCCCAGACGCACTTCAGCTGTTTAAGCGAACCCAAGCATTGGGCGGGATGGGGCATACCGAAAGATTTGCGCATTTGCAGGGTGTTATGAAGTTTCATACCTATCGTAGGGGGCGTATGATCGGTCGGTCTTTGTTTTTGATTGATGGCGTCATGACTTCTGGTGCAGCATTAGCTGCTGCGACAGAGGCGTGTTACGTTGGTGAATTGGATCACGTATCTGCGCTAACACTAGCGCGTGCCGCAAAAGACACCTAAGTCAGGGCCAAGCGAAAATTATTGAAGGATCTGACCTATGAAAAAGGTTGAAATCTACACCTCTCCACTGTGCGGCTTTTGCCACCGTGCCAAAAGTCTGTTGAACCAAAAAGGCGTTGAGTTCGATGAAACAGACGTTTTGTCTAACCCCGACGAAAAGCCAGCTATGATCAAACGTGCAAATGGTGCCCGCACTGTTCCGCAGATATTTATCGGCGAAATCCATGTTGGTGGATGTGACGAATTGTTTGCGCTGGAACGCGCTGGTCATTTGGATGGCATGTTGGCCGCATAATGCGCGCCGCAATTATACAAACGAATGCATCAGACGATCCGTCTGAAAACCTGTCGCACATGATCAAATATGTGCGGCAGGCGGCATCCACAGGTGCTGAATTTATCTTTACGCCTGAAGTGACTAATTGTGTTTCGACCAGCCGCGCGCGCCAGAATGATGTGCTGCGCCATCAAGGCGATGATGAAACACTGAAAGGACTGTGCAGTTTAGCACGTGAATTGTACATTTCAGTTTCTATTGGCTCATTGGCAATTAAGACTGATGATCCAGATGGGCGTTTTTCTAATCGCTCATTTTTGATTAACCCGTTGGGACACATCGTCGGGCAATACGACAAGATTCATATGTTCGACGTTCAGATTTCTGAAACTGAAACCTATCGTGAATCTGCAGGTTACCGGCCTGGCGACAGAGCAGTTGTTGCAGATACTGTGCTGGGCAAGGTTGGAATGGCAATTTGCTATGACCTGCGTTTCCCATTGCTTGCGAATGCGCTGGCGCAGGCGGGTGCGCAAATTTTGCTATATCCATCTGCGTTTTCACCGGTCACTGGTGCAGCTCATTGGCACAGTTTGTTGCGAGCGCGTGCAATTGAAACGGGATGCTATGTAATTGCTGCTGCGCAGACGGGTACTCATTCAACGACAGGGTCCAAAGCGCGGTCAACTTATGGGCATTCCCTTGTTGTTGATCCGTGGGGCGAGGTTGTCCTTGACGCGGGTGTCGATGCTGGCGCTTATGCATTTGACATTGAAATGGTTAATGTAACCAAAGCGCGGCAAAAAGTGCCGTCATTATCGAACGCTAGACCGTTCTTAGCCCCTCAGTTAAAGTCTTAAGACATGAGCACAGATAAAAATGCACTCGCGATCTCACTCTTTAGTGAGATTTTAGCGGCGGATCAAAAAGTTCGTTACCGTCTCACAAGTGTGTTGCCTAAAGGGATGGAAATTTCACACTTTTCAATCCTAAACCATCTGGCTTGGCACGAGGGGGAACGTAGTCCTGCGCAGTTGGCTGAAACATTTAATGTTACGCGCGGTGCAATTACCAATACGTTGGGTAAACTGGAGTGGGCAGGATACATCCACATTCGGCCAGATTGGGACGACGCGCGCCGCAAGATGGTTGCGATAAGCCCCGCAGGGCGCCAAGCGCGTGATGAGGCATTAAATGCAATTGCACCGATTGTTGATAACGTGATCGAACAACTGGGTGAGGAAGGCGTGCGCGCCGTACTGCCCATTCTGCGGGAATTGCGAAAGCAGCTTTAGACTGTTTTCGTGCTTGCAGTGACGTAGTTCACGCTCAAGTCACGGTCAGATAAACGCCATCTCCATGTCAGTGGATTGAACACAAAACCTTGGCGATCCACTGGGGTCATGCCTGATTTTTCTAGCAATCCAAACAGTTCATCTGGCGTGATGAATTTGCTCCACTCGTGGGTCCCTTTAGGAAGCCAGCGCATAACATGCTCTGCCCCAATAATCGCAAACATGTAGGATTTTGGATTACGGTTAATCGTTGAGCAAATGTGCAACCCGCCGGGCTTTAGCAATTCTTGGCACGCGGTCAGATAGGTCAGTGGATTGGCGACGTGCTCAACAACTTCCATGTTCATAATGACATCGAATCGCTCGCCATCTGCGGCCATCGATTCGGCGGTAGTGTGGCGGTAATCGATATTCAGCCCAGATTTTGCAGCATGTGCTGTCGCAACAGGAATATTTCTTGCAGCCGCATCAACGCCAATTATTTCTGCCCCAAGACGTGCCATCGGCTCAGACAGTAAACCGCCACCACAACCGATATCTAGAATGCGCAGCCCTTTAAAGGCGTCAGATGTTGATAGATTGCGATTAAACTCACCGGCAATTTGGCTCGTGATATAATCAAGACGGCAAGGGTTTAGCATGTGCAATGGTTTGAATTTCCCGTTGGGATCCCACCATTCTGTGGCCATCGCTTCAAATTTGGCGACTTCTAATGGGTCTACTGTCGTTTGAGGCGCTTGCATTTTGCTCTCCATCTGTTTTCTTAGCGTTCCTAGATTACATAGGGCTCTAATGGACAAACACACGGACCAAAAGCGCGCAGTTCAATATCTGTACCCGCCGATCGACCCTTTCGATCAGCGGATGATGGATGTTGGGCAGGGTCATCGTATCTATGTTGAGCAATGTGGGAACCCAAAAGGTGTCCCCGTTGTGGTGTTGCATGGTGGCCCGGGCGGTGGATGTAGCCCCGCAATGCGTCGTTATTTTGATCCAGACATTTACCATATCATCCTGTTCGATCAGCGCGGCTGTGGTCGTTCACGCCCGCACGCTTCGGTCGAAAACAACACAACATGGCATTTGGTTGACGACATCGAAGCGATCCGTGCTTCGCTAGGTATTGATTCGTGGATTGTTTTTGGCGGCAGTTGGGGCGCGACACTGTCGTTGATTTACGCTCAATCCTATCCTGACCGCACGACGCATTTGGTCCTTCGCGGTGTTTTTCTGATGACCCAAGCAGAGCTTGATTGGTTCTATGGCGGTGGTGCTGGGAAATTCTGGCCGGAAGTTTGGGACCGATTTGCAGGTCTAATTCCAGTGGATGAACAAGATGATTTAATCGCTGCGTATGCTAAACGTTTATTTTGCGGTGATATGCAGACTGAATTGAAATATGCAAAGGCGTGGTCCTCATGGGAGAACGCGCTGGCCTCAATAAATTCAAACGGTAGTGTGGGTGAATCCCCAGGTGAATATGCGCGCGCTTTTGCGCGCCTCGAAAATCATTATTTTGTTAATGGAGGTTTCTTGGAAACTGATGGTGAAATTTTGACAAATATGGACCGCATAGCACATATTCCCGGTGTGATTGTTCAGGGACGTTATGATATGATTTGCCCACCACAAGCAGCCTACACCATCGCAAAAGTTTGGCCAGCTTGTGATTTAGATATGATTCCTTATGCGGGGCATACGCTTTCGGAACCTGGAATTACGGCTGGGTTGGTGCGCGCTATGAATAGGATTGCAGCATCATGAACCGAATCGATCGCCGAGTTCTTTTCACATCTGGTGCCGCAGCTGCATTGTTGGCGGCGACGGGTGTATCCGGACAAACTGCACCGTGTCGTGGCGGTCGTTTGCGCGCGGCGTTATCTGGCGCAACGCGCAGCGATCATTGGGGCGCATTTGATGGTGCATTCATGCAGGCGGCGCGTGGCGCAGTTTTTGAAACCCTGACTGAGATCGCAGGCGATGGAACCTTGCGTGGCGATATTGCGCAATCTTGGGAAACCAATGATGCTGGTAAAACCTGGTCGTTTTTGATCCAACCCTCAGTGATGTTTCATGACAATATTGCGTTGCATGCTGATGATTTGGTTTCTTTGTTTGAGCGGCACTCACGCCTCGGTGTTCAAGGGGCCGCTATTAGGCGGTCCAATCAAGTTGTTGTAACATTGACTGAAGCCAATCAAAGCTTTCCGTATTTACTTGCGGATCCGGAGTTTGCGGTGATGCCTGCGCAGCCATCACGACAGGCAGCTGGAATTGGTACAGGTCTATATCGTGTTTATAAGTTCCAAGCGGGTCAGCAATTCATTGGAACACGCGTATTAAAACATCGCAAAAATATGTCAGCAGGCTGGTTTGATGAGATCGAATTGGTTTCAATCTCTGCAGACGAAGTTCGCGCAGAGGCGTTGCGAACCGGTTTGGTTGACGTTGCAGATATTTCGGCCCTTGATTCGTATTCTGATCCGATAGACTTTCAATTATTACCCAGCCCTCGTTATGTTCAGCAGATAGCACGGCATTCAATCGCACAACCAAAGGCGATTGGGCAGTTTTGGCCGCTCGACAATACCCGCATGGCAACGCGCTGGTGGATGGCCTAACCCCGAACAGGGGTTGTAGACTCAGTTTAACCTGCGTATACGACTATCAATAGCGGCGTGTTGGGGTCCAAACCCAACGCTCCACCGGATAAGTCAGCGGGCCGTGCGCCCGTTTTTTTGTGCTTAATCGTTAGATGGATAATATGACCAACGACCTAATCGCCAAAGCTGCCATTGACCGCCGTATGGCTGAGATCATCACTCCTGTGATTGAAGATCTTGGTTATGAATTGGTGCGTGTGCGCCTGATGTCTGGAAAGAATACCATCTTGCAAATCATGGCTGATAAGCCCGAGGGCGGGATTGAAGTGGATGACTGCGCCAAAATCTCGACGGCTGTCGGCGCAACTTTAGATGTAGAAGATCCGATTGTTGATGAGTATGCGTTGGAAGTGTCCAGCCCTGGAATTGATCGGCCTTTAACCCGTCTTAAAGATTTCGAAAACTTTGAGGGATATGAGGCTAAAATTGAAACGACTGAGCTGATCGATGGCCGCCGCCGCTTTAAGGGGCAATTGGCAGGAATTGATGGCAGAGATGTTTTGATCAACGTTGAAGAAGGCACGATTGGTTTACAGTTTGATTGGCTAAGCGATGCCAAATTGGTGCTGACCGATGAACTAATTTCTGAAATGCTGCGTCAGCGAAAAGCGGCAGGTATTTTGAACGAAAACGCACTAAACGAAGACACGTTTGATGAGATCGAGACCGAAGCGTCCGATGAGGGAGAAGACTGATGGCTATTACTTCTGCAAACCAGCTAGAGCTGTTGCAAACCGCTGAAGCGGTCGCACGTGAAAAGATGATCGACCCTGGGTTGGTTATCGAAGCGATGGAAGAATCCCTCGCACGCGCGGCTAAATCACGGTACGGCGCAGAAATGGACATCCGTGTTTCCATCGACCGTAAAAATGGCAAAGCTACATTTACGCGCGTGCGCACAGTTGTTGCTGAAGAAGAGCTAGAGAACTACCAAGCTGAGTTCACTGTTGAGCAAGCCAAACAATACATGGCCGACCCAGAAGTTGGTCAGCAATTGATCGAAGAAGTACCCCCTGTAGAAATGGGCCGTATCGCGGCGCAATCTGCGAAACAGGTCATCTTGCAAAAAATCCGCGAAGCTGAGCGTGATCGGCAGTTCGAAGAATTCAAGGATCGCGTTGGCTCAATTGTCAACGGTTTGGTCAAGCGCGAAGAGTACGGCAACGTTATTGTTGATGTGGGTGCTGGTGAAGCAATCTTGCGCCGCAACGAAAAAATTGGCCGCGAATCTTATCGCCCGAACGACCGTATCCGCGTTTACATCAAAGACGTGCGTCGCGAGCAACGTGGCCCGCAAATCTTCTTATCTCGTACAGCGCCAGAATTCATGGCTGAGCTGTTCAAGATGGAAGTTCCAGAAATCTATGATGGCATCATCGAGATTAAAGCTGTTGCACGTGATCCAGGTTCTCGCGCGAAAATCGCTGTGATCTCACATGACGGTTCTATCGACCCAGTTGGTGCATGTGTTGGTATGCGTGGTTCACGCGTTCAGGCAGTTGTTAACGAACTGCAGGGCGAGAAGATCGACATCATCCCATGGAATGACGACCAACCAACTTTCCTTGTGAACGCATTGCAGCCAGCTGAAGTTTCCAAAGTTGTTTTGGATGATGAAGCAGGCAAGATTGAAGTTGTTGTTCCAGAAGAGCAGCTTTCGTTGGCAATTGGTCGTCGTGGTCAAAACGTACGTTTGGCAGCACAGCTTACTGGTCTTGATATCGACATCATGACCGAAGCTGATGAATCCGCACGCCGCCAAAAAGAGTTCGAAGTACGGACCAAATTGTTTATGGATAACTTGGATCTGGACGAATTCTTTGCACAACTATTAGTGGCTGAAGGGTTCACGAACCTTGAAGAGGTTGCTTACGTTGAGGCAGAAGAGCTGTTGGTCATCGATGGTGTTGATGAAGCGACTGCTGGCGAATTGCAGGCACGTGCCCGCGATGTATTGGAAGCGCAAAACAAAGCGGCGCTTGATGCAGCACGGGCGCTGGGTGTTGAAGACAGCTTGATCGCATTTGAGGGTCTGACTCCACAGATGCTAAAAGCTTTGGCAAAAGATGATGTGAAAACATTGGAAGACTTTGCAACATGTGCTGACTGGGAGCTGGCCGGTGGCTGGACGACAGACAATGGCGAACGCATCAAAGATGACGGTGTTCTAGAACCATTTGGTATCGAGCTTGAAGAGGCTCAGAACATGATTATGACAGCTCGCGTTTCATTGGGTTGGGTTGATATTGCAGATTTGGAAGAAGAAGTAGCAGAAGAAGACGAAGCAGCCGACGTGGAGGGATCCGAGGCCTGATCGCAGGCTTCGGAGTTTCCTGATGGGTCGCGGCGGCGTCACAAAGGACTGGGAAGACGGTCCAGATCGCAAGTGCATTGTCACGGGTGAAGTGCAACCTAAGTTTGGGTTGATCCGCTTCGTCGTGGGGCCGGAAGATGTTATTTACCCGGATATTTCGGGTAAATTGCCGGGACGTGGTGTATACGTGGCTGCGGATCGTGATGCGCTAGAAATGGCTGTTAGTAAAAAATTGTTTTCACGCGGTGCCAAACAACAGGTTACTATACCTGAAGATTTGGCAGACGAGGTCGAAAAGCAATTGGCGCGCAAAGTGGTCGATTTGATTGCAATGTCGCGCAAGGCCGGTTCGGCTGTGGCTGGGTATGAAAAGACCAAGTCGTGGCTTCAATCGGAAGAAGCACAAGTCTTGTTTCAGGCCGTCGATGGGTCTGGTCGAGGCAAGTCGAAATTAAGTACACCGCACTATGGCAGTTACATTGGCTGGCTTACGTCGGAAGAATTAGGTTTGGCGTTCGGGCGTCAAATCGTGATCCATGGGGCGCTCGCCTCTGGCGGACTGACCAAACGTGTTGTAGAGGAAGCCCAACGGTTACGGGGCGTTCGACGCGCAAGTATAGATGACAAGGTCGAAGACCCTGTTGATCTGAAAGGATAGACGAGCTTTATGAGCGATACTGACGGTAAGAAGACATTAGGTCTGAGCGGCGCACGTCCAGGGAATGTGAAACAAAGTTTCAGCCATGGACGGACTAAAAACGTCGTTGTAGAAACAAAGCGCAAACGCGTTGTGGTTCCCAAGCCGGGTGCCGCGAACAAAGCTGGTGCGGTTGCACCACTTGGTGTGAGCTCTCCTTCTAAGCGGCCTGCAGGCATCTCTGATGCGCAGATGGAGCGTCGCCTCAAAGCTGTTCAAGCTGCCAAGGCACGTGAAGTCGAGGATCAAGCCGCACGCGAAGCTGAGGAAAAATCCCGTGCTGAAGAGCGTGAACGTCGCCGTGCAGAGATCGACGCCAAAGAGGCAGAAGAAAAAGCACGCGCCGAAAACTTGAAAGCGAAAGCTGAAGAAGAAGTGCGCAAAGCTAAAGAAGCTGAGGCTGCGGCTCAAGCTGCTGCAGCACCTGCTGCTAAAACAGCTGCAGCGCCTGCATCTGCTCGTGCTGCGCCAAATCGTGGTGGTCCATTGCCTGCCGCGACGCCGCGCAAGAACGAGCGTGAAGCTCAGGCACGCCCCAAGACAGCCCGCGACGATGGTCGCCGTGGCGGCAAGCTAACATTGAACCAAGCATTGACTGGTGGCGCTGGTCGTCATCGTTCCATGGCTTCTATGAAGCGCAAGCAGGAGCGTGCGCGTCAAAAAGCGATGGGCGGCACAGTCGAGCGCGAAAAGGTATTGCGTACTGTGAACCTTCCAGAAGCCATCGTGGTTTCTGAGTTGGCAGCGCGTATGACCGAGCGTGTTGGTGACGTTGTCAAATCACTCATGACTATGGGCATGATGGTTACACAAAACGAAACCATCGACGCTGATACAGCCGAACTGATCATCGAAGAATTTGGCCACACAGTGAACCGCGTTTCTGACGCGGACGTCGAAGACGTGATCAATGTGGTTGAAGACGACGAAGCAAGCCTGCAATCACGTGCACCGGTCGTTACGATCATGGGCCACGTTGACCACGGTAAGACATCATTGTTGGACGCACTTCGCGGTGCAAAAGTTGTTTCTGGCGAAGCCGGCGGCATTACGCAGCACATTGGCGCCTATCAGGTCAAAACTGAAGGCGGCACATTGCTGACGTTCCTCGACACACCGGGTCACGCGGCGTTTACGTCTATGCGTTCACGTGGTGCACAGGTTACTGACATTGTTGTTCTAGTTGTCGCGGCGGATGACGCCGTTATGCCACAAACAATTGAAGCGATTGCCCACGCTAAAGCGGCAAACGTTCCGATGATTGTTGCGATCAACAAAATCGACAAGCACGAAGCTAACCCGCAAAAAGTGCGCACCGATTTGCTACAGCACGAAGTTATCGTGGAAGCGATGTCTGGTGATGTTCAGGACGTTGAAGTTTCTGCTCAAACGGGACAGGGCCTTGATAAGCTTCTTGAAGCTATCGCGTTGCAGTCAGAGATATTGGAACTGAAAGCTAACCCAGATCGCGCCGCCCAAGGTGCTGTGATCGAAGCGAAGCTTGATGTAGGTCGCGGCCCAGTTGCCACGGTTCTTATCCAAGCAGGTACATTGCGTACTGGTGATATTTTTGTTGTGGGTGAGAAGTACGGTAAGGTCCGCGCGCTGATCAACGACAAAGGCGAACGCATCAAAGAGGCTGGCCCATCTATGCCTGTTGAGGTCTTGGGACTGAACGGTACGCCATCCGCTGGTGATGTTTTGAACGTGACCGAAACCGATGCGCAAGCACGTGAGATTGCGGAATATCGCCAAAAAGCGGCTAAAGATAAACGTGCAACAGCTGGTGCAGCTACGACGCTGGAACAATTGATGGCGAATGCCAAAGCGAACGAGAGCGTTAGCGAATTGCCAATCTTGGTAAAAGCCGATGTTCAGGGTTCTGCTGAAGCAATCGTTCAAGCGATGGAAAAAATTGGCAATGACGAAGTTCGTGTTCGTATCCTGCACTCAGGTGTTGGTGCGATTACTGAAACTGACATCAGCTTGGCTGAAGCATCTAATGCACCGGTTATCGGCTTTAATGTCCGTGCGAATGCTTCGGCACGTAACACGGCTCACCAAAAGGGCGTTGAAATTCGTTACTATTCGGTCATCTATGACCTTGTGGATGACGTCAAAGCGGCTGCTTCCGGTCTGTTGAGTGCGGAAATTCGTGAGAACTTCATTGGTTATGCAACCATTAAAGAGGTGTTCAAGGTTACTGGCGTCGGCAAAGTTGCTGGTTGTATGGTTACTGAAGGTGTTGCTCGTCGTTCAGCAGGTGTTCGCTTGCTACGTGACAACGTGGTTATCCACGAAGGTACACTTAAGACCCTCAAGCGCTTCAAAGATGAAGTGGCTGACGTTAAATCTGGTTACGAATGTGGTATGGCCTTCGAACGCTATGAAGACATCCGTGCCGATGACGTTATCGAAATCTTTGAACGTGAAGAGATCACGCGTACACTCGACTAAGACAGTTGGTGTCATGAAAATAGAAAAGGGGAAGGCGACAGCCTTCCCCTTTTTCGTTGTTTTACAGTTTGCTTAAAGCCAGTCGCGCAGAATTGGGATCAGTGGTACATCGGCTGCTGGCATTGGGTAGTTGCGCAACTCATTAGGTCGGACCCACTTTAACGCTTGGTTTTCGCGCGAGATCGGTGTGCCTTCCCACTTACGGCAGGCAAACAAAGTCATCAGTAGGTGAAAATCATCGTAGCTGTGGCTGGCAAAGGTTAGCGGCGCGAGGCAGCTTTCCCAGGTGTTGATTCCCAGCTCTTCTTCCAACTCACGGACCAGAGCGACCTCAGGCGTCTCGCCCGCTTCGACCTTCCCGCCCGGAAATTCCCATAATCCAGCCATGGATTTACCTTCGGGCCGTTGACCCAACAAGACTCGTCCATCAACGTCTATGAGGGCTACGGCTGAAACCAGAACGACCTTCATGAACGGTAATCCGCGTTGATCTCGATATAACCGTGGGTCAAATCGCAGGTCCAAACCGTTGCCGTTCCTGTGCCCATTCCTAGATCAACGGTTATCTCGATCTCTTGCTTTTTCATTAGTGCCGCTGCATCTGCTTCAACATAATTTGGGTTCACCCAACCTTCCGTCGCGACATTCACATCCCCGAATGAGATGGAGATAAGGTCACGATCTGCGGGTGCGCCCGATTTACCAATTGCCATTACGATCCGACCCCAATTTGGGTCTTCGCCGGCTATGGCTGTCTTGACCAAAGGTGAATTTGCAATGGCCATCGCGTGGATGCGTGCAACGCTATCATCGACTGCACCCGTTAAGGTAATCTCAACCAGTTTAGTAGCCCCCTCGCCATCACGAACCACTTGTTGCGACAGATCGAGCATCAATTTGTGCAGCGCGGCTGTAAAATCGACGTTGTCTTGTGCATTCACGCCTGATGCACCAGTGGCCGCCATCAATAATGAATCTGATGTCGACGTGTCGCTATCAACTGTGATGCAGTTGAATGTTCGATCTGAGGTGTCCGACACCAATTGTTGTAACGCAGTTTGCTCAAATACAGCGTCAGTGAAGATGTAGACCAACATGGTTGCCATATCTGGTGCGATCATGCCTGACCCTTTTGCAATTCCAACGATCTGCACAGATTGACCGTCAATTTGTACATTTTTCGCCGAGCCCTTTGCATAAGTGTCGGTTGTCATGATCGCGTTGGCAGCAGCTTCTACGTCGTCAACACTTTGAGTGTTGTTCAAGGTCTCCAGGTTCTCGATGATCCGATCATGAGCGAGTGGTTCACCGATTACGCCTGTCGAAGAGGTGAAGACGCGATTCACTGGAACATCGCAGGCATCCGCCACAGCATCACAGATCGCTGTGACTGACGTTTGACCGTTCTTGCCAGTGAAGGCATTGGCATTACCGGAGTTTACAAGAATTGCAGCCGGTGTTGTGCTATCGCCACCAAGCTTTGCCTGACAATCCAGAACAGGCGCTGCGCGAGTGGTTGATTTTGTGAACACTCCTGCAATGGAAGTGCCTGTGATCAGTTTTGCCAGCATCACATCTGTTCGTCCTGAATAGCGAACCCCTGCAGCAATCGTTGCAAAGGTTACGCCGTCTACGATAGGCAGTTTAGGAAAACACGCAGGTGCGAGAGGAGATTTTTGCATAGTATTGGCCATTCAGATTATTCAACGATGCTAAGGTCAAACAAGATGGAAGTGTCGATGCCCGTTGCGCCGCTTTGGTCAATTGTTGCGGCTTCGCGCAGTTCTTGAATTCTTGTTGTGACGGCTTCTTTGCGAAGGGTATCTTCGATCCCAGCACGAACTACACCAAGTTCCGGCGCGCTGGTGTTGCGCGTTTCATTCAGGATTATAACGTGCCAGCCAAACTGAGTTTGAACAGGTGCTGAAACAGCCCCAACGTCTAAACCAACAACCGTAGCTTCAAAGCTGGGAACCATTGCGCCTTTGCCAAACCAACCAAGGGAGCCACCGTTTGAACCTGAAGGACCTGTCGACTTTTCTTTGGCGATTGTTGCAAAGTCTGCTCCGCCATCGACATCAGCTTGAATTGCAAATGCCTCTTCTTCTGTCTCAACCAAAATGTGAGAGGCGTTGTATTCTTTTGCAGGCTCTGCATCAGCGTACTGCGCATCATAAGCCGCTTTGATTGTGTCTTCGCTTAGCGCCTGGGACAGCAATGCTTCCAGCGTTTCGCCAGCGATCAAAGAGCGTTGCTCGTTTTCCAAAGAAATCGGAATTCGCTTTGGCAATGTACCTTCAAAACTATTGGCTAACAGAGTTTGCTCGACCAGTTGTTTTAGAATGCCTTCAAACAGGACTTCGTTCGGCAGTTGTTGATATTGTTCCGGCAAAATAGAGCGTGCGACGATCATGTGACCTAGGGTGATGGATTTCCCATTCACGGTAGCAACGACCGTGTTTGCGTCCTGAGCCTGCACAGGCATTGCGAAAGTTACGGCAAGGCCAAGTGCGGCTACAAAGTTGAGACGTTTTTGCATTGTATAGTCCTATGATTATGGTCACGACTGGGCGTAACATTGACACTGTTTGATGTGCCCCTTACATCCGCTATGGGCATGGTTGGGACTATCCTAACTTGTATCTATGGACTGTACGCGGGTCGGGCAAGCGCTTGCTGCGAAACACAACACACCACGGCTGGAGTACTTAATGCTAGGTTTCGGAACACTCACGAAAAAGATCTTTGGATCTGCTAATGATCGCAAAGTAAAAGCGGCCCGTCCGTTGGTGGAAAAGATCAATGCACTTGAACCTGAGTTCGAGGCCCTGAGTGACGAAGAATTGATCGCCAAGACCCGCGAATTTGCGGAGCGCGCCAACAATGGCGAAAGCTTGGATGATCTGCTGCCAGAGGTATTTGCCAACTGTCGTGAAGCCGCTAAGCGCGCATTGGGCCTTCGCGCCTTTGATGTGCAGTTGTTGGGTGGGATATTCCTACACCAAGGCAACATCTCTGAAATGAAGACGGGAGAGGGTAAAACCCTTGTTGCGACGTTCCCTGCTTATTTGAACGGATTGACAGGTAAAGGTGTACATGTAGTCACCGTGAACGAATACCTTGCAAAACGTGACGCTGAATGGATGAGTAAAGTATTCACAGCGCTTGGCCTAACAACTGGCGTAGCTGTCAGCGATGCGACCCATGAAGATAAGCAAGCTGCGTATAACTCCGACATTACATACGCTACAAACAACGAACTCGGTTTTGACTATCTACGCGATAATATGAAATCTGAGCTAAACCAGATTTATCAAAAAGAACACAACTTCGCGATCGTGGATGAAGTCGATAGCATTTTAATAGATGAAGCCCGTACTCCGCTGATTATTTCTGGCCCTTCAGATGACCGCTCTGAAATGTACATCACGATCGATGGCGTGATTCCATCGTTAACTGACGACCATTTTGAACTGGATGAAAAATCCCGCAACGTGTCCTTTACTGATGAGGGAAACGAGTTCCTTGAAGAACAGTTGTGCGCCCGTGGTTTGCTGGAAGCTGATGCTACGCTTTATGATCCAGAAAGCACTAGCTTGGTTCACCACATCAACCAAGGTTTGCGTGCGCACAAGTTGTTCCAACGCGACAAAGATTACATTGTGCGTGACGATGAAATCGTACTGATCGACGAATTTACAGGTCGAATGATGTCTGGCCGTCGTTTGTCTGATGGTCTGCACCAAGCGATTGAAGCTAAGGAAAAAGTAGACATTAAGCCTGAGAATGTGACCTTGGCGTCTGTGACATTCCAAAACTACTTCCGTCTGTACAGCACGCTTTCTGGCATGACAGGTACCGCGACGACTGAAGCAGAAGAATTTTCCGAAATCTACGGTTTGGGTGTGGTTGAAGTACCAACCAATCGCAGCATAGCACGTGTTGACGAAGACGACCGTGTGTACCGCACGCAGCGTGAAAAATACGAAGCGATGATCAAAGAGATCAAAGAAGCAAACGCCAAGAACCAGCCGGTTCTGGTGGGTACAACTTCTATCGATAAATCTGAGATGTTTAGCCAAGCATTGACTGCTCAGGGCATTACGCACAATGTTTTGAACGCCCGATTGCATGAGCAAGAAGCGCAGATCATTGCTGATGCTGGTAAATTGGGTGCGGTGACCATCGCAACCAACATGGCGGGTCGTGGTACAGATATTCAATTGGGGGGCAACGTCGAATTAATCGTCCAAGCTGCACTTAAAGCTGATCCTGAGACTGATCCTGAAATGATCCGCACCAAGGTCGAAGAAGAGCAGGCGGATGAGAAGAAGAAAGTCATCGAGGCTGGTGGCCTGTTTGTTATGGCATCTGAGCGTCACGAAAGTCGCCGCATTGATAACCAATTGCGTGGTCGTTCTGGCCGTCAGGGTGATCCGGGCCGCACCTCTTTTTATCTTAGCCTTGAAGACGACCTGATGCGCATTTTCGGTTCTGACCGTTTGGAAAAAGTTCTTACAACGCTTGGATTGGAAGAAGGCGAGGCTATCGTCCACCCATGGGTCAATAAGTCACTGGAACGTGCCCAAGCCAAGGTTGAGGGTCGTAACTTTGACATTCGTAAGCAGTTGTTGAAATTTGATGACGTGATGAACGATCAGCGCAAGGTTGTGTTTGGTCAACGTCGCGAAATCATGGAGGCAACTGACCTTTCTGAGATAACAACAGATATGCGGTCGGAAGTGATCGAAGATTTGATCTATGAATTTATGCCTCCCAATTCTTATGCAGATCAGTGGAACACCGAAGGTCTTTATGCGGCCGTTATTGAACGCCTTGGCGTTGATGCGCCTGTGATGGCGTGGTGTTCAGAAGAGGGTGTCGATGACGAGCAGATTAGCGAACGTTTGTTGGCTGTAACCGATGAGCAGATGTCTGCAAAAGCAGAAGCATTTGGTCCTGAAACAATGCGCTTGATTGAAAAGCAACTGTTGCTTCAATCGATTGATGGCAAATGGCGTGAACACCTTTTGACGCTAGAACATCTTCGCTCTGTTGTTGGTTTCCGCGGCTATGCACAGCGGGATCCATTGAACGAATATAAGAACGAAGCGTTCCAGTTGTTCGAAAGTATGCTTGATAGCTTACGTGAAGATGTGACGCAAAAGCTGTCTCAAATTCGTCCAATTACTGAGGAAGAACAGCGTGCTATGGTGGAACAAACCGCAACGCAGCAGGTCCAGGTTCAGACGATAGCTAAACCCGGTTTGCCAGAACCAACAGCCGAAGCAGTTGCTGCTGGGTTTGATCCAGAAGACAGCGGAACCTGGGGCAACCCAAGCCGCAACGGCAACTGCCCTTGTGGTTCAGGTGACAAGTTCAAGCACTGTCACGGACGTGTGAGCTAAAGGCAGCGCCTTTATTCTGACGTAATGAATCCTAGAGCTGGCCATAACTTTGGCCAGCCACGGACGCTTTCCCTCTCTACAAAGATCCTGACCGAAACCGATAGAGGTACAGGATTATGGTAGAAACTATAGAAATGGTGACCGTAGCGGGTACGCTAGCGTATGCCGTTGGCATCGGTTTTTCATGCAAACCGGCGATGCTGCCGAGCAGCGTTATAGCGGAGTTGGTGAGGATGCGTATGTCATGCCCGAAGGTTTGCAACGGTAATCACCGGATGGTTAACCCGTTGCAAAAATAATGGTTTAGGACGGGAATAGTCCCGCCCTAAACCTTAACCTTTCATCGTATCCCAGAAGGATTTGACGGAAGAGAAAAAGCTGCTGCTTTCAGGATTGTTCTCTGAGGATAGCTCGTCGAATTCCTTTAGGATCTCTTTTTGACGCGTTGTCAGATTTACAGGTGTTTCCACAGCCAATTCGATAAACATATCGCCGGAACTGTTGCCACGGATTGCTGGCATACCTTTGCCACGAAGGCGCATCTGTCGGCCTGCTTGGCTGCCTGAAGGAATCTGTACGCGACCACGGCCACCATCGATGGTTGGCACCTCGATGCTGCCACCCAAGGCTGCGGTGCTCATTGATACAGGGACGCGGCAAAACAGGCTTAGGCCATCACGCTCAAACAGTTTATGATCTGATACTTCGATGAAGATATATAGATCACCTGATGGTCCGCCACGCATGCCCGCTTCGCCTTCGCCTGATAGGCGAATACGTGTACCTGTTTCTACACCAGCAGGGATGTTTACAGAAAGTGAGCGGTCTTTCTCGACGCGGCCTGCGCCAGAACAAGACTTGCATGGGTTGTTAATAATCTGGCCCATGCCGGAGCACGTTGGGCAAGAGCGTTCAACAGTAAAGAACCCTTGCTGAGCACGCACTTTGCCCATGCCAGAACATGTTGGACATGTAGATGGTTCAGCACCACCTTCAGCACCCGTACCTTCGCACCCGTCACAGGCGAGCGCAGTTGGAACATTGATAGTCTTTTGCATTCCAGAAAATGCGTCTTCGAGTGAGATGCGCAAATTGTAACGCAAGTCAGCACCGCGTGCTGCACGCCGCCCGCCGCCACCACGTTGGCCTCCCGTAAAGTCGCCGAATAGGTCATCGAATACATCAGAGAACGCGCTGCCAAAATCGCCTTGGCCGCCGCCACCTTGACGTCCGCCACCGCCGCCCATGCCGCCTTCAAAGGCGGCATGTCCGTAACGATCATATGCAGCCTTCTTATCTCCGTCCTTTAGGACTTCGTAAGCTTCGTTCGCTTCTTTAAATTGGTCTTCGGCTTTTGGGTTGCCGGAGTTGTGGTCGGGATGCAGCGCGCGGGCTTTCTTGCGATAGCCTTTTTTGATCTCGTCCGCAGATGCGCCTTTGGCAATACCAAGCACATCATAATAATCACGTTTAGCCATGGATTAGGGTCCCCTTTGGAACATCAAAGGCCGGTCCATGAATCGGACCGGCCCTGTCGCTGTTCAGAGTGGCGCTTATTTGCGCTTGTCGTCGTCCAAATCTTCGAATTCAGCATCTAGGATATCGTCATCCGCGCCTTCATCTGCACCAGCTGGTTCAGACATGTCGTCGCCGCTTTCTTCCGCAGCCGCCGCTTTGTAGATTGCTTCACCTAGCTTCATGGCCGCTTCAGTTACGTTCTGGATGCCTGATTTGATCTTGCCAGCGTTGTCAGTTTCAAGATCGTCGTTCAGCGCAGCAATAGCCAACTCAATCGCCTCGATAGTAGTTGGGTCGACTTTGTCCTTGTGCTCTTCCATTGCTTTCTCAGTAGAGTGAACTAAGCTCTCTGCTTGGTTCTTCGCTTCGATCAGCTCTTTACGCTCTTTATCGGACTCAGCATTGTCTTCTGCATCTTGAACCATTTGCTCGATATCGGCGTCTGACAAACCACCAGAAGCTTGGATCGTGATCTGTTGCTCTTTGCCTGTGCCTTTGTCTTTGGCGCCCACAGACACGATGCCGTTGGCGTCGATGTCAAAGGTCACTTCGATTTGTGGCAAGCCGCGTGGAGCTGGTGGGATGTTTTCAAGGTTGAAAGCACCCAACATTTTGTTGTCCGCAGCCATTTCACGTTCGCCTTGGAAGCAGCGAATGGTAACAGCGTTTTGGTTGTCTTCAGCTGTTGAGAAGATTTGTGATTTCTTCGTTGGGATCGTTGTGTTGCGATCGATCAAACGAGTAAATACGCCCCCCAAAGTTTCGATACCCAAAGACAATGGTGTTACGTCCAAAAGAACGACGTCTTTTACGTCGCCTTGTAAAACACCAGCTTGAATTGCTGCACCCATGGCAACAACTTCGTCTGGGTTAACGCCTTTGTGTGGCTCTTTGCCGAAGAATTTGGTCACTTCTTCGATAACGCGCGGCATACGTGTCATGCCGCCAACCAACACGACTTCGTCGATGTCAGATGCTGAGATGCCAGCGTCTTTTAATGCAGCGGAGCATGGTTTCATGGATGCTTTGATCAGATCTCCAACAAGGCTTTCCAGTTTTGCACGGGTCAGTTTCATTACCATGTGCAATGGCTGGCCAGTGGAGCCCATAGAAATAAACGGTTGGTTGATTTCTGTTTGGTTCGCAGAAGACAATTCGATTTTCGCTTTTTCAGCAGCTTCTTTTAGACGCTGTAACGCCATCTTGTCTTGCTTAAGGTCGACGGAGTGTTCTTTTTCGAACTCATCAGCAAGGTAGTTGACGATGCGCATGTCAAAGTCTTCGCCGCCCAAGAAAGTGTCGCCGTTTGTGGACTTAACTTCGAACAAGCCATCGTCGATTTCCAGGATGGTTACATCGAATGTACCGCCGCCAAGGTCGTAGACAGCGATGGTTTGCGTTTCTTTTTTGTCCAAGCCGTATGCCAGCGCAGCTGCTGTTGGCTCGTTAATAATGCGAAGCACTTCAAGGCCAGCAATTTTGCCGGCGTCTTTAGTTGCTTGACGCTGTGCATCGTTGAAATACGCAGGAACAGTAATAACCGCTTGGGTCACTTCCTCGCCAAGGTATGATTCAGCGGTTTCTTTCATCTTGCCTAAAATGAAGGCAGAGATTTGGGAAGGTGAATACTTTTCGCCTTTGGCTTCAACCCATGCGTCGCCGTTGCCGCCATCGATGACGTTGAACGGAAGGTTCTTTTTGTCCTTGGCCAAGTGCGCGTCGTCATTGCGACGACCTACAAGACGCTTAACGCCAAAAATTGTGTTTTCTGGGTTTGTCACTGCTTGGCGTTTTGCGGGCTGACCTACAAGACGCTCGTTATCGGTGAAGGCTACGATTGAGGGCGTTGTGCGTGCGCCTTCAGCGTTTTCGATAACGCGAGGCTGACTGCCGTCCATAATAGCAATACAGGAGTTGGTCGTTCCGAGGTCAATACCAATTACTTTGGCCATATTTTCGATCCCTTTTCATATCATAAGGCGATGTGGCGAGGCGTTGACCCTTTTTGGCGTCATTACCCCGATAATGATTTCACGCAAAACTGTCGCTCTGCGCGGTTCGGAGTGTATATAAGGAGGGTAAATGCCCCCTGCAACCATTGTGGCGTAGGTATTTGCGTGAATCTTTACCTAATGAGGTACTTATGTCGGTTCTTAAGTTACGTGGGTTCGAAATTCACAAGGGATTGCTGGATTTCAAGGAGCAAACCGTGCTGCTTGAGGCCGTACGTAATATCGCAAAATTAGCTCCTGTTTTTCCACCGATGACACCATATGGGAAGCCGATGAGCGTTAAAATGACATCGGCTGGCATGTTTGGGTGGTATTCTGATGCTCAGGGCTATGCATATCGCAGAGTTCATCCCAATGGTATGCCTTGGCCTGCGATTCCTATTGAGGTTCTTAATATTTGGAAGTTAGTTTCAGGCGTCGAGCGCGAACCCGAATGTTGTCTTGTCAATTTCTACGATCAAAACGCCAAGATGGGTCTCCATCAGGACAGGGATGAGACAAATTTCGATTTCCCAGTTGTGTCGGTGTCATTGGGAGACGAGGGGCTGTTGCGCGTTGGTGGTACTGAGCGTGGTGGTAAGACAGACTCTGTTTGGCTCCAATCGGGGGATGTGGTTGTAATGGGTGGAAAGGCCCGCTTGGCCTATCACGGCGTCGACCGTATCCGTTTTGGGTCATCCAGCTTACTTCCTAAGAGTGGGCGAATTAATTTAACTCTCAGGGTGGTGAAGTAGGGTACTAAGAAACTGTTTGCAGTTGAGGCGAGATTTGACTTGGCTGAAATTACGATTGTGTTCGCTAATTTATCGGCGCGTTTCCCAACTAGCAGAGGCATGACGACGCGTTTAAAATTCACCCATAAGACCCAACATAATTAGGGCTATGGTCACATAGACTGCGTACTCCCAATTGCTGTTTCGATAAAAGTAGTTGATAAATATAAAACCACGCGCTTGATCTATCAGGTGAAATAATGGGTTCCAGTCAAACATCGCTAACATAAAAGATGGCAGTTTGTTTGCCACGAACATTTTGCCTGAAAAAATCATGTTTGCTCTCATATAAAGTGTAGACATCAGGGTAGCTACGGTGGGGAACCAGAGTTTTAAAGCTAGCAATGCTAAGCCTATCGCTGCTCCTGAAGCCCAAGCAAGAATGATCATCCCGAATGCTGAAGCGGGATCGTCAATTGTAACCGGTGTTACAATCACGTGTTAGCCGTATAAAATTATGAACACGACAACAGTTGAATATATGAGGCGCCGAAAGCTGCAGCCATAATTGATATAACCGTGTTCATTGGTGCATGTTGTATCATGGGGCTTGATGGTCCTTCTGAAGCAAACACGCCCTGCATGGTCTTGGCGTGCGTCATAAAAAGAAAGATTCCAGACATGATGTAAACGAGGAAGTCGCCTCGAATGGCAGCGCCTCGTAAGCCTCGAATGCTAACCATAAGGTAAAATACACCTACAAACGTAGCAACTTGCAGCACATTCACTCCGATTGCGATGAAAGCGTTGTTGTGCTGTTTGCGGACACTCCGAACGACTGAGTGGTAGATCAGTGCAGAAATCGACATTTCAGATGAGAAAGCACCTGTAGGTATTCGTGCAGACTGAAACTGTACCATTTGCGATGTGTCACGACTGAATACTGAATTCTTGCCGTTCAGTTATGGGCACATTATAAGAGACATAATAAGGCAATTCAACAAAATGCGACGTACCAAAACGTGAGCAGGAGATTACCCGTGAACTATGAAGATTTGATCCCAGTTATTCGCAAGTTGGCCCTAGAGGCTGGCGACAAGATTATGGAAATTTATCAGGCGGATGATTTTGACGTTAAATTGAAGTCTGATGAAAGCCCTGTAACTGCGGCTGATGAAGCTGCAGACGCGATTATATCTGCTGGCTTACGGGCAGCATTTCCTGATGTGATGTTAGTGACCGAAGAGCAATCTGATACTCACACTGTCAAAGGTGATACTTTTCTAATCGTCGACCCGCTTGATGGGACCAAAGAGTTTATTCATCGCCGTGGTGACTTTACTGTGAATATTGCGATGGTTGAAGGTGGGATCCCTACACGTGGCGTAGTTTATGCTCCTGCAAAGAACCGTATGTTCTTTACTTTAGCAGATGGGCAAACAGTTGAAGAAGTTGGCACATTGGACAAGGACGTCATGGGGACTCTAATTCCTATTTCCGTTTCTAACGCTGACAATACAGCCCTAATGGTCGTTGCTTCCAAATCGCACCGTGATCAAGCGACGGATGATTACATCAATAAGTACGCGGTGAATGATATGAAAAGCGCAGGCTCATCGCTGAAGTTCTGTTTGATTGCGACAGGTGAGGCGGATGTATATCCTCGCCTTGGTCGAACGATGGAATGGGACACTGCAGCTGGCCACGCTGTCTTACTTGGTGCAGGTGGTGATGTGGTACGTTTTGATGATCAAACGCCGCTTAAATATGGAAAAGCAGATTTTGCAAATCCATTCTTTATTGCGTTCGCACCTTCAGTTGAACTGAAGACTGCATAAGCTGGGCCTTAATTGTCATTCCAGCGCGTTATGCTTCGACACGTTACCCAGCAAAACCGTTGGCTATGCAGAAAGGTGCATCGGGGCTATCGCGCGCATTGATTGAGCGACCTTGGCGCGCTGCCAGCGAGGTGACTGGTATAGATCGTGTTGTCGTTGCGACAGATGATGAACGAATTAAGGTTGCTGCCGAAGCGTTTGGTGCCGAAGTTATTATGACGCCTTAATCCTGTGCTAATGGAACAGAAAGATGTGCTGCCGCACACACTGCGCTGAGCGGTGGGTATGACATAGTTGTCAATCTTCAGGGCGATGCGCCTCTTACTCCGCACTGGTTTGTTGAGGATTTGATCGCTGAGTTGAAAGTTGACCCTAGTGCAGAGATTTCTACACCAGTTTTGCGTTGCGACAGGGCGACGCTGAACAGTTTTTTAAGAGATAGGAACGCGGGCTGTGTTGGTGGGACAACATCAGTCTTTGATGTCAACAAGCGGGCAATGTATTTTTCTAAAGAAGTAGTTCCGTTCACTTCTGAAGTTTTTCATGCTGCTGCTGATACACTAGTATTTCGTCATGTTGGGTTTTATGCCTATCGCCCAGATGCTTTTTCTGATCACCCCTCATGGCCAGTTGGTCCGCTCGAGCAGCTTGAAGGACTTGAAAACTACGGTTCATGCTAAATGGCAAAGCAGTGCGTTACATGTAAGTTCATGCAAATGGGCGTCAATTTTGGGAGCTCGATAACGCAGAAGATGTCTCGCTTATCGCGGCTATGATGGCCAAAATGGGCCTTGACTGATGTCTGTTTCGGTCAGTGTTGTGGTAGTCAGCCGCGACAGGCCGGATGTGTTGTATTTGTGTGTTGGGTTTTCTTTTGATGACTAAGCGTTCTCAACGCATCTTGAGGTGCTACAGAGCTTTCAGATGACATTGCTGAATGCTCTCCAGATTTCGGGCCAAACGGCGTTTTGCGGTTTTTATGAAGATCTACAAAGCGTCGACGTGATGAACGGGTTGGCTCGTTATCTCGGGGTTCAAAGTGAGTTGGAGAGATTGGACAAAATTTTAAAAAAGCAAAACCCAAGTCCAATTTCTGAAAAGGTTAGAAACTTTGGTGAAATGGAGGTAGCGCTTTCTGGATTGGATCGCTTTAATTTGAATTGTACCCCAAATTTTGAGCCACGACGTGGACCTAGCACACCGACATATGTTGCTGCACCAGATTCGGGTTTGATATATCTGCCGATGCGGGGCGGACCAGAAGTGCAAATATTTGATTAGCTGGCACGCGTCGACGGCAGAAAACGTTCGGATCTTTTGGAGAGATTTTCTCAGAAGGATCTTCGGCAATGGAAACGTAAGCATACCGGTCATCGCAGCTTTACTGTTTTACGACATCCGATGGCACGAGCAGATTACGCCTTTTGTCAACATATCTTGAATACAGGCCAGGGTGGTTATGCCGTGCTGCGTCAAATACTGCGCCGCCGGTATGCCCTGTCTACTCCTGAAAATATGCCAGATGAGAGTTATGACCGTGGCACTCATCGTACAGTGTTTCTTTCATTCTTGAACTTTTTAAAGGGAACATTATCCGGCCAAACCGCGATCCACATTGATGCAACATGGTGTACCCAGGCGCAGTCATTGCAGGGGTTCGGTGATTTCTCTTTTCCGAAACGTGTTATCCGTGAAGTTGATCTAGAAAGAGAATTACCCCAACTCTTGGAATCGATCGGGTACACTGGTTGGCCGGTTGCATTGGCAGGGGTCCAGACCGATATTCTATTTGAAATAGCAAGGATCTATGATTCTGAAATCCAGTCTGCCGCGCAGGCTGCTTACCAACGTGACTACATGATGCTTGGATTTAAAAGTTAGGGCTAAAGTGGGTAGTTTAGAGCTGCTAGTTCCTTAGATTATGCAGCTTGGCTGTTCTGTGTTTCTGACAAGATTGCATAAATTGTTGTTGGATCGGGATTCGAGCGGAGTTTCGCACATATGGATACCTCACGTAGAGTGCGTGAAACAAGTGCCAATGCTTTTAGGTGCTCAACGCCGGCGTTGAGTGGAGCAAATAGGGCGAAAGCTATGTCGACTGGCTGGCGATCAACAGAGTTGAAATCAACCGGACGGTCCAAGAGGACAAACGCACCTACGACGCTCTCAAGGCCTTCGATACGTGCATGAGGAAGCGCCACACCATTGCCTACACCCGTTGGCCCCAAGTTTTCGCGCGCTAGAAGTGATTCTACGACTATTACAGTGTTCAGGCCATAGACCCCGCTCACAAGATCGCCAATCTCGTGCAGCAGACGTTTCTTGCTGGAGGCTGTGGTCAACACTTTGACTGCCTCCGGCTTAAGAAGTTTTGCAAAATCCATCTTGCTCGCACTTTATTCAAGGCGAGTTTAACGCCGGTGACTATTTAAGGGTCGATCCACCCGATGTTGCCGTCATCCCGGCGGTACACCACGTTTACCCCATCTTTACTCTCGTTACGGAACACCAATACCGGTGCTCCAGCCAATTCCATCTGCATCACAGCTTCACCTACTGATAGGGACGGAATCTTTGCTTCCATCTCTGCCACAATAATTGGCTGCAGTGTTTCTGGCTCTGACTGATCAGGTCTGTCATCTGAAGAAAGGATATATGAGGAACCACCGAAAAGTTCAACCGGTTGGGTTCGGTCTTTGTGGTGGTCTTTCAGCCGCCGTTTGTATCGTCTTAGTTGCTTCTCCATTTTGGCGCAGCAAGAATTGAACGCATTGTATATTTCGGTGTCTTTTGCTTTGGCTGTTGCATTCAATCCTGTCGATAAATGCACTGTCGCTTCGCAAGCGAATTCATGCGCAGACTTGGAGAAAATGACCAACGCATCGGTCGGTCGTTCTGCGTATTTTTGGATCACTTCGTCCAATTCAGTTTTCACATGCGCTTGTAGTGCTGTGCCGATGTCGATTTGTTTGCCACTAATTTGATACCGCATTATTTCTCCTTAAAAATGGACGAAACGACGAATACCTTAGTAACCCCAATATAGGGTGAAGATCATAGTCGATTTCGCGGAAAAGGCATAAGCGCTGAGTAATTGTCGTTGGGCCTCCAAAAGAGGGCCAGTCGGCGATCAGACGATTTAAACGTTTTTGCCATACATGCATTCAGCCCGAGAATGAGGCGGCCTGTCAATGCAAATTGGAAAGAAGTTTTGCCCTTTGGCTGTGAGGTTTTAACTTTCTATCACGATATGCGAAAATTATTGCCTAGATAAACTCGGCGTACGTTTTCATTTTCTACGACGTCGTTTGGCGTGCCAGACATTAGAACCTTACCGTCGTGCAAAATATATGCGCGATCCACAATTTCTAATGTTTCCCGTACGTTATGATCTGTGATCAAAACGCCGATGCCCCGTTTTTTAAGATCTGAAACAAGGTTTCGAATGTCTCCGACTGATATGGGATCAACACCTGCGAAAGGTTCGTCTAACAGTAGGTATTTTGGATCAGCAGCCAAACACCGCGCAATTTCAACGCGACGTCGCTCACCGCCTGATAGAGCCAGCGCAGGTGCGCGGCGCAGGTGCTCTATTGAAAACTCGCTCAACAACTCTTCAAGCCGTTCTCGGCGTTTTTGGCGACTTGGCACCGAAATATCAAGAATTGCACTGATGTTGTCTTCAACGTTGAGGCCACGAAAAATACTCATTTCTTGAGGTAGATAACCGATACCAAGCTGAGCGCGACGATACATCGGGAGGGTTGTCACATCGTGCCCATCAACAATGACTGTACCACCTTCTGGGGTGACCAAACCGGCGACTGAATAGAAGGTAGTTGTCTTTCCCGAACCATTGGGGCCCAGTAGGGCGACGACTTCGCCACGATTAAGTTCCATCGAAAAATCGCGTATTACAATCTTTTTGCGGTACGACTTTCTCAGGTTTGTGATTTGCAAACCTACAGTACCCTGCGTTAATTTTAGATCAGGCTTAGCCATTAGTTTTTGCCTGTTTGAAGGATGGTCTTTACCCGTCCTGACATGTTGGCGGTGCCGTCTTTGAGATTGATGGTCATTCTTTGCGCGGTTAGGGCGCTGGGACCTTGAGTGAGTAAAACGTCTCCACTCATCACAATTGTACCCGAATCGATATCATAATCAGCACCCGCAGCCTCGGCTGCGTCAGCACCAGAAACCAACGTTACGCCGCCTGATGCAACTAATTTTGCGATACCGGCGCTTTCGGTACGGTATATAACTTTGACCTTTTGGGCTGACAGTCGCAATTCGCCTTGGCCAATGAGAACATTACCTTCAAAAACGGCGGTTCCTGTAGCTTGATCTACAGACAGGTTGTCAGAGGTCACTTCGACTGGCGCAGTGGTATCCTGCGTGAATGTCCCAAAGGAGACATTCGTTCCTTGCGCAAGAACTGGTGCGCTGCATAGCAACGCGATGCAAAGCACCAAGTGTCGGAATATATTCACGGTCAACAATCTCATCTAATTTTTGGGTCGTATATCAGCTTTACAGCATTTGTGAAAACCATTTGGGTGGATTTGGTCTTTTCGGAGAAAGTTAATCTCATTGAGCCAGCTGAAAATGTGCCGAGTGGCCCTTCAGCTATGATTTTATTAGGTGACTCCATTTTTAGTGATGTCATTGCAGAAACCAAACGTTCCGAATTGATTTTGTATCCGGTGGATGTGGTTATCAGCACCTTTCCAGATAAGATCGAAGTGTTGTTTGCAATATCGACCTCTCCGAGATCAGCGAAAAATACCAATCGGGCACCAGAAGATAGATCAATCTGAGCTGAAACGTCGTTTGCTGTTACTCGGCTATTGCCATCTACAACGCCTATTTCACCTGCTGAGAATGAAATTTGATCACCTTGTTCGGTAGAGCTGGAAAAGAAGGGGCCAGTTATCTGTTGATCTCGCATGCGTTCATTTACCTCTGCCTCGGCAAAGGGAATGGATGCCATTGAATCTATATTTCGAGAAAGCAAAAAGAGGTTTGATAGCAAGGCTAAAGCCATCAAAGGCAACAGCACTTTGAGCAATGCGATCATGCGGGAGTAGCTATCCATCTAACCTACCACTCGATTTGAAAATACAAATGCTATCTTCATGTATGCGCAAAAATATCTGTTTCAGGCCAGCCAAGTAAATCAAGGTTTGCACGTGTTGGTAAAAAATCGAAGCAGGCTTGTGCAATCTCCATACGACCTTCGCGGATCAATCTTTTGTTCAATGCCACACGCAAGCGGTGAAGATATAACACGTCAGAAGCTGCGTACTCCAACTGTGCATCACTTAGTTGTGGTGCTCCCCAGTCGCTGGACTGCTGATGCTTAGAAAGGTTAACCTGCAAAAGATCGTGCAACAAATTTTTTAATCCATGCCGGTCTGTGTAAGTCCGAACCAAACGGCTCGCAATTTTGGTGCAATAGACTGGTGCGGTTACAGTGTCGAAGGCATTTTGCATCGCGGCAATGTCAAACCTACCATAGTGAAACAGCTTAAGCACCTTGGGATCCTCTAAGATCTCACAAAGGTTTGGCGCTTCCGTCTGCCCTTTCATGATCTGGACCATATGGGCATCGCCATCACCTGCCGACAATTGCACGACACAAAGCCGGTCGCGGTGAGGATGCAGTCCCATTGTTTCGCAATCAATGGCGACTTCGGAGCCTAGATCTAAATTATCAGGCAGGTCTGAAATATGAAGATAGTTTGTCATGTAACCGCTATAGCGCGGGTTTGAGTTCGGGAAAAGCGTGGCTTTTAATCCGGCAAGATTTGGCCAAGGTCTGGCTTAGGTAGTTTGGTCAATAGACTGCTAACCAAACCCCTACATTCATGACCCAACCAACTAGTTGAATATAGGTCTCTTGGTAAATCTGGGTGCTTGAGTACCAATCGGCGCCAATTGTGTACGATTAAGCATCGTAAGACAGCAGTCTCTCGTGGTGATACAAGCGCAGCCTCAGCCACTGCCTTTTGAACGTGCACAAGTGCTTGGTACAATTCTGCGAAGTCTTGTGCCAAATCTTTTGGTTCGAACTGTTCTGCCAGCCACCTTGGAAGGGATGAGGGTGCAAGAACCAATCCGTCTTCAGGTGGCTTTGCATTGGTCGAGCCGAGGTAAACACGTGGCATCAGTGGTGCGAAACCTAATTGAGCCATGACCTTTCGCGAGTGAGCAGATGCGCTGTCCAGCATTACCAACTGCCAGCCAGTTGGGGAGTCGTTTGGCTGGCCATAAATTCGGGGGCTGGCCGCAGCACTTTCTTGTCGCCCGCTAGCTGTTAGACTGTGCAAACTGTTGCGTCCGCTTTTGACTGACATTATCCAATCGTCGTTGCGCAAACGGTGCAAGGCGACGCGGGTGGCTTCGGCCCTAATACCCATATCTAACATCAGTGCAGACAACACAGGCCCTTCGATCACGTCCCCATCGTTCTGGGCAAGGTCCCCGAAAACAGTGACCAATAATGACCAAACGCGCTGATTGTTTAACGTAGCCAACGCCCCAACGGCGTCTGAAAGTGGTTTAGTAAGCATTCATTGTCAGTAGCTCGTATTCAGCCACAGCCTCATCATCTTGATTGGTTAAAGTCACATGCCACCGAACCTCACCATATTCATCATTGCGGGGTGTTTTGGCCTTAACGGTAAGCTGAACTTTGATGCTATCACCCGGCCGAACTGGCTTCATAAAGCGTAAGTTATCAAGACCCGTGTTCGCCAAAACAGGACCTGGATCAGGTTGTACAAACAATCCAGCGGCAAAGCTGATCAAAAGATAACCGTGCGCTACACGACCTGGGAAGAAAGGGTTAGCTTTGGCAGCTTCTTCGTCCATGTGGGCGTAAAACGTGTCGCCTGTAAAGTGCGCGAAAGTTTCGATATCTTCCAGCGTAATCTCACGTGATCCGCTGAAAAGGGTATCGCCCAATTCGACATCGTGGAACGTGCGCGTGAAGGGATGAGACTTGTCTGTTTCAATGGTTGCTTTTGGAATCCATTGGCCACCGATTGCGGTCAAAATATCGGGACTGCCCTGGATTGCAGTGCGTTGCATATAGTGCATTACAGCCCGTGTACCGCCCAACTCTTCGCCACCACCAGCGCGACCTGGACCGCCGTGAACCATGTGGGGAAGGGGTGTACCGTGGCCTGTTGCCTCGGCCATCGAATCGCGGTTGTTGAAATATAAGCGACCATGAAATGCGCCCGACGCCATTGCGATTTCGCGGGCCACATCGCCGTCATGTGTGATGAAGGAAGCAACAAGAGATCCCTTGCCTTTGTTTAACAATTCGGTCGCATGACCCAAATCACGATATTCCATAATTGTAGAAACAGGCCCAAAGGCCTCAGTGTCGTGTATATGCTGTGCGGAATCAGGGTCGTCGCAATGGAAAACTATGGGCGGTAAATATGCCCCCTTGCTTTTGGACATTGCGTGGTTTTCGGGGTCACCAATTACGCGCTTAGCTTCAGAACCGATTTGCGCAATCTTTTTCAAAACATCATTTTTCTGCTCGTTAGAAACCAGTGCACCCATTTTTGTGCCTTCTTCACGAGGATCGCCAAGGGTTATGTTGGCTAGAAGTTTATCAAGTGTTTCGATGATCGCATTGCTGGTACCCTGTGGCACCAAAATCCGCCGAATAGCAGTGCATTTTTGACCAGATTTGGTGGTCATCTCGCGCTGAACTTCTTTTACAAATAAGTCAAATTCGGGTGTTCCGACTTGCGCATCTGGACCCAAAACTGACGCATTTAGACTGTCTTGTTCTGCTGTAAAGCGGATTGAATTACGCAAGATATTTTCGTTGCCACGCAGTTTTAATGCAGTGTTAGCTGATCCTGTAAAGGTGACGACATCTTGCAAATCAAGGTAATCTAACATGTCTCGAATACCACCAGACACTAACTGTAGCGCGCCCTTAGGCAGCAGCCCACTGTCTAAAATAATTCGCACGCAAGCCTCAGTCACATAGCAGGTTGCAGTGGCTGGCTTGATAATCGCAGGCATTCCTGCAAGGAGGGTCGGGGCCAGTTTTTCCAACATGCCCCATACTGGAAAGTTGAATGCGTTTATATGTACTGCAACGCCTTGAAGTGAGGTGCATATGTGACGCCCCATAAAGGTGCCATTTCGGCTCAACTGTTCTGGTGGTCCATCCAGATAGATCTGTCCGTCGGGCAGGTCGCGCCGCCCCTTAGAGGCATAGACCAACACCGTGCCAATGCCGCCATCCACATCAACAAGGTGGTCGGCTTGTGTGCCACCGGTGTTGAACGACAACTGATACAGCTCTTCACGATGTTCGCGTAGATGCAAGGCAAGCGCTTTGAGCATTTTGGCACGGTCATGGAATGTCATTGCTCGCAATGCTGGACTACCGATTTCGCGGCCGTATTCAAGCATGCCCTGAACATCTAAGGCACTGTTTCCGGCTTGCCCGATCACCTCTCCCGTTAGGGCACTTTCAATCGGCCGCGCATCTGTGGACGGGGCGATCCATTGACCAGCGGCAAAGGAATGAACGTTCAGCATGTTGTGTCCTTAATGTTGGTCGTAATTGACGCTTAACGTGTCTGACAATGCGTAGCACTGGCAGGTTAAAACGTAACCTGCTTCAACCTCGTAATCCTCAAGCGCGTGATTGCTTAGCATCTCGTACTCACCCTTGGTCACCTTAGCGATACAGGTGGAACAAACGCCTGCCTTGCACGCGAATGGCGCATCAAGGTTGTTGGCCAGCGCGGCTTCCAGAACGGACTGATCCTTTGGCATCTTGAAGGTGTAATCCGCACCTTCAAACGTCACGGTTGCATCGGTGCCTTTGCTGCCTTCGGCGCGTTCCGAAATCGCTTGTTTCGCGAGGCACCCTTGTTGGCCAGTGCCAAACAATTCGAACTTGATCTGACTGTCGTACAAACCATGGGACTTTAACGCTTCAACAATCCCAAGCATCATGGGTTCAGGGCCACAGATGAATGCTGTATCGACGGCTTTGATATCAACCCAAGTTTGAAACAACGCGGCGCATTTTTCTTGATCGACACGCCCGCTGAACAGATCAATGTCTTGGCCGGTTTCGAGGACATGGATAATCGTGAGGCGTTGCATGTAGGCGTTCTTAAGCGCCTCTAGTTCTTCACGAAACATGATCGTACCAACCGCGCGGTTGGCGTATATCAGCGTGAATGTGCTTTCTGGTTCGCGGGTCAGGACGGTTTTCAGTATCGAAAGAACGGGTGTAACACCTGATCCACCAGCGAAACCAAGATAGTCCTTCGCCTTGTTAGGCTCGATTTCAGTATAGAATTTGCCCATTGGCGGCATTGCATTCAGCGTGTCGCCAATTTTCAATTCAGTGTTGGCAAAAGTTGAAAACGCACCGCCATCAACTTGCTTTATACCGACTTGTATTTTTCCGTCATCAAGGCCTGCGCAGATCGAATAATTGCGACGGAGTTTAGTCCCGTCAAAGTCGCGCTCAAAGGTAAGGTATTGCCCTTGGACAAACGCAAAGTCCTTAGGGTTTTCAGGTTCTAATGTCAGGACAACCGCATCGCGTATAGTGCGATGAATGTCTGTGACGAGAAGGGGAAGGAATGTGGCCATAGGTCAAATACACTTAAAATAATCAAAGGGTTCAAGGCAGTCTGTGCAGCGCCATTGTGCCTTACAGGGGGTTGATCCGAATTGGCTGATTTTCTCAACCTGTGCGGATTTACATCTGGGACACTGGCTGGGTCCACCTGCCGTTTGTGGCGGTGCGATGCCATAGTCTTCAAGCTTTGTTTTACCTTTTTCAGACAGCCAATCGGTGGTCCATGCAGGTGAAAGTTGACGTTTCAGTATAACCTTTTTGATCCCGTGATCATTTAAAGCAGTTTCAATATCTAAGTTGATAATGCGCGTTGCGGGGCAACCAGAATAAGTAGGTGTGACTGTTACTTCCAGCACATCGTTCAGCCAAGCAACGCCGCGAATGATTCCTAAATCGACTAGCGAAATCACGGGAATTTCTGGATCGGGAACGGCATCTAACCACTCCCAAACTTGATCAATAGATGGTTTGGTCATCACCATTTTGCGTCCGGATAAGCACGAGGCAGGAACTGCATTGTTGCAATCATATGGCCCAAATGTTCTGTGTGCCGCGCACCAGTTTTTCCACCCTTATGTGTGAAGTTATCGGTGGGTATGGAAAGGGTGGCTGTGCGCAGAACGTCATTAATGAGTTCATCAAACGCAGGACGCAAAACGGCGACATCAATCAGATCATGTTCGTCAGTCTGGAACATTTCACCAACGTAAGGCCACAACCGATCAAGGCCAGCTTGCATCCGCTTGTGGCTTTCTACAGTTCCGTCCCCAAGAGCGATGACCGTATCGCTTGAACGCTCCATATGATATGTCACCTCCTTCAGTGACTTCTCTGCAATGGCAGCAATCGCTGAGTTGTCAGATGATTTGAGCGCAGCCAGAACCAATGAATGCCACGCATCAAAAAGGAATTGGCGCATCATTGTGTGGCCAAAGTCGCGGTTTGGTTGTTCGACCAACAATAGATTGCGAAATTCCCAAACGTCGCGGCGAAACGCCAAGGCATCTGCGTCGCGTCCCCTGTCTTCACACTCGGCTGCTAAACCCAACCAAAGTTGTGTTTGCCCAATCAGATCAAGTGCGGTATTTGCAAGCGCAATGTCCTCTTCCAATACGGGCGCAACACCGCACCATTCAGAAACGCGGTGGCCAAGGACCAGTGAGTTATCACCCATTCGCAGAAGAAATTGTAACGGATCGCTCACATTGCACCCACTTCATCAGGTATGTCGAAAAAGGTCGGGTGGCGGTACACTTTATCATCCGCGGGATCGTATAAAGACCCCTTATCCTCTGGGCTGGATGCTGCAATAGCGCTGGACTCGATCGCCCAGATGCTCACGCCTTCTTTGCGTCGTGTATAAACATCGCGTGCGTTCTTGATTGCCATTTCCGCATCAGGTGCATGTAGGCTGCCAACGTGACGGTGGGACAAACCGTGCGCGCCGCGAATAAAGATTTCCCAAAGGGGCCAGTCGTTTGTGCTCATGTTATTTACTCCGCAGTTACTGTGCAGCGCCACCAAGCGCTTTGATCGACGAAGTCCCAACCAAAGGCGTGGTCTGTCGACCCGTATTTTTGAAGATATTCCATGTGATCCATCGCCTCAGCCAAGTCAGGTGTGTGGTTATCTTCAACCATCCACATCGCGAAATGATGAGAAGTCGTGGCCTGAAACCATTCTTCTTTACGTTTGTAAAAAGGCGCATGAACGGTGTTGAAAACGTAGTTGCCAAGTGACGCAACATCTTCCCAAACGGACATGTTTGAGATCATTTCGGTATCACCCGGTACACTGATGTCTGTTGCGTTTCCACTGTCAGACTTCATGCGCCAAACAAAGCCGGGGCTGCGTTCAGCCAAGGCATTGATAGTCTCCAGATTGTCCATAAATTCAGACATGCGCGGATCATCTAGCGGATATGCTGCGTAACCAACATTGAGTTCAGCCAGTCTCATTCTGCGGCGACCTTCATTGCTTTCTTTTTGGCTGCGTGCGCCATCATACCATCGCGAACCCACGCGCCATCATCCCAAGCCTTGTTGCGTGCTTCCATCCGCTCAGTCGTTTCTGGACCATTGCCGCGTAGAACGTCAAAGAACTCATCCCAGTCTGGTTGGCTGAAATCGTAACCGCCCTTTTCTTCGTTCCATTTTAGGTTCTCATCGGGAACGGTCAGGCCAAGGTATTCAGCTTGCGGAACAGTTTGATCCACAAACTTTTGGCGCAGTTCATCGTTGGAGTTCATCTTGATCTTCCACGCCATAGATTGTGCGGAATGGACCGAGTTTTCATCCGATGGACCGAACATCATCAATGAAGGGCCCCAAAAGCGGTTAAAGGCGTCTTGTGCCATGTGCTTCTGCGCATCGGTTCCTTTGGCCATCGTCATCATGATGTCGAAACCTTGGCGTTGGTGAAATGACTCTTCTTTACAAATTCTTACCATCGCCCGCGCATAAGGGCCGTAGGATGTGCGCTGCAATGGCACTTGGTTCATAATTGCCGCACCATCGACCAACCAGCCGACAGCGCCCATATCAGCCCATGTTAGGGTCGGGTAATTGAAAATGCTTGAGTATTTCATGCGGCCATCAAGCAACATCTCAGTCAGTTCATCACGGGACACGCCTAGCGTTTCAGCAGCGCAATAAAGATACAGACCGTGACCTGCTTCGTCTTGAACTTTGGCCAATAAAATTGCTTTGCGCTCCAAGGTAGGTGCGCGGGTAATCCAATTGCCCTCGGGCAGTTGTCCGACGATTTCAGAGTGGGCGTGTTGACCGATCTGACGGATCAGGTTCTTGCGATAACCTTCAGGCATCCAATCCTTTGGCTCGATCTTATCACCAGCGTTGATACGCTCTTGAAACGCACGCTCTTGTGGCTCCATCTCGTCCAACGATTTGACGCCTGTACCGGTTGATTTTACCATCTGTGCGTACATAGTTCAAACTCTCTCTAGGATCAGGGCAACACCTTGGCCAACGCCGACACACATGGTGCACAGCGCATAACGACCTTGGGTTCGTTGCAGTTGGTAGGCAGCTGTCATGACCAGCCGTGCGCCAGACATGCCCAACGGGTGGCCTATTGCGATAGCGCCGCCTTGGGCATTCACGCGCGGATCATCGTCTGCAACACCAAGTACGCGCATCGTAGCAAGCCCCTGTGCTGCGAAGGCTTCGTTCAGTTCAATAACGTCCATTTGCTCGATGGTCAGACCTGCGCGGGTCAGTACCTTTTCACAGGCTGGGAGCGGACCGATGCCCATAACGCGAGGCGCAACACCTGCCGCATTCATTGCTACAATGCGGGCCATTGGTTTGAGGTTGTTCTTTCCAGCGGCAATTTCTGATGCGATCAGCAATGCAGCTGCGCCATCGTTCACACCTGATGCGTTGCCAGCGGTCACGGTTAAGTCGGGGCCATTGATGGCGCGCAACTTGGCAAGGCTCTCAACGTTGGTATTTGGGCGTGGGTGTTCGTCCGTGTCGACAATAAAAGGGTCACCTTTGAGCTGTGGAATTGTCACTGGCGCAATCTCATTGGCAAACAAACCAGCCTCATGAGCGGAACCCCATCGTGCCTGTGACCGTGCGGCAAATGCGTCTTGATCTGCGCGGCTAACGCCGTGATCTTCTGCAACGTTGTCTGCAGTCTGCGGCATTGAATCGACGCCATATTCCGCCTTCATTGCTGGGTTAACAAAACGCCAGCCAATCGTAGTGTCGTGCATCGTCTGTGCACGTCCAAAGGCGGTGTCCGCTTTACCCATAACAAGTGGTGCGCGGCTCATGCTTTCAACACCACCCGCGATAACCATATCTAAATCACAAGATTTAATACCGCGTGCAGCCATACCAACCGCATCCATACCTGAGGCACACAAGCGGTTTACGGTAATGCCGGGGACATCAATTGGCAGACCTGCAAGCAATGTAGCCATGCGTGCAACGTTACGGTTGTCTTCGCCGGCTTGGTTTGCACAGCCTAAGATGACGTCATCAATGCTGGCCCAATCCACTTGTGGGTTGCGTGCTATGAGTGCCGCAATGGGTGCAGCAGCTAAGTCATCTGTGCGTACGGAGGAAAGTGAGCCGCCATAACGACCGATAGGTGTGCGCTGGGCGTCACAAATAAAAGCGTCCATAAATGTCTCCTAGTTGACTTGAACTTAGGCGTAGGATCGATTCGATGCAATTTGAATGTTACTAATTTTAACAATGGTCAAAAAATATGTAACATGAGGAATTTTGCTGCAAAGCTTAGAGTTTTACATTCATTCAGAGCGTGGTCTCTAGGTAGTTGTCCCCGAGCTGGCGATACAGGTGGCCTTTCCAATTAGGGGTCCAAGGCACTCTGGGACGTCCCTCCTATAGCGAAATCTGCCGTTGCTACGGTAAAAAACATAGCGTGGTAGTTTCAGGGCACATCATCACTCATAGTTGTAGATCGTGCGCCTAGGGTGCTCCAGTTCAAGTCAAAAGAGCCTCTCAGGACTGACTATTTTGCTGCCAACCTGACAAAGTGGTCCTTTTTATGTGTCACATCTGGGTGACTTTAAGGAATTTACCTAATCCTTGCGTAAATCTAACCCTCCATTTGAAAAAGAAGTCTATTTTTTTGTCGAAGTGCTTTTTAATAATACTAATTTCTGTCAATCAAGCTCATTATGAGGAAATTATTTCTCAAAAATAAGAAAAACGGTAAATTAATCTTAAAAATTTCTATAATTTGCCTATCAAGAGAATAATTTGACTGTCAGGGCGCTCTTTTGGCTGTTAGTTGGGGATGGTAGAAACAGACTGAGGATATCAAAATGAAATTATTAACCTACAGTGTTATAGCATGCTTAATGGTTGCATCGGCGGCAACAGCAGGTGTCCTGAAGCCGCTTATGAGTCCGGCAGAGCTGGCAAATACATTGGATAAGTATAAGCCAATCATTTTAGATATACGAGGGGACGCTTATGACGAGGGTCACATTGTTGGTGCTATTTCAGCACCTTATGGTTTGTTTCGAGGACCCAAAATAAATCCGGGTCAATTGCTCGATGTAAAAACATTGGAGCAACGCTTTGAAACACTGGGGCTTGAACTGGATCGACCAATTGTTGTTGTCTCTGAAGGTGCAAATGATAGTGACTTCGGTGCAGCAGCTCGTGTCTATTGGACGCTTAAATCTTCTGGTTTCACAGATTTGACTATTTTGAATGGTGGCAAGCAGGCTTGGGAAGCCGCGGGATATCCAATTGGTCAAATTAACGTCAAGCCACAAGCAACTGAGCTAAACATCGACTTCACTCAAAAGTGGACTGCGACAACAGAGCAAGTTGTTTCGGTGACAAAGGGTGAAATTGACAGTTTACTGCTAGATGCTCGTCCGGCAAGTTTTTATGCAGGTGAGAAAAGTCATGGTGCAGCCGCACGTTCTGGCACTTTGCCCGGAGCAAAAAATTATTATTATGCTTCCTTTTTTGTTCCAGGTGCCGCTGCAATTTCTTCAGTTATTGATGTCGCAAGTCTAAAGGCCACGTTAGGTATTGAAGACAAGCAGGAAATAGTTTCATTTTGTAATACAGGGCATTGGGCTGCAACAAATTGGTTTGCATTATCTGAAATTGCGGGAATCGAAAACGTGAAGTTATATCCAGGATCAATGGTCGAATATTCGAATCTTGATTTGCCTATGGAAAATTCACCCGGTGTGCTCAAAAACTTTCTTAATAAAATAAGCGGTAACTGATGGCTTCTGACCATTTAATTATTCGATCGAAATCAACTACGCCATATTTATGGCGTAGTTTTTTGATCCTATTTTTAGCATTCATTGTATTATTAGCCGCAATTTTGGTTGGTGCTAGGTTTGGGCTGCTTTTGGCAGTTGGTTTGTGTTTCGGCATTGTCTTAGAGGGCTTGGGTTTCGGGTTCGCGGGTCCTTGGAGAGCAATGATTTTGAGGCGTGAAGCGTCTGGCGTTTTAGCTCAGCTTTTTGCTATTGGTTTGGCTGCAATTTTAGCTTTACCGTTGATCCATTTTAACGGGGGCGAAATCGTGGGTGCTCGCGGCTCGATAGGCTGGTCAATGGTTTTGGGAGCATTTTGTTTCGGTGTGGCCATGCAAGTGGTTTTGGGGTGCGGATCTGGGACCCTAGTCAATGTGGGGTCCGGCAACCCAATTGCTCTTTTAGCGCTTCCCTTTTTTTCAATAGGTAGTTTCATGGGAGCCTATCATGTAACATGGTGGACCGGTTTGGGCGCTCTACCCGTTATGGTTTTGGCCGGCTGGTCCGGTTTGCTTATAACCCTGACATTGCTAATAGCAGTGGCGGCTGTTTTCTTCTTCTTTGCTAGGTCAGGGGAACGCTTCATTTCTAAGCGTTATTTGTTGGCGGCTATTTTGATAGCAGTTTTGGCAAGTTTGAACCTAATCATAGCTGGGCAGCCATGGGGTGTTGTTTATGGCTTAGGGCTATGGGCCGCTAAAGTGGTGGTATCGTTGGGTGTAGATTTGTCAGGGTCAGTTTTCTTCTCAGTGCCAGTAAATGCAGAACGCTTACAAGAAAGTATTTTGACTGATTACACGTCTCTGACAAATATTGGACTTATTTTGGGAGCATTTTTCGTAGGTTCTTGGAGAGTTGGAGGTTTCAGTCAAAAACTCCCAAGATTGCCGTTACGAGCATGGTTTTCCACGATTATAGCAGGATTCATAATGGGGTACGCGGCCCGATTAGCGCTTGGGTGTAATGTTGGCGCGTATTTTTCAGGAATCTCGACTGGAAGCCTCCATGGCTGGATGTGGTTTTTAGCAGCTTTTTGCGGATCATATTATGGTATTAAGCTGCGTCCAATTTTAGGTTTGGAGGTGCGGTCTTGACCCGAAGATCAGCCGCAAATATGGCAATATTTTTTGTTTTTTGCCTCATACTATTTGACGTATCGACAGCCGAAGTGAATCCCTACAGAGCTCCATCTGTGATTGCGCTCGGGTCAGGAGTGGAAAGTGTGGGTGGCTTTTGTGGGGCTCTAACGAATTGATGCTGGAGTTTTTATTGCCGTTCTATTGCTTTGTGACCGGTTAGAAGAAAGATTTAGTTGAAGTAAGTATCTAATTTTTTGGGCCAGACCCCTTCAGGACTGAGTATTTCGCTGCCAAACCTGACAAAGCGGTCCTGTGGAAAGATATACCACTTTATTGGCTTGGTTTATTGTAGGTTTTAGGGAAATTTTGGCGCCGAAAACCGCGGAATGATCCAGCTGCATCCCGGAGCCGCGCGGTACTATCGCGAAGTCGGAGTGATTGAATAAAAGGTAAGGAGCCCGGCTACATAGGCCGGGCTCTCTTTCAAGGGGGCCCGATGGCCCGTTTTTTGTTTTAGGCATAACAAGCAAATGCGGACATTAATTCAAAGTGCGGCTAAAGACAAAAAAGAGCCCACACTGTAAATGCGGTTCTCCCGCTGCGTGCGCACTCAGTATGGCAAATGCCGCGAGCGCATAATCATCCATGTTGCGGCTCTGCAATAAACCAGACACTTGTGTGTGGCACTACGAGGACTAAAGCTCCACCTTAACGCGTGTGTCTAAAACCCCTGAGAATGCTGGTTGCCACAAACGTAATAGCGGCGACACACACAATGGACGGGCCCGCAGGCGTATCAAGCACATAGGCGGCGCGCAGACCGATAATGGCAGACAGCATCCCGATCAAACCGGCGGCGATGGCCATGCCTTCGGGTGTCCGAGACAAGGGGCGTGCGGCGGCTGCGGGTATGATCAACATGGCGGCAATAAGCAGGACCCCGACGACTTTGATCGCGACTGCAACCGTAATAGCCAGCGCAACCGTCAGCACCAGTTGCTCACGTTTCGGGTTGATCCCGCTAGCATAAGCCAGATCCTCGTCCAACGTCGAGGTTAACAGGGCCGACCAGCGCCAGCCAATCAGTGCGACAACAAGTGCAGCACCGCCCCAGATGATCGAAAGGTCCAGGCGCGAGACGGCCAGAATATCGCCAAAAAGATAAGCCATCAGGTCGATCCGCACGCCCGAGATGAAGGACACCGCGACCAGCCCGAAGGCAAGTGCTGAATGGGCAAGAACCCCGAGTAATGTATCCATCGCGTAGCCCCGGCCAGACAACACGTTGACGACCAGCGCCATCAGCAAGGCCACAGTCATGGTGCCCACAAAAATTGACACTGAAAACGCTAGCGACAAAGCAACACCGAGGATCGCAGCATGGGCCGTGGCATCTCCGAAATAAGCCATACGTCGCCAGACCACAAAACACCCCAAAGGTGCGGCGGCAAAGGCCACGCCAATTCCAGCGAGGGCAGCACGCACCATAAAATCGTCAAGCATTATTCAGCCGCCTCTGTGTGGTCGTGATTATGATCACCATGGTCATGACTGTGATCGTGTTCATGCCTATAAAGGGCCAGTGCGCCGCCGGTCCCAGTTCCGAACAATGCCCTGTATTCTGGCGCAGATGCCACCACCGCCGGCGTCCCTTCACAGCAGACATGGCCGTTGAGGCAAATTACCCGGTCAGATGCGCTCATCACAACGTGTAATTCATGACTGATCATAAGAATGGCGCAGCCCGTGTCCTGCCGTACAGTTTCGATCTGTTGGTAAAAAGATGCGGATCCGCGTTGGTCAAGCCCTTGGGTGGCTTCGTCCAGGAGGAGCAGATCAGGTTTTCCAATTAATGCGCGGGCAAGAAGAACCCGCTGGAACTGACCACCTGAAAGCTGTGAAAGTTGTGCTTTGGCCAAGTCGGGTACACCTGCTTGCATTAGCGCATAACTGATGTCCACAACCGCTACGTAGCTTGGCAGCTTCAGGAACCGGGAAACTGTAATTGGCAGCGTTTCGTCAATATGCAAATTTTGTGGCACATATCCGATTTTCACGCCACTCCCATGTATGACGCGACCCTTAGCCGGTTTTACTGCACCAATAATTGCCCGCAGCAGGCTGGTTTTACCTGACCCGTTCGGGCCGACAATTGTGACAATCTCACCTGGCTCGACGTGCAACGACACGCCCGATAGGACCGTACTTGCGCCATAGCTTACGGTAAGGTCTTGGACCTGAATAAGGCTCATGCGTCTGCCTTGTCGATACAGGCAGGGCAGACACCGCTCGCCTCAACCACAGTCCGTTCTATCCGGAAGCCTGTGGCGCGTGCGGCGTCGCCCAATGCCCAACTCCCAGAGGAGGATTGGGCCTCGGCCACGGTATCGCACAAACGGCAGATCATAAATGCTGGTGTGTGGGAATGATTGGGATGAACGCAGGCAATGAACGCATTCAGCCGTTCGATCTTGTGGGCCAAACCATTTGTGACAAGAAAATCTAACGCACGATACGCAACGGGAGGCTGCGATCCAAAGCCGTCTTCGCCCAGCCTGTCCAGAATCGTATAAGCGCCAAGAGCGCGATGATTTTGCAGCAACAACTCAAGCACCTTGCGCCGCACAGGCGTAAAGCGAAGACCCTCAGCCGCACAACGGGCTTCGGCTGCGGCAAGCCCATCGCTTACGCAAGTGCTATGATTATGTTGTGCAAAGCCTAATAGGCCTGCTGCGGAGTTTATCTTGTTCGACACACTTGTCATGTTATTACATTTCGTCTAATTGATATGTAATGTTATATAATCACATGGAGACCCCGATGTCCAGAAAGCTTCTTACCCTATCCTTAACTGCCACTTTGATGGGGGGAACCGCATTTGCCGATGCACCACGTGTGGCTGTGGATATTGCACCAGTTCATTCTTTAGTTACTCGGGTCATGGAGGGTGTTGGCACACCCGATTTGATTATTCAGGCCGGTGCAAGCCCGCATGAATACAGCCTACGCCCGTCTGAGGCCGCCGCGTTGCAGGACGCCAATCTTGTATTTTGGATTGGGTCCGGTTTGACGCCATGGCTGACAGATACAATTGAAACACTGGCCCCTAATGCCAATGTGACTGAATTGCTTGAAGCGGACGGCACAATCGAATTGGAGTTCCGTGAGGGTGCGTTGTTCGAGGCCCATGACGATCATGAAGAAGATGAGCATAGAGATGATGACGATCACAAAGAAGAAGATGATGATCACGCCAACGAGGAAGCCGGTCATGACGAACATGAACACGGCGACCATGATCCACACGCATGGTTGTCACCGCAAAATGCAATGACTTGGATGAACGTGATTGCGGGTCAGCTTTCTGCTGCCGATCCGGACAACGCAGGTGCCTATTTTGCGAATGCTGCGGCAGGTCGGGCCGAAATCAAAGTCTTGATTGGTGAAGTAACGGCAACGCTTGACCCAGTCCGTGATGGTCGCTTCATCGTATTCCATGACGCGTATCAGTATTTTGAAACGGACTTTAACTTTCCAGCATCCGGTGCCATTTCTATCAGTGATGCGTCTGATCCAAGTCCAGCACGGATTGCAGAAATCCAAGATAGGATTGCCGAGCAAGGTATCGATTGCGTTCTGGCGGAACCGCAATTTAATCCAGGGCTAGTTGCAACTGTTCTCGAGGGAAGCAACGCGCAGACGGGTATTCTTGATCCGCTTGGTTCTGATCTGAAGCCGGGTTCAGCACTTTACCCTCAACTGATCCGAAACCTGTCAACCGCTCTTGCAGGCTGCATGTAGTAACTTTTTATCGTTGAACTCTGCACCCAGAATTGGAGCACGAGTATCCCATGTCACATAAATTTTGGGGTTTAATATGCGTAGTGATGTGCCTTGGTGGACCCGCCAAGGCACATCCGCATGTCTTTGTGGATGCGCGCACTGGCTTTATTTTTGGAGCTGACGGACAATTGGAAGCGCTTCGTATTTCATGGACTTACGATGAATTTACAACGCTTATCCTGTTTGAATCGCTGGACTTGGATCAGGATAGGGATGGGCAGTTTAATGATGCTGACCGCGCCGCAATCATAGAGGGCGAAACCAACTGGGACAGCGCATACAAAGGCGATGTCTATTTAGAATTTGCAAGCCAAGACTACCCGCTGGGGCGCCCCGAAGCCGTCGCTGTGACGCTTAACAACAATCAAGTCAAAGTCTCATTTGATCTGCCATTGTCGCAGCCTGTCAGGATTGACAATACACCCGTGTTTTTGCGTCTTTATGATCCATTTTTCTACTACTCCTATACTATTGTGCCCCCGACAGACCCCACAGATCTGCCTGAAGATTGTCAGGCGCAGATCGTACCGTTTGAGCCAAACGCAGCAGAAAGCGCCTTGCAAGATAAGCTGGCGGCACTGGGGCGTGAAGATATACCCGCGGTAGAAAATGTTGGCCGGCTCTTCTCTGATGAGGTGCAGCTGACATGCGGTTAAGGTTTGGTGTGATCGTTCTGTGTATCTGGGCTGTCGGTGTCGCAGCCTCGGGCATTGTGCAGTGGTTTGAAATCCAACGATGGGCCATTGGTGAACAACGTACGTTCCAGAACGTGATGGCTGGTGCGCTAAGAGGTATTCAAGCGGGTGATCCGCAGGCTGTCTGGACATTGTGTAGTGCGACGGCCGCTTATGGCTTCTTCCACGCCCTTGGACCGGGGCATGGGAAAGTCCTGATTGGCGGAGCGGCCCTTGCCAGTGGTGCCACCCTAAAATGGTTGAGTATACTGACGGTTCTATCCAGTCTAGCACAGGCTGCGACGGCCATCCTTTTGGTCGGCAGTCTTTATTTTCTGCTAGAAATAGGGTCGGCTGATCTTGCTGACCTCACAGAGACTTGGCTTGCCCCAGCGAGCTACGTGGCCGTTGCCGCGATCGGGGCTGTTTTAATATTTCGTGGCGTACGAAGTTGGCACAAAATCAACCAATCCAAGCAGGTCACACACGGCTGTTGTGGCCACGCGCATGGTCCAAGTGTCGACGACGTGGCAACGCTGACGACAACACGCGATGTGGTCGCTTTGATCGCCAGCATCGCGATAAGACCTTGCACTGGCGCATTGTTTGTTCTGGTGATCGCGGCCCGTTTCGATGCTTTTGCGGTTGGATGCCTTGCCGTGATCACGATGTGCCTTGGGACCGCTGCGTTCAACTTGACTGTTGCGACCTCCGGCGTCGTCGCGCGGCGGTTGGCTGGTCTTGGGGCACGGAACCACCATGGGGTGCAGGCCATCTCGGCAATGCTGCATTTGACAGGCGGCGTCATGATCATCGCCATCAGTATCGTGATGTTGTTGCCCTATTTGCGTTAAAGCATCTTGATTATCTATTTAATGTTATGTCATAACATTACAAAATTGAAAACCTAAGCAGGATGACTGATAAATGGCCGCAAAAGACACTCGCTTACCGGTTACCTTGCTGACAGGTTTTCTTGGTGCGGGAAAAACAACACTGCTCAACGCGATCCTAGTCCAGCCAACCGGACCAAGGATCGCTGTCATCGTGAATGAATTTGGCGAAGCGGGGCTTGACCACGATCTGATCGAAACCGTGGACGAAGAAGTTGTCTTGATGAAATCTGGTTGCCTGTGCTGTTCCATTCGCGGCGACCTATCGCGCACCCTGCAAGATTTGGCTGTGCGAAAACAAGAAAACCGCCTAACCTTTGACCGTGTTGTGATTGAAACAACGGGCCTAGCCGATCCCGCACCCATTCTACATACGTTTCTGGTTGATCCTTATCTGGCACGGAATTTCCGCATCGACGGGGTTGTCACGGTGGTGGATGCAGCAACTGGTCCGGGCACGCTAGACCGTCAATTCGAAGCCGTTTCACAAGTTGCGATGGCGGATTTGCTTGTCCTCAGTAAGACCGATTTGGTGTCACAGAGCACGTCAGGGGCATTTGAAACACGGCTGCGATCACTCAACCCAACCGCGGATATTTTGCGGGCTGATCGTGGTGTGGTGCCAACCGCAGCCCTTTGGGGTTTAAGTGGCATGCGCCCTGAGGGAATATCAGATCAGGCCATGGCATGGCTGATACCACCTGTACCCGAACCTGCATTTGGTTCCAGCGACCCACTTGATAACCTTTCCGGTTTCGCCCCATCCACGACACCCACAGCCCTGCTGCCCAAACATGACGCGCGGATCGGATCGGCGTCCATTGTCTTGGACGATCCTATTCACCCTGATGCGTTTGATCTTTGGCTCGACACACTCATCAGGCTGCGTGGGCCCGACATCCTGCGCGTGAAAGGCATCGTACACCTGATCGGTATTGAGATGCCTTTTGTGTTTCACGGCGTGCAGCATCTTTTTGACCCACCGGTGCCCTTACACGACTGGCAGGGCAAAATCCGTCAATCGCGCATCGTTGTCATTGGCCGCGATATCACCCGCTTGGAACTTGTCTACAGCTTCGAGATGCTGCGCACCCCTCAAACCGCCAAAACCGCATAAGGATAATTCCAAATGACCCAAAAACTTCCTGTCACCGTCTTGTCCGGCTTTCTTGGGGCCGGAAAAACCACACTCTTTAATCGTGTCCTGAACAATCGCGACGGTCTGCGTGTCGCGGTCATCGTTAATGACATGTCCGAGGTGAACATAGATGCCGACCTTGTGCGCGCCGATACAGAACTTAGCCGCACAGATGAAACGCTGGTCGAAATGTCGAACGGATGCATCTGCTGCACGTTGCGCGATGACCTGCTGGCCGAGGTGCGCAGGTTGGCACAGGAGGACCGTTTTGATTACCTTCTGCATGGCGTGTTGGATAGATGATAAGGTTTTCGCAACGATTCACGACTTGATCTGGTTGTTTGACGCACAAACTGGCGCGCAAATATCCAACCCAGATTGCGCCCTGAACCAAGACGTGGCGGTTGTTCTACTGCCATCGCTAGGGGCATTCAGAACGCCGAAAGGACTGTCGATCTTTGGCCCAGCCTACGCGGGTATCGATGCGCCATATGCCTGGCCGGGCGACGGGTGGAATTAACGCTGGTAGGTGATCTTGCCGTTGCAAATGATGGTTTCCACCTGCGTTTCGCCAATCGTTTGCGTAGTAACCGCGCGATCCAAGATTACGATGTCCGCAGCAACGCCAATCTGTAGGCTGCCGAACGGTTTTTCTTCTAATTCACTTGCCCTTTATTTCGTGACAACAACAATAATGTATTTTTTAAAGTAGAAAATTATTCTGGCAGCATACGCGTAGCAAGCCAATCAAAATAGATTTTTTGAACTTCCGGCGAGGCCTCATCCAAACTTTGAATGTAAAAGAATTTTACGTTTGGATTAGCTTTAACGTCGCCAATTTTTTGCAATGCTTTTTTCTCTGCTCCTCACCCGCCATGGCTGCGAAGTTGGTGCAGGCGGGAATCGACGCGCCGGTTCTCAAGCTCAAAATCGGCGGGTTCGACACCCATGAAAACCAATATTGGTCGCACAAGAACTTGCTGCGAGACTTAGGCAATGCACTGGCTGGGCTGCGCACCATGCTTATAAGCAGTGGCCAATGGGAAGATACGCTGGTCATGACTTACAGTGAATTCGGACGCCGAGCGGTAGAAAACCACTCAGAAGGTACTGATCACGGCACCGCTGCTCCGCATTTCTTAATGAGTGGTGCTCTGGAAGGTGGGATCTGGGGCGCACACCCCGATCTTGGCGCGCTACAGGAGGGTGACATGCAGTTCACAATGGACTACCGGTCAGTTTATCATCTTGTCTTGACCAATTGGTTTGGGCTGGATCAGAATCGTTTTCAGGATTTCGACAAGTCGGCAATCGAGGGGTTGCTGATGTCATAAGTATCATGCCAAGAATTAGCGCTCTAAATGGCTCTGTCAGATTAAACTCGTTTGAAGTGGCCAGTGTGGGCTTGTAGCGTCAGTAAATGACAAAACACTCTCCATTCCGCTACTTTAAAACGAGTCCTGAAGTCATACGGCTGATACTCCTACTCTAGCTTCCTTGTCGCCGCTGACGATCAGTTGAAAATAATGCACCAACTCATTAGCTTATCTGTGACGCTTTGGGTACGCTATTTGACGAAGTGGTCCTAAAAGCGGTCCTCTTAGATCGGAGGTGCACCAAGTGTTTCACGCACCAATTACAAGCTGAACCGTGCCGCTGCTATCGCTGAGTGGCGTCAATTATCAAGTGCATAGATTTAGGTTGTGCATACAATCTGATGCATGTTCTTATTAATTTGACAGCTGCAGCGGCGCAATTCCGCGACACATCCACTCCACTAAGTGTTCAAATATATGCCCCATCACATACAGAATTCGATCAATAGGTTGCCCGCCCCCCCGACAAATCGAACGCGGCTCCTGTGGTGAACGAGTTTTCCTCTGATACCAACCAACCAATCATTTTGGCGGCTTCTTCAACCTCGAGGAATCGGCCACGTGGGATTTTTGAAAGCATGTAATCAATATGCTCTTGGCTCATTTGATCAAAAATACGCGTGCGCGCAGCAGCGGGTGTCACGCAGTTTACTGCGATGTCATAGCCTGCAAGCTCTTTGCCCAAGGATTTGGTTAACCCGATCACCGCCGCTTTTGAGGCTGAATAGGCAGACGCGTTCGGGTTACCTTCTTTGCCCGCGATCGAGGCAACATTCAGGATGCGGCCGTAGCCTGCTTCTTTCATCCCAGGCACACAGATCCGGTTAACGTAGAATGTTCCGTTCAGATTGATGTTAATCACGCTATGCCAAGCATCCACATCGTATTTATCAAGCGGTGCGTTTGGCCCCGCGATGCCTGCACTGTTGACCAAAATAACTGGTGCTCCGAATGCCTCGCACGTCTGCGCATAAGCTGCCTCAACCGATGCCAAATCGGTAATGTCGCACCGAACAGCCAGAGCTTGATCCTTAAAGGGGGCCATCGCATCGACATTGCTGGGATCGATGTCCCAGCTGGCCACGCGATGGCCTTTTTCGACCAACTGCTGAGTGACGGCCAGACCGATGCCCTGCGTTCCACCGGTTACAACTGCTACATGGGTTTTCATCGTATTCTCCTTTGATGGATGCTGGGCCGCTGTACTCGAGACTATCACGACACAGTTTACCGCGCGCAAGGCCATCTGGACCGCTTATGTCTGACGCTTTGGGTGCGCTATTCGACGAAGTGGTCCCAAAAGCGGTCCCGATAGTGGTCCCACATTCCGCCAGAAGCAGTTATTACCAAAGGTTTCTTGGAAATATAGGGGGTATTTTGGTGCCCAGAAGAGGACGTCGAACTTTTATATTTCCTTTTAATCACAGTTACTTATTTCTATTTTAAAATATAAAAGTGGTCCCGAAAGCGGTCCTCCTGAGTAAGTTCAGGCGAACTATTAAGCACATCAATTTCAAGCCAAACCGTACTTATACTCTCGCCGAGTGGCGTCAACTATTGAGCGCATAGATTTAGGCTGTGGCAGCAATCTGATGGGTGTTCTTATTTGTTTAATGGTACCATCCCGATCATTCTTCCTGATGAGCAGACTTTATGCACCTTAGCATCGCTTGCACTTTCTCTGTGCGGTGAAGGTCCACGTGTGTGACTAACCATATTGGCACGGACCACTCCTGATTTGGGGGAAGAACAGGGTGAAATCCTTCGTACCTTTTAGCTTTATGGTCTTCTATAATACCCATACCTATTCCGGCAAAAACTGCCTTAAAGTTGACATCTACATGTTGGGACGAGAGTGCGATCATATCAGGGTGAGTAATGTTTTTTACCCATTCGCGGACTGAGAGTTGTCCTCCAAAACTTGGTGGAAGGACAAACTGATGGTTATCAAAATCACCAGCGTCTTTTGGCATCCCAAATCTTTGGATATAGCTGTCGTGGGCGTAAAGGTTAAAACTGATCTGCGCAAAGTTACTAACAACGTAATCAGGATGATCCGGCTTTGGACCTGCACGTAGTGCAATATGCGCCTCACCATATTCAAGTTTCGCAAGGTTTTCGCTGGCGTCAAGATTTACAATACAATTTGGATTTTCTGCTCTAAAGTCTGAGATTGGTTTCATCATTAGCTCAGCGAAACCCGCTAGAATTGTCAGCTTAAGCTCACCTTCTAGCGCAGCTTTTCCACCCTGTACGCGACCCGCAAGATCTTCGATAATCTCTTCCGTCTTTTGCGCCACTCGAAGTACATCCTCGCCTAACTCTGTAAGCGTATACCCCCGTGCATGTCGGATAAAGATGCGCGCACCCATCTCTTCCTCAAGCACGTCAATGTGGCGGTTCACTGTCGCGCGGTGGAAGCCAAGTGCATTTGCCGCTGCACTTACCGTGCCTAGCTTTGCCACTTGGTATGCTGTTCGAAGCTCAGCCCATTTGTCCATATTACCTATGCCTTTTTTACGCGCACTCTCTGCGGATATGCGCTCATTGTGTCTAACCATGCTACAATGCATTTAAGGGAACAACCAAAAATAGGAGTTATAAAAATGACTGAATCACCAAAATGTGGATGTGGCCGTTCTCCGACAGGCAACTGTATCGGGTGGCACGCTCTCTCTGAGGAAGAGTATCAAGAAAAGAAAACTGCCTATGAAACACGTCAGGATCAAAAATCTTGAAAATGAATATTGGCTGGGTGACTGCTCAATGGCAACCGCCCAGCCAATGCTTTGCCTAGTCTCGACCTACAAACGTCAGCGGTTAATTCGTCACGGACGAACGCTAGAAACCAATCATGCAAAGCATTTAACGGAACAATATAAAAACTTAAGATAGGAAAATAATGACTTATATCTCAGTTGGCCTTCGCATTTTACTTTCAATTGCCTTTTTGGGCGCAGGCGGCGCAAAGCTCGCGGGTGTCGAGATGATGGTCATGACGTTTGATCAAATAGGCTGGGGGCAAGGCTTCCGTTATCTGACAGGGGCCATTGAGGTAATCGGTGTTGTGCTATTATGGCTTCCACGGCGTCAGGTCATCGGTGCAGCAGTTCTTGGTGGCACTATGGTAGGTGGCGTCCTGACCCATTGGTTCATTCTTGGCCCATCTGCGGTTCCTGCAATCGTACTTGGCCTTCTATCTGCTGCGGTTCTATATATTTACCGCACCCAAATTCCAGAAGTTCTGGGCCGGGAAAATTCTTCTCAAGCTAAATTGTAATACCGGATGTCATCACGTGGTCATGTCAGACAAAACCACCTGAGAGGGGCAAGGCTAATTTGCAGCGTCTTTGGATGACAAGACATTCTCTATTTTGTTACGGAATGACGAAGTGGTCCCGATAGTGGTCCTTTGGCTAGATTTATCGGGCACCAAATCAGTTTTTATATAATATTTACAAATACTTAAGTGTGATCTGTGGTGCCCAGAAGAGGACGTCATACTTCCGCGATTGTTGTTGCATTGTAGGGGCTTAGTGTCAGCGAAAAACTCAGAAGCGGTCCCGAAAGCGGTCCCGATTTATGCATTAGAACAGAGTGACGCTTTGTGGCTTGCACCCAAAGCTGGACGGGTTGGCAGGTCTTCTTTTGGCCCCTTAGCCTCGTTGATCAGATAGTCTTTAAATTTGCTGTAAAGCGTTGTGATAGTAAGCGCCAAGCCCCCCCTGTAATGGGAAGATTACCTAGGATGGTATCAACCTACTTTCAGTAGCTTAAAAGTCCCTAAAATCTTTACAAACAGTCGTTGTATTTTCCCAAGCGTCCCAACAAAGACACGCGGCACATTGCTCACAATCATTATTTTATACTCAGTTCCCTTTGCCATGGGTTTGTTCCAACTTTTACCGTATAAAAACACACAAAGCTGCGCTGCGTCACCTGGCATAGAAACCTCTATGCCCTCGTAGAATTTCCTCTCGATAGGGTATATAATCTTTTTTGGGATTTTTATCGCCGCATTTGCCTTCTTATAGCGACCATCGAAATTCCACTTTTCCCAAATATAATCAGGGTCCGCATCAGCATCATAGAAGTAGAAATCAACCAGGCCGACTTCGCCCCGAACGGTACGCTGCACCTGCAATATATAAGGTGTTGTATTTGGAAACACTTCCAAAGGAACCTCTATTCCTGCTTTTTGAAGCACCTGAAGAAGATCAGCTCGCACTGCAGAATTTACGTAAATATCTACATCATCATCCCATTCGATAATTTTATTATCGCGCACAAGACCAAGTAAGGTTCCAAAACAAGCGAAATGTTCAATTTCAGCTAAAAGGTTTGAAAAGAACCGAAGATTGTCTTCGTTTGTTGCGCGAGACACCGCATTTTTAGCCATTTTTTATAGATCCAATAATGTGCCGTGCAACGAATGCATCGTCAACTTTCCATTTCGCAAAACCAAGGCCCTGCACGAGATACGATGTTTTAAGTCCATTTGCTTTTAGCACGGCTTCAACTTTAGAAGCGTTTAAGAAATTACGGTAATGTGCACTGGTCGCCTTTGTGCGATCAGCATCATCTTCTGTACGGTATTCGATAAAAAGCAGGTCTTGGGGCGACATTAATTTTGAACAGTTCGCAAAAAATTTGGCCACATCTTCAGTTTGCAAAGCATGTATGAAAAACCGTGCATAGATTGCCTTCGGCTCGTTATGATTAAGCCCAATGTCCGGAATGTCTGCAGTTACATCACAGGCGTGGAATTTTAGGTTTGAGGCATGTGCCTAGGTCTCTTGGTTTATGGCAATGCCATCAGAGCTGAGGTCAAGAGCAAACACGGTTTTGCCATGGCGTGCGAAAAACGCAGAGTCCCGCCCATTTCCACATCCAAATTCAACGATGGTATCCATAGCATGTGTTTCGCCCAAAACGAACGCCGCAAACTGGGAGGGAACTGTTAGATTCTTTTCAGAAGCGTTGTCCGAGTAGAATTTATTCCAATATTCCTGCTCATTCATTTAAATACCTTTGCTGTTTGAGTGGTAACCTGGTTGGCGTCGTCGGCGGATATTTACGTGAAATATTCTGTACTGCCTTGTTAGTTAATCGCGGCCTACGCGTGGTAGCCCATGAAGAACACCCCAAGTATACTAAGCGTCCGTAAGATTATATTGAAAATTCCCATGAATTTCTCCAATAACCCAAATTGTCCAGCGGGCGATATATGTTGTGATTTCTGCGTCTTCCTTCGTTCTTGCAGATATTGCTCATATAGTCGATGCAGTTTGATGCGACCCGAAGTGAACACCTGTAGGCTGTAGCCTTGGTAGGAGGGGAGTATCTGAGGGGAGAGGTTCTGGCCATAATATTTATTGTTCTGTCCTCGCCACGCAGCCCGTCCAGCACAATGTGGATCTTCTCTTCAGATGAATACTGCTTGCGGATTGCCCGCTTGATGTCCTTGACCAGCTTCTCGCCAGGGCTTTTGCGTATTCCAGTTGTCTGTCTCATGTTCCACTCCTCAGTGATTACGATGAGCCAACAACACTCTCTTAGCAAATAACGCTATTTGGACCCATGAGTGCTGACGTCAGACAAATTTACTAAATTTAACAACCACTTAAATTTGGTAAGTGGCGGAATTTTCAGGCTAATTGGTAAATAGATTTGTATCTTATTCAAAGACGATGGAAACAATTCTCTGATACCGTTTAGTCGATATTTGCTGTTAGCACGGAATCGATTGCGCACGGATTAGTTTTCAATACGTAATTTTGAATAGGCTTTCTTCTAATTCTATTAATTCACTTGCCCTTTATTTCGTGACAAAAACAATAATGTATTTTTGTTAAAGTAGAAAATTATTCTGGCAGCATACGCGTAGCAAGCCAATCCAAATAGATTTTTTGAACTTCTGGCGAGGCCTCATCCAAACTTTGAATGCAAAAGAATTTTACGTTTGGATTAGCCTCAACGTCGCCAATTTTTTGCAATGCTTTTTTCTCCGCCCCTCGCCCGCCATGAGCAACGACAACTCTGTCCACTTCACCAATTTTAGCCGTATTTTTAACAAAATCTAAATGGTTTGAAAGGGCAATTGGAACGAACTGTTCGCTATTTCGAAATTTGAAAGAGATATTTTTTTTTAACATGTCAGAGTTTTGCGAAAAAAACGTGGCTAGGGTTGATTTTCGAACAGCAAGCGGCGTGTGAGAATTGTTGAAAAACGAGTCTCCATATTCTGTTAGCTGAGCAGACTTACGTTGACCGGTTTTTGAACTTATTTTGCGCGCATTTGTCGGGACTCTTAGTACATCCTTTATTGTCGTTACAACATCATCTAAAATACCATAAATTTTCGACAAAACTTTGCCATACAAAATGACAGTGTCCCCATCAAACCAGTCACCAACATCACAAGGTCTTACCAGAAAAAAGTCGTCATTAAAGTATACGTAATTTTCGGATAAATTCGGGATTTTGTGGAACATACTTTCAATAGATATACTATTAAATGTCGGCAGCAGATCTTCATAACCCTGAAATATGACGGAATGATCAACAATCTCAACTTTACTTACTTGCTCTGGGAAGTGCGTTTTCATAGCATCAAAAATGGGTGGTACTTGGCTGTCAGTGACAATGTAGATTTTGTTGAAAAATGGTGCATATTTTGCGATGGACAAGATACAAAATACGATTTCGTCCAGTGAAGAAAATCGTGTGGGTTTAGCTCCTGCAGGTATCGGCTTCGCCCTATCGGTGTGTTTTTCCCGCTTTGCTCGGTGCCGCGGATCTTCCCCATCAACCCAAGTTATAACTGCGTCTGTATTATATGGGGCCCGTGATTTCATCCAATATGTTCCTCCGCGACTAAACTCCTGAGCACAATAAATTCATGAAGTTTTTCTTAAGTGTTCGCAATAGCAACTTTCGAGTAAACTAGTTGCTCTCACTGAATGCATTGCATTTGTTGCAATTGGCGTCGCCAGAAAGTCTGACGTGATTATTGATAATTCAAAAGCCAAATTGGAATGCGCTAGACACTCCTAACAAATTCACTCGATATTCAAAACACGGGACTTACACCCTCTGGGTCACAAAAATTCCGGCGAGCATCAAGCCAATCCCGCTGGCACGCGCCAGATTATCCGAGCGCCCACATATAGTCATTGATAAGCAGGCGTCCACATCGCACACTACCTCCCTAGTTATTGTTCTGAACTACTGCAATATGGAGCCACGAGGCCTTGACTATCAATATACATCAGCCTTCGATTACGGTCATCGTTGCGACCTATAACAAAGCCAATTATCTGGCAGTTACATTGCGACAATTGGCGAGGCAAACGACACTTCCGGATGAAATAATAATAGCAGACGATGGATCGGGCAAAGACACCCAAGATGTGATCAAGGCTTTTAGGGTTGAGTTCCCAACTCTGACCGTCAAACATTCTTGGCATGAAGACCAAGGCTTCCGAAAGTGCGCTGCCCTAAACAAAGCTATTCGGGCAGCTACGTCTGATTACGTCCTCTTCATAGACGACGACTGTGCCTGCCCTGCCTATTTCATAACAAATCATCGAGCTCGCACCACTCAGGGCTCTTTCACTGTCGGTTCCTCGATACACCTTAATAATAAAATTACTCAAAACATCCTCGATTTAGGCAACATCTCAGGGTTTTTAAATTTACCCAAGCGGATAAAATTCCAGTTAATTCAAGCCAGCAATCCCCGTCGACGCCTTAAGTTGTTCTGGCGTATTGCCCTTTCAGGGCTAGCCCTCGGACGGATTTTCGATCGCTTCTACATTTTTTCTCGTATTTTCAGGGGTGGCAACAGTGGTGCCTGGCTCCAAGACCTGATCAAAGTAAATGGATTTAATGAAGATATGACCTACGGGCATGAGGATAAAGAGCTTGGCATCAGACTGCAAAATGCAGGCCTAAAGCTCCGTCAGGTAAGGTATACAGCGGTAAATTACCACCTACACCATGATCGAACATACGTGGATCAAAAAGTCCGGAAGACCCAAGAGCTTCAGTGCCGAAAGATGCGAAAAAGTGGCCAGAAAATTTGTAAAAATGGGCTGAGTTTGCTCTAGGAGGCTGATCCGAAACTGGTTGAGTGAATTCAGTAGGTTGTGTCCGTCGTCAGGGTTTTTGGCACCAATGGCAGCTTAATCTAAGAGAGAGTTCGGCTCATCCGTTGATTTCAGCAAACGCTGAACGAATGAAGCTGGCGAAAGATAATTCTTCTGTAACTAGCTGTGAGAAAGCGTCATATATGACTTGCGCATTTTCGGTAATGCAGCCCTCAATTTCTATGTAGTGGACCCCCTTAACAAAAGGATCACCAAGCATTTCAGATCTGATTGGTTTGCCTGCAAGATAAGCAGTTAGCAACCGAGGAGCCTCTGTATATATGCCTTCATCAAAATGAATATTCATAACTGTACCGGCCGCATTAAGCTCACCTTCCAATTTCGTGCCATAGGTGCCACGCGGCAATACTTTTACATTCATGCCAGCTAGCTGTTCTATTACTGATCCTCTGCGACCATCCATACTACCAAAGAACAAATTGGGACCACTGGGTACGCTTCTAAATGCGCGAGGCTCAGAAGGGAAAATTCTTGGCCCGAAATATAACTTGGCACGGTCTCTTGGTGATAAGTCTTGCCCTTCCCACCAGGATCGATTTGAAAGATTTGTATCCAACATCACGTCAACACGTGATAAATTTTTCATCAGATCTGCGATCCCTTTAGGCTTTCTCACCATCCCCCAAAGCTCTCGACCATTTTGATCCAAAAATTGCTCAGTCTGGATACCTACACAAAAACTGGATCCTAAAGAGCGGTCTAAGCCGCTCTGGAACGTTCCTCTTATAGCGAAAGCTGCCGTTGCTCCGGCGAAAAACATAGCGGGGGAGTCGTAGGGGCACATCATCACTCATGGTTGTTAGGTTTGCGCCTAACGTGACCCAGTTCAAGCAGAAACGGCCTCTGAGGACTGACTATTTTGCTGCCGAACCCGACAAAGCGGTCCTAAAAGCGGTCCCAAAAGTGGTCCTGTGAGAAGCTATACCACTGTATTTGATTGGTTTATTGGTAATTTAAGAGAGATTTTGGTGCCCAGAAGAGGACTCGAACCTCCACGTCCAAAAGGACACTAGCACCTGAAGCTAGCGCGTCTACCAACATAATAAGAGACTTATTAAATTCCGCCGTATTGTTCACACGGTCATTTCTACCTGTCAATTGTCAGATGTGTGCCAATGTGTACCAAATGTGTCCATTGCGAATACAAGAAGCCTGCTTGTTCTGGCTGTACGACAACCTCAAATGCAGCATGTACATAATAACAATTCACTCAGTTATAGCACCACTGGATAATAATACCTCTCGAGAAGGCAACCATAAGTCATCGTTCGCTGTGGAAAATACATTCAATATAAAATCAATCGACACACCACGGCTATTTATAAATTTAATGTCATCAACTAGCTCAGTCACTAAACGATCATAGTTATAGTTAAAATATGCGAACTCATCTTCCCAACCCTTAGCATCTTTATTGGCTTCAAAGATTGGCTTGTGATCTCGCTTAACTACTAACTGCTTATGGAATCCTAGCCGCGAGTTCTCAGCCAAAGTCCTTTTCTTTCCAGCTAAAAATATCATCGTACAAGCACTCATGCAGTCACCATAAGCCACGGTATCTAAATTGAGGTTAATGACTTTATTTGCAATCTCACGGGCTGCTATCATGGAGCCACCAGGACCTGTCACTTTTAGAACTTCAACTCCAACAGACTCGAAGATGAGTTCCCCAATTTCTCTAAGGTCATAATATTCTAGCTGACCTGTGAACTCACCAGGCCCACCAGGTACACCCATGTTAAAGGTTAGAGTATTTCCATCGATCTGATAGCGTGGTTCGCCAAGAGATGGGGATGCAAACACTATTAGGCACAAAGTAAATTGTATCAGTCTCATTGCCATTCATCCTCTCAGTAACTTCTAGCTTCAGGTTAATCTTTGGTTCTAAAGAATGTGGCAAAATGTTAAAAGGAATGAGTAATGAGGCAGTACATAAAACGTTTGATGCACAGCGCATCCCAAGCTCTTATCAGCTTTTAATATTCCTCACTGACAATTTGATGTACCTCTATGACGTTGTCATCTGGATAGTTGAAGAACATCTGATACCAACCCCTCCACAACGACCGTTCAAGAGTTCTCTATGCAATGAGGTTGCAGGATGATGAGACATGAGCATTGACCAAACCAAAAGACTCCACTCTTACGAATAACTTTGCTAGCTTCTTCGCATGAGATACTTAAATACAAAGCTTATCCTAATGTCTGTGGCTCTGATAGTGAGTGCTACTGCAAGTTTT
>JAOKHV010000059.1 GCA_028248455.1 Ascidiaceihabitans sp. | reverse complement strand
GAACTTCAATCACATCACCCTCTTTAACGCGGTATGATGGAATGTTTACTTTTTTACCGTTCACTTTGACGTGGCCGTGGTTCACGAACTGACGCGCAGCAAATACAGTTGCTACGAACTTAGCGCGGTACACAACAGCGTCCAAGCGGCGTTCTAGTAGGCCAATCAAGTTTTCACCTGTATCGCCACCAACACGAACCGCTTCGCCATAGATGCGACGGAATTGTTTCTCTGTGAGATCGCCGTAGTAACCTTTTAGCTTTTGCTTTGCGCGAAGCTGGATACCGAAATCGGACAATTTGCCCTTACGACGTTGACCGTGCTGGCCTGGGCCATATTCACGACGGTTTACTGGGGATTTAGCGCGGCCCCAGATGTTTTCGCCCATTCGACGGTCAATTTTATGTTTGGCAGACGTACGTTTAGTCACGACTGATCTCCTTCTAAGAGTGCCATTTCTGGCTATGAAGGGCGTTGTCCTTTGGGCGAACCCCGACAGGCATCCCCTTGCAGGGGCCACCAACACCAATGAAGTCGCGCTTATACGGGGCGCAGGCACAGAGTCAACGGGGTTTTAGCGTATTAATTTAGCAACCTCTGCATGACGCGGACAGGTGACGATGTGATCGTTGACCATCCCAACCGCCTCCATGAATGCATAGACGATTGTTGGTCCGCAAAAACGGAAGCCTTCCTTCTTCAAATCCGTCGAAATGCGCGTCGATAATTCGGTAAAGGGAGGGACATCAGCTTGGGTCAGCCAACTGTTTTGAAGTGGTGCTCCACCCACATAATTCCACAAAAACGTATCAAATCCTTCACGTTGTTCGATCTTCTGCCAAACCCGCGCATTACCGATTGTAGCCTCAATCTTCCCGCGGTGACGAATAATTCCGGTATCTTGCAAAAGGTGTTCAATTTCGTCTTCACCCCATGTCGCAATAACATTAGGGTCGAACCCTGCAAACGCCGCACGAAAATTATCACGCTTTTTCAATATCGTGAGCCAACTTAGGCCAGCCTGAAATCCATCAAGCACCAGCTTTTCCCACAGGGCGCGACTGTCATATTCAGGGACCCCCCAGTCGGCATCATGATAATCAACGTAAATTTGTTCGAGCCCAACCCAGCCGCAGCGTTCCATGATAAATAACTTTCTTATTTAAGTGTCCGTCAATTAGCACAAAAAGCGCCACGTAAGTCGTTATTAGATCACCCAGCCACGTGATAAAAACGTTTTGCAAAGAGGTGGCACAAAATGAATCAGCGACACACACAAAAGCAAGATGCTGCAGGCGTAATGCAAAGCCCACTCAACATCGCGATTGCCAAACGTGACAGCCAATCGATTCAAATGGTGGATACTGCAATTCAGCATAAACAAACACTGCTCGCGTACCAGCCCGTCATGATGTCCTGTGACCCACGATAGGTTGGATTTTATGAGGGGTTGATCCGCGTCATGGACGCGACTGGTCGCATTATCCCAGCCAAAGATTTCATCCACGTTATTGAAGATACCGAGTTGGGGCGGCGGATTGACGCCTTGTCGCTCAACATGGGTATGCAAAGCTAATTCAAAAAACCCGATCTACGGCTGTCTATTAATATGTCCGTACGCATCATTGGATTTGGGCCATGGAAACGCAATTTTTACCGTTGGCTTGACCGAGATGAAACCATAGCAGTGCGGCTGATCCTTGAGATAACAGAGAGTTCGGCCATGAGCGAACCACATGAAATAGTGAAGTTCATGGACGAGCTCCAACTTTTAGGTGTCAGCTTTGCCCTTTATGATTTCGGATCAGGTCATACAGCACTTCGCTATTTTAAGGACCTTATGTTTGACGTCCTCAAAATCGATGGCCAATTCATCAAGTCCATCGATAGCGACCCAGACAATCAAGCGTTGGTGCGTGCGATGATAGATATCGCCAAACATTTTGACATGCTCACTATCGCGGAATTTGTTGAAACACGAGCGGAGGCCGAAACACTAATCGCACTAGGTGCCGATTGCCTGCATAGCTTTTATTTCAGTGCCCCATCGGTCCGGCCACGGTGGGCCGAAAACAGTGCGGTGCAAGCTGCGTCATAACGGCATCTCACTCTGCAGCCAGTTGTCGCACCCAAATAAATGATATTAGTATAATTTTTGTAGAGCGTTGGGCCACTTTTAGATCAACGAAACTACCTAGCACTTAAACAAATTAGAGGACTTATTTTCATGACCAACATCGTCATTGCGTCCGCGGCGCGCACAGCAGTGGGCAGCTTCGGCGGCGCATTCGCCACCACACCAGCCCATGATTTGGGCACATCCGTATTGGAAGCAATCGTCGAACGGGCCGGAATTGAAAAAGGCGAAGTCTCTGAAACTATCCTCGGCCAAGTCTTAACCGCAGCACAGGGCCAAAACCCTGCGCGCCAAGCGCACATCAACGCAGGCCTTCCCCAAGAAGCATCAGCTTGGTCAATCAACCAGGTTTGTGGTTCGGGCCTTCGCGCGGTTGCACTGGCCGCCCAGCACATCCAACTAGGTGACGCTGAAATCGTTGCAGCCGGTGGTCAAGAAAACATGACCCTTAGTCCCCATGCCGCGCATCTACGTGCAGGCCATAAAATGGGCGACATGAAATACATCGATACGATGATCCGCGATGGGCTGTGGGATGCCTTTAACGGATACCACATGGGCCAAACTGCGGAAAATGTTGCTGAGAAATGGAAAATAACTCGTGACATGCAAGACGAATTTGCCGTTGCATCCCAGAACAAAGCCGAAGCTGCACAGCTTGCTGGACGGTTCGCGGATGAGATTGCAGCCTTCACAGTTAAGACCCGTAAAGGCGATATTATTGTCGACGCTGACGAATACATTCGTCATGGCGCAACTATGGCTGCGATGAAGAAATTGCGTCCCGCCTTCGCAAAGGAAGGATCTGTGACGGCAGCAAATGCCTCTGGCCTGAACGACGGTGCAGCTGCCGCCCTATTGATGACAGCAGATGATGCAGAAAAGCGTGGCATTGAGCCACTTGCGCGGATTGCGTCCTATGCGACCGCAGGTCTAGACCCAGCAATCATGGGCGTTGGCCCCATGCACGCAAGTCGCAAGGCATTGGAAAAGGCTGGCTGGAAAGCAGAAGATTTAGACCTTGTTGAAGCAAATGAAGCGTTCGCGGCCCAGGCCTGTGCCGTAAACAAGGAAATGGGGTGGAACCCAGATGTCGTCAACGTCAACGGTGGTGCAATCGCGATTGGACATCCAATTGGAGCATCTGGCGCACGGATCTTGAACACCTTGTTGTTTGAGATGAAGCGCCGTGGGGCGAAAAAAGGGCTCGCCACCCTATGTATTGGCGGTGGAATGGGCGTTGCAATGTGTCTTGAGCGACCATAAGCACTTTAAAATTCACAGGAAAGGCGGGCCAGTGTCCCGCCTTTTTTGTTTTTAAACAATACCTTAATAAATCAACATATTTCATCACGTAATTATATTGCTAATATATATTTTATTTTGTAATTAGATTTCGAGGTGAATTTAGGAGATTTATAATGTCACGTGTTGCTCTAGTTACAGGCGGCTCCCGAGGAATCGGCGCTGCGATTTCGATTGCGCTAAAAGATGCTGGCTACACTGTAGCCGCCACATACGCCGGTAACGATGACGCTGCCGCCAAGTTCACTGAAGAAACAGGCATCAAAAGCTATAAGTGGAATGTGGCAGACTATAATGAAAGCGCCGCAGGTACTGCACAAGTCGAAGCAGACCTAGGTCCAATTGATGTTGTCGTTGCAAACGCAGGCATCACCCGCGATGCTCCATTTCATAAAATGACACCCCAACAGTGGCATGAGGTTGTCGACACGAACCTAAATGGCGTCTTCAACACCGTTCATCCGCTGTGGAATGGGATGCGTGAACGTAAATTCGGCCGTGTAATCGTTATTAGCTCGATTAACGGTCAGAAGGGCCAGTTTGCTCAAGTTAATTACGCGGCGACCAAAGCAGGTGATTTAGGGATTGTTAAGTCATTGGCACAGGAAGGCGCGCGCGCGGGCATAACGGCAAATGCAATTTGCCCCGGTTACATCGCAACTGATATGGTGAACGCAGTGCCGGAGAAAGTACGTGATAGTATCGTCGCACAAATTCCAACTGGACGATTGGGCGAACCCGAAGAGATTGCGCGATGCGTTGCGTTTCTTGCATCCGACGATGCCAGTTTTATCAATGGCTCTACTATTACGGCCAACGGCGGCCAGTTCTTCGTCTGATCGGCATTTCAAATAGAATAAGGCCGATCCGCTTCCACAGATTGGCCTTTTCTTATCCCGTAAGAAGGTAGCGATCCTTCAGCGGGAAGATTTCTTGCCAAACAACCAATTCCATGCGGCCCCTACAGCCAGCGCGCGGCTTGCATGTGCCGCTTTGATTCCTTGTTGAACATCAGCGTGTGAAGATACTTCAAACATTTTCATAATCCTTTGCATCAGTTTTTCTGACCTTACACCACTATGCTCGCTAAAACACATGCTTACAAACGAGACTTTTCATCTATTCAGTTAAGCTGTATTAAACTGAATTATGGTAGAACGCCTCCCTCCTCTCACAGCACTCCGCGCATTCAATGCCGCCGCGCGCCACATGTCCTTTGCAAAGGCTGCGGATGAATTGCACGTCACACCTGCCGCGCTCAGCTATCAAATCAAAGCATTAGAGGAACACTTGGGCAGCCCCCTTTTCCGTCGACTCAATCGTGCCGTTGAATTGACCGAAGCAGGCAAAGTCTTGGCACCCGGCGTCAAAGACGGGTTTCAAACTTTGGCAGCAGCCTGGCGATCAACAGAGCGTCTGCAAGACAACGAAACTCTTAACGTGACAGCAGGCCCTGCATTCACGGCCAAATGGCTTGCTCCAAGATTGTTCAAATTCGCGCAGGCACACCCCGAAATCGAACTCAGGTTTTCGGCATCACTTCGCATGATGGACTTTAGCCGTGACGGAATCGACGTGGCCGTGCGTTTTGGTTACGGCACCGACGACGGACTATTTTCTATGCCCTTAGCCGAGGAATGGGTTGCGCCGGTCATGACGCCCGAATTAGCGATGCAATTTCCAACACCAGAGAGCCTCACAAAAGCACCCCTTATCATCGACCATAGCGTCGATTTCTTAGACCCACCGGCAGGCTGGTCTGAATGGTTCGCGGCAATGAACGTAAATATCAGCGAGATTCACGGCGTGCAATTTTCACAGGGCGATCATGCCGTTGATGCGGCACTTGCAGGTGCCGGCATAGTACTAGGCAGACGCGCATTCGTTGTGAAGGAAATTTCTGAAGGCAGATTGGTTATGCCCTTCAAAACTGCATTGGGCACGGGAGCACTCTTCAGGTTCTTATGCACTGATGGCGACGAGGATCAGCCAAAAATCAAAGCATTCCGTGAATGGATGATTGCAGAAATAAGTAAGACCGCTGACATAACTGCCGGGCTAAAAATCATCTCCGTTGGCAACAGACGTTAGAAAAGTGGCGCAATCGCCTATGCAACCGCGCCAAACTTAGATTAGCTTGATAGTCGCGAAATTTGCTCTTTCAGTCGAAGCTTTTGCTTCTTCATACTAGCCACTTCGATGTCATCGCTCGCAGGCGCACGTTGCGCCAGTTCAACCGCGTGGCTAAGAGTGGTGTGCTTTCTTTTCAGTTCTTCCAGATGCGAGTTTAAGCTCATTCAATCCTCCTTGCTGATAAAGTGCGTAATTTAATTAAACCACGAAAAATTCATGCTGTCACGCTGCGGAAACAGTATGAGCATAATGGCGCTTAACAGCTGGTTAAAACTTCAGCGCAGCGCCATCTCGCAAAACCGCTTTGATTTCAGGCAAATAGTTATCGCCATCACGCTCATGGCGATCACCGAGATGCAGAATGCGCGGCGAAAGTAATTCAAATGCAGCGCGTCCATCTTTTTTGGCACGCAATATGACCAATTCAGCCTTGCGCCCAATCCGCGGAGTAAGGGGTAAAACCTGCACGCTCCCTACATCCGACGGGAGGGCCGCCAATAGATCAACCAATCGTTCTGCGCGATGGATCACGTGAACAAACCCTTTTGGCTTGAGACGTTTTGCAGCCGTCTTCATCCAGGTAGACAGCGGTGTGTCTT
>JAOKHV010000058.1 GCA_028248455.1 Ascidiaceihabitans sp. | reverse complement strand
ACAGTCGTTCTACGAGTGGCGTAGAGGGAAGATGGGGCGCGAGCCAAAAGCCTCAACGCTAAACACTCATAACTCAGCCATGAACCGTGTGTTTGAAGAAGCTGTGGCGCGTGGCTTTATCGCCCACAAGAGCGTGCCATTGATGGTAAATCGTGGTGAGAAGAGCGAACGCCGCCCAGACTTTACCCGTGAAGAATACGCCACACTGATCCGCAAGATGCCAAGCTGGATCAACTTAGGCAAAGCAGGCAAACCTACAGACATGCGCCATTTGATGCGGGACTATGTGTTGATCATGGCAAATACAGGCATGAGGCATGGCACCGAGGCGCTAAACCTCAAGTGGAAGCACGTGACGTTGTTTGAAGAGAAAGACCTGCAGTATCTGGAGATGAGCGTGTCAGGTAAAACTGGGCGCAGGGATATCATCTGTCGCAGTGGCACTATCAACTACCTCAAGCGCATCCATGAACGCAGTGAAGACATCAAGCACATCCCGTTTGAGGACCTGCTCAAGCAACGTGTCGATTTGCCAGTGTTCAGATTGCCCGACGGGACCGTGTCTAAGAACATCCACCAGACCTTCCGCAAGTTCCTCACCGATACAGGGCTGATCACATGCCCGCGTACAGGGCAGAACAGGACGCTGTATAGTCTACGTCACACCTATGCGACCTTTGCCCTGCTCAACGATGGCATGGACATACACGCGCTTGCTGTGCAGATGGGCACAAGCATTGGCATGATTGAGCGGCATTACAGCCATCTTACGCCGCGCCTTAAGAAAGACATGCTCACAGGAAAGCGGTATGAACTGTCGCGGGATCAGTTTGAAGATCTCCAGAGTGAGGACGACTGATCAGGACCAACGAAAATGGGCGGGAATCGAACTTTCGCTGCTCTTTGGATAGAGGTCCGCATTGCGGGACAAAACCGACATTAGATATTCTTCTTTCGCTCACGCAGCATCGCATTGCGTTCGCAGCAGGCAAAACGCAGCAAGACGATCCAAGTCGCCGTAGCGGCCATTGCTAGACGGTTCTGACGGCGACATCCAAGAGTCTATTCTCGGCACAAAAGTTTGGATTCCATGCAATACGACAAATTCTGGTAATTTGCGAGGACGCGTTAACGCACACCCTTACGTTTTCTTTTCAGCGACGCGGAATCCAATGTGTCCAGTCGCAGTTCTTGGATCTAGCCCTTGGCGCGATGAGGTTCTGTAGCGCATGCAGTAGGAGGCGTGGCAGAGGTAAGAGCCCCCCTTCGCCACATGCAAATCTCCGTTCAACGGACCCTTTGGATTGCGCACAGGTCGGGGCGAATGCAACGTCGTGAACCTATCAGCGGTCCATTCCCAGACATTCCCTGTCATTGCGTAAAGTCCGAATCTGTTCGGCTCAAAGCACTTCGCGGGCGCGGTGCCGACATGACCGTCCTCGGCAGTATTTTCATGCGGGAATTGGCCCTGCCAGATATTGCATTGCCATACGCCATCCTCAAGCAAGGTGTCGCCCCACGGAAAGGGTTTGGCCGTCAAACCCGATCTGGCGGCGTATTCCCATTCTGCCTCGCTTGGCAATCGTGTGCCAGCCCATTCGCAATAAGCGAGCGCATCAAAGAGGTTGATATGCACAACAGGATGGTTGGGCTGCGCGTCTGCAAAGATACCTTTTGGGCCGTACGGCGTGCGCCAATTGGCACCTTCGATTTCCAGCCACCATGTTGCGGGGTGTGCCATGCTTTTGACCGCCGTCCCTGCCGGCACCATCAGGTCAAAAACGAATGATGCCCCTGTGCGTTCTGCCTGTGTGACGTAGCCTGTGTCTTGCGCAAACACCTCAAACGCGGCGTTAGTGACAGTGAGCGGTGCCAAAGCAAAAGGGTCGAGCGTGACCTCGCGCACGGGGCCTTCGCCGTCTTGAGGGTGCGGTCCATCTGCCGCCCCCATCGCAAACGGGCCGCCCTTAAGAGGGATGAAATCCAGGGCCGGTGCATTGGCTGATTTTACAAGTTGGCTGCTTGTCTGATGAACCTGTGCACCAACGAATGGCGCACAACATGCGTCAGCTTTGGTCATAGGCATAGACGGGCTGCCAATCGTCACCCCAGGTGTCGCGCCAGTATTGTTTGCGTTCACTGTGCTGGATGGGTTGCCCACCTTTCCACAAATCGGCTTGCGCGTTGGCATAGGTTTCAAAGAAGGCGGCGAGTTGGTCGCTCAGGGCAGATACGACATTTGCGAAAGCGGGATCCGCCGCGAGGTTCTGCGTCTCACCCGGATCATTCTCGACATCAAACAACTCGTCTTCGAACTTTCTTGGCGCGCCCTCAAACCGTTTGAAGAAAGCCCATTTCGGTGTTCGGATCACGCGCGTTTCCTCTTGCTCTGAGAAGACAACATCCGCCCCCCAATTGCTCAGGTCTGATCCGCTGATGACCGGCATAAGCGAGCGACTGGGCAGCGTAGTCTCATTCGGTGCGATACCTGCGTGATCCAGAATAGTTGCAAAAACATCCATATTGGACACCATCAACTTGCTTCGCATCCCCGTCTCAGAGGTGCCCGGCTGACGTATGATCATTGGAATGTTATGCGCGGCACGGTGCAAGTTTGACGGAAGCGTTGCAGCGCCGTGGCCCCAAAAGCCATGCTCGCCCGTAGATAATCCGTGATCCGTGGTGAAGATCAAAAGCGTATAATCTGCGATCTCCAACCGGTCCAGTGTCTCCATGATTTTACCCACACCGTCATCCACCATCGAGATCTGCGAATAGAAATTGCGCAGTGTGCTGAGATCATTTGGCGCGCGCATCAACATGGAGAAATCCAGATGCTCGGACGCGTCCGAAGCACGCAGCATATATCCATCAACTGCCGCCTTGCTGAGCCCTTGGCGCGGGATCGAATTCATCGGGCAGTCCGCATAACGTGCTGTATGACGGTTCTCATCGGTTTCTTTTGTCGCGGGCCAATGCCCATAAGGCGCGGGGTAGGGGAGGTAGAGAAAGAATGGCGTGTCCGCTTGCGTTTGCTGCTCTATAAACGCGACGCCCTTGTCGGTGAAGAAATCTACTGAATGACCGGGTTGGTCATACACTTCGCCATTGTCGAAAATCTTGTTGCGGTAAAAACTGCGCACATGGCCGTCTTCTAGCGTGACCCAATTGTCGAAGCCATCTGCCGGTGACGTGGGCTGTCCAAGATGGTATTTGCCAACGAGCGCTGTTGCATAACCTTGCGATTTCAACGCTTTGGGTAAGGTGTTCAACCCGTCAAGGGAGTGCCAATCACTGGGCCAATCCGCCATCTTGCGGTCATCAATCCACGAATGCACCCCGTGTTGCGATGGCAGCATCCCCGTCAGCACAGATGCACGGCACGGCGAGCAAAACGCATTGGGGCAAAAGGCGTTGTCAAACGTCACGCCCGTCTCGGACAGCCTGTCCAAATGGGGCGTGTGAATTTCATCGTTGCCGTAACAGCCCAAGGTCGCGGCTTGCTGGTTATCGGTGAAAATCAGAATGATGTTTGGTTGCTTGCTCATACGTTTTCCTGACGCGTAAGGGGCACGCCCATATAGGCCCGCAAAGTTTGTTTAAGGCCGACCAAAACGCTGCCGTCTTCCAACGTGAACACGTGGTTCTTGTTGATCAGATCATTCTGGATAACGCCGACGATCAGTTGAAAACAGAAACTCAACCGTGTTTTGGTCTCATCTGGCCCATAGTGTGGAAAGGCATCGTCCAACCCTTCATGTAAAGTCTGCAATGTTTGCTTAGCGGTGGTTCGAAAAGGGGCCCATGGATCATCCTCATCCATGATGCGCAAATAGGTTTCGCGCAGCACGCCACGGAACTTGCTGCCGAAGATTGCGCCGATCAGATCGACCAGTGCATCTAGGCCCCCGCTTGGGCCAAGTTGACGAAGTTTATCAGCGGTAAACGCCGAGTCGAACTCACGGCTAATCCCTTGCGAAGCATAGGCGCTTAACGCTCTGAAGTAGGCATCTTTGTCTTGAAAGCGGGTGTAGAAGCTGCCCACAGAATTACCGCTGACCATCGCAAGTTCGACAATTTTCAAATCGTCCAAACGCCGTGTTTGCAGCGCTCCAATGCCCGCATTGATAAAGCCGTCGCGCGTTCTTACGCTGCGGTTTTGGCGCGCCTCAAAGACGCCAGGGATGTCCCCGCTCAAAGAAAGTATGTCACCATCCATCAAAACAATCAGATCTCCTTTGTGCGGTAGTAAATCTGGCGAACGTAGCTCATGTCAAAGAGAAAAGAACATGAACTCAGATTCTTTTTATTGACTCGATTTATGTTTGGCTCCTACGCTGGCTTTCAAAAGACGCCAGCAGCAGCTGGCGCAAAGACCAAAAAGGGAGAAAAAGAATGAAACGAAGAGGGTTGATAAAGGCCGCATTGATCACAGCACTTGCATCGTCATTGCCAATCGCGGCGCATGCGCAAGAGGTCAAATTGCGCGTCGCTAACTGGCTGCCGCCTGTGCATCACATGACGGACACTTTGCGCGCTTGGGCCGACGAGCTTGAAAAAGCATCAGGCGGCGAAATCTCGGTCGAGATCATGTCAGCACCATTGGCAAAGCCAAACGGCCAATATGATCTGGCAAAGAACGGGATCGTCGATATCGCCTATTCCGTGGCCGCGTATCAGCCCAAACGTTTTTGGAAGTTGAACGCAGCCGAAGTGCCCTTTGCAGCCCCAAGTGCTGAAGCGGCTGCTGTTGCCGCATGGCGCTGGTATGAGAGCAATGGCTTCATTGCTGAGGACACAAGCGACACCAAATTGCTCGCGTTTTTCGCCCACGCGCCGCACCTCTATCACAGTGCCGTGCCGTTGACCTCCCTTGCGGATTTCGATGGTCTTAAAATCCGTGTGGGCGGTAACGGCGTGCGCATTGCTGAAATGATGGGCGCTGTGCCTGTTGGCATGCCTCCGGGGCAAACCAATGAAGCGATGTCCAAAGGCACGATCGACGTGTCCCAATTCCCATGGGAGTCCGTCAAAGGTTTCCGCCTTGATGAAGTGTCCTCGCATCATCTGGTCATCCCCGATGGCACATATGCGGGTATCTTCTGGATGACGATGAACCCCAAAACCTGGGATAAATTGAGCGCCTCGCAAAAAGAAGCGGTGACGTCGGTGTCGGGTGAATGGGGTACAAAATTCCTGTCGCAAAAGTGGGATGAACAGGAAGCTGTCGGATTGGCCAAAGCAGAGGCTGCGGGCAACACAATCACGACAATGTCCGAAGACGATACGGCCAAACTGTTCGAGATGACGCGCGTCTTCGAGGACGACTGGATCGCCAAAGCAAACGAGGCCGGATTGGACGGTCAGGCGCTCATGCAGAACTTTAACGACATCGCGTCATCGTTGAAGTAACGCGGGGTGCTGGCGTTTTTGGAAAAACTGAGCAGGCAGGCCGCACTTGGGCTTGCCTGGTTTGCTGCGGCGGTGCTGGTTGCGATTATGATGCTGACGTTCGTGGACGTTATCGGCCGCAACTTTTTGGGCCGCTCGTTGATTGGCACCGTGGAAACCGTATCGTTGATGATGGGCGTATTGGTGTTCAGCGGTCTGGCCGTGACCGAGCTGAACCGCGGTCACATTGTGGTTGAGACCTTTCAAGGCTTGTTTCCTAAGCCCCTTAGACGCACCTCGATGGTTGTGAACTCCCTGCTTGCGGTCGGCGTTGCGGGTCTGCTGCTCAATCAGCTGTTTGCAAAAACGCTGGACGTGCTCGCCGAGCAAGAATTCACGATGATCCTCAAGCTGCCCTACTGGCCGGCGGCGATCCTGATGCTGATCGGATTTGCAGTGTTCTTTTTGCTGCTGGTGTTGCGTCTGATCCGCGATATTATCGAACCACGGGGCCAACCCCATGGCGATTGAGACACTGGTTCCCTTAGTCTTTGCGCTGCTGTTCTTTGTGCTGTTTCTTGGGGCCAACCTTGGTCTTGCCATGTCCGGTGCCGCCCTTTTTGGCACGACGATGATTATTGGTCGGGACGGCGCTTTGGCGCTTGCAGGGCTGTCAGTCTATGAAAGCGCTCAAAACTTCTCACTCAGCGTTATACCGCTGTTTGTTCTTATGGGGTCCTTCGCCACGAAATCAGGCATATCCACTGATCTATTCTCGGCTTTCAACACATGGCTCAGACGGCGCAGGGGCGGGTTGGCCCATGCAAGCATCGCGGCCTGTGCAGCCTTTGGTGCGGTGTGCGGATCGTCCATCGCGACCGCTGCAACGATGGGCAAAGTAGCACTGCCCCAGATGGCGAGGTTCGGCTATAGTGA
>JAOKHV010000057.1 GCA_028248455.1 Ascidiaceihabitans sp. | reverse complement strand
GGACGGACAACCACGATCAGTGCGAACACAGCCCAATACGCATATTTACGTTTTGGCGTGACCGCCCATTTCTTGCGCCCCATGACAGCCGAGATACGCGATTGATCGCTTTCGACCTTAGGCGCATTAACTTGTTTCTCAGCTGGAGCCTTACGCTTTGTGGTCAAGATGCCAGTCACGCGGGCCTTCGCCTCATCCATGGCGGGTGCGGGCTCATGAAGGATTGTGCGGATCGCCGACATAGTCGGATCGGTATCATTGGTATTGTATGCAGACATTAAGAACACTCATTTAACAAGTTCACAAACCGTGGCGACATGGCGATGCCACCCAATAGAAAGAGTGCTCTTGCATGAAATTGTGGAAAAACGGCGACAGAATTGCGTCAAAAGCACGACTGACTTAGCCGTCAGGTAGCTCCGGCGCGCGCCCGACCCTCTCGGCCAAGCACGTGACAGTCAGCCCTTGCACAATGATTGAGAAGACAACTACAACATAGGTCGCGGTCAGGATCAGTGGCTTCCATTCCCCATCCAGCAAGGACAAGGTAAGCGCGACAGAGATACCACCCTTTAGCCCGCCCCATGTCATGATCGGGATCACACCCGCGCTAAAGTTACGGAAGGGCTTCAGCATCATAACCGGCACAGCTACCGCCACGAAACACCCCAGCAATGCCAATGCGATCGCCAACGTGCCTGAAACAAGCAAATCAAATTCGAACGCCACCGCGAAAACCGCGAAGCCGATCATCAAGAACAGAACCGCATTCAGGATTTCATCAATCAACTTCCAAAACGCATCCACATATTTGCGCGTTTCCTCTGACATGCCGTGGCGTGCACCAATGTCACCAATCAACAACCCAGCGCAATCATGATCGGCATACCGGTTAGCCAGTGAAACCCAAAACCCACGATAGTCGTCGAAAGGCCCACGCCAATGGTCGCCATCAACAGGATGACCAGCCATGCCTTACGCAAATCGGATAAATTTCACATGAAGCGCACCGGCAAATAGCAACAGCCCCAACATGCCTTCAAGCAGCGCTTCCGAAAAATCAAGCTTCAACACTTGGGCACGAATTTGTTCCTCCACCGTCAGGCTGGGGAAGAAGGCGTCCGTCACAATCGCCACAAAGGATGCGATCAGCGCAACAACCAAAATACCGGTCGATTAAGGGAGTTTCAAAAACAGATAGTTGATGGCACCAAAGGCACCAGAAAGTACGATCAATAGCGAAGCAATTTGAAGCAATGTCATACTAATCCCGTCCGGTTTTTAAATGGCTATCATTATTCTTCGTTCACTACCAACCTCAGATAGTGACTGGCAAATTCTACATCACTGGTGACGGGCCATAAATTTGTCCACGTCCGTCGGATCTGGCGCGGCCCCTGCAAAAAGCTCTACATAGTGCTGCACACGCGCCAAACGCTCTTGCGGGTTTTCACTTTCATACATCGAGATATAGCCGATCTGCGTATAGATCACGGTTAGACTACGCACCTCTGCCTGCTCATACGTGAACCCATGCCGCGCAAACATCTCAGCCACCGCTTTGATGCGACGCGTATCGGCCTGCGTCACACGCTGTTGTAAATCCACATTCACCCGCGCCCAATTACGAATCGCAAGATCAAGGCGCGCATCAAATAGCGTTGGATCCAACCAACAATCCATAAGATTAAACAACCCCTCAGATATGCTTGACGCATCCGCAGCGCAGCGATCCACAAGATTGCCAGTGTTTTTGCTTTCCCAGCGGCGTACCATCGAAGCGTGCAGCTCTGAAATATCCTCAAAGAACCAATAAAACCCCGTGCGCGTTAGATTTAAACGTTTTGCCAAGGGCATGATTTTGACCGCATCAATCCCCCCAGAAATTAGCAGTTCATATGCGGCATTGCGCCAGATCTCTTTGGATCCGCGTTGGCGTGTTGGGGTATCTGTCATGGCTCTATCATAGTTTTCTTGACACAAGTGTCAACTTTACGGCACGCTTCTGAAAACTACGCCCACACAGGCACACAAAACTCTAGCGAAAGATGCCAGATGTCCAAAGATCCGTTGCTCCAGCCTTACCAGCTAAAACACCTGACCCTTAAAAACCGGATCATGACGACAAGCCACGAACCTGCCTATCCTGAAGATGGCATGCCCAAAGAACGCTACCGCGCTTATCACGAAGAACGCGCAAAGGCGGGGGTCGCTTTGGCTATGACCGCAGGGTCCGCTGCGGTATCCAAAGACAGCCCACCTGTGTTCAACAACATCCTCGCTTACAAAGACGAAGTTGTACCGTGGATCCGAAACCTGACCGATGGATGCCACGAACATGGCTGTGCGGTGATGATCCAGCTTACGCATCTTGGCCGCCGTACAACTTGGAACAAAGGGGATTGGTTACCAAGTGTTTCGTCCTCCAAACACCGCGAACCTGCGCACCGCGCATTTCCAAAGCTAATCGAAGATTGGGATATCGAACGGATTATTCAAGATTTCGCTGATGGTGCACAGCGCATGCAAGCTGGCGGGATGGACGGTGTTGAGTTGATGATCAGCGGCCACCTGCTTGATCAATTTTGGTCCCCCCTTTCCAATGACCTGACGGGGCCATATAGCGCTACAAATTTAGAGAACCGAATGCGCTTTCCGCTCGAAGTAATGGATGCAGTGCGCAAGCGTGTTGGCGAAAAATTTATCATTGGCGTTCGCTACACTGTGGACGAAGTACAAAAGGGTGGCATCACTTTTGCTGAGGGTTTGGAAATATCACAACGCTTAGCAATCACGGGTCAGCTTGATTTTTTAAACGTCAACCGAGGCCGCATCGACACCGACCCCGCGATGACCGATCTGATCCCCGTTCAAGGGATGAAAAGCGCACCACACCTCACCTTTGCTGGAGAGGTCAAACGCCTGACCGGAATGCCTACATTTCATGCGTCTAAAATACCCGACGTCGCCACAGCGCGTCACTCGATTGAAACGGGGTTACTTGATATGGTTGGCATGACCCGTGCGCATATGGCCGACCCTCACATAGTACAAAAAATTCTCGCTGGACGCGAAGAAGACATCCGCCCCTGTGTTGGAGCGACCTATTGCCTTGATCGCATTTATCAAGCGGGCGAAGCCTTGTGCATTCACAATCCCGCAACTGGGCGCGAGCTAACGATGCCACACACAATCCCTTTGGCAAAGAACAAGCGCAAGGTGGTTGTTATTGGCGCAGGCCCTGGTGGGCTTGAGGCAGCGCGTGTTGCGGCAGAACGTGGTCATGATGTGACGGTGCTTGAAGCCCAGCCTGATCCGGGTGGACAGGTGCGCCTTGCATCCCTTAGCCCGCGCCGCCGCGAAATGATTTCGATCATCGACTGGCGCATGTCGCAATGTGCAGCGCGTGATGTGGTGTTTCACTTCAATACATGGGCTGAAGCCGCAGATGTGACCGCACTGAACCCTAATGTGGTAATTGTCGCCACCGGTGGCATGCCAAACACCGAACTTTATGAAACACGCAAAGACACTGAAAACGTTGTGACATCATGGGACATCATCGCTGGCGATGTGAAACCAGCCCAGAACGTGTTGATCTATGACGAAAGTGGTGATCATCCTGCATTACAAGCCGCCGAAATTGCCGCCAACTCAGGTTCCACCGTTGAAATCATGACGCCTGACCGCACATTCGCGCCTGATATCATGGCAATGAACTTGGTCCCATACATGCGTTCACTTCAGGACAAAGACGTGACCTTTACTGTGACCCGCCGTCTGCTCGATGTGGTCCGTTCGGGTAACAAGCTGAAGGCGACGATTGGTACCGATTACTCAGATCACAGTGACGAACGTGAATACGATCAGGTTGTGGTGAATTACGGGACCTTGCCACTGGACGAGTTGTATTTCGATCTCAAACCTCTCAGCTCAAATGAAGGTGCGGTGGATCAGGACGCTTTAATCGCAGGCGAAGTTCAAACCATCAAACGCAATGACAAAGGCATATTCCAGCTGTTCCGCATCGGGGACGCGGTGTCTGCACGCAATACACACGCAGCAATCTATGACGCTTTGCGCCTCGTCAAAGACCTATAGGCCGAATACGCGCCTGACCAATTGTCTAAAATCGCGATGTGTTTGACGCACCGCGATATCTTTGCGCGTATTCTCGCGCAATCCTGTATGGCGAGGTCCAACTCCCTATATCGCGAGTAGTATTATGGCGAACATAATGGAGCTTGGCCGATGGATACCCTTCTCTTATCGCGCATCCAGTTTGGTGCGAATATCTCTTTCCATATTTTATTCCCAACGATCACAATCGCCTTAGGCTGGATGTTGTTGTTCTTTAAGCTTCGTTTCAACGCTAAGGGTGATCGCCAATGGGTGGGCACCTACATATTTTGGGTGAAAATCTTCGCACTGTCCTTTGCGATGGGGGTGGTTTCTGGCATTATAATGTCCTTCTAATTCGGCAACAACTGGCCCGGCTTCATGGAAACGGCTGGCAACGTGGCAGGGCCATTGCTGGCCTATGAAATTATAACCACTTTCTTCCTCGGTAGTATTCTTGAGTATCATGCTGTTCGGTGCCTCACGCGTAAAACCGTGGGTTCATACACTCGCAACCTTCTTGGTCGCCTTTGGCACCATAATGTCGACCTTTTGGATCATCGTTTTGAATTCATGGATGCACACACCCCAAGGATATGAACTACGTGACGGTTTTGTTTTTGCGACCAACTGGTTTGACATCCTCTTCAACCTCTCCATGCCCCACCGTTTTGTGCACATGTTGCTGGCCTCTGGCCTAACAGTCGCCTTCTTGATCGCATGTATCTCTGCATTGCGCATGCTTTGGGGTGACAAAGGCAAAGACGTGAAATCCGCGCTCAGAGTTGGTATCATCGCGGCGGCTGCCTTGATCCCAATCCAAATCTTGGCTGATGACATGCACGGCCTCAACACACTGAAACATCAGCCTGCTAAAATCGCTGCGATGGAAGGGACCTGGGAAACCGGTCCAAATACACCGCTGGTGCTGTTCGCCATTCCATATCAAGCCGTGCGTGAAAACAAGTTTGAGATCGGCATTCCAAACGGAGCCCCACCGATCCTCAAACACAAATCCAATGGCGTTGTGCCCGGTCTTAACGACTCCATCGCCGACGACGGCCGCCATGCACCCTCGCGTTGCGCTAGTATTTTTCAGCTTCCGCATCATGATCGGCACCGGCGTGGCCATGTTGCTGCTGTCGTGGGCGAGACTTGTAGTGTTGCGCAAATACGGTCCTGGGCACATTCCACGCCTGCCCCTATACGCGTTCTGCGCCATGAATTTTAGTGGCTGGATCGCAACTTTGGCAGGCTGGTACACAACTGAAATCGGTCGCCAGCCTTGGCTCGTGCAGGGCGTCTTGATGACCAAGGACGCTGTCAGTTATGTTTCCGCAGGAATGGTGCTGGGCACCTTGATTGGCTACCTTGTGATCTACGCAACGCTGATCATCGCATACATCGGAGTGATCACCGATCTGGCCCGCAAAGCCACCAAAGGTGAAAGCACGCGAACCCGCGGTTATCCCCGCGGCGGCGAAGCCAACGTAACAGCCCTACAGCCGGGAGAATAAAATGGACATGTTTGGAAATCCAGTCACCTGGCTGCCATCGACCTTTGTAGCCCTCATGGGATTATCAATCCTGATTTACGTTGTACTGGATGGTTTTGACCTTGGTGTGGGACCGTTGATACCTTTGGCGAGTAAAGATGAAAAAGAACGGCTTTTTGCGTCTATCAGGCCGTTCTGGGACGCCAATGAAACATGGTTGATCCTGGCCATTGGATTGTTGCTGGTGGCCTTCCCAGCTGCGCATGGGATCATTCTAACCGCGCTATACCTGCCCGTCTTTGTGATGCTGGTGGGATTGATCCTTCGCGGGGTATCGTTCGAAATGCGGGCCAAAGCCCCTATTACCCAAAAGCGCATGTGGAACGGTGCGATCTTTGCGGGATCTCTGATGGCATCCTTAAGCCAAGGGTTCATGCTGGGCATGTATATTATGGGCCTCACATGGACACTGCCCAACATTGCATTCGCAACACTAACCGCCGTATTCCTAACAGTTGGATACAGCTTTACCAGGGCAGCGTGGCTGATCTGGAAAAACGAAAACCAACTGCAACACCGTGCCATTTGCTGGGCAAAGGGCCGGATATGGGGCCTAGTTCTGGGGGTCGTTTCTATCTCTGTCGCAACTCCTTTTGTCAGCGCACGCATTTTCGACAAATAGTTTAGCCTGCCAGAAATCTTTTACCGTTCGCCATTGCCAATCCTATCGGGTGCATTGGTTGCGTTTGTCTGGTGACAACTAAGCCGCCTGCCACTCAAAAACGATCGCTGGTCGTGGACACCCTTTGCAGCCACATTCGCCCTGTTCAGCTTGGCTTATGGCGGAATGGCATATTCATACTATCCCTACATCGTGCCCAAAAAGATCACGATCTATGACACTGCATCCGCGCCCGAAAGCCTGTTCATCATCTTGATTGGAATACTCTTCATGCTGCCTGAAATTTTGGGATATACGGTACTGTCGTATTATATTTTCCGCGGTAAAGCGACAACACTGACCTACGATTGAGCAATGGCTCAACTCGGCGTGGTGACTAACGTTGGATGAATAAAGTGGCAGGGGCGCACAGACTCGAACTGTGGGCCTACGGTTTTGGAGACCGTCGCTCTACCAACTGAGCTACGCCCCTACACACGAGACTGATTACGCGGGGGAGAGTGCCTTGGCAAGACACAAAATGCGGGTTTTTTATGTTGGATAGGCGCGCCTGTCTCCAAAACTATTTTTGGAATGAAAAGCGAAAATACTCGCTCAATCAATAGATGACCAGCCCCAAGAAATCACATACAATAAGTCAACAAAACGGTGTAGCCATATGTGGCTTGGGTAGTAGGCAATCGACCAACCCCACAAA
>JAOKHV010000056.1 GCA_028248455.1 Ascidiaceihabitans sp. | reverse complement strand
CGGACAATCGAAAAAGGCCAGCAAGAAGAGGGCGACCTCAAAACTGCAATTGCATTGCTGAACAAACATGATGCTTTGGCTGACACGCGCGATGAGGCAATTGAATGGGCTGCGAAAAGCACCGCTGCAATCACGTCACTGCCTGAGCATCCAGTTAAACAGATGCTGATCGATCTCGCAGACTATGTTGTGGAACGGATCAACTAAGTCGTAAAGACTTTGGCATCAGCGACCCACCAATGGGGATAGGCTTTTTGAATACGCTGCGCTGCTTCACCTGCGTCTTTGGCACTTGGGTAGAGACCAAAACAAGTTGCACCTGACCCTGTCATACGGACAATGGTCGAATCCGACAAAGCAGCCAAGGCGTCATCAATAACAGGCTGGATCGCAACAGCGGGCGCTTGCAGATCATTACGCTGGCTTTCCAACCACGCACAGAACTCTGTAAAATCCTTCCAGTTCGGCATCACAGTCACCATCTTGGGGTTTATTTTGGTTTTCAACGCTGAGAATACCATCGGCGTTGGAACATCCACGCGTGGATTCACTAAAACAATCCACATATCTGGCAAGTATGGCACGTTCGTCAAAACATCACCTATCCCTTGCATACGCTGCGGGGAGCTAGAAACGCATACAGGAACATCAGCGCCCAAGGACGCTAGATCCCTATCAATTGAGTTGCCAAATTGCATTGCAACACGCAACATAGCCGCGGCATCCGCCGATCCACCGCCAATGCCGGCAGCATTCGGCAATTGCTTTTCCAATTCGATGTCAGCGGTGAAACCACATGCAGCGGCAGCTTTCCAAACAAGGTTACTACTATCTGTCGGAACGCCCTCAGAATACACTCCACTTACACTGAGCGACATTTTCTTTGCGGGTGTCACGATTAACCTGTCGCCAACATCCGCAAAGACAACGAGAGAATCCAACCGATGATACCCGTCACTGCGCTGGCCGGTCACGTGCAGCGCTAGATTAATCTTCGCGGGCGCGAAGGCTTTAATCATCGATTGCGACCTTCAGCGGCTCTGCATCTTCTTCAAGCAGTACAGCATCCAATCCAACCTCCAATTTACGACGCATACGACCTGGGTCAGCTTCGCCATCAACCTCAGTTGGATCAACAAATGACAAGGCGCGGTTCCACTGAAACTCTGCTTCGCGTTTGCGGCCCACGGCCCAATATACATCTCCGAGATGATCGTTCACGACGGGATCAACGGCCATTAGTTCAACGGCCCGTTCCATATGTGCGACGGCTTCACCGTAGCGACCCAAACGGTATAAAACCCAACCGAGTGAATCCACGATAAACCCACTGTCTGGGCGCGCCTCCACAGCGCGTTCTATCATATCAAGAGCCTCAGCCAGATTGATCTGCTTCTCGACCATCGAGTAGCCAAGATAGTTTAGAACTTGAGGGTGTTCAGGGTTCAACTCTAAGGCAGCGCGAAAATCGGTTTCAGCCTTTTCCCAGTAATCTAAGCGCTCATGCGCAATTGCGCGTGCATAGTGGATGAACCAACGCCCCCGTGACCCCTTAGGGACCAGTTCAAGCGCTCTATCATAGGATGCCACAGCATCCACAAACTTGTCTTGGTTACGCAACGCATCCCCAAGTGTAGAATGAACAATGGCCATATCCGGAAAACGGCGTGCAAGTTGCGCCAAAACTTCGATCGCGGCGTCAGGTTTACCGGAACTGCGCAAGGCCACAGCGCGTCCTAACTCAGCGGCATGTGATGCGGTGTCAGCTCTTGGAACCTTTTTATAGGCATCGATTGCCAGATCAAATTGACCAAGCTCTTCCAGCAATTCCGCGCTTAACAGCAATGCATCGATGTGGTCGGGGCGCAATGAATAGGCCAAGCGTGCATATAGTAAGGTATAATCAGCATCCGCTTCGCCGCGTAGAGCCCCCGCAAGGGAATAAAACACTTCGGCAATACCGTCGCTTGCTGATGTCGCATGCGTGAATGGAACCATCACACCCGCTTCGAGCGCTTCCAGCAATGCATCCAGCTCTGGGTCAGTTGCATCCCCAAACGCTAGGCGCAGCGATTGCACCGCATCTGCGTTGCGATCAAGCTGTGACAACACCTCGGCACGCGCCATGGCGCCGCGACGCGTTGCAGATGCACCATCAGCATTGCTGCTTGAGAAAAGGTTATTGGCTTCTTCAAAATCGCCAACCACAGCAAAAGCCATCGCTTTGTGATATGTCGCAAAGCCAGACATCCCTGGCTGTTTGGCAACAACATCAAATTCTTCAAAGGCAGCAACTGCTTTGCCTTGTCCCAATTTGGCCCACGCAGATACCAACGTGTCGACCAAAGGCCCAATTCCGCCATTGTCGCCTGCGCGCGCAATCACACCCTCAAAGTCCTGGTTCATCAACAAATCAGCGATCAGAACCATGCTTGCAGTTTGGCTGCGCAATTCCAGTTGTTCGATTGCCTTTGCAATTGGAACTGCTTTTTGAATTTTACCCAGCGCCAAAAGCGACGAAACGGCACCCTCCATCAGCTCTGGATTGGTGCGGTCGCGCGCAAGCGCTTTAACAAAATAGGTCGAGGCGTTGCTGAAATCGTTCTGCGAAATTGCCTGACGCCCTGCCAAATACGCCCCAGATACGCTTTGCGCAAACGCTTGAGGCGCACCGACGCTGACAGAAAAAGTCATCGCCACAGCAGTAGACATCAAAAATCGGATCACAGCGTCGCCTCATGTTTGGTTGTGCCCAAAGCTAGCACGTCAGTAAAAAGGTGCAATGGCTGGGAACCTTTACAGGCCACATTCGGCACACAGATGCGTGATCTAAAGTGCGAAAAGGCGGACCTTCGTCCGCCTTTCCGTTTCGTCAGTTTTTACCCACTTACATGTTTGGGTAGTTCGGCCCATCACCGCCTTGTGGTGTCGTCCAGTTGATGTTCTGGCTTGGGTCTTTGATATCGCATGTTTTGCAGTGCACACAGTTTTGGAAGTTGATAACAAACTTGGTGTCTTTACCCGCTTCCTCAACAAATTCATACACACCCGCTGGGCAATAACGGGCCGATGGCCCCGCGTATTTTTTAAGGTTCACACCGACCGGAACACTTGAATCCATCAAATGCAAGTGAGCAGGTTGGGACTCCTCATGATTGGTGAATGAGTATGCAACATTTGTGAGGCGATCAAACGACAATTTGCCGTCCGGCTTTGGATAATCAATAGGCTTATGCTTACTGGCATGCTCGGTGCTGTCAGCATCGTTTTTACCGTGCTTGAGCGTGCCCAGAAGCGAGAAACCCAAGGTATTGCACCACATATCAAAGCCGCCAACGACCAAAGATGTCATCAAACCAAATTTGGACCAAAGAGGCTTAACGTTGCGCACTTTTTTCAGGTCTTTGCCAATCGTACCCTCACGAACGTCAACCTCATAGGCTGTTAGTTCGTCACCAGAGCGATCCACTTTGATTGCAGCCATTGCCGCTTCTGCAGCAGCTTTGCCTGACAACATCGCATTATGATTACCCTTAATGCGCGGCACGTTGACCATACCGACAGAACAACCAAGCAAAGCGACGCCTGGCGCAACCATCTTAGGCATCGATTGATATCCACCTTCAGAAATCGCGCGCGCACCGTAAGCTAAGCGCTTACCACCTTCCAACAGATCCTTCATCATTGGGTGGTGTTTGAAACGCTGAAACTCCATGTATGGGAACATGTGCGGATTTTTGTAGTTCAGGTGCACAACAAAACCGACGTACACTTGGTTGTTCTCAAGGTGATAAACGAACGAACCACCACCAGCGTTAGAGTTTAGCGGCCAACCCATCGTGTGGGTAACGGTGCCCTCTTTGTGCTTTGCTGGGTCAATCTCCCAAATCTCTTTCATGCCAAGCCCGAATTTTTGCGGCTCATGACCATCAGATAAATTATATTTCGCAATGACTTCTTTGGACAATGACCCTCGCACACCCTCAGACAGGAAGACGTATTTGCCGTGCAACTCCATACCGACTTCGGTATTTTCACCGATAGATCCATCAGCTTCCAGACCGAAAACACCAGCTACTACGCCTTTTACTTCACCGTTGTCGCCGTAAACCAATTCGGAACACGCCATACCTGGGAAAATTTCGACACCCAGTTCTTCAGCTTGTTCTGCCATCCAACGACAAACATTGCCCATAGAGACGATATAGTTGTGGTGGTTGTTCATCAACGGTGGCATCGGCGCGTTCGGGATACGCAACTGGCCAGCCTCGCCAAGCATGTAAAAATTGTCTTCTTTCACGGGCGTGTTCAAAGGCGCGCCTTTGGCTTTCCAGTCAGGGATCAATGCATCCAGTCCACATGGGTCTAGCACAGCCCCGGAAAGGATATGCGCGCCGACTTCAGAGCCCTTTTCCAACACCACAACGTTGCAATCGGCATCCAGCTGTTTCAAGCGAATGGCAGCCGATAAACCGGCGGGTCCCGCACCAACGATGACCACGTCATATTCCATTGTTTCGCGTTCAATTTGAGCCATTCTGTGGGTCCTTTTTCATAGGTGTCGACCTTGAAGGTTCGACCGAAATATTCTTTCACATTTTGCTACCCCAGCAGGCACATCAATGCAATCTCGACACAACGTAAATCAAATGCGGTTTAGTTGCATGCCTTAGAACCTTCCAACCACTGGCTCAGCGCGTCAAATTTCACTTTCCATTACCTAACCTACGGTTTTTGCCCACAACCAGGACTGTTACAAACAGGCGCGCGCGATGCAACACAACAGCTAAGAACAGCTCAACATGTTTAGAACACTTGCATTTACATGCCCCTTTAGTTCATCTGGAACCTAACCTTTAACAGCGGCCCACCTGGGCCGCTTTTCATAGTTGGACTAATGTTATGGAAAAGATCCCAATGACCCGCAAAGGGCACACTGATTTAGAAGTAGAGCTAAAACATCTGAAAACGGTCGAACGCCCTACTATAATCAGAGCCATTGCAGATGCACGTGAACACGGTGATTTGTCCGAGAACGCAGAGTATCACTCAGCTAAGGAAAAACAGTCTTTTATTGAAGGGCGTGTGAAAGAGCTAGAAGGCGTTATTTCATTAGCAGATGTCATCGATCCTGCTAAAATGTCAGGCACGATCAAATTTGGCGCAAAAGTTACTTTGGTAGACGAAGACACTGACGAGGAAAAAACCTATCAGATCGTTGGTGAATATGAGGCAAGCATTGAAAAAGGTCTTCTTAACATCAAGTCTCCGATTGCCCGCGCCCTCATTGGCAAAGACGAAGGGGACAGTGTTGAAGTGCGCACACCCGGTGGTGTAAAATCGTACGAAGTTCTGTCCATCGTTTTCGCCTGATGGGATCAAAAATAATGTCCAATCAAACCTCAAAATCTCGCCCTACCCCCTTGGGTATCTACGACCGCCCCGTCCACAGCGGAATTAGCGGAATAGAGACCATCGCAATCATTCTAAGTGTGATTTGGTTGGTTGGAGCTGCAATTTTTTTCATAACTTTGCCAGATGATTCAAACCCGACTGTTGTTGATGGTAGATTGCGTTTTCTGATTACAATGTTGGCTATTTTCATGCCTGTCGCAATGATATGGGTTGCAGCCACAGCTGCACGTGCCAGCCGCGTTATGCGCGAAGAAAGCCAACGCTTGCAGGCTGCAATTGATGCCATTCGTCAAGCCTACATCGCCCAATCTCAAGGTCGTGACCTGTCTAGTGAGCCATCAGTTAGTCGCAAGCTTAATGAAATTGCCGCAGCTGCTCGCAAAACCGAAACAACGTTGTCAACGTTCACTACGCGCCGCGAAAATGTTAACGAGCCAAAGCTCGCTGCAGCCCGCGTTGAGACTGAGGTTGATGATCAACCTGCCCTAGCATTGGGAATAACGGCAGAAGACATCACTCCGCCATTGGCAACAGAAGACTTTATTCGGGCAATGAATTTCCCAGAAACAGCGGAAGACGAAGTTGGCTTTGCCGCATTGCGGCGCGCCCTTAAGGATCGCGAAGCAAGCCAACTGATCCAAGCGGCTCAAGACGTTTTGACCCTGCTAAGCCAAGACGGCATTTATATGGATGACCTTCGCCCTGATCGTGCGCGCCCAGAAATCTGGCGTCAGTTTGCGGGCGGAACACGTGGTCGCCCTGTTGCTGTTCTTGGTGGCGTTCGGGATAGCTCTTCATTGGTTTTGACTTCGGGTCGCATGAAACAAGACCAGATTTTTCGCGATGCGGCGCACCACTTTTTACGCCTATTTGATAAGGTATTTGCTGAATTTGCACCGCGCGCCAATGACAGCGAAATCTCTGCGCTTTCAGACACACGCACGGCACGTGCATTTATGTTGTTAGGTCGTGTCGCGGGAACGTTTGACTAAATCTTGTCAGTGGATTCAGCATCGGTCACCGCTAGGTTCTTCGCGTTAAAACCGCTGAATAGCTGTGTTCATCAATCGTTAGCATTACGACGGTGCCTTGCATTTCAGACCCCGACAACCTGATTTGTCCCAAATCAGACGCTGTTAAGCGATCTTCCACGTCAATGGTAAAGCTAATTGATGCGCCTGCTTCCAACCCGCCCAGTGGCATACACAAACCTTCAGCACCATCTACTACGTCCAGATTTGCAGTTGTACTTTGGAAGGGTTGGTACACTTAAACGCCAGAGCCACCACTTTGCGTATCAAAAATCAGCTTCCCAGCGGATGGGCGTAAATAAAATTGAACATCCAAGCTCACTTCGCAATTAGATTCACCAGAAAAAGCCGCAATTGGACTGGCTAAGATGAATGTACAAAGTGTTAGGATATTTTTCATGACCGTCTCAAAATGGTTACTCACCAGGTAGACATGATTAGTAAAAAGGAAAATCGGCGATAGGTTTTCACCCGCCAGCCAACTTGCTAGCGGATGAAATCAATTCTCTTAGGATTACATGTTTGGGAAGTAATCTTCGCAATCACCTTCGCGATACACATCCGCAGTACAGCAGTGCAGACCGCCACCAAAGGCATAAGCATCGCGCAACTCGACTTCGATCACATTCATGCCTAACTTATCCATTTGCTCGGCCTGATAGACCTCAGATTTCTCAACGCAAACCGTTTTCGGGTCTAGTACCAAGACGTTCATAGACAACCATGTTGATGAATAGCAAAGCGCTGGTGGGGCGTTGTGCGCAGGCTGCGCTGCATCCACGATTTCCCAACCGTTGTCATTGTACATCTTACGCTGCTCTTCTGGCAGGCGGCGCTGCGGGTTGTTCAGGATCAAACCAGGGCGCAAAGGTGTAAATGTCGCATCGATGTGGATTGGATACGGGTCACCAGGGAAGTTCACAGTGTGAACGCGGTGATCGGGGAAGTGACGGCGCAACCATTCGATCCCTTTAAGGTTCGTGGTAAACCCATGCTGCACGACCAAGTCACGGCCAAAACGCAAAACGTCAGCGGCATCAAATAATGGTTCTTCTTCGGTGGTCACAAAGAATTTTTCTTCAGCCCACTTCAAACGCTGCGTATCACCAATTTTATCACT
>JAOKHV010000055.1 GCA_028248455.1 Ascidiaceihabitans sp. | reverse complement strand
TGTGCTTTGGCTTTCAAATCTTCTGCTGCGGCGATGTCATTTGTAATTGTCCCCTGACGTTCGGCCAACACCGAAGCAATACGCGGCAAAGCCACGCGAGACAGAATAAGATAGATTACGACGAGGGTAATAACCAACCAGAAGATCTGGTTGCCCCATGTCGAAAAGTCCAGTTGTGGCATGCCGGGACCTGAGGCCTCTGCTGCACTTTGTGTATCGGTTGCCATCTTGGTCTCCGTTCAATCACCCAATTGGGCGGTCATTACATCGGGCGGGACATCGAAATGCACCGCCCGACCGTAAGGAACTTATTGCCTACGGTGTGTAAGCAATACTGTTGTTCAGTCTGTCTTAGACAGCGAACATCAGCAACAGAGCTACGAGGAATGAAAAGATCCCCAAAGCTTCTGCGAATGCGATACCGATAAACAGTGTCGCTGTTTGTGATGCTGCTGCAGATGGGTTGCGCAATGCGCCTGCCAAAAAGTTGCCTGCAACGTTACCAACACCGATAGCGGCTGCGCCGGAACCGATTGCTGCTAGACCTGCGCCGATGTGTGCTAGTTCACCTTCCATGTGAAATCTCCTTACGATTGGAAGTTAGATAGATAGACAAACGAATGTTCGCCGTTGTGAGTGATACTGTAGGGCGGGGTTTCCCCCGCCTAACCTTTGTTCCCCGGGCTTAGTGGCTCGGGTGAAGCGCGTCTTTCAAGTAAACGCACGTCAGAATTGTGAAAACATATGCCTGAATGAACGAGACCAAGATCTCTAGGGCGTACATTGCGACGATGCCTGCGATTGCGATCGGGCTAACGACAGCGATTGCTGCGAAACCTGCGAACACTTTGATAACCGCGTGACCCGCCATGACGTTACCCGCCAAACGAATAGAGTGGCTTACCGGACGAACGAAGTATGAGATAACTTCGATGATCGCCAGGATTGGGCGTAGGGCCAATGGTGCAGAAGACACCCAGAATAGGCCCAAGAATTTCGTACCGTTTTTGACAAAACCCAAAACAGTCACTGTCAAGAACACTGCCATCGCCAAGACAACCGTTACGGCGAAGTGGGATGTAGTAGTGAAGGACATAGGGATAAGGCCAAGGAAGTTGGCGCAAACGATGAACATGAACAATGTCATGATGTATGGGAAGTAAACGACGCCATCTTTGCCGGATACGTCTTCTACCATCTTGTAGACAAAGCCGTATGCCAATTCAGCGACTGACTGACCGCGTGAAGGAACAACTGAACGCTTAGTCGTGGTCAAAACCATCAGGCCGATCACTGCCAAAATCGCTAGACCCATCCACAACGCTGCGTTTGTTGGAGTGTACCAAGCAATTGGACCGCCAAATAGCGATTCAATGTTGAACTGATCCATTGGGTGGAATTCCAGCCCGCCAGTTTCTGCGCCTTGTGCTTCGCTTGCCATTTTCAGGCTCCCTCATCTTTGCGGGATAATCCCGCATCGTCATTCGCGGCCAATTCAGCCAATTGATCATTCTGCATCTCATGAGCACTGCGGATCATCGTTTTGACCCCGGCCACCAAACCCAGAACGGTGAAAATCAGCATAAAGATGGGAAGTGTCCCGAACAGGTAATCCAACCCGTATCCTATGCCAAAACCGATCCCAAGACCGGCCACCAACTCTATCACCATCCGCCACACATGTTGCGCTTGGGAATAGTGCTCTTCCTTCTTGGGTCCAGGCTCTTGTGCCTGCTTCGCTGCGGCGATCTTGGCTTCAAGTTGCTGCATTTGCAGCTTTTGATCAGGATCGGTCACGGCGTTTTCCCCAATTGGAAATCTTGAGGGAGTGCTAATGGGGGGACGGGTCCGAGTCAACAGGGTCATCGGGGTTTCCAAAAACGGATCAAGACACTGATTACATGCACAAAAATTAGTAAAGACGACCGCCTGCAATCATGTCGCAGGAAGCAGTTAACCAATTACAGGCAATTTTAGACATTCAACCATTTGGTTGACGATCCCTTTTGCCTTTGCCAAAGCATCCCTATGGCCAATTCTTTAGACACCATCTTTGCTGCTCTCGCTGATCCGACCCGTCGGGCGATCTTAAGCATGCTGCTAGAAGACGATATGGCCGTGACCGACGTAGCCGAACCATTCGAAATGTCATTGGCCGCAATCTCGAAACACCTGATGATCCTGACCCGCGCTGGCCTGATAGCGCAAGAAAAACGTGGACGGGTGAAATGGTGCAAACTGGAACCCGACGCGATGAAGAACGCCAGTGTCTGGATGCAGGGATTTGGGCAATTCGAACCCGTCAATCTGGATGCGTTCGAACGGTTCTTGGAAACCGAACTTGATACATCAATCGAGTGAACGGGCCAACCGAATTGAAAACGACCCAAGCTGACGCTGCAGTTCGGGATTCAAAATTTCTTCATCAACAGCTTATGCTAGGTGAGCAACAAGCGGTTTGTGGTTTTGCGCATGACGCACAGCCAATTTGCGCCCTTTGCGGCCCTTAGCAATAGGTCGTGCAGATGGTGGCGTAAAACCACGTGCACGCAACATCGGGAAAATCTTAAAGATTTCAGCACGGCCCTCAGAGCCAACGGACTTTAACGCTTCAGAACCGGGATACAAAGATTCGGTTTCGACACCGTTTGAAACGACGATTTCATGGCGGTCGAACAGGAAATGGAAATATTCGATCTCAGTCAGGTCATCCGCCACATCGATACCATCGATCTCACAAAGTTGCTTGGCTGCGACCAGAACCTCTGCCCCATCAAACATCCGTTCTGAAATCTTGGAAGATACTAAGATGCTATGTTGTGGGGAAACGATTAGATCGCGCTCAGGAAGGTTGTGACCCAATGCGCCCTTGCAAATGCGTATCGGGCGCAGGTTCGGGTTGTCAGCCAAGTCTTGGGCAGTCAGCTTGCGCCCTTTCGACCAGCGAACTTCTTGCAATCCGTGATCCTTGGTAATCACGCGTGTACCCGCGTCCAAATCTTCAACTGCTACAATACCATCACCTGTATCGATCTGTGTACCGCGCCCAAAACAAACAATGATCCCCACGCCATCTGCGGTCCAACTGTCGTATACAACCGCATCAGCATCGCCAATCCAGACAGAAGTCAGTTCAATTTCCGAAATCTGCAGCCCATCCAGGTTGTGTATTCCTGCATTTGAGTTGGCATATTCCTGCAAAAATACATCGCCATTGTCAGTCTGGAAAACAGCGACCCGTTTTGTAACCGATGTAATCGCACCAGAAACTGGATCTAGGTAAGAAACGATCGCATTATAATAGACGTCGTTATCAATCGCGATCCCGCCAGTGGTGCCGTTATTATAATCGGGGGGGGCGTGCCAGCTGCAGTCGTTGTTTGGTTTGCAATTCCATCACCCACCGAATTGCCACCAACCACGGTGTATTCCACACCCTCTTGACCGTTATTATAAAAAGAACTTGGGTACTCGTCTATCCCGATTAGGGTATCCTCTGCCCTGTGATATGCTGTCATTTCAACGACTTGAATATCCTTATGGTCATAGGTGCCAAGCAACAAATCCGCATTCGATTCGGTTCCTGTATAACCTGAATCGACATCAACATATGCACCTGTAGTCCCAGCAGGGGCATCGAGGTCTGCAAAGTTTCCTAGATATATTACGTTAAAAGTTGAACCTGTGGGCATCTCATCTTCCAGTACTAGCTACTATCACAGGTTGATTAAACCGGTCTACGATCTTGCAATTCCAAAAAAACAAAAAAACGGACTGCATAACCAACTCCTATGACAGTGAATTATGAACCAATCACGGCAGCTTTGGGGCCTTTAGCCGCCAAAGTTGTATCAATATTGTGTATATTGAAAAATCGTGATGAAGCATATCCGCATAAGATATCTTGATGTATCATACAATATTTTCGGCATATTCCCGCCTTTGGCTAACAAAGCAGAAGCAATCAACACGAACCCTTGGGGGGACAGTTTCCCTTCAGGAAACCGTGTTAAAAACTTCATCGATTTTCATGCATTTAAGCGAACATACCTAAAGAAGACTTAAGCGCATTGGCGAACATCTAAAAAGGCGCTGGCCGTGTTCCAAAATTATGAACGCTGTTCGCCCTCATCACGCAAAAGCATAGCCAATGCTACGATCGTCAAACCGATGCCGCCCAATATCCAGACCACAGGCACACCTTGGCCCAGCGCGATCTGCCAAAGGATAACCCAGCTGGGCGTTAGGTAAGTATAGGCCATCACTTTGGCCGCAGGCAGACGCATCGTAGCAAATTGCATCAACACAAAAGTCGCTGAACTCGCACAGATTGCGACATAGAAAATTGTTATCCAAACGATTGTTGGCAACGCCACCCAATCCGTCGCAATCAAATCATTCCAACTGTAAATCGTGATCAACAAACATCCCGCCAGCAAAACGCCCAAGGTAAAGACCAACGCGGGCTCTCCACGGTTCAGCTTGCGCACCAAGGGTGTGTAAAGCGCGTGAAATACGCAACCGACGAAATAGATCGCCTCGCCCCGCCCGATCTTGAACTCTAGCAGTGCGCCAACATCAGCCCGAAAGATCACCCAAAGCGCACCAACGCCACCAATCAACAAGGCCACCAACATACGCCCTGTCAGCTTTTGGCGCATCAGCAACCAGCCAAATCCAGCCGCCATAATAGGGATCAACGTGAACACCGCCGCAGCACTGACAGGTGGGGCAGTTTTGAGCCCCTCAAACATCAGCACAAAATAAGTGCCAAAAATACCGCCCAGCAACAGGTACCGCCAAGGTGCGTTCAACGCAGAACGCTGCACACCACCCGTCGCCAATACCGCAGCGCCGATAACAATTGAGGCAATTGCAAATCGCACAGCATTCAACGCACCCGGCGCTATATCATTGGCGGCTAATGCGCCCAGCGAAAAAGATCCCGCCACAAGCACGGAAAACAGCAGCATCGCCAGATGGCCCTGCTTGGCGGGGGTCATACCCACACTACATATCCCAGTCTTTGGAATGTTCCTTCAGGAAGTTTACAAAGGCCTGCACCTTAGTCGTACGGTGCAAATCAACATGGGTGACCAACCACAACGGCCCAGACCATTCTTCTTGATGGGGAAACATCTCAACCAACTCAGGGTTTGCATCCGCGTCCATCACCGCAATGAACCCAATTCCCGCCCCTGCCAGAACCGCTTGTTCAAGCGCACGGGTGTCTGTGCTGCGAAATGTCACTGCGGCTTCGGGTATCTTTTCACTTAGCCATTTGTTGAAGGGTGCGCGGCTGTCGTCATCATGCCCCACAAAGCGATGCGTCGCGCAATCCGCCACATCCCGCGGCACACCGTTGCGTTCAACATAGGCCCTACTGGCATAAAGCCCCATCCGTTGCCGCACAAAAGGTTGCACCACGTTGTCCGGTTGGTCCGGCGCATTGCCTGCACGAATAGCAACATGTGCCTCGCCGTATTCCAATCGAAACAACCGCTCGCCCGTCAAATACCGGATCATAACATCTGGGTGCGCCTGCTGAAACTCAACCAACAACGGGGCCATGCGCGGCGCCAAAGCCACCAGCGATGTGACGACCAACTCCCCCGACACATCCGTGCCACGTCCCTTGATGCGCCCAACCAACTGGTTGAACTGATCATCCGTCGCTTGAGCCACACGAAACAAATCATCCCCAACTTCGGTCGCGGTGTAACCACGGGCATGGCGCTGAAACAGCTTTACCCCCAACTGGCCTTCCAACGCATCAATGTGACGAATGACAGTCGCATGGTGCACACCCAATACTTCGGCGGCACCACTCACAGTTCCCATACGGGCAACCTGATAGGCGGTCTTGATTTCATCCCAATTGTTCATGGCAATCCTCGCTCATGTGCAAATTCTAACAGTTACTGTTGAGATAAGCGCCTTACGTTCAAATATGCAATCCCTATGTAGGATGCAGACATGACACACATTCTACAAATCGACAGTTCTGGCCGAACAAACGCATCAGTTTCACGCCAGCTTTCAGCACAAATCGTTGAAAAACTCGGCGGACAAACAACACACCGCGATCTACTCGCCACCCCCTTCCTCAGCTGGACGAAGCATGGCTTGGCGCGAATTGGACACCTACTGATCAGCTCACAGAACAACAGGCTGAAAAGCTCGCTACCTCTGACCGCTTGATCCAAGAGATCAAAGAGATCAAAGACGCAGACACATTGGTCATCGGCGTTTCAATGTACAACTTCGGCATCCCCGCCAGCCTAAAGGGCTTGGTCGATCTGGTTTGCCGCGCAGGCCACACTTTTCAATATACAGAAAAAGGCCCCGTTGGATTGATGGAAGGCAAACGCGCCATTGTCGTCATCGCATCTGGCGGCGTGCCTCTGGGCTCACCAATGGATCACGCAAGTACCTATATGACCACAATGCTAGGGTTTATCGGAATCACTGACGTCACATTTGTGGCCGCACAGGGGACTGCAGGCGACCTTGATGTCGCTCTCAAAGGGGCACAAACCCAAATCGACGCAATCGCGGCATAATGCAGTAGATAAACAAGGGGAAGAGCAACGGCTTTGCCCCCTTAAACTGTTGACTCTATCCCCACCACGGCCTACATCCGCATCAACATCCGGAAGCATAAACCCTTCCGGTCCTTGTTATATCAAGGATCGCCCTCCGTCAGCGCGTCGCGCCCACGGGGGCAAAACTGTTTTGTTTTGTCCCCGTCTCAATGAGCTGACTTAGGTATTTTTGTATTTCGCATCGTGATGATGCAATCGTCACCACCCCTTCCTATCTGGGGGTTAACAGTAATCGGGCAAAGGAGCCTTGGCATGTTTGAAAATCTATCCGACCGCCTTTCCGGCGTCTTTGACCGACTAACAAAACAAGGTGCGCTGTCTGACGAAGACGTCAAAACAGCCCTGCGCGAAGTACGTGTTGCCCTACTTGAGGCCGACGTTTCCCTTCCTGTTGCCACCAATTTTGTAAAAGCTGTCCAAGACAAGGCCACAGGCCAAGCGGTCACAAAATCTGTGACGCCGGGCCAACAGGTCGTCAAGATTGTGCACGATGCATTGATCGACACCCTTAAGGGTGAAGGCGAACCAGGTCACCTAAAGATTGATAGCCCACCTGCCCCGATCTTGATGGTTGGTTTGCAAGGTTCAGGTAAGACAACAACAACCGCAAAGCTGGCGAAACGTCTGAAAGAGCGCGAGGGCAAAAAGGTCCTTATGGCCTCTCTCGACGTGAACCGTCCGGCTGCGATGGAACAGCTGCAGATTTTGGGCGTTCAAATTGGCGTAGACACATTGCCAATCGTCAAAGGCGAAGATCCCGTATCCATCGCCAAACGTGCCAAGACCCAAGCGAACATGGGCGGCTACGACGTCTATATGCTCGACACTGCGGGCCGCTTGTCCATCGACGAAGAGTTGATGCAGCAGGTTGAAGCCGTTCGTGACGTTGCAAACCCCCGCGAGACATTGCTGGTTGTCGATGGCCTAACAGGTCAAGACGCAGTGCAAACCGCAGAAAACTTTGATCAACGCATCGGCATCTCTGGTGTGGTCCTGACCCGTATGGACGGTGATGGTCGCGGTGGTGCTGCATTGTCCATGCGCGCTGTGACTGGCAAGCCAATCAAATTCGTCGGTCTTGGCGAAAAGATGGACGCGCTTGAAACGTTCGAACCTGAACGCGTCGCCGGCCGTATACTCGGCATGGGTGACATCGTTGCCCTTGTTGAAAAAGCCCAAGACACGATCGAAGCAGAACAAGCCGAGCGCATGA
>JAOKHV010000054.1 GCA_028248455.1 Ascidiaceihabitans sp. | reverse complement strand
GCCGCTGCTATCGCTGAGTGGCGTCAACTACTGAGCGTATAGATTTCAATTGCCCCATCAATCTGATGTTTGCAATCATTAGTCTGACAGCACCAAAAGGTCTCTTGTGGGCATGCAACGGTTGAATTTGCATTGGGCCAACCCTTTAGATCAGGAGATCAACGGTTCAGGCTCGCGATCAACTGATGAAATTTCTCACCTTGAATAGCAACATGACCGCGTAGCGTTTGCGCGGCCATGTCAGCATCGCCATTTGTTAAGGCGCTTAGGATTTGTGAGTGTTCGTTCATTGATTGATCCATCCGCCCTCGGAAACGCAGCTGAATTCTACGGTAGGCCCGTAGACGGTTCTGAAGTTGAAGCGCTTGGTTTGCCAAGAAGGTGTTGGCTGCCCCGCGATAAATAATCTGATGGAAGGTCTCGTTCTCTGTGTAGTAACGATCGTGATTGGTATCGCGGATGGCTTGTTGGCAACGATCATTCGCATTGGCCAAAGAGGCCAAGTCTTTGTCCGACATACGGATGGCCGCCAATCGACCACATGCAGCTTCGAGCTCAGCCATCGTTTCAAACATTTCCATCAGTTCAACGGGCCCGGGCTGGCGGATAAAAACGCCCCGCCGCGGGATTTGTTCGGCCATTCCTGAGGATACCAATACTTGCAGCGCCTCTCGTATTGGCGTGCGAGAGACGTGGAATTGTTCCGCAAGCTTTAACTCATCAAGGCGTTCGCCATCCTGAAACTCCCCGGAGAAAACGAGCTGTTCGAGCGTATTAGCTATTTGGTTTGCGCGTCTGATATCCATGCATAATCTTTATCACTCACAAAAATAAAAATGCAAGTTATATATTTTTGCATACAATAATGTTGACTTTGTTATACGAGCGGTGGAAGTTTCGCGGAGTAGATCCGACGCATGACGCCGGATAACACCCAGGGAGAAAACTATGAAATTCACCAAACTTACTGCCACCGCAATGGCTGCATGCCTTGCCATCGGCTCTGCTGCCAGCGCTGAAACACTGCGCCTGTCACACCAATGGTCCAACAAAGATGTGCGCCACCTAGTGGCTCAGATGGTTGCTGATGATGTGGCCGCTGCAGGCGTTGATCTGGAGATCCAGATCTTTGGCTCAAAATCGCTATTCAAACCTCGCGAGCAGTATCGCCCGCTGAGCCGTGGCCAGTTGGACATGACTGTTCTGCCGCTCAGCTATGCTGGCGGCCAGCAGCCTGCTTATAACCTCACGCTGATGCCCGGCATGGTGAAGAACCATGACCACGCCGCCCGCTTGAGTGCCTCGCCTTTCATGGCCGCACTTGAGGAAAAGATGGCGGATGACGACGTCATGGTGCTGGTGCACGGCTACCTTGCTGGTGGTTTTGTCGGCAAAGACAAATGCATCACTAAGCCTGAGGACGTCAAAGGCCTGCAAACCCGCGCGGCTGGTAAAGCGTTTGAACAGATGCTCGCAGGTGCAGGTGCCTCCATCACGGGCATGGCTTCATCCGAGATCTACAACGCGATGCAAACCGGCGTTCTGAACGCGGCAAACACATCGTCGTCGTCGTTTGTGTCCTACCGGATCTACGAACAGGTCAGCTGTTACACGCCTGCGGGTGACGTGGCGCTTTGGTTCATGTACCAGCCGATGCTGATGAACAAATCCAAGTTTGACGGTTTGAACGCAGATCAGCAAAAGGCGCTGATGGATGCCTCTGCCAAAGCGCAGGCTTTTTATCTCGAAGAAGCCAAAAAACAGGATGCTGCATCCGAGCAGGTGTTCCGTGACGCGGGCGTCGAGATTGCTCAGATGTCCCCCGAGGACTTTGAAGCATGGCGTGCACTGGCACAGGAAACATCCTATGCGGCGTTCGTCGCGGAAGTTGAGGGTGGTCAAGAATTGCTCGATATGGCGCTGGCTGTCGAATAATTGATGCTTCGGTTGGGCCGCGCACGTCCGCGGGCCAACCTCCACTCTAAAGACATTCATTCAAGGACATCGTTATGGCGAACCAAAGCTCCGTCGCGGTGGCGCAAACGGGCAATAATCCGTTTCTGCGTCTGGTCGCGGCTCTCTCTACACTTGCGGGCTGGTGCTCGGCTGCGATGATCGTCGCAGCGATTGGCATCACATGCCAGATGATCTTTGTGCGCTTCGTGCTGAACGCGTCCACAATTTGGCAGACTGAGGCCGTGATCTACCTTGCCATCGGTGCCACGCTGATTGGCCTGCCTTACGTGCAGCGCCTTCGCGGGCATGTGAACGTTGATTTGATCCCTCTGACCCTCAAGCCGCGAGCGCGATTTGTCCTTGCAATGTTCACCCTGTCGATATCGATTATCATGGTCGGGATCATGTTGTGGCACTCCTATGAGTTCTGGCACCTGACATGGGAACGGAACTGGAAGTCGGACACGGTTTGGGGGGTGCGTTTGTGGATCCCCTATCTTGCTTTGCCCGTTGGTTTTGCTTTGTTCTTGCTGCAACTCATCGCAGATCTGGTTGCCATCCTTTTGAAAATTGAGAAGCCTTTCGGCCTGGGGGACGCGTAATGGATCCGCTCACACTTGGCGCTATTGTCGCTGTCTGCACCATTCTGGTTTTGTTTTCGGGCGTCTCTGTTGCCCTTGGTCTGCTGATCGTCTCGACCGGCTTTATTATGATCTTTGATGGCATGCGTTCGCTGGAATTGCTGCCCGAAATTCTGTTCGGCAAGCTGGATAACTTTGCCCTTTTGTCGATCCCGATGTTCATCATCATGGGCTCGTCCATCGCCTCCACGCGCGCAGGCGCTGACCTTTATGAAGCGTTAGAGCGTTGGTTGACACGTGTGCCAGGTGGCCTTGTGATCTCGAACCTTGGCGCATGTGCGCTGTTTGCGGCGATGTCAGGCAGCAGCCCTGCAACCTGTGCAGCCATCGGCAAAATGGGCATCCCGGAGATGCGCAAACGCGGATATCCTGATGGCGTGGCTGCGGGGTCTATCGCGGCGGGTGGCACGCTTGGTATCTTGATTCCACCATCCGTCACTATGATCGTTTACGGCATCGCGACCGAGCAATCGATTGGCCGCCTGTTTCTAGCCGGTGTCATCCCGGGTTTTCTTCTGGTCACGCTGTTCATGGCATGGTCGCTTTATGCGACGTGGAAATCTGGCGACCAGCAATTGCTGGCGCAAGGCAACTATACGTGGAAAGAAAAGTTTGAAATCCTGCCGCGCGTCTTGCCATTCCTGTTCATCATCGTGGGTGTGTTGTACGCAATGTACGGCGGTATCGCTACGCCATCTGAGACGGCAGCCGTCGGAGCGCTTTTGTGCCTGATCATCGCTATGGTCATCTACAAACTCTGGAACCCCGCAGACCTCTGGGTCGTCTTGCGCGACAGCACCAAAGAAAGTGTGATGATTTTGTTCATCATCGCTGCGGCGGGCGTATTCTCCTATATGTTGTCGAGCCTCTATATTACGCAGTCCATTGCGGAATGGATCGGCACATTGGATGTGAACCCTTGGGTTTTGATGGGGGCCGTGAATATCTTCTTGCTTATTGCAGGCTTCTTCCTGCCACCGGTTGCAGTAATACTGATGGCTGCACCAATCTTGCTACCGATCATCACCACCGCGGGCTTTGACCCAATCTGGTTTGCCGTTGTCCTGACGATCAATATGGAAATTGGCTTAATCTCTCCCCCAGTTGGTTTGAATCTCTACGTGATCAATGGCATCGCACCAGATATCTCGCTCAAAACCATTCTAATGGGGTCCCTGCCTTTCGTGGCCTGCATGGTGCTTGCCATCCTGTTGCTATGCTTCTTCCCAGGCCTCGCCACTTGGCTGCCAAACTACATGATGGGTGCCGCAATATGAGCTATTTCGGGGCACTTTTCTCTACCGTATTTGAGCGGCGCTTTGCCAATGCCGTATCCACACAGGCCGAGGGGCGGCCGATCACGGATCTATCCCTCGATCTGCTGGGCGCTATGGGTGAAGTATCGGGCAGTGCATTGGCTCAAATGATCTTGGATCAGTATGCAAATGGTAATGAAACAGACAAACGCACATTCTTTGAATTCATGGCGCAAGACCTTGAGATTGACCCTATTGAGGTTGTCGAGAGCCTGAAGGTCTACAAAGAAGCACCGTCCAAGCGCAGCTACCGCGACTACACTCGCGCCAGCGAACCAAAACGACAGGAACTCTTGCGCAGGCTGAACCAAGTTCCGGGCGGCACGCAGCGTCTGGTTTCTATGCGCAAAGATCTGCTTGGGATGATCAAAGGAGATCCTAAACTGGGACCGCTTGATGTGGATTTTGGCCACTTGTTTGCGTCATGGTTCAACCGTGGATTTTTGGTTTTGCGCCCAATTAACTGGTCCAGCCCAGCGGAAGTCTTAGAAAAGATCATCGCCTATGAGGCCGTACACGCAATCGATAGTTGGGATGATCTGCGTCGCCGTTTACAGCCCTCTGATCGGCGGTGTTACGGGTTTTTCCACCCCGCCATGCCAGATGAGCCGCTGATCTTTGTCGAAATCGCTTTGAATAAGGGTGTGCCAAATTCGGTCCAAACGTTGCTTGCCGATGGTCGTGACCCTATTGCAGCCGAAGAGGCAGACACAGCCGTGTTCTATTCGATTTCCAATTGTCAGGCGGGGCTTGCAGGAATCTCGTTTGGGAATTCGCTTATCAAACAGGTTGCCGCCGATCTCGCACGCGATCTGGTCGGGCTTGAGACGTTTGTGACACTGTCGCCGATCCCTGGTTTGAGTAAGTGGTTAAAGACGACCAAGTCCGCCCCCTTGAAAAAGGCGTCACTGGAAGCACAAGCCGCACATTATTTGTTAGAGGCAAAACGTGATGACAAGCTGCCATTAGACCCGGTCGCGCGGTTTCATCTGGGTAACGGGGCGGCTGTCCATGCCGTGCACGACGGCGCAGACTTGTCCGAGAATGGCATGCGGCAGTCAGGCGGTACAATGGTGAACTACCTCTATGATCTTACTCAGATCACTACCAACCACGAGAAATTTGTCGTCGAAAAGACAGTTGCTGCGTCGGCTGAGGTTCAAGCACTCAGTGCGCAAGTCACCTCGGCGAAATAAGGATCAGACGAATGGCAAACCCACTATACGATTCCCTGTTCGGGCAGCACCTTGAAAGCGAAGCAGTCTTTTTGCATTTGCCCCAAGAGCAGTCACTGACATATGGAGATTTTCTGAGGCTGGCGGCGCGGTATGCAGGGGCTTTCACGGACATGGGGCTTGTGGCGGGAGACCGTGTCGCGGTCCAAATTGAGAAGTCTCCGCAAGCATTGGCTGTCTATGCCGCCTGCGTACAAGCTGGGTTGGTTTTTTTGCCGCTAAACACGGCCTACACCGCAGATGAAGTAACATATTTTGTCGAAAACAGTGGTGCGGGTATCGTGTTGGGCGACGACAACAAACGCAGCGCGTTAGAGCCAATCGCCAAAAGCTGTGGTGCCCGACTGGAAACCCTGAACGCAAACGGTTCTGGCTCATTCGCAGACAAGGCTGCTGGGTTCCCAACTGTTTTTGACACAGTGCCACGAGAGGCAGGAGACCTCGCCGCGTTCCTATACACTTCCGGCACGACCGGTCGCTCAAAAGGTGCGATGTTGACCCAGGACAATTTGCTGTCCAACGCGCAGACACTGCAAAAGGAATGGCGATTTACGGCGCGCGACGTCTTGCTACACGCCTTGCCGATCTTTCACACTCATGGGTTATTTGTCGCGAGCAACATAACGATGCTGTCGGGTAGTAGTATGATTTTTATGCCAAAGTTCAATTTGGATCAGATCATTTCCGACATGCCCTGCGCCACCACGATGATGGGTGTACCAACTTTCTACACCCGTCTGCTGAGCGACGTACGTTTTACCAAGGATCTGGCCAACCACATGCGCCTGTTCGTTTCTGGCAGCGCGCCTTTGCTTGCCGAGACACATGTAGAATTCGAAGAGCGCACAGGCCACCGCATTTTGGAACGCTACGGGATGACGGAAACCAACATGAACACGTCGAACCCCTATGATGGCGAGCGGCGCGCTGGCACTGTGGGTTTTCCGCTACCAGGGATTGAGCTAAAAATCACTGACAGCAACACGGGTGAAACCCTGCCGCAGGGCGAGATCGGTGAAATCGAAGTGCGCGGACCGAATGTATTTGAAGGCTACTGGCAGATGCCTGACAAGACAGCCGAAGAGTTGCGCGGTGATGGTTTTTTCATTACGGGCGACTTGGGCCAGATTGATGCAGATGGATATGTTAGCATCGTCGGGCGCAATAAGGATTTGATAATTTCAGGTGGTTACAACATCTATCCCAAGGAAATTGAGCTGTTGTTGGATAACCAGCAGGGTGTCTTGGAAAGTGCTGTTATTGGCGTGCCGCATTCTGATTTTGGAGAAAGTGTTCTGGGTGTTCTAGTCGCACGTCCTGAACAGGAGCTGGACATTGAAGGCATACGGCAAAAGATCGGGAAATCACTTGCCCGGTTCAAGCAGCCACAAAAACTGGTGGTTGTCCCGGAACTCCCTCGTAACACTATGGGCAAGGTCCAAAAGAAAGCGCTGCGAGAAATGTTTTCGGGTGAGCTTATCAGCTAATTAGTTACTGTTCTCTGGGGTGGAACGAATGGCTGCTTCTCATGCTGCATCGCGCCACCAAAACCAGCGCCGTTGCAGCGTAAGTTGTGCTGCGAGCGCATGCAGAACAATAGTTGAATTCACAGTGTGGGCTCTTAGTTGCCGTTCGCTGCGGTGGACACGAAGGTCCGCTAAGGGTCGAAAGTGCCTAAAGTAGCTCCACCGCCTCACTCAACTGTTCAGAATTGACGTCAATATACCTCTGCGTGGTGCTTATGTGACTATGCCCCGCCAATTCCGCCAACAGCCGCACACCCACGCCTTTGTTGGCCAATCGCGTGATGTAGGTGCGTCTTCCCGAATGACTGCTTGCATCCTTTAGCCCAACTGCCTTGTAAATATCTAGAAACAGCTGGCACATAGTGTTGGCTGAGAAGTGCCCGCCCTTTTGACTGGCGAACAACGGGCGCTGTGGGTCAGTGATGCGTATGCAAGCACTGTATTCCAGCAGCGCCTTACGAAAGCGTTGGTTGAGATACACCGTGCGTGTCTGCCCGCCTTTGCTTTGTGCCGCTGATAGAATGAACTGGGTGCGAACGTTGCCTTCCTCATCGAACACATTGCCCACTGTAAGTGCTGCGATCTCCTTGGCGCGAAGTCCTGCGTAGAAGCTGGTGAGTATGATGGTCTCGTCTCGCACCTGATGCCGACGACTGCGCGTATACTTTATCACGCGGCGCAGCTGAGCCTCGTTTAGCGTTTGTGCTTGGCGCATCTCGCTATCTCCTCAAAACCTAATGTTATGTTAACTTTGAGTATAAAGTCTGAGGTATTGGTCTTCCTACCGGAAAGACGTCTTGCCTGAAGTGTATGTTTTACAATGACTTACGCAATAATCTCATACTATGTATGTTCTATGAGGTTTTGGGCTGTGTGATTGCGCTCAGTGGTTGTGCCAGCGCTTGTTGCAGCGAAACGATGCATCGTTTGGGTTTATTTAAGCTTTGGTTATGGCGTTACCGCCTTACTGGCCATTACAGTCTCTTCAATCAGGTCGATCAGATCTCGCGCGCTGCCATCAAAGTTTTGCAGCATTAGCGTGACGTCTTGTCGAGTGGGGTTAAGTCCTTCGGCTTGAAGAATGGTGAGTGCACGCAGCACCCAATCAGCGTTTGAGGGTGGATCTAAATCAACCACACGGAACCTGCTGAGCACGGCCCCCATGATGCGACTTTTGTGATTGGTCGTGGCCACAAAGCGGATCAGATGACGTTTAGCATCCATAAACTCTCTAA
>JAOKHV010000053.1 GCA_028248455.1 Ascidiaceihabitans sp. | reverse complement strand
ATCCTTGCCCACACCGCAATGATAGTCGCATTCCTCCTAATTGCCGGCCTTACTATGACGGTCGGCTTCACCGCGCCAGTTGATAGCGCGGATGTCCCAACTGGGCCTTCACCACTTAGCGGACTTTTGAGTGCAGCCTTTGCCGACATGGATGGTCGCAATATCTTGGGTTCTGTCATCCCATCCTTCGTAAAAGCATTTGGTGTGATCTTGTTGATGGCGATCGCGTCGGCTGCTGTGGTTTCCAGCGCCCTTGGCCTGTTTATCGGTGCATTGGCCATTCTACCCCGCCTTGGCCGCGGTGGCGCATGGATTGCCAACAAGATTATCGGCAACCGCCAACGCAAGGTTCGCTCTGGCTATCAACGCTCACCCTTCGGTCACCTTATGGAAGCCATCGTTGGCAATCCAATAATGCCCCTTGTGATGGCTGGGTTTGTCTTTGTCTTTGTTGGCACCACCTACATTTACTTCGGCAACAATAACAAAGGCGTCGAATTCTTCGTGGAATCCGAACCCGAACAAGCCGTGGTTTACGTGCTCGCGCGCGGCAACCTAAGCCTTGATGAAAAAGATGTATTGGTCAAACAAGCCGAAGACATCATTGGTGCACATCCTGGCATCGACACTGCATTCGCTTTTGCTGGCAACGGCGGGTTGAACGCCAATACAGGTGGTGCACAGGCCCCTATGGATACCATTGGGCAAATCCAACTGGAAACCATCCCGTGGGAAGATCGGCCAAACAGCCGCGAAGCATGGTTCACGGTTCCTTTCACTGATTACGTCATTTCGCGCGAAGTGAAGGCAGAAGCATTTGACGGCGACACCGTCATTGATGAACTGACAGTACAGCTAAAAGAAATTCCCGGCATCAAGATTGAAATTCTCAACCTATCGCGTGGCCCAGCCAGTGGAAAACCTGTGCACCTGCGTATCAAAGGCGATAACTGGGATGATCTACTAGCCGCTGCCACAGCTGCGCGCCAACAGTTTGACACAACGCCGGGACTGTTTCTTATTGAGGATACTCGGCCCCTACCAGGCATCGATTGGCAAATCAACGTGGATGTCCAAAAAGCGGGCCGTTACGGCGCTGATGTGGCCACTGTTGGGGCAATGGTGCAACTTGTGACCCGCGGCTTGCTCTTGGACACCATGCGCGTTGACAGCTCTGATGAAGAAATCGAAATCCGCGTGCGTTTGCCTGAAAACGATCGCGTTCTAAGCACCCTAGATACACTGAAGGTACGCACCCGCGACGGTCTTGTTCCATTGGCCAACTTCATTACGCGCACGCCAGTTCCCAAATTGGCCCAAATCAGCCGTATTGGGCAGAAACGTTATTTTGATGTTAAGGCTGGCCTTGAAAACGGATTGCGCAAATTGACCCGTACCGTCGATGTTGACGGCGAAGAGGTTGAACAAATCGTAGCAACACTGCGTCCCAACAAAAGCGGAAACATCACTGATATCGACGACGTTCGCTATAGCGTCTTATCACTCGATCCAGCAGTCGTCAGTGCTCAATTGGACACCCTGATCGCAGACGAATCCATTCAGTGGCAACCCGTCACCGCGGGCGAACGTATTGAGCAAATCACAAAATGGCTCGACACAGATCCGTTTGCGGCGGGCCTTGACCACGAGTGGACCGGCGACCAAGAGGATCAAGCCGAAAGCGGTGCCTTCTTGATGAACGCTTTTGCAGGTGCACTTGGTTTGATGTTCATTATCCTACTTGCACAATTCAACAGCGTCTATAACGCCGTGCTGGTTCTTGCCGCCGTTGTTCTTTCAACCACTGGCGTATTGATCGGGATGTTGGTCATGGATCAGGCATTCTCAATCATTATGACAGGTACAGGGATTGTTGCGCTGGCTGGTATTGTTGTGAACAATAACATCGTTTTGATCGATACCTATCAGGAATACGAGCGCTACATGCCACGGATCGAAGCAATCATTCGGACTGCACAAGACCGCATTCGACCTGTATTGCTCACCACAATCACCACAATGGCTGGCCTTGCTCCAATGATGTTTGGCCTCAGCCTTGATTTCGCCGGCGGCGGTTACACCATCGACAGCCCAACCGCGCTTTGGTGGAAACAACTGGCCACAGCTGTCGTCTTTGGGCTTGGGATCGCGACTGTGCTTACGCTCATGATCACACCATCCCTGCTTGCCATGCGTGTCTGGGCAACAACATACGTGCTTTGGTTCGCCAGTTTATTGGCAAAACTGTCATTGGGGCGCGCCAGCAAATCCGCCCGAGACTGGGCTCTGCAAAAACAAGCACGTAAAGCCTCCAGCAATGAAGTGCTGTGGGACTTCGATGAAGATCGACCATCTAAGTCCATAAAACCCGCCGAATAAGAAAAGGGGGCCACAATCGGCCCCCTAACTTCATCTTACCAAATAAACTCTGGGGAAGACCGCAGGTCGGGAGCAAAGCCCCTTTGAGCTGCGCCTTGAGAACGCCACCTTACCCGACAGATTCATCAGCCTGCTGATGGTGCCAAAGCTGCGCATAACGCCCATCGATCTTTAGTAATTCATCATGTGTACCCGTTTCAACAATCACACCTTTTTCAAGGACAATAATGCGATCAGCTTCGGCTATCGTGCTTAGACGGTGTGCAATCGTCAAAACCGTGCGACCCCGCCCTGCTTGCATCAACGCTTCTTTGATCTCCTGCTCAGTCTCTGAGTCTAGTGCAGACGTCGCTTCGTCCAACAACAAGATTGGTGGGTCTTTCAACAAAGTCCGTGCAATGCCAACACGTTGTTTCTCACCACCAGACAGTTTCAGGCCACGCTCGCCAACTGCAGTGTCATACCCCTCAGGCAAACCCATAATAAAATCGTGGATTTGGGCTGAACGAGCGGCATCTTCTATCTGCTCTTGCGTCGCGCCATCAAGGCCATAGGCGATATTATAGCGGATGCTGTCGTTGAACAGAACCGTATCCTGCGGCACCACGCCGATAGCTGCATGCAAGCTTTCTTGGGTCACCTCACGGACATCCTGCCCATCGATACGCAAAGCGCCTTTAGAGACGTCATAGAAACGGAACAACAAACGACCGATTGTGGATTTTCCCGAACCCGTCGAGCCGACAATCGCAACCATTTGACCAGGTTTTGCTGTAACAGACACACCCTTCAAAATGGCGCGTTCTTTATCATAGCCAAAGTGAACGTCGTCCAAGTCGATCTCACCGCCCGTGATCTTTAAAGTCTTGGCATCCGCCGCATCGCTCACATCCGCAGGCTGTTCCAGCAAATTAAACATTTGCCCCATGTCCACCAACGCTTGCCGGATTTCGCGATACACCGACCCTAAGAAGTTCAGCGGCAACATGATTTGGATCATATAGGCGTTCACCATAACAAAGTCGCCAACTGTCAGGTTGCCATTCTCGACGCCGATAGCGGCCAAAATCAAAACGCTTACCAAACCAGCAGAGATGATAAATGATTGGCCAAAATTGAGGCCCGCCAATGTATAAGACGTCTTTAGCGCAGCCGCTTCGTAGCCTGCCATGGCACTGTCATAACGTGCAGCTTCGCGTTTCTCTGCGCCAAAATATTTGACAGTCTCATAGTTCAACAGGCTATCCACGGCCTTTTGGTTGGCATCAGTATCTTGCTCGTTCATGACACGGCGTAATTTGACGCGCCATTCCGTTACCTTGAATGTAAATATGATATAAACACCGATCGTAACGGCCAAAACTAAAAGATATCGTATATCGAAATAGAAACTAAAAACCGCTGCCGTGAGGAGTAATTCCAAAACCAATGGGCCGATTGAGAAGAGCAAGAAGCGCAGAAGAAACTCTACCCCTTTGACCCCTCGCTCAATGATCCGACTTAAACCACCCGTCTTGCGCGTGATATGATAGCGCATGCTAAGCTGGTGAATATGTTCAAAGGTCTCAAGCGCAAGCGCCCGCAATGCTCGCTGGGCGACAGGCGCAAAAATCGCATCACGAAGCTGTTGAAAGCCGACGTTGAACAGGCGTGTCAGCCCCAGTGCCACCGCCAGACCAATAGCGCCCAAAGTTAAATAGGAAACACGGTCATCGCTAAGCACGTCAACAGCGCGGCCTGTCAAGAATGGTGTCCCAGCAGCCACGACCTTGGACATGACCAACGCGATCATCGACCAGACCACCCGCCGTTTGACCCACGCCTTATCAGCGGGCCAAAGATAGGGTGTTACTTTGCGCAAGGTACGCATGCCAGAGGCACGTTCTTCTTGTTCTACGGTAAGAGCCGGTGCGTCGGGGCTTTCAGGGGGCATATACAATCCTAAATAAAAGGTTCCTCAACATAGGCACCTCCTTATGGATGTGCTAGTCACCCAGCACATATTCTATTGTATTATTATGCCTGACTTGACTTGGCTCATTATTTAATCTGGTAAATCAAATACTTGCCCAGGATAAATCAGATCTGGGTCTTTGATTGAGTCCGCATTTGCTTCGAAAACGCGCACGAACAACATGCCATCGCCATAGCGGTCACGCGCAATCGCCCAAAGCGTCGCACCTGTCTGTACTGTGATGGCCTTAACCGGTGCGTCGCCGTTGCCAGCAGCGGCTTCAAGCACTTCAGGCGCTTCACGTTTAAATGGGGTCTCGACGCGGCTGGTGACATTACCCTCTACGTCCACTTCGTCCACACGCAGTATGTATACGCCTGTGTCTACGTCAGGCAGATCACCACGCCAACGGCCGGTTGTATCAACGTCCAATGTAGTGATGACAGTATTGTCCAAATAAACGCGAACCGATGTGGCTTGCGACTGAGCACGCCCGCTTAGCAAAACATCGCCCTCTTCGGAATAGCTGATCGTGTCAATTTCAACATTGGACATGAGTTCCGGTGCGCTGGAACGGTTAATCACTTCAACGCCACTCGCGTCTGATTTCAGAATTGCGACTTCAGCTTTAGTTTCTTCAGTGGCCGAGGCTGGTGGTTCTGCCGCTGGAACCTTCTGCTCCTCCGTCTGAGAAACATCAGTAATATCGACTTTAGGTGCCTCAACATCAACGTTAGTCCCGGCAACATCAACAGTGGTTGCGTCAACATCAGCTTCCATGATGTCCGCCTCTTGCATGGCCTCAACTTCAGCCGCGTTCTCTAAAACCGCGCCCGTATCGGTATCCATAACAGCAACTTGTTCTTCGATGTCAGCTTCAGCTTCAGCTTCAACCACGTCTGTTTCGTCAGCGCTTTCAGCAACCACAGGATCAACATTGGTTGCCTCAATCTCCGCCGCCTCAACCTCTGCCACTTTCGCAATGACGGGCTGTGGAGCCAAGATTATGTCAGCAGCAGCTATTTCGAGATCACCGGCTTGTTGAACGACACTTAAAACCTGTGGGTCTGGTGATGGTTCTAAAAAGGCCACTATCGCAAAGGTTCCGTCATTGCCCGCTGTAACACTGGAGTTCTCAACTTTATTTACAAACAAGGTGATTTTCGAATCGGGCTCACCCCGACCAGCTAAAATGGTCAGGCCATCAGCTTCGCTGCGAACCTCGTCGATACTGGGCGAAACAGTCTCAACAACAGCATTCTCCTTTGCCGTTTCAGTCGCAGCCTCTTCTGTGGTTACTGCCACAGGCGCAACAATCTCAGCAACTGACTTAGACACGTCTGCCTGCAGTGCCTCTTCAGCAGGCATAACAATCTCTTGAGCAGCACTTTCAACCGTATCACTTGGCTTTAGAACGGCAAAATACGTACCCGCACCAACTGCCGCGACGGCCAGGACACTGGCACCAGCAACGGGGCCTGCGTTTGCTCTCAAAAAGGCTGCAAGTTTGCTCATCTTTAGTTCCTTTGGCGCACTGCACCCACTGACACAAAAACCGGACCGTTGCACAACAATCCATTTAGATTGAGCTTACATAACAAGCGCGGTATTAGCGGTCAAAACCCGATGGGTCAAATTTTGCATAATTTCTAGCGTACAGGAGCGTTCCATGTCTCTTAAATCAGTCTGCGTCTATTGCGGTTCTCGTGCTGGTGTTGATCCAGCCTATGCAACTGATGCGCATGAAATCGGTGTTGCGCTGGCCGAGAATGGGTGGCGCTTGGTTTATGGTGCAGGCGATGTCGGCTTGATGGGCACTGTCGCGCGCGCTGCGCAAGATGCAGGTGGTAACACCTTTGGCGTCATTCCCCAACATCTTGTGGATTGGGAGGTCGGGAAGACCGATCTGACAACATATATTGTGACCGAGACAATGCACGAGCGTAAAAAGGTGATGTTCATGAACTGCGACGCAGTCGTAGTTCTGCCGGGTGGTGCGGGGTCACTGGATGAGTTGTTTGAGGCACTCACATGGAGGCAATTGGGCCTGCATGAAAAACCTATTTATCTATTAAATACAAATGCCTATTGGGATCATCTAATTTCCCTGATGAACCACGTTGTGACACAGGGTTTCGCAGATGCCAGCCTGTTGGATTACATCACAGTGGTCCCAGATGCCGAAGCTGCAACACTGGCTTTGCGTGACGCTTTTTCCTGAGACCAAACTGCGATTGAATAAAGCACCAGCGCGGTCCAGATCATCGCGAAGGCCCCAACATGCCAGCCTAAAAACGGTTCAGAAAATACCACTACCGCGCACAAAAACTGCAAGGTTGGGTTCAAATATCCGACCAAACCAATCGTTGCCATGCTGGCCCGCCGTGCCGCAAAACTGAATAGGATCAGTGGAACTGCAGTCAGCGGACCCGCGAAAATCAACAGCCCTGTTGTAACCAAATTCTGCCCAAATGCAGCCTGACCATTGTGCCATGTTAGCAACAGAAAAATTACGGAAAATGGTGCGACCAAAGTCACCTCAGATGTGACAGACACAACAGGTCCAACCGTCAGTTGCTTTTTCAACAGCCCGTAAATTGCAAATGTTCCAGCCAAGGTCAGTGAAATCCAAGGTGCACCGCCTAGCCCATAGGTCAGAGCGCTCACCGCAGCCGCTGCTAAAGCAATTGCAGACCACTGTAGGCGTGCAAGTTTTTCACCAAAGATGGACCAGCCAAGGACAACCGACACCAAGGGATAAATGTAGTACCCCAAGCTGGCTTGGGTTGCCCGCTCGGTTTCAATCGACCAGATGAAGAGAAACCAATTAGCAAGGATCATCAATGCCGCAAGTACTGTCAGCGTAGTACTACGTCGATCAGAAAACGATCCTCGTATGTCCCGCAGACGTCCCTGCACACCCAACAACACGACGAAAAACACAAAGGACCACAGCGTCCGGTGCGCCAAAACTTCAATTGCGGGAACGTCAGATAGTTGTTTGTAGATAAGAGACGATAGGCCCCAAATGATGCAGGAACCGATCATGGCAAGAATGCCTTTGGTGGATGATGTCATCGGTACCTCACGTTTGGGGAGCAACCTGCGGCATCTGGTGTGTCTGCACAATGCAAAACGCCCCAATCTCACGATCAGGGCGTTTCGTTTGAAGCGTAAAAACAAATTACATGCGTGACGCCACGTTTTCCCAGTTCACAAGGTTTTCCATAAAGTTGGACAAGTAAACAGGGCGTTTGTTGCGAAAGTCGATATAATAGGAGTGTTCCCAAACATCGCAACCCAACAATGCAGTTTGACCGAAGCAAAGTGGATTCACGCCGTTCTCAGTTTTAGTCACAGCCAATGAACCATCAGCGTTTTTCACAAGCCATGCCCAGCCTGAACCGAACTGACCAGCGCCAGCAGCAGCGAACTGTGCTTTGAAATCGTCAACAGAGCCAAAGCTCTCTTTGATTTCAGCTTCCAATTCAGACGGCATAGCGCCTGATGTTGGTGTCATCATTTCCCAAAACTGGTTGTGGTTCCAAAGTTGGGAGATGTTATTGAAAATGCCGTTTTGAGCCACAGAAGACGCATCATATGTGCCTTTGATGATCTCTTCGAGGGATTTGCCTTCCCACTCAGTGCCAGCAATCGCCGCGTTGCCGTTTGTGACATAGGCGTTGTGGTGCAGGTCGTGGTGGAATTCCATGGTTTCAGCAGACATGCCGTGTGCTGCTAGTGCGTCATGGGCGTACGGAAGATCAGGAAGTTCAAAAGCCATTCTATGGTCCCCTTTAGGATAAGTTAATCTGTGCCTTAGGTGACATGAAGCGCGATCCACTTCAAGATCAAGGGGAGTGGTGGCGTAAATATACGTAAAGCCCTCAAT
>JAOKHV010000052.1 GCA_028248455.1 Ascidiaceihabitans sp. | reverse complement strand
TCGTCGATATTATCAGAGCTATCTGTAATTTTGATAGTCACGGTCAATATATTGCTGAACGTCATGCCTCTAATCGAAATAGATAATTGAAGTGTGGCCCGTTTGATCAATTAAACGTTTTTCACTGCAAATTGTGCGTACTTTCGTTGGCTGTCTTCGGTCGGGAATCATGATGCATGAGACAGCGAAAAGGCGCCATCCGGTGCGTCCGTTCTGAACCTAACCAAACTCATCCTCATCGAGCAGCCAGGTAGTCCCTTCGAATGTGTTATCATGGTCAACGATCCCGCCACATCCAGTAAAGCCGACCTCAGCTGTGCCACAGATCATCTGTAGATTGGACTCACACCGGCCATCCGAGACTTTCACTCGGGATCAAAGACTCTGAAAACGGTGCTAAGGTCGGTTGAGCGGCCTTTCTGCGCTATCTCTACAACTGCGCCAAAGGCTGCTTTCGCAGACTTGGCCACGGCGCTACTTTTGGTTCCATGCTGCCATTGCGTTGCCACCCGGTTCTTTGAACTCGAAACGTTGTCCTCCAAGGAACGCGTAAATCTCCATCGTGATCTCAGCGCCAGCCGCTTTGACAACCTCAAAGGCGCTTTCAAGATCATCTGCCTTCAACACGATCAGCGGAGATCGCAACTTGCTTCGTTATACAAGGGTGCTCAAGCCGAGTGTACAGCCAGCCTAGACATGAGTGTGATCCGCGAGTCTAATTGACCATTTTATATGAAGTATGGCGTACTGAAATCGGCGACTTTTTGGATGTCGTGCGCTATCCGAGTAAAAAGCGCTTCATGAGGCGATGGATGATGTACGGCGCAGTAGTTCATTTTTGGTAGTTTTGGGGTCGTCAAAATCTCTTCGATCCGTCCACTTTTGATGAGTGGGTCGAAGATAACCCTGGGCGCGATGCAAACACCTTGATCCGCAATCACGAGACCTACCATTGCGTGAAGGCTGTCTACACTCAAACCCTTTCGAGGAAAAAATCCGTAAAGGGCAAACCAATCACGAATACTTTTAGAGTACCCTGAAGATTTTCCCTGAGTGATTAAATCGAATGACTGAAGCTGAGAAATCTCAACCCGCTGCCCTGCGGGCACCAATCCCGGCTTCCCAACCAAAGTAATTTCTACGCCTGCGATTTGTTGGACATGCGCGTTAGATTGAAACGGCATTTCTGGAACAACAATAATATCAAGTTCACCATCTTCGAGACTGCTGTGTAAATTCCGGCTCATATCGATCGTAAGTTTGAACAGGATACTAGGATCGTTTTCCAGTGAGGTTCCAAGAAAATTGGGCAACCAAGTTAAGCTTGAAATTTCGGTGACGCCCAACCTCACCTGAGTCGAAAGCGCGGTTACACCTGAACTGAAAGATGACAACTTTTCAAAACTTGCAACGGTCTCGCGAGAGAGGTTGGCAAACTGCTCTCCTTTTAGGGTCAGGATTGCCTGCCGCTTTGAACGATCAAAAACCAGAAAGCCGATTGAGCCTTCAAGCTCTTGTATTCTTTTGGTGACCGTCGATTGCGACAAATTCAATCTGAGTGCAGCGCGCTCAAACGTTCCGCAATCGATGACGGCCAGCATCGCTATCAGTTGGTTGTTCGAGATGCTCATTTCATTCCATTCATCGATGATTATTGATTGCAATTTATCACTATATTAAACCATTCAGTTGAGGCAACATCTGTCTAGATTTTCAAGGCAGCGATACCCAATGATCCAAGACAACCCGAACCTCGTCACCGCAATTCGTGATCGATTTGCCAATGTTGACAGCTGTCCGTTTCAAGGTGATCGGATCTATTTCGAAAACGGTGGCGGAGCGTTGACGCTAAAGTCTGTCATTGAGACGACAGCAATGTATGCTGCTGTTCCTGACAATCAGGGCCGAGATAATCCTGCCGCGAAAACATTGAGCATCACGATTTCAAAAGCCAAAGCTGACCTGGCATTGTTAATGAACGCAGAATCGGGGCAGTTCATTGTTGGTGAGACAGGAACGGAGCTGTTATTTCGTATGGTTCGGAATGCCTGCCTAAACGCCCCAAAAGGGTCAAAGATCATCGGCAGTTCGATTGAACATCCTTCGTCCAAAAGTGCAGCGTTACATTGGGCTAACGTTGCCGGGATGGACTATGTTGATGTGCCTTTCAATGCATCCAGTGGTCAAGTCACTGCTGCGGATTATGCGGCGCAAATGACACCTGATGTTGCTGTTGCGACAGTGCTCCATGCGTCACCGGTGACTGGAATTGGCATGGATGTGGCGGCGATTTCAAAAGCAATCCGCTCTATCGCTCCAGAGTGCATGATCATAGTAGACGGCATTCAACATGCTGCCCATGGGCAGATGAATTTGGCCAGTTACGATATCGATGGATATGCCATTTCGCCCTACAAAGTCTTTTCGCGCCATGGATACGGCGTTGCATGGATTTCTGACAGGTTGACCGCGCTGCCGCATGAAGCGTTAAGTGGTGGGCCCGTCGATAACTGGGAACTTGGTACGCGCGATACCGGTGCTTATGCTGCAATGTCAGATGTTGTAGCCTATTTCGTCTGGCTGGGCGGAGAGGTTTCCTGCGAAACAGACCCAAGAGCGCGGATCGAAGCCGCAGGCCGAGCGATCAAGTCCTATGAAAAAGCGCTGACAGATGCGCTTATCAACGGAACAGGCAACTTACCCGGGCTTCGCGATATGGACAATCTGACTATTCTATCCGGTGCAGGCAATTCTGCGCGCGAAGGCTCGGTGTCTTTTTCGGTAGACGGGATTTCATCGCCAGATATTGTAAAGACCTTAAACGATAACGGAATCCGCACACATACGCGGACTGCTGATCACTATAGCGGCAATATACTTAAGCCATTGGGCTTGCCTGATTGCGTTCGTATTTCGATGTGCCATTACAATACGACGCAAGAGGTCGCCAAAGCATTGGGTGTAATGAAAGATGTTATCGACTCACGTTCTGTCTGGAGCGAAGGTTGATCGGCGAGACAACGAACACGCGGCACGTTTCACAAGTGAATGTGTTTACAAAGCATATGGGGGTACTAAATACCTCGATATTGGGGGTCTTAGGCATGACGATACATGCGAGGCCAAAATAACAAGGGAGAATCTTATGATGAAATCTATCAAAACGGTCGCGGTAAGCGCGGTCTTGGCTTTGGGCTTGGCAAGTACTGCTGTCGCTCAAGACATTAAATTCTTTACCATCGGGACTGGCGGCACCGCCTTTACCTATTATCCAATGGGCGGCGTCATCGCCAATGCGATTTCCAAACCACCAGGTTCACGCGAATGCGATGCAGGCGGTTCTTGCGGCGTTGATGGGTTGATCGCGTCGGCTGTGTCTTCACGCGGTTCCGTGGATAACGTCAACGCAATCGTTTCTGGCCTGCGCAACTCAGGCTTTGCACAATCTGACGTCGCTTACTGGGCCTACACAGGTACAGGCACGATGGAAGGCAAAGAGCCTGCTACAGAATTGCGCACAATCGCAGCACTGTTCGAAGAGCACATTCACCTTGTCACGTTGGCAGACAGCGGGATCAATTCTGTTGCCGACCTTAAAGGCAAGCGCGTTTCGCTGGACGAGCCAGGTTCAGGTACACGTGTTGACGCGCTCTTGATCATGGAAGCAAACGGCCTGTCCGAAAGCGATCTTACACCAGAAGCACTTAAGGGCAACGCAGCTTCTGAGGCATTGCGCAACGGTAAGATCGATGCATTCTTCGTGGTAACTGGTTACCCAACAGGTGCGATTGTTGAACTTGCATCTTCCGCAGATATCAAGCTTGTGCCAATCGACGGTGCAGGTGCAGAAGCGCTGACATCCAAGTACGGTTTCTTTGCTCAGTCTGACATTCCGACCGATGCTTATGAAGGTGTTGCAGGCGTCAGCACTGTCGCCGTCGGCGCACAGTGGTTCACTTCGGCGAATGAAGACGAAGAACTGATCTATGGCATCACCAAAGCATTGTGGAACGAGAAGACCCGCAAGTTGTTGGATGTAGGCCACGCCAAAGGCGCTTCAGTTACAACGGGCACCGCTTTGAATGGTATCGGTGTACCTTTGCACGCAGGTGCAGAGCGTTTCTATAAAGAAGCTGGTTTGCTCAAGTAAGCTTAGTTTTTGACACGGTGTCGGGCGTTATAAATGCGCCCGACATTTCTATTTCTCCAGTATATGGACGACCCTCATGGCCGCTGACAGCACACCCGAATTGACACCTGAACAGCTGGCTGAAATCGAGCGCAAGTATGATCCTGAAACCGCGTTTCGCCCCACGGGCAAAACCTTGGGTTTCATCATCGCTGGGTTCTTGGTCGCCATGTCCATCTACCATTTCTATGCTTCCGGCTTTGGTCTGATCCGCGAGCTTCTTCACCGCGGCATCCATTTGTCATTTGTGCTTGGCCTTGTGTTTTTGCTATTTGGTGTGCGCAAGACCGATCCGACAATGCCACCGAAAGCTTGGTATCGCTTGGATGGGATTCCGTTGATCGACGTTGCACTCGCTATTCTAGGCGTTTCAGCCGCGATGTATCTGCCGCTGCTACCACCCGAAATCGTATCGCAACGCGTGGGTAATCCCGCTGGCTCTGACATCTTCATGGGCACCGCCCTGCTGCTGCTGGTCTTAGAGGCCACACGCCGTTCTGTCGGCCCCACACTGCCTATCATCGGCCTATGTTTTATTGCTTTTGCATACTTCGGCCCTTCCATGCCCGGCGCGCTCAAACATGGCGGGTCTAGCTGGCTTGGCATCATCAATCACCTTTATATGACCAACCAAGGTATCTACGGCATCGCGCTCGGCGTCATGGCGCAATATGTTTTCCTATTCGTATTATTCGGCGCTTTGGCCATGCGGGTGGGTCTTGGACAGCTTTTCATTGACCTATCCATGGTCATCGCTGGTCGTTACGCTGGTGGCCCCGCGAAAGTATCGATCTTTTCCAGTGCATTTATGGGGACAATTTCTGGCTCCTCCATTGCCAACACCGTGACGACAGGGGCTTTGACGATCCCAACAATGAAACGCGTCGGCTATCCGGCCAAGTTCGCAGCAGCGGTCGAAGCGACTGCCTCCACTGGTGGCCAAATCACCCCGCCGATCCTTGGCGCTGCAGCATTCATTATGGTCGAATACTTGGAAATCCCTCTGCGTGATGTTTTGGCAGCCGCTTTGTTTCCAGCCTTACTGCATTACTTTGGTATATTCATCATGGTCCACTTGGAGGCCAAGAAACTAGGTCTTCGCGGCTTAACAAAAGAAGAACTGCCAAAATTGGGTGTCGTTCTCAAAGACCAATGGCTTAGCATCATACCATTGATCATCTTAGTCTACTTAATTCTATCGGGCAAAACGCCAGACTTTGCTGCCGTCTATGGCATCATTGCCTGCGTTGTTGTTGGCTTCTTGAACCCGAACCACCGCCTTACGATCAAAGGGTTATGGGACAGCCTAGCATCGGGTGCGCGCAATACGCTCGCAGTAGGCGCTGCTGCTGCAACCGTCGGCATTGTTGTGGGTGTTGTGACGCTGACGGGCGTAGGTTTCCGCCTAGGTTACGTTGTCGTGCAGACAGCGACAGACATCGGCACATTCCTAAGCACTGTTCCCGTGCTGAGCTATTTCACCGTGACACAATGGGCCTTGTTCGTCTCACTCGTCCTTATTGCCGTTTCTTGCATTATCATGGGCGCAGGAATTCCGACGACCGCGACCTACATTATCCTTGTCGCAGTTGCCGCCCCTGCATTGGCACAGCTTCAAGTCGAGCCTATCGTCGCCCACTTCTTTGTATTCTATTACGGCGTGCTGGCAGACATTACGCCACCTGTTGCACTCGCAGCCTATGCCGCAGCAGGAATCGCCGGATCAAATCCTTTCGAGACTGGTAATACCGCCTTCCGATTAGGTATCGCAAAAGCACTTGTTCCATTTGTGTTTGTCTATTCACCCGCACTGCTCTTGGTGGCGAACGGCTTCACTTGGATGGCGTTTACGATCACTCTGCTTGGTGCGATGCTTGGCATCGCGAGCCTTGGTGTCGCGTTTTCGGGATATCTTCTTGCGCCTCTCAAAACGTGGGAACGCTGGTGGGTCGCTATCGTTTCATTCCTGTTCATTGCACCTGGCTTGCTGACGATGGGCATCGGTTTGGCTTTAATGGCACCAATTGTGCTGTTACAATTGAGGCGTGCGAAATAGCTCACTCATTGAGCACATTCGAACTTTGACCCGAAAGCAGACATTTACACAATTTGCAGCATCGGTCACCCTGGGCTCTTAGTTGCCGTTCGCTGCACAGTCCACGAAGGTCCGCTGAGGGCCGAATGTTTCTAAAGTAACTCCACCGCCTCACTCAGCTGCTCAGCATTCACGTCTATGTACCTCTGCGTGGTGGATATATGTGAATGCCCAGCCAACTCTGCCAGCAGGCGCACTCCTACGCCCTTATTGGCCAATCTGGTAATGTAGGTGCGTCTTCCCGAATGGCTTGATGCATCCTTAAGACCAACAGCTTTGTAAATGTCCAAGAACAGCTGACACATTGTGTTCGCTGAGAAGTGCCCGCCTTTCTGGCTCACAAACAGTGGGCGCTGCGGGTCAGTGATGCGTATGCAAGCACTGTATTCCAGCAGTGCCTTACGAAAGCGCTGGTTGAGATACACCGTGCGTGTCTGCCCACCTTTGCTCTGTGCCGCTGATAGAATGAACTGTGTGCGTACGTTACCGTCTTCATCAAACACGTTGCCTACGGTAAGTGCAGCGATCTCCTTTGCCCTTAGCCCTGCGTAGAAGCTGGTGAGTATGATGGTCTCGTCACGTACTTGATGCCGACGACTGCGCGTATACTTTATCACGCGGCGCAGCTGAGCCTCGTTGAGCGTTTGTGCTTGGCGCATTGTGCTATCTCCTCAAAACCTAACGTTATGTTAGCTTTGAGTATAAAGTCTGAGATATTGGTCTTCCTACCGGAAAGACGTCTTGCCTGAAGTGTTTACGTTACAATGACTTACGCAATAATCTCATACAATGCACATTCTATGAGGTTTTGGGCTGTGTGATTGCGCTCGTTGGAACAACAGCGCTTATTGCAGCGTGAGTGCTTTGGCTTAATGCAGAGAAACCCTTTTGGTGCGCTTGTTGAGGTGATTGAGCAAAGGTGAGAAGTCCCCAGCCATACTCAGCAACAGTTTGTAGGCGGCAAAGTCATATTTGTGGATACAATCAATTTGGGTCAGTATTAACTGCAGCTGGCTCACTAGGTGTATAAACTTTTTGGGGTCATCCACCTTATTCAAGCATTTCCAGAAGTGATTGAGCCAAGGAAGTAGTGCTCCAAACTCATCGTGACGGTCCTGCGCTATCTGGCGGATGTAGCTTTCGTAATATCCAGACAGCCTGAACTCTTTGAGTGCCGCTTTATGAGATACTTTTAGGGCATAATCTACTGCGCCCAAGACCACTGCTGGAGCTGTGTATGTTGCGCAAAGCTCTCGTAATTGGCTGCCAAATATCTCGGAGTGGCTGTTTCTCGTAAAATAGTCGTGCACCTCTTTCAGAAAGACAAACGTCGACTGCACTTGGACAAGATAAATACTGTCATCAAATTTTTGGATGGTACTATCAGGTCTCATTTTGACGTGGCATTCGAATTGAATGTTCAGTGACGCGCTGTCGATCTCACAGGCATAGTCATGACTGTCTAGATATACTTGCGAAGTTGGGGCGCAGTCCTCAACAATGTGCCAAAGCCTGACGTCATACTCATTGGCGATCTGACAGGTTAGGTGAAGTGCAGCGATGCATTGGTTGTATGTGTTTAAAGCTTTGGTCATGGCGTTACCGCCTTGCTGGCCATGACGGTCTCTTCAATCAGGTCAATTAGATCTCGCGCGCTGCCATCAAAGCTCTGCAGCATCATGGCGACGTCTTGGTGCGTAGGAGATAGCCCCTCAGCTTCCAAGATTTCCTTGGCACGATTTATCCAATCCAGATTGCTAGGCGGGGTAAGATCAATAACACGGAACCTGCTGAGCACGGCCCCCATGATGCGGCTTTTGTGATTGGTCGTGGCCATAAAGCGGATCAGATGACGTTTTTAGCATCCATAAACTCTCTAAACCCTGGCTGTACGCTGCGCAGATCCATCTCATCAATCTCGTTGATAACGATCAAGGCTCTGTCAGGATTGGCGAACATCTGATGGTTCACCTCAGCCATGATTTTGGCTTCATAGTCTTTACCGAGGCTGGCAGCGTTGAACTCCCAGTGCATGTGCTGGATGTTGTGACGCTCAAAATGACTATACGCAATCACACGC
>JAOKHV010000051.1 GCA_028248455.1 Ascidiaceihabitans sp. | reverse complement strand
TGCGCCGTTCAAGCCGCAGAACATGTCGAACAATGCCGCTGTGACTATGGATGGAGGCGAAATTGGACGCGCACAGGCCTTGCAGGCTTTGGCTTGTGGGGTTTTGCCACACACAGATATGAATCCCGTTTTATTAAAGCCAGAGTCCGAGGTTGGCTCCCAAGTTGTCGTTCAGGGTCGGCGCATTGCGACTGTCAAAGCGCGTGAATATGCGAAGTTGAAACCAACACTTATGGTCTCGGTTTTAGAGAGTTTTAAGCGCCTGAAATCCCAATATGATCTGGTCATTGTCGAAGGCGCGGGCAGTCCGGCCGAAATCAACCTAAGGGTAGGTGATATTGCCAATATGGGTTTTGCTGAAGCGGCGAATGTACCTGTGATCTTGTGTGGAGATATTGATCGGGGGGGTGTGATCGCCCAAGTTGTCGGCACACAAGCGGTCATGGATTCGGATGACAATGGCCGTGTCGTTGGTTTCATGATCAACAAGTTTCGCGGTGACCCCAGCCTGTTTGATGACGGATACGAAATGATTAGCGATCACACGGGTTGGCGTGGTTTTGGAGTTGTGCCGTGGTTCAAGGATGCTTGGCGTCTACCTGCCGAAGATGCGCTTGATATTTCATCAGGTCCGCAGGACGGCACATTCAAAGTGGTTTGTTTGACCCTGTCTCGGATTGCGAACTTTGATGATATGGACCCATTGGCCCAAGAGCCAAATATATCGCTTGTGATGTTGAAGGCTGGCGAAGTCCTTCCTGGTGACGCTGATCTGGTTATCGTACCGGGCAGTAAATCAACCCGTGGCGATCTTGCCTACCTGCGCGCGCAAGGCTGGGATGTGGATTTGGCCGCGCACCATCGGCGCGGCGGTCATGTGTTGGGCATTTGTGGCGGTTACCAAATGCTGGGCCAAGTGATCAGTGACCCTGACGGGATAGAGGGGACTGCAGGGGACAGTGCTGGCCTTGGTCTGTTGGATGTTGTCACGCAGATGACGGGCGATAAACGTTTAACTTCTGTGCATGCTATGCACGTTGATACAGAGTTGCCGTTTGAGGGATATGAGATCCACATCGGGCGAACTGAGGGACCTGATAACGCGCGTCCTTTTGCGCATGTTGACGGTCAACCCGAGGGTGCACAATCGAGTGACGGGCGCGTCATGGGCAGTTACCTGCATGGGATGTTCAGCAATGATGCGTGGCGCGGTGCATTTCTAAATAGTTTGGGTGTGACTGCGTCGGGCAGTTACAGTTCAAGTGTTGAGCAGGCGCTGGATGACTTGGCCGATCACGTTGAGACATTTCTGGATGTTGAGGGAATACTGCAAGCCGCGAGTTAGAAACTTGCCGTTTGGTTGGCACCATGCCATCGTTTAGACAATACTCTCTTTGAAAGACTAATGAATGCCTAAATTGAAAACTTCATCGGCTGACATGGTTGCTTCTGCGCGCGCACGTATCAAAGAAATTGAGACACCAGACTTAATTGCAATGTTGGATGACCCGTCAGTGATCGTCGTGGATATTCGTGACATTCGTGAGCGCCAACGTGGCCACATTCCAGGCAGCTTTCACGCCCCGCGCGGCATGATCGAGTTTTGGGTGGATCCCGATAGCCCCTATTTCAAACCGATCTTTGGTGAAGATAAAACCTTTGTCTTTCATTGTGCATCTGGCTGGCGCTCTGCGGTTACAACAGCCACCCTTCAAGACATGGGATTTGAAGCGGCGCATTTGAAAGAAGGTTTTTCAACTTGGGCAGAACAGGGCGGTCCAGTTGAGATACCAACGCCCAAAGCAGGAACTGCGAAATGAGTAAACTTACAGATATAGCTCCACGCGATTTCTCGCTGCATCCACCGCGCATTGCGCCTGATTACCGCTCCAGCCTAAGCCGTGGTCCAATCCATAAACCGATTGGTTTCGCGACAACGATGACTGAGGCGACGGGACCAACATTCGGGCATGATGTTTTGGGGCCAAACGATCATGATCTTTTGATCAACCACGCGGTTGATGGCGGGTCAGCAATTGGCCCACGCATTATGGTGCACGGTGTTTTAAGTGATGGCGATGGTCGGCCTGTGCCGAACGCTCTGATCGAGGTGTGGCAAGCGAATGCAGGTGGACGTTATCGCCACAAGAAGGATGCCTACCTTGCGCCACTTGATCCTAACTTTGGTGGTTGTGGTCGTGTGATTACCGGTGAAGATGGCAGCTACTCATTCCGCACGGTTCAGCCTGGCGCATATCCTTGGCCCAATGGCGGCAACGATTGGCGGCCCGCGCATATCCACTTTTCTGTTTTTGGCATGGCTTTTTCCCAACGCTTGATCACACAAATGTATTTTGAGGGCGATCCCCACATTGCGCTTTGCCCGATTGCCCAATCGATCCCTGATGCTGCGGCGATTGATCGTTTGACGGCGCGGTTGGATATGGAGGCCACGGTGCCGATGGATATTCGGGCCTTCCGCTTTGATATCGTGTTGCGTGGACGCGGTGCGACTTTGTTTGAAAACCAGTTGGAGGGCACATGATGGCGAAGCTACCAGAAAGCGCGTCCCAAACTTCGGGCCCATATGTTCACATCGGTTGCGTTCCTGAGTTTGCTGGACTTGAACGCGGCTATCAAAGCCAACTGGGCACAAGTTTGCGAGCCGATTTGATGGGCGACCCTATCACTGTTCGAGGTCGCATTATCGATGGGATGGGTGATCCCGTTCTGGATGGTTTGGTTGAGATTTGGCAACCTGACGGCGCGGGCACGTTCCACACAAACGGCAGAGGGTTTGGCCGCGCGCCATCTCATGCTGAAACAGGTGAGTTTGTGATCGAGACCGTCATGCCCGGTGCCGTCATTGATCAAAATGGCACTTTGCAGTCGCCGCATCTTGCATTGTGGATTGTTGCGCGTGGGATCAATGTAGGGCTGCACACGCGGGCTTATTTCTCGGACAACGTGGCTGACGATGATCCAATATTGTCTATGATTGAGCCGACACGTCGCACGACGTTGATCGCGCAAAAGGGTTCAAACGGATATCAGTTGGATATCCACCTTCAAGGTGAAAACGAAACGGTGTTCTTTGATGTCTGAAGTTGCTGGAAAACCCTGCATCCTATGCTGTGCAATCACAGGATCGGTGCCAACGAAGGCAGCTAACCCTGCTGTCCCAATCAGCATTTCTGAACAAGTAGAAAGCAGTCATGCCGCTGTTGAAGCAGGGGCCAGCATTATCCACGCCCACGTGCGTAATGCTGACGAAACGCCCAGCAGCGACCCTGACAAATTTGCAGAGCTGCAGGAGGGGTTAAAGAAACATTGTCCTGACGTCATCATTCAGTTCTCGACAGGTGGCCGTTCCGGTGCAGGGCAAGAGCGTGGCGGCATGTTGTCTTTGCGCCCGGACATGGCATCCTTGTCTGTTGGCTCAAACAACTTCCCATCACGGGTTTATGAAAACCCACCTCTGCTGGTGGCGTGGTTGGCGTCTGAAATGGTGAAGTATGAAGTTATGCCCGAGATCGAAGCGTTTGATCTGAGCCACATCTTAAAAGCGATTGAGATGGAACAGGCAGGTTTGATCCATAACCGTTTGTACGTTCAATTCGTGATGGGTGTGAAAAACGCGATGCCTGCGGATAAAACGGTCTTTGATTTTTACGTGAAAATGATGGCAGACCGCGCGCCTAATGCACCTTGGTGCGCTGCAGGGATCGGGCCAAACCAGATCGTTGTGAATGAGTGGGCAATTGCGGCAGGTGGGCATACGCGCGCTGGCTTGGAAGACAACGTGCGCCTCAATCGCGAAACGCTTGCGCCGTCGAATGCGGCATTGATCGCGCGTGCTGCAGACGTGTGCGCTCGCTATGAACGTCCTGTGGCAACACCACTTGAAGCACGCGCGCTGCTAGGCCTTTAGTTTTGGGTCGCTTAGGTGACCAAACCACGCTGCTGAAAACGCTCTTCTTTCCACGTTTCGTTGTTCAAAATGTCTTCAAGTTTTGAAACAGCGCGTAGGATATCGTTTTCGTCATTGAACAGTGGCGCAATGCCAAAGCGCATGATGTTGGGCGCGCGGAAGTCTCCGATTACCTTTTCTGCGATCAATGCCTGCATGCATGCAAACCCATGTTCGAATTCAAATGACACGTGGCTGCCGCGCTGATCCGCATTGCGTGGGCTGGCAAGGGTCACGCCTGCGCAACGCTTTTCGACTTCTGCGATGAACAGCTCTGACAATTCGATTGAGCGTGCGCGCACATCATTCATGTCTGCGTGGTCCCACACGTCTAGGGCTGCGGAAAGCAGGCTGAAGGCTGCAATGGAGGGTGTGCCAATACGCAATCGTTCGATGTTTTCTGCTGGGCGGTACGACAGATCAAATGCGAATGGGGCGGCGTGGCCGTGCCATCCTGCTAGGGCTGGCTCAACATCGTTGTGAAGGCGTTCAGCGACATAGATGAATGCGGGGGCACCGGGACCACCGTTGAGGAACTTATAAGTACAACCAATCGCAAAATCAGCATCTGCAGCAATAACATCGACAGGCACGGCGCCCGCTGAGTGTGCCAAATCCCAAACAACGATCGCGCCAACAGAATGTGCCTTGGCGATGATCTGTGCCATGTCGTGTTTGCAACCGGTGCGGTAATCCACCTCGGTTAGCATGACCACGGCGACTGTTTCATCGATCTGCGCCATAACGTCCAATGGATCAGGCGTGCGCAAGTCGTAGCCATCATTCTTTAGATTCATCAGCCCTTCGACCATATACAGGTCGGTGGGGAAGTTTCCGTTGTCGGACAGGATCACACGACGATCCGGAACCAGCGCAAGACCCGCCGCAACTGCCTGAAATACTTTGATCGACAATGTGTCGCCCAAAACGGTTGTCCCCTCTGGCGCGCCAATCAATTTGCCCACGCGGTCGCCGATGGTGTTGGTCTGTGTGAACCAGCCCTTGGTGTTCCACCCTTTGATCAACTCCGTCTTCCATTCGTCATTTAAGAAGTTCACGATTGAAGCCTCACAGCCGCGCGGCATTGGTCCCAACGAGTTGCCATTGAGGTATGTCATTCCTTCGGGAATGTGGAACATTGCGCGGGTTTTGCTGAAATCGGTCATGGGCTTGTCCTTTGGGCTGGGGCATCCGCCCGCGTGCTGCGTTGAACAAGTGCTACAAAGTTGTTTGGGCATTATCAATTCGCAATGACGCAATCGGACGATTACGACTGGTCGATGATCTTAAATGCCGCTCTGATTTGGGCGTCTTGATCGGCATTAAGGTATTCAGGGTGATGGCTGTCCAATACCTCTTGGGCTTTCGTTTTGGCGCGGTCCCATGCATCCAACGCACCGTTTTCTGCCCATGTGCGAGGTTGTTCGCGGTCTGCCAGCTTGGGGTAGTGATAATCGCGCTCCATCGCTTTGTAAGTATGATCCGCGCCAAGGAAGTGACCGTCTCCAAGGATGGCGGCGCATATGGCATCAAAGCCTAGGTTTTCCTCAGAGACTTCAACACCGCGCAAGGTGCGGTATGTCATGGCGTGCATTTCATCGTCCAAAATGAACGCCTCAAAACTGGCCCCCAGCAGCGCAGCCGTCATGCCGGAACTTTCGTAGATCAGGTTCCCGCCAGCAAGGGCAGCGGCCAAACTGGTCATCCCTTTTTCAACGCCGTATTGCGCATCGATTGCTTTGGCATCCGTCATGGAACACGCCACACCCGATGGCAGACCAAGCCAGTTTGAAAGCTGGGCAGAGGCAGCATTGAGTAATGTCGTTTCGCCCCCACCACCAGCAAATGCCCCGCTGCGTAGATCGATGACCAAGGGCCAGTTGGAAAACACCATCGGGAAACCTGGAGAAATCACATTAACCATCACAAGGCTTGCCAGTGTTTCGGCCAGCGATTGGGCAAGGAAACCTGCCATTGTTGCAGGGGCTGTCGCGCCCGCTTGGGCTGCAGTGATGCACGACATTGGGATGTTATGTTTGATGCATTCATAGACCACTTCGACGGCATCTTCGCCAAAGCGCATTGGAGATATAACCGGGCTGATGTGGGTTTTTAGGAAGGGACGTTTGGCGAATTTACCCTCACCACCCGCCGCGATATCCAGCATTTTGACGATGGGATCGACGTGTTCTGCGATGGTGAATGCAGTGGCAACTGGTTTCGTCGTATTGCGCATAAGGGCGTAGGCGGTGTTCACATCAAGGTCGAAATTGTCGGGTAAGTCGGGTGCGATACAGCAGCGAGTGAACCATGCGACGTTGTCGAGCGTGTCTTGAAGGCGGGTAAAGTCGTGCAGGTCTTTGAGCGTCGATGGGCGGTATAGGCCGGTCTCCATGTCCAGCGTGTTTACTGCGGCACCACCAGTTCCAAAGTAGACTTTGTCGCCACCCACTTCGATGGAACGATCAGGGTCACGGCCGTGCAGCACAAAGGTTTTAGCGGACATCGCAATCGCATCTTCGACCAGTGTGTTGGGGAAACTGACGCGCCCGTTGTCCGTCGCGATCGCCCCCGCCGCAACCAAATCGTCACGCAGTCTATCGGGAACTTCACCCATTCCTAGATCACTCAAGAGGCGTAGGGCCGTTTGATAAATGTCCTTCAAATCAGCTTCACTTAAGGGGCGATATTGCCCACCAATTTGTCCGGCAGGTGCTGGATTGACCTTTGGTGGAGCCGCGCGCTGAGCCAAGCGGTGTTGGCGCCCTGAGCGTCGGGACTTTGGCGGTTTTTTTGACATAGTATCCCTTGGGCTCATACGTGCGCAGCGTTTCAGTATAGACTAGGTAGAGGCCGAATTGATGAAGCAATGACTTTCTTATAGATTAACCTACTCGAAATATTGGTTTCGATGAATTGAGAATAAAAAATTTGCGATTGACGAAAGGTAGGTTTTCAGATCAGTCGGGACAAACGAAAAAGGAATTCAAAGATGAAAACGCAGACACGTGTTGTGGTTATTGGTGGTGGTATTGCTGGCTGCTCAACCCTGTATCATTTGACCCAAGAGGGCATGACAGATGTTGTATTGGTTGAACGCAATGAACTGACATCAGGCACAACATGGCACTCTGCGGCGCAGGTTACGAATTTTGGCATGAACCAAACGATGGTTGGCCTTAAGACGCACTCGATCAACCTCTATAAAGATCTGGCTGCTGATCTCGAATATCCGGTGAACTACAACCATGGGGACGGGGGCATCCGTCTTGCCAACACTGAGGAGCAGATGGAGGGCTATCGCCACTTTGCCTCGATGGCTCGCGGCATGGACGTTGAGTTCGAAGTGATCGATGCCGCCGAATGTGCCCGCCGCCATCCGTTGATCTCGACCGATAATTTAATCGGTGGTCTTTGGGATGGTAACGACGGTGATATCGATCCCGCACAGTTGTGTCAGGCACTGGCGCGCCGCGCCCGCAAAGCGGGGGCGGAAGTGTACCGCAACACACCTGTGACGGGGTTGACCCAACACAAAGACGACAGCTGGACGGTTCATACGGAACATGGGGACATCGACTGCGAAACCGTAGTGAACGCCTGTGGCTACCGCGTGAATGAGGTTGGCGCGATGATGGGTGTGCACCACCCCGTCATGTCTATGGAGCACCAGTACTTTGTGACCGAAGACATCCCAGCAATTGCTGAGGCAGGTCATCGTATGCCGCTGCTACGTTGCCCCATCAGTGACTACTATTGCCGTCAGGACAAGAACGGCTTGTTGGTCGGGTTCTACGAACAGGACTGCAAAACATGGGGCATGGATGGGATCGATCCACATTTCGTCAACGCCCTATGTCCAGATGATTTAGACCGTGTGACGGACGTGTTGGAAGGGGCCTTTGCTCGCATGCCTGCGCTGACCGAAGTTGGCATTCATACAATCGTAAACGGCCCTATCACCTATACAATTGACGGTGCCCCGCTGGTTGGCCCAATTCCTGGCAAACGCAATGCGTTCTGTATCATTGGTCTGCGTGCAGGCCTGGGCGAGGGTGGCGGCCATGGCTGGCTATTGGCCCAACAGATCGTACACGGCGAAGCGTGCTATGACACATGGTGTATCGATCCGCGTCGTTTTGCGGGGCACACAAATGTTGAACTCACCGCGCTGAAAGCGATTGAGGATTACCAAAACGAATTCCGGTTCCATTTCCCGAATGAACATCGCCCTGCTGGTCGTATGGCCAAGACCACACCACTGACCCCTGTCATGGCGGCTGAGGGTGCTGAGTTTACTGTTGTGAATGGATGGGAGCGGGTTGAGTTCATCAAGCCCACACCAGATTTCAAAGTCACCCACAGCTACCGTTTTGATGAAAGCTTTGACGTGGTCAAAGGCGAGGTTGAGGCCGTGCAAAACGCCGTTGGCCTGTGTGAGGTTAATGGTTTTAATCGCTACGAGATTACAGGGGCTGATGCACAAAGCTTCCTTGATC
>JAOKHV010000050.1 GCA_028248455.1 Ascidiaceihabitans sp. | reverse complement strand
AAAACGGTGTCGGAGCTGTTCTGGCAGCCGTTTCGCGGCGCTGTAACGTCCATGCAGCGGCGGATGGATGTCTTTTTCGCGGGTAACGACTTTATCGACGACGGTGGTTCAGTTTGGGTTTGTTCGATGGGTCACTTGATGGGTTTGTTTGACGCCCCTTGGTTGGGAATTCAGCCAACTGGCAAAATGATCATGTTACGTTATGCTGAGTTCCACAAAGTTGCAGATGGCAAGATCGCCGAAACTGCATTCTTCTTTGATATTCCACATTTCATGATGCAGGCAGGCTATAAACCCTTTCCAGATCAAGCCGCCGCACACATGGTCCAACCTGGACCCGCACCCCATGACGCGCTGTTGTTTGACGATGCTGATCCCGAAGAGGGGCAAAAGACATTAGGCGTCATGCATAAAATGATCAGCGATTTAGGGCAATGGAATAGTGGTTTGCCACTTGAGGAAGAGCTAGCCCTAAGTTGGCACGACGACATGATCTGGTGGGGTCCTGCGGGTATTGGAGCGACTTATACGATCGCTCGCTATGCTCAGCAACATTCAGGTCCATTCCGCGCTGGGCTAAGCGACCGATCGGGAACAGGTCACATCGCCCGTATCGCTGAGGGGAATTATAGTGGTTTCTTTGGTTGGCCAAACTTCAAGGCAAAAGCAACAGGTGGATATCTGGGGCTGCCATCCAATGACAAACTTTGTGAGTTTCGCGTCATAGACGTTTATCGACGGGATGGGGACAAGCTCAAGGAAAACTGGGTGTTTCTTGATATGTTACACTTTTTCAATCAGCAAGGTATAGACATCTTGGGAGAACTGGAGGGCGTGCAGGGATGAAATACATCGACGCGCACCATCACCTTTGGGACTTGAATGCGGTTTCATATCCGTGGCTTAAGGCAAAGGGCGTAACTCGTTTCTTTGGTGATCCCGCACCCATCCAACGCAATTACCTGATTGATGAGTTCAGCGCAGAGGCGGCGACCTTTGGATTTGTGGGCTCTGTTCATGTTCAAGTGGGGGCTGCGGATGCGTGGGAAGAAGCCAAATGGGTTCAATTAGTCGCCGATGCAAATCCCGATTGGCCGATGGCGCAGGTTGTTTATTGTGACCTGACCAGCCCAGATTTAGCAGATCAACTCGACCGTTTCCAAACCCTGTCTACCGTGCGCGGGGTGCGCCAGATTGTTGGGCGTGCGCCGGGTGAAGATGCACAAACGGGCACCAATGAATTGGCACAGTCAGATGCGTTTTTGGAAGGGTTAAAAGTGGTCGGCGAACGCGGGTTAAGTTTTGATTTACAACTTATTCCCAAGCTGATGCCTGCGGTTGCCGACGCGTTGAAGCAGGCACCGCAAACGCGAGTTGCTCTGTGCCATGCAGGATCACCTCATGACCGTAGTCTTGAGGGGGTGCGGGAGTATGCACGGGCGCTACGGTCTCTATCTCAGCTGCCGCGAGTTTATTGTAAACTGTCTGGTCTTGGCATGTTCGACCACAATTGGAATGCGCAAAGTATCCAGCCAATTGTGGACATCTGTCTAGATCAGTTCGGGGCTGAACGCTGTATGTTTGGTTCAAACTTCCCCGTTGATAAGCTGTATTCAAGCTATGAAAAGCTGGCGAATAGTTACAGTGAAATTGTCCCGACGGGAGTACACAAGCTCGTGTTTTCTGATGTTAGTCGGATGTTTTATAATCTTATTGAGTAGTTCATTGTTTGGGATGGAAAGATTCAGTCTGTTGCTTCCCAGCATTTGCGCCGTCCCAAAATAAGGTTGCCTGAATCCGAGCGATGCTCTCTAAAAAAGCATGTAGCAAGGCAACATTACAATCCGGCGGGGCCTTGGATGTGGCTGATTTTGATCGTACCGTTATAACATTGCTGTCTGGTGGCTCTGATCCGGTGATATCTGCCGCTCCAGAAGGCGCACGGACACATGCAATTACGGACGCTGCTTTAAAATAAACGACAGCAGACAATGACAGACGAAAGGACGCCCCACTTAACATGGGGCGTTTTTTTTATGCCTGTTGGTTCAGGCGCATCGTTTCGAGGTGGGCGGCAAAATCATCTGCACCCATCCCCGTCTCCAAAGCACGGGCAAAGAACGCGGCCTGCGTCTCAGGCGCAAGCCCCCCTTTGGGTGGATCGCGGTCCAAGTTGGTGGGGAATGAATATCCCTCAGCCGATGACGCTATGGCTGCGGCCGTTTCATGTGGATTTAGTGTTGCCGCGCGCTGTGCCTCTCTCGCAAAGGGGTACAGAAGAACGCACATCTTTTGACGGTCAACGGTTTCCATCGCGCGCCCAAATGCGGACGAGACCTGTAACAGATTTGCCATGCGGTGAATGTCTGGACTGGTGTTGGCCCCGGCCGCGTGAAAAACCGCTGGATTAAAGAACAGCGCATCGCCCTTGGCCAATGGCAGTTGAATATAGCGTTCTTCAAATGAGGCCCGGAAATCATCACGCCGCCACGCGGTATATCCCGCAAGGTACAGCTGTGAGAACGGCAGCAGTTTGGTTGGACCGCTCTCAACAGGCATATCACAATGCGCCACAGCCCCTTGTAGCGTCAAAGAAGGGGATAGGTCATGCACATGGGCCGGGTAATCCGCGCTGATGTCTGCGGTCTGAAATCCCAAATGATAATCACGGTGGGCCAGTTGCGCCCCGCCACCTGGATGAACCAAGTTGATCTGCGCGGTCATCTGATAGTTTGGCCCCAACCACGCTTCAGATGCTGCTGCGATGGCCGTATTGGCAAAATAGTGCAGGAATACTCCTGGCGCTGTTTCGCACAGCTTTTGCAGGGAATTCCAAATGCGGTCATTCGATCCCGCCGTGGCAAAGTGATCACCACCGCCGCCATTTGCTTTTTTCTCTGCTGCTATGATGCTTTCATAAACTTTGGTTGCGTCATCCAAAACTACCGTATCCGCATAGGCACCGCGCAACACGATAATGCCTGCGCCTGATCTCAAAACATGCGCCCATTCAGCCATGATCTGGCGGCGGGAGCCTTTGACGTTCAACGCATCGCGCAACGCGGCAATGTCATAAACCGGCACATTGTGCTGAACCTCAGCTGCATGTGGCAAATTGGCTAAATCGGTTGTCTGGTCAATCAACGTTTCAAACGTGGATATGTCGCAAGCTTCGGGATCAAAGAAGCCGGTGTCTGGCTCAATCATAGGTGTCATGGTGTTTCTCCGTGCATATCTCTCCATAAGTTGGCTCAAATTGATGTTGATTGGTAAGTTGAAATACATCAATAATACATCAATGACGCATCGCTTTCCCCTCAAAGAAATCGCACAGCAATCGGGTCTAAGTACGGCAACGATTGATCGCGCGATCAATGATCGTTCCAATGTCAGCCCTCAAACTAAGGCGCGGGTTGAGCGGGCAATCTCTGAACTTGAAGGCCAAGAAATCCAACTGGCCGCGCGTGGCCGGCGCATGTTTTTTGACTTTGTGATTGAGGCACCAGACCGCTTTAGTCGTGAGGTTCGACAAGCCGCTGAACAAGTGTTGCCCAAGATCGGCACCGCCGTTTGCCGCCCCCGCTTCGTTTTGCAGCCTAAAATGAGCGAGACAGAGGTGTTATTAACACTTGCGCGCATCCTGAAACGGGGCAGTCAGGGTGTCTGCTTAAAGGTACGCGATCTGTCATCTATCCAGGCGGCTGTGGATCGGTTAACGAAGGTTGGCATCCCGGTGGTCACGTTGGTCACCGATCTGACAGGCACCAACCGGATCGCCTATGTGGGGCTGGATAACAAAAGTGCAGGGCGCACCGCGGCCTACCTGATCGCAAAATCCTTGCGAACGACGGACGGCACCGTTCTGACGTCGCGCAGCAATGATTTGTTCTTGGGTGAGGAAGAGCGCGAGGCAGAGTTTATAAAGACCCTTCACCACCACGCCCCAAATTTGCGCATCGTTGATGTGACCGGGGGACAGGGTGTGCATCACGAAACGGCACGGCTGATGGACAAAGCCGTTGGGCATTTGGGCTATTTATGCGCGGTCTATTCCATGGGTGGGGGCAACATCACGATCCTGGATGTTCTTGAGGAAAACAAGATCAAGCCGGACATCTACATTGCCCATGATTTGGACAAGGACAATCGGGCGCTTATAGAGGCAAGGCGCATCAGCTTTGTCTTGCATCATGATCTGCGCATCGATCTGGAAAACGTCTTTCAGGCGTTCTTACATCATCACAAACTCGTGACTGGTATTCTGCTCACACCTATTTCAAACATTCAGGTTGTAACGCCCGAAAACATCCCCTTGGGACCGCATGATTGATCGGCGAAAATTAGCGAAAAATGAGAATTTCAACATTTCGCAGGACGAAAGGCATTTGCGAATTAAATGTGGCAAACGAACCTGATAAACGGGTTCCAAAGTAGCACAATCTTGGAGAGCGACAATGGACGGAAATGACATCGGCAAGTGCCCAGTCATGCACGGTGCAAGCATTCACACAACGAATGAAGTGCGTGGCAACGGTGATTGGTGGCCAAATCAGCTGAACCTAAAAATCTTAAACCAGAACACAGATCAAACTGATCCGTTCGGTGGTAAAGTTGATTACGCGAAATCTTTTGAAACATTGGACGTTGCGGCGCTGAAGGCCGATTTGGCAGCGTTGATGACGGACAGCCAAGAGTGGTGGCCTGCAGATTACGGTCACTATGGCCCATTCTTTGTACGTCTTTCATGGCACGCTGCTGGCACCTACCGTACAGGCGATGGCCGTGGCGGTGCGGGCACTGGCCAACAGCGTTTTGCTCCTCTTAACAGCTGGCCGGATAACGTAAACCTCGACAAAGGTCGCCGCCTGTTGTGGCCGCTGAAACAGAAATACGGCAATGCTATTTCGTGGGCTGATTTGTTCGTATTGGCCGGTACGGTCGGCATGGAAACGATGGGTTTCAAATCCTTTGGCTTCGGTTTTGGCCGCGCGGATACATGGGAACCAGAAGAAGACGTCTATTGGGGCGTTGAAGATGTATGGTTGGACGACAAGCGTTACACGGGTGATCGCGATCTTGAAAACCCATTGGCTGCTGTGCAAATGGGTCTGATCTATGTGAATCCAGAGGGGCCAAACGGCAATCCTGATCCTGTATTGTCGGGTGTTGATATTCGCGAAACATTTGCGCGTATGGGCATGGATGACGCAGAAACTGTTGCATTGGTTGCGGGTGGTCACACCTTTGGCAAAGCCCACGGCGCTGGCGATCCGGCCCTTGTTGGCGCAGAGCCAGAAGGCGCACCAATCGAGAAAATGGGTTTTGGTTGGAACAACGCACTTGGCGCAGGCCACGGCGTTCATACGACATCTTCGGGCATCGAGGGTGCATGGACACCAACACCGACTCAGTGGGATAACTCTTACTTCGAGACACTGTTCGGTTGGGAATGGGAGCTGACAAAAAGCCCTGCCGGCGCACAACAATGGACCGCAGTTGGCGGCGAGGGCACTGTACCAGATGCCCACGACCCATCGCGCAGCCACGCGCCCATGATGACTACAGCCGACATGGCGTTGCGCATAGATGCGATTTACGAGCCGATTTCACGTGACTTCCACGCGAATCCGGACAAGTTCCACGATGCATATGCGCGCGCATGGTTCAAACTGACCCACCGCGATATGGGACCAAAAGTACGTTACCTTGGCCCAGACGTGCCTGCTGAGGAATTGCTATGGCAAGATCCGCTTCCAGCCGGTGGTGCGCAATTGTCTGATGCAGACGTTGGCAGCCTGAAAGAAGCTGTATTGGCCTCTGACCTTAGCATTGCTGAGCTGGTTGAAGCGGCATGGGCGTCTGCGTCATCCTACCGTGGTTCCGATCACCGCGGCGGCGCAAACGGTGCGCGTATCGCATTGGCCCCGCAAAAAGACTGGGACGTGAACAATCCAGAGCAATTAACTAGGGTGCTTGATGGCCTGCGCGCGATCCAAGCAGCGTCAAGCTTTGCGGTTTCATTGGCTGACTTGATCGTCATCGCGGGTTCTGCGGCTGTTGAACAAGCGGCGAAAAACGGTGGCCACGCGGTCAACGTTGCAATCACCACAGGCCGTGTTGATGCTACCCAAGAGCAGACAGACGTCGACGGCTTTGTGGTTCTTGAGCCAATCGCTGATGGTTTCCGCAACTACCTCAAGAAAGACTTCGCGGTGTCTGCTGAAGAACTGCTTGTCGACAAAGCACAGCTTTTGACGCTCACAGCGCCAGAGATGACTGCGCTTGTTGGTGGTTTGCGCACAATCAGCGGTGCCTTCACGGATGAAGCCGAAGCGCTCAGCACAGACTTCTTCAAGAACATCGTTGATATGGGCGTCAGCTGGTCACCAATTGCCGATCACAACAACGCGTTTGAAGGCGTTGGTGGCGGCGAAGTGAAATGGATGGGCACACGTGTCGATCTGGTCTTTGGTTCCAACTCACAACTGCGCGCCTTGTCAGAAGCATTCGCACAAAGCGATGCAGATGCAGCATTCGCGCAGACCTTTGCAGATGCATGGACCAAGGTAATGAATCTTGATCGCTTCGATCTGGTCTAAACAATAGCGGGCGGGGGCAACCTCGCCCTGCACCACACACAAAAGCGGCGCGTTGGTCTTAGTCAACGCGCCGCTTTTGTGTTCTGTGATCGTGAATGGATCAGCCTGCCAAAGCCAACCAGACCAAGTAGCAGGCATACATCAGGTACGTACCCAGCAACGCAGGGCCGACAACACGGCGTACAGGCGCAAGCTTGAAGGACGCCAGCCAGATCAAGGTCATCACCAATAAAAATCCAATATCAATCGCGATACCACGAGAATACTCAAACGAGGCAACAAGGCCCGAAACACCCAAGATCCCGAAGATGTTGAAAACCTGACTGCCCACGATATTGCCGATAACAATGTTCGAACGTTTCATACGGGCGGCCTCTATGCACGAGATAACCTCAGGTAGGCTGCCACCAGCGGCGATGATTGTCGCGCCAATGATGACGTCAGGAATACCCAATGCGGTTGCTACACCGACGGCATTTGTGACCGTAATATTGGCAAACAGGCTCATGCCGAGGGCACCCACGATCAAACATGGAATGATAATCGACATGGATTGGCTGATATCGGAAAGGTCTTCTTCGTCATCTTCACAATCAAGATTGCGTAGCGTCCAAACTGTAAAACCGATAAAGCCAGCGAACAAAACTATCGCAATCGCGCGGCTGAACACAGCCATCTCAGGGGAGGGACCGGACATCAGGGTAACCAGCAACAAGAAGACGGTACCCAGCAGACCAATCACAGCAGCCTTCACATAGGCCATTGATGGACATTGGTATTTGACCAGCAACCCAGCCAGCCCAATACCAAGGCCAAGGTTAACAATATTACTACCAACAATGTTGGACGCGATCACGTCACCAGCGGACTGAAGGCTGGCCGCGACGTTGATCGCCAGTTCTGGTGCGCTGGTTCCGATTGCGACGATAATGCTACCAACGATAAATTCTGGAATTTCAAACCGTTGAGCAGCGCCAACAGCGCCATTTAGGAATATTTTTGCACAAACAACGACACCGATCAGCCCACCAAGAAGCAGTACAAATTGAAGAGTAACAGGGGTCAAGATTATTCCAGTCTTTTATCAATTCAAGGAGTTGAAGCCCAATACAGTGCCCGAAACCCTACCACTCGTTAATTGTGCGCGAACACCGTGAAGTCAAGTTGCCAGATGGACAGTAATGACGGTTACCTTTGATAGGTGTTGCCTCTAGGCTATTTAATCAACCAACAGACAGCATCAAATGCGCGATACTTAATGAAAAGTGATAGCAGGCACCGCCAAATTGATACATGAATACGTGCAAACCCGCCTCGCGCACAGAAATCGAGCACCGATTTGACTGACATGAACATCAACGATCGCAAAGCCACTGATACCAGTCGCAAGCGGCTGGCGTTTGAATTATTTGTAGAGAAAGGGTTCGATGAATTTGAACTAGGATGCATCATCCGTACATTGTCACTGGCCAATGAAATCCACCCCAACGCACCCTTTGAGTGGCGGTTCACCTCTAATCTACCGGGCATGGTCACATCGGCCAATGGTATGATTGTGCGTGCAGAGCCTGCTATTCCAGACCACGGGTTCTCCGATCTAATGGTTGTGATTGGTGGCACGCGTGTTGACGCTGCCAGTTGGCTGGTACGCCTTCGTATGATGCAGCGCCAAGGCCTTAGCGTTGTATTGCTGTCAGGCGCTGCAACGGCCTACATACGATCATCCCAACGGTTAGAGGGGCGGATCACCACCCATTGGCGCGACATCGAGCTGCTCAATGAAACAGGCTATTACCCCAATCTATCTGCGCGCCTGTCCGAAAGCTCTGGCGGCATCATCACGGCCGCAGGGGTGGGGGCGACAACCGACCTGATCATTGGTCTGATCGCGCCCTATCTTTCGGCACCAGCGATTGCGGAATTAGGGAACCGGCTGTTGCTGAACACATTGCGCAAAAGCACGGCAGAACAGCCCAAGAAAATTTCCGACAGCCCCAGCCTGTTTGACAACCGAATGCGGGATGTCATCGCGATCATGGAACACAGCATTTCTGAACCGCTGCCCATGACTGAGATCACAAAACAAGCGGGCGTTTCCACCCGACAGCTTGAGCGCGTGTTTCGCGAAGTGTTCGATGAATCCCCTGCACGGTTCTATAAGGTGCTGCGTATCAAACACGCGCGGTCCTTGGTTGAAGAAACGTTATTACCATTGGTGGAGGTTGCATTGGCTTCTGGCTTTGGCTCGACCAGCACGATGTCGGCGGCACTGCGCAGCGAATATGGCCTGACAGCCCACCAAATGCGCCAACGTAAAAAAGTGCGGTTGCTTGATTTCTGAAACCTCAAATATTCACCAGATGTTAAATAAGGTTAAGGCTCGGAGGTACCTTAACAATTCGTAAATTTCCAAGGTCGAAATGGGCGGTTAAAACGGCACAGATTTGGCCCTGTTTTGTTCAATTACGCGCGCAAGGGGAGTATATTTTTGAATTTGTCAGAATGGACTGCACAGTTT
>JAOKHV010000005.1 GCA_028248455.1 Ascidiaceihabitans sp. | reverse complement strand
TGATCGTCCTGCGTTCCTGAAAAAGCTGAACAAGTTCTTTGAGGCCAAAGGACTGTCTGCAGATTGGGACACCTTGGATGACGCCGAAGACGAGTTGTTGATCAATTCGCTTTCGATGATGATGGACTTTGATGCCGAAGAAAAACAAGCGTTGCTTGAGGCACCTTGCCTAAGCACGCGTCGTGAGACACTTGTGACTCTAATTGAATACACCCTGCGCGGCGGCCTAGACGGAGATATGATGCAGTGAGCACTGAAACAAAAGCCGAGCGTAGCATGTTAGAAGCACTAATTTGCCCGCGTACGCAAACAACATTGCGCTATGATGCTGACGCGCAGGAATTGATTTCAAAAGCTGCAAGCCTGGCGTACCCTATCCGCAATGGCATCCCTGTGATGCTGGTGGATGAAGCGCGCAAGTTAGACTAACTAACGCATCAGATCAGGCAGATCGCCACTTAATCCAGCCGCTTCGCGCATAAACCCGCGACGCAGGCTTGGCATTTTATTGATCAAACCCATTCCCAGATCACGGCCCAAACGCAGCAATGGATTGTTATTTGAAAACAGCTTGTTGAACGTATCCGTTGCCAACGCAAGCGCGGTGTTGTCGAACCTGCGCCATTCTTCGTAACGCTCGAGAACCGCGAGGCTGCCGTAGTCTTCACCACGGTTTTGCGCCTCTGTGATGATCTGAACCAATGCTGCGATGTCGCGCATGCCTGCGTTCAATCCTTGGCCGGCAATCGGGTGCAGACCGTGGGCTGCATCACCCACAAGGGCTGTGCGATCTGTAACCAGGTGTTCCGTCATCGAAAGGGAAAGTGGATAGGAATAGCGTGTACCAGTGAGTGAAATTTCACCCAAGAAATTGCCAAACCGCGGGCGCAGCATGGTTAGGTAATCTTCGTCATTGAGCGCGTTAAAGGCGGTGGCATTCGCCTCGCTCTCGCTCCAAACTATGGAACTGCGATTACCAGTCAGGGGTAGGATCGCAAGTGGACCCGTTGGCATAAAGAACTGGTGTGCGATGCCACCGTGTGGTTTTTCGTGTTCGATGGCGCAGACCAATGCGGTTTGACCATATCCCCAACCGATGCGTTTGATTCCAGCGCGTGTTGCGGTCCCGCTGCCACGGCCATCGCAGCCGATTAGACTGCGGGAGGTCAGTGTTTTCCCCCTCTCAAGAGTGACAGTGACGCCAGCCCCCTCAACGACTTGGTTGGTGACGGCTTGCCCCTCAAGGTGCTTGATCAATGGATTTGCGGCCATTGCTTCCAATAAGGTACGACGCAGGTGCCTATCTTGGACCAAGTAGCCCATTGGACCATCCTCAATCTCTGCATGATCGAAGTGCATGAAGAAGGGCGAGGGGCCTTCGCCCGCACGTCCATCGGTGACTTTGATCTCTAGCATCGGTTGGGCATCGTCGCTAAGCGCATCCCAAAGCCCGATGTTCTTCAACAGACGTTGTGAGGTCAGCGCGACGGCGTAGGACCGCCCGTCAAAGGCAGCATTCTTGCGCACCTTAGTTGTCAGCGCGTCAATCACGGTTGTGGTGATACCTGCGCGTCCAAGAGCGATGGCCAGGATGGGGCCATTCAGCCCGCCACCTACGATGGTTATGTCTGTGTCAAATTTCATCGTTATAGATATGGGGAGCTTACGGGGATTGTCCATGCGTGGTTGCGTCGCTACCCTTCGATTAAATGGTTTGTAGGAGCGTTAATATGAATGACTGGCTAACAATGACAGCATGCGATTTGGGACGTGGTATTGGGGCAGGGCAGATTGATCCTGTTGCTTTGACCCAAACCTATTTGGATGCGATCAACGGTCATCAATTTGCGAACCAGATTTATGCGCGGGTTACGTCAGTACGGGCATTGTCAGAGGCGATAGCCGCCGCAGGTCGGGCAAGGTCAGGGCATCGTTTGTCCCTGCTAGACGGTGTTCCGATCAGTTGGAAAGACTTGTTTGATACGGCAGGTATTGGGACCGAAGCGGGGTCGAAATTGTTAAGTGGTCGCGTCCCAGACGTGGATGCCGTCGTATTGGCGAATGCCACCGCTATGGGATTGGTTTGTTTGGGTAAAACCCACATGAGCGAATTGGCGTTTTCCGGCTTGGGCTATAACCCCTCGACCGAAACGCCTCCTTGTGTGAATGATCTGGAGGCTGTTCCTGGTGGGTCCTCATCTGGTGCTGGCGCTTCGGTTGCGTTTAATATTGCGGCTGCTGGAATAGGGTCTGATACAGGTGGTTCTGTTCGTATTCCTGCGGCGTGGAATGATCTGGTTGGATTGAAAACCACAGCGGGGCGGCTGTCATTAAAGGGCGTCGTTCCGTTGTCAGTGAAGTTTGACACGGTTGGCCCTTTGACCCGATCCGTTGAGGATGCAGCAGAGTTGTTTGCAGTGATGGACGGCAGTAAGGTCCCCGATTTGCGTGGCGCTACATTAAAGGGCCGCAAGTTTGCAATTGTGCGCACCACCATGATGGATGATTTGCGTGATGCACCAAAGGCAGCGTTTGAAAGCGCTGTTAATCGCATGCAAGCCGGCGGCGCGGCGATCGAGTATATCGACGTGCCAGCGGTTCAAGATTCCTTAAACTTATCGACGATTTTGATGACTTCGCAGGCCTATGGTCAGTGGAAAGATGTTATCGAGGAGAATCCAGATGCAATGTACCCGGAAATTCTAAAACGGTTCCGTTTGGGTGCCGAACATAACGCTGCAGATTATGTGGCTGCGGTGAATAAACTGGAGAAAGTACGGGCTGCATATAATGCTGCAACTGCAGGATATTGCGCAGTGCTTGCACCAACATCAGCAATTATGCCCCCGAATTTGGATCGTTTGAACGCTGAAGAGGACTATTACGTCACTGAAAACTTGCTTTCCCTGCGCAATACACGCGTTGGGAATTTGCTAGGATTGTGTGGTTTAACCCTTCCAACAGGCGTACCAAGTTGCGGAATTATGTTTCTTTGTGCGCCTGATACAGAAGCAGAACTGCTTCGAATTGGGGCAGCAGCAGAGGCGGCATTGTCCTGATTTCGAAATGGGGATGACTCAAAAGCCACATAACGCTGCCTAGGTCTTTGTTTTTCTGGACGAAAGCCGTTCGGTTGGGTAGTTTGGAAGAAACGGGGCAATAATGATCCCTATCCTGAGGCAGTTTTGATGAAGTTTCCCGAGCGGTTTTCGAACCTTCCGGCTTATGCGTTCCCACGTTTGCGTGCGTTGTTAGACGTACATGAAGCGGGCGGCGATGTGGTCCACATGACAATTGGCGAACCCAAGCACGCGTTTCCAACGTGGGTCACAAACGTGATTTCTGAACATGCCGCTGGGTTTAACCGGTATCCACCAAATGAAGGTGCAATTGAATTGCGCCAAGCATTCTGTGATTGGTCACAGCGTCGCTACGGTTTAGCCCTGGACCCTGAAACAAATGTGATGCCTGTGAATGGCACGCGCGAAGGTTTGTACAACGCCCCGATGGCATTGTGCCCTGAAACCAAGAACGGTCAACGTCCTGTTGTTTTGATGCCGAACCCGCTTTATCAAGTTTACATGCTTGCAAGCATTTCATCGGGTGCAGACCCAATTTTTGTGGATGCCACGGCTGAGACCAATTATCTGCCAGATTATGCAAGCCAACCGGTTGAGATTTTGGATCGCACGGTCGCTGTCTATATCTGCTCCCCAGCTAACCCTCAGGGTGCAGTTGCGGATTGGACGTATTGGACTGAATTATTAAAATTGGCAGAAAAACACGATTTCCGGATTTTTGCGGATGAATGTTATTCCGAGATTTATAGAGACACGCCACCCACTGGCGCATTGGAAGTGGCAGCAGAGATGGGCGCTGATCCTGAGCGGGTCGTTGCGTTCCACTCGCTGTCCAAACGTTCAAACCTACCGGGTTTGCGCTCTGGCTTTGTGACCGGCGGTCCAAAGACGATGAATGAGATCCGTCAATTGCGTACTTATGCCGGTACACCATTGCCACTGCCTTTGCAGATGGCAGCGGCGGCGGTTTGGAACGACGAAGAGCATGTTGTTGAAAACCGTGCGCTGTATCAAGAAAAGTTTGCGATTGTGGACAGCATCCTTGGTGACGTGCCGGGATACGTCAGCCCAGAGGCTGGGTTCTTTTTGTGGCTGCCAGTTGAAGACGGCGAAGCAGTTGCATTGAAGTTATGGAAAGAGACAGGCGTGCGTGTGCTGCCTGGTGCGTATTTGGCGCAAGACGTTGACGGGGTTAACCCCGGTACAGGATATATTCGGGTCGCTATAGTGGCTCCAAAAGTGGAAATGACACGAGGGATCCAAGCAATCCGTGACTGTCTTTATCCACAATAAAAATTAGGCGAGGTAGTAACATGGCATATCAGACACGCGGGCGCGATCCATTGCTAGACAGCAACATGGCCGAAGCCATCGAGAAACGCGGCAAAGAGCTGATCGGCATTGCGTTGATTGTCGTTGGCTTGATGGCTGCGGCGATGATTTTTAGCTATACGCCGGATGATCCAAACTGGATGGTTTCCACTGACGCGCAGGTTCAAAATTGGTTGGGCCGTTCTGGTGCATCGATTGCCGCGCCATTGTTTATGATCGTTGGTTTGGGCGCATGGGCGATTGCTGCAGTTTTGTTGGCATGGGGTGCACGCTTTGCAATGCACTGTGGCCAAGAGCGTGTCGTTGGGCGTTTGATTTTTGCACCGATTGCAGTTGCATTGGTCTCTATCTATGGCGCAACTCTAGAGCCAGGCCAAGTATGGTTGCAAACCCACAGCTTTGGATTGGGCGGATTATTCGGTGATACTGTTATGGGTGCAATCTTGACTGTACTTCCGTTAGGATCGTCCTTTGCAATTAAACTCATGTCTTTGATATTGGGTGTTGGTATCCTTGCACTTGGCGCATTTGTCTTGGGCTTTACGAAGCCTGAGTTGATGCGCACGGGTCGTTTCCTATTGATCGGTTTGATCATGCTTTATGCTGGCCTCATGACGTTGTTGGGCAAAGGCGCTAATTCTGCCGTTCTTGCTGCACGTGATTTGCAGGCACGCAACGCTGATCGTAAGGAACGCAACCGTGTTGAAGCGGATGAAGCTGCTGCTTATCAAGCTGCTGTTGCCGCTGTACCATCTGCAAGTGCCGACGCTGACCCCAATTTTGTACCGACACTCGAACCGATGCATGATCCCATTGTAAATGCGGAGCCCGTGGTAAAAACGGGTCTGCTTGCGCGCATGCCATCACTTATCAAACGTGCAGAACCTGTTATTCAGGAAATGCCTGAATCTGAATTGATTGAGACTTTCAATTGCGACAATTATGTCGATGCACCTGACGATGATCGTATCAAGGCGAAGATTGCTGGTGTTATTCAATCTCGCGTTCGTTCGAACCCATCTATTCAGATCAAGTCTGTAGCGCCGTTGACCAAGGGCCTCGGTCGTGGACCTGATCCGTTGGTTTTGAACACTCAGCCAAAACCAGAGCAAAATATCTTTGTTGATCAATTTGAATTGCCACCAGAGCCACCAATGACCTCACCAGATGCGGCGATCTCTTCGCTGCGCGCTGAGCCGCCTTTGATCGCACCTGCGCCTTTTGCTCCGGTTCCAGTAGCACCAAGAATTGAAACCGCAACACCAACGCAAGCTGCTATCCAGACACCAACACCACAAGCCACGCCGCAACCAATGTCGATCCCAGTGGTGGAGCCACGCAAAGTTGTACAGCAACCTATTCGTAAATCTGTGCAACCAAGCGCGCGTGCGAAAGCCGAAGCGCAGCCTAGTTTATCGTTTGAAGACAACCGCCCAGCATTCGAATTGCCGCCGCTTAACTTGTTGGAGAGTGCAGACGATGTTCAACATCAGCATTTAAGTGATGAGGCATTGGAAGAAAATGCACGTATGCTTGAAAACGTGCTGGACGATTACGGCGTCAAAGGTGAAATTGTTTCTGTGCGCCCTGGTCCTGTTGTTACCATGTATGAACTTGAGCCTGCACCGGGTTTAAAAGCCAGCCGAGTCATAGGTTTGGCTGACGATATTGCCCGTTCAATGGCAGCCTTGTCTGCACGTGTTTCAACTGTTCCTGGTCGCTCTGTTATTGGTATCGAGCTGCCGAACGAGCACCGCGAAAAAGTTGTGCTTCGTGAAATTTTGTCGAGCCGCGATTTCGGTGATAGCAACATGCGCCTGCCACTTGCTTTGGGAAAAGACATTGGTGGCGACAGCATGGTAGCGAACCTTGCTAAGATGCCTCATCTTCTTATCGCTGGTACCACGGGTTCCGGTAAATCAGTTGCGATCAACACGATGATCTTGTCATTGCTTTACAAATTGACGCCGCAGGAATGTCGCATGATCATGATTGATCCAAAGATGTTGGAATTGTCGGTCTATGATGGCATCCCGCATCTGCTGTCGCCAGTTGTAACCGACCCTAAAAAGGCGGTTGTGGCTCTAAAATGGACTGTCGGCGAGATGGAAGAGCGCTATCGTAAGATGTCTAAAATGGGCGTTCGTAACATCGAAGGTTATAACGGTCGTGTGCGTGAGGCATTGGCCAAAGGTGAGCTGTTTAGTCGTACCGTTCAAACTGGTTTTGACGAAGATACGGGTGAACCGATATTCGAGACAGAAGAGACAACACCAGAGGCGCTGCCCTATATCGTCGTGATTGTGGATGAGATGGCCGACCTTATGATGGTCGCTGGTAAAGAGATCGAAGCCTGTATTCAGCGTCTTGCACAGATGGCACGTGCTTCTGGCATTCACTTGATTATGGCGACACAGCGTCCGTCTGTGGACGTTATTACAGGTACGATTAAGGCGAACTTCCCAACGCGGATTTCGTTCCAAGTGACCTCAAAAATCGACAGCCGTACCATCCTTGGTGAAATGGGTGCAGAGCAGCTGTTGGGTATGGGTGACATGTTGTATATGGCTGGCGGTGCAAAGATTACGCGTTGCCATGGCCCGTTTGTAAGCGATGAAGAAGTTGAAGAAGTCGTGAACCACCTGAAAGCGTTTGGTGTACCTGACTATATCAACGGTGTTGTCGAAGGGCCGGATGAAGACAAAGAAAACAGCATTGATGCTGTTCTTGGTTTGGGTGGGAATACTGACGGTGAGGACGCGCTGTACGATACCGCTGTTGCCATCGTTGCAAAGGATCGGAAGTGTTCCACCAGCTATATCCAACGCAAATTGGCGATTGGGTATAACAAAGCAGCAAGACTTGTTGAACAGATGGAAGATCAGGGCCTTGTGTCTGCTGCGAACCATGTTGGTAAACGCGAAATCTTGATCCCTGAACACAGTTAAGAACTAATAATTCGGCCATCAGATGAAAATTTGGTGGTCGAAAAGACCGATTGAATGGGCATCGAACGGTGCCTTCTCGATGCATAAACTTCCTTGAATGATGTGGATGTGAACATTTATTGAGGAAGAGTTTATGACCATTTTAGATACATTTGGCGATGTCACATCGGGTCTTAGCAGCCCAATTTGTGGTAGGTTTGATATCTTGCCTGACGATGTTGTTGATCTCCAAATGTTACACGCGCTCTCGGCCTAACAAGCGGTGGAGACGTGTCTGTCGTCTTGAAGAATGGTGATGCAATCATATTTCTAGGTCTAACTGCCGGGGCGATTTATCCGGTGCGGGTTTTGCGTGTTTTGGACACGGGGACAACTGCAACAGGCCTAAAGAGCTTGATTTAATGTTGGGGGCTGGTGTGGGTATACAGCCCCAGTATCGGGGCTCTGGGGTTGAGGCACTGGGTTTTCCAAGTGGTTTTGCATGGGATCAAATCCGTTCCCAATGGGTGTGAAACGCATGGAGCTTGATTTTGCCCCAACCCTAAGTCCAGGCGATCTGGTCGACCCACAGATCTCGACCGGCACTGCTGTTCATGTGTGCAGCGCTACCGGTGAAGATAGCAACAACGGTCTGGGCACCTATGATGGCGATTTCAGCGCGCCTAAGCGTACGATCCACGGTGCATTTGCCACTGGTAATGCGACGGGTGGCGCATACAGTGTGCTGGTTAAGGCGGAGCTATATAAGGAAAGAGCATTTACCCGCAACGGCAAGAATGAACCGAACCAACCGGTCGCGATCGTTGACTGGGGTGGTGCAGTTCGATATTGAACGGGTCCCTTTTCAGTAAGCTGGTCAAATGTAGGTGCTACCTATTCACCGCCTGTAAGTTCAGTGAAGCGTTTGTTTCGAACCGATGTGTTGACGGCTGAGGGGAGCTACAATGAATTGCCTAAAGCCGAGGATTTGGCGATGAGACAGGCGGCTGTGGGTACATGGTTTCTTGATGGCAGTAAGGTGCATGTAAACATTCGCTACGCGCCTTCAAGCGAAGGGATCGCGTCGATCCGTGGTTGAAAACCAAATCGAACGTACATTCAGTCTTGAAATAGTAGAGTTAAATTCGCGGAAAATTTATATTGTTGGAGCAGTCCTAAAGCCAAACATGTGGCGTTAAAACTGGCCCCAATTCACTTAGGCGAAGTGCTGGCTGCAGCGAGTGGCGTTGTTGGTGGCAAGGCTGAAGATACGTCTGTTCGGATTTACCGTGATGGCCAGTTATATCAGATACCGTTGTCTCATCTTTATTTCAAATCGGGTCAGGTGAAAGTGCGGTTGCTGGATGAAGATGCCATTTTTTTGATCCTGGTTCAGACATTGAGGCGGCCCAAAAGTACTTTCAACAGCAATTGCTTTTGATCGGGACACAGCAAAGGTCACGCCAAGTAGCGCTTGAAGCGTTGCAAGCAGAAGTCACGCTGCTAAGGGATCGACAAAGCGACCAACGCGAGAACTTCCTCAAAGCGCAAAGCCTAGGGGCGGACAAGCCTGACTAAGTTTATTTGACGGGAGAGGTTGGAGTGCAATCGCGTTTCGCGCTTCCGTTCGCGGGGCAAGTGGTACTAGCTGACGCGCTGTTTGATGCCGGTTGTATTGCCCCCGGAACGGGGGATATATCGCAGATCTATGTTTTGCGTGGCCCAACCAAAGATGAAGAATTTAGGGGGATCACGGCGTGGTATCTCGATGCGATCAATGCGATTAATTTGGTTTATGTAGCTGATTTTCAGTTGCGCCCAAAGGATATTATTTTGTAGCGGAGCAACCTGTCACCCGTTGCGATCGGGGGATGTCACAAACGATTCCGAATTTTTATGGGGCGACCATTAGTGTTGGGAATTGATGCGATTGCACGATTTATCGCCTTTGATATCGCATAACATGACTAGACTGCTTATATTTCGCTTCATAACAAGAACAAGTAGGACCACAAAACATGTCATACGTTTTTAAATCATTTATTGCCGCTACATTCATGAGCCTCGCAACTGTTGCCAGCGCAGATAAGTTGTCGTTGAATGAAATCTCGAATTTCTTGAACGACTTGAAAACGGCATCTGGTGATTTCACACAGATTAACGATGACGGTACAATTTCTGTAGGTAAAATTTCCATTAAGCGACCAGGCCGCATGCGGTTTGAGTATGACGATGCATTGGTCTTGGCGAGCAGTGGATCCATTAAGATTTACGATAAGAAATCGAACCAACCACCCGAATCCTATGCCCTAAGACGCACGCCGCTTTCATTGATTTTGGCCCGCAATGTCGACCTTGGTCAGGCGGAAATGGTTGTTGGCCATGACTACGATGGCACAGCCACAATTGTGCGGGCTCAAAATCCAAAGAACCCTGAATACGGTAGCATTGAACTGAAGTTCACGAGCAATCCAGTTGAGCTTCGCCAATGGGTGGTGAACGACGCCAATGGCGGCCGTTCGACCGTTGTTTTAGGTGAGTTGATTAAAGGTGGTACACTTGCGAACGGACTGTTCGAACTTGATCTGCAATAAGAGTTTAGGCGCGCCAGCGGCTTCCGCAGTTGGTGAGCTGACTTCTGTACGTGTTTGCGCGTGACGAAACCTTACCCGCGATACGAACCAACCACGCTTTATTTTTGTACGCCCCGCGAGAAAAGCCAGTATGGCCATCGTGGTAGGCAAAGTATTGGTTGCGTGCATCACTCAGGGAAACGCCGTTACGTCTTTTCGTAACGTTCATATACCAACCCATAAAATCGGAAGCATCTTTGATATTTGTTCTGCGCGCCGAACGGCTTCCTGTAGCGACTTGGTATTCTTTCCATGTCGCATTCAAGGCTTGGGAATACCCAAGAGCACTTGATTGGCGCCCCACCGGTACAACACCAGCCGCATAACGGAAGGGTGGTCGCGCGTTGCTTTTGAATTTGCTCTCTTGATAAATCATAGCCATCAAAACGTGCACGGGGACGTTCCATTTGCGTTCAGCCGCACGAAACGCGCGTAGATACTGTGGGCGTTCTTGGACGATGGAACATGCGTTGTCCAAATTACTTGGTGCGTTCGAAGACCCGCTACCGCCACCTGTGCCGCCGCACGAAGCGACCGCTAGAACTAATATCATCGCGCCAATAGATTTTTTCATATGCCTGCGGTTTTTTTCTTCTTTTTTGGAACTCTACCTGATTTCTTCAATTTGGGAAATCAGGTTTCTATAACAGCACAGCCAAGATTAGCGGCAAAGCGCCAACAGCCATTAACGTAGATGTCACAACCAATCCGGCAACCGCATCAGAACCGGCACCGTATTTTTCAGCCAATAAATATGAGGTCACTGCGACAGGTGTTGCGATTTGAATGACCAACACACCGAAGGCGACGTGGCTTAGGGCGAAATAGTCTGCAACGACCCAGGCAACGGCTGTGCAAATGATCAGTTTTATCAGTGATAGGAACGCTGCTTTGCCTAGTCCGCGAGGGCTAAGCCGGGCGACTGCAACGCCCAATGTGATCAACATGATTGGAATCGCAATTTGACCGATCAAGGACAACGTGTTGGTCAGGAATAGGGGTGTTTCCCATCCTTGCCATAGGAATAATGCACCTAATAAAGTGGCGGCCACCAACGGTTCACGCACCACTTTCTCCAAAGCACCCTCACCAGAAACCAGCCAGATACCGAAGGTAAAAGACAAGATCGCCATAACGGCGAAAACAACAATTGCGTTGCTTAATCCTGCTTCACCAAATGCAAACAGCGCGAGGGGTAGGCCCAAATTTCCGGTATTCCCAAAAATGAGTGGGGCCATGTAGGTGCGCGTGTTCAGGCGACCAATCTTGCAGCATAGCCACACCACCAGCGTAACGCCAACATAGGCCGTGAAGGATGCAAGCGTCAGTGCGGTTAACGCGCTTGGGTCCATTTCTGCCTGCATCAGGGACACAAAAATCAGGCAGGGCACTGATAGGGTCATCGCCAATTGGGTCACAAATTGAATGCGATATTCAAAGCCTAGCTTGACCCAAGTAAAGCCAACGGTTGCCAAAAGGAAAACTGGAGCGACGATTTCGAGGACTGTTAAGATAAGGGCCACAGACTGTTTCCTAAAAAAGGCTTCAAAAATTGGACAAAGGTCCCTTGCAACGTCTACTAACGAGCGATAGGGGCTGCAATGCTATGCTAAGAATTCGTGCAAAATATCATTTGGGACAAGTTGTCCGGCACAAGAAGCATCCCTTTCGGGGTGTGATATTTGACGTCGATCCTCAATTCGCAAATACGGATGATTGGTACGAGGCTATTCCTGAGGAAAGCCGCCCGATCAAAGAACAGCCGTACTATCACCTTTTGGCTGAAAACGACCAAAGCTACTATGTGGCTTACGTGTCCGAACAGAACCTATTGGCTGATTATTCTGGCGAACCGGTGGATCACCCAGATATTCCCGACTTGTTTGGTCCGTTCCAAGACGGTACATATCCGCTGCATTTCCAAATGAACTAAGGTGTTCGGCGGGCCAATGGCCCACCGTTCGTTTAGTATCCTAATGCACAGCCATCTTTACGCGCATCACTGGCCCCCTCAAGCACGCCATCTTCGCGGATCAAAATCGCTTGGGCACCGCCGATTGCTGTGTCTGGAATGCTGACGTTGTGGCCTAAGTCACTTAGCTCTTGGCGCACAGCATCTGAATAGCCGCGTTCGACCTTCATATTACCTGCATCGCTAAAGGCACGTGGCGCGTCGATTGCGGTTTGAGGGTCCATCCCGAAGTCGGTTAGATTACTGGCAAAGCGCGCGTGACCATTGGGTTGATATGCACCCCCCATCACACCAAACGGCATGATCGGTTTGCCGTTCTGGCGGACCATTCCGGGAATGATGGTGTGCATCGGACGTTTGCCGCCCTTCAGCTCATTCGCGTGACCTTGTTCCAAGGTAAAGCCAGCGCCGCGGTTCTGCATTAGTATGCCGAACTTCTCAGATGCTATGCCCGATCCGAAACCGTGGAAGATGGAATAGATCAATGAAACCGCCATGCCGTCGCGATCCACCACAGTGATGTAAATGGTATCCTTATGAACGGATTCGGTTAGCGGTGCCGCAGCTTGCATCGCGCGTTTTGGATCAATCAACGCTGCCAACTTGGATGCGGTTTCTGCAGACAGCATATGGTCGACGCGCGTGGTGTGTTCTGGATCAGCCAAGAACCGATTGCGTGCGTCATAGGCCAGCTTGGAAGCCTCGGCCTCAATATGGGCACGTTGGGAGCCGAAGGGGTCCATCGACGCAATGTCAAAGTGCGACAAGATATTTAGCATCAACAACGCCGTGGCACCTTGGCCGTTTGGTGGATGCTCAACCACTTCGATGTCTTTGTAATCGCCACCGATAGGCCTTGTTTCATCACTGGCGGCATTTGCGAAATCTGCGACCGTGTGGACACCACCGGCTGCGGTAAGGCTCGACACCATGTCCTCTGCGATTTCACCTGTGTAAAACGCATCGCGACCATCTTTGGCGATACGGCGCAATACCTCTGCTTGACCCGGTGAGCGGAAAATTTGCCCAACTGTTGGCGCGATGCCATCAAACAAATACTTTTCGCGCGCAGAGCCTTGCAAAGTGCCCGCGTCATTGGCCCAGTCAAATGCGACGCGTGGTGCCACCGGAACGCCGGCATCTGCGTAATGAATGGCAGGTGCCAAAATGCGATCAAGGCCCAGCTTGCCGACCTGTTCGGAAAGATTGCAAAACGCATCGATTGCGGTCGGCACGGTTACGGCATGGGCGCTTTTCAAAGGAACAGTTGCTTGGCCCTCATTGCGCAAGGTTGCGCTGTCCAAAGCAACTGGTGCGCGGCCTGATCCGTTTATGGCATGAACTTCATCGCTGTCAGCAGGGGAATATAGGACGAAACAATCGCCACCGATCCCAGTCATCTGTGGCTCGCAGATGCCCAATAAGACGGCGCCTGCGATTGCGGCGTCCATCGCGTTGCCGCCTGCCTTTAGGATGTTAATTGCTTCTTGTGCAGCAAGGGGGTGCGACGTGGCACACATTCCATTGCTTGCAAAAACAGGGGACCGTCCGGGGAGTTGGAAATCACGCATATCGAAACCTTTGCCAATCATTTGATTAGCAACTTAGCGACGGTGAGGGGGAAGTCCACCAAAAGTGGAAATAGGGGGGTAGTGCCTCGACGTAGCGAACTGGGGGGGGGCCGTGAATTCGCGACGCCGAGGGAAGCTTTATGCAACTATAAGTAACCGTATGACCTCGATTCACGGCGTAATTGTGCTTCACCTGTGACCCTTTTGGGAAAAGTCGATTTTATCTTTTTATACCACTAGGCACTTATTTTGACGCGAATGGGCAGATGGAATGCCAATGTGTTGATGCTGCCGGTGCGCTTGTATGTGATATTTTGGGCAAACATCTTTATTAGAAACCATCCAAACCCGCCCTCAGGCAAATCCGCAAACTGAACGTTGGTGTTGGGGGCGTTGCCAATTGGTGGTTCGCCATTTGGCATTGGTTCGCCTGTATCCGTTAACGCAATGTCCAATCCATCTCCCACCAAAGTGCATTGAACCCCAATAGGCCCTGGTTCTTGGGGGTTAGGGTACCCGTGTTCCACGATGTTATTCAGCACCTCAGCCAGTACCATCTTGATACTATCGGCATCCTCAGAGTCTAGTTGCAAAGGGGCCAAGCCATCCAACAGTTTGGCCAGTGCCTTGCGCGCCGCAAATACGCCGCTGGTCACGCTGAACGTTACGCAAAAGGATACGGGCTGTGAGGACATTAGAACAAACTCCTAAACATCAAGCGGGGGGATTGCATAGTGCCTCCAATGCACCTTCCAAAGTCGCGAACAGACTGAAAACGGTATCCATTCGGGTCAGGCGAAACACCTTATCAACGGTTGGCGTTAACCCTGCCAAAGCCAATGTTCGATCTTGTCCCATATGCTTCATTGAGGCAACAATGGCCCCCAATCCGCTAGAGTCGATAAAGTTAACTGTACTCAAATCGAGGACCACAATTTTGGGCTCATCCAAAGTTTCAGCGCGCATCGCATCTTTGAATTCGATTGCAACAGCTGCATCAATTCGGTCCTCATTCACAGACACGATCAGAACAGGGTCTACAGTTTTGGTCGATAATTCCATTTTATGCACCTATGATCGTCACCAACGCGGCCACAACTAAGCCTTAAGTCTTACCAACTCGTGTCCATGACACATAAAAATTCGGAGCACTTACTATGAAAAATGTCGTTATTGCAGGTGCTGCGCGCACGCCAATGGGTGGGTTCCAAGGTGACTTTGCACCAATGACAGCCGCGCAATTGGGTGGTGCTGCTATCAAAGCGGCCCTTGCTGGAGCGCAAACTGATACGGTGGATGAGGTTCTGATGGGCTGTGTTTTGCCAGCGGGGCAGGGTCAAGCGCCTGCGCGCCAAGCTGGATTTGAGGGTGGTTTGGGCGAAGAGGTTCCTGCCACTACACTAAACAAGATGTGCGGGTCTGGTATGAAGGCTGCGATGATAGCCTATGACCAGATTGCGCTGGGCAACACGGACGTGATGATCGCGGGCGGCATGGAAAGCATGACAAACGCGCCGTACTTGCTAGAGAAAATGCGTGGCGGTGCGCGACTTGGGCATGGCAACGTCATCGACCACATGTTCCTCGACGGTTTAGAGGACGCCTATGACAAAGGTCGCCTCATGGGCAGCTTTGCAGAGGATTGCGCCGAAGCTTTCCAATTCACCCGCGAGATCCAAGATGACTATGCGTTAGCGTCCCTATCACGCGCGATCAAAGCGCAGGGCAATGACGCCTTCGATCAAGAGATAGCACCGGTTGAGATGAAAAGCCGTAAAGGCATGGTGACCATCAGCATAGATGAACAACCTGCCAAAGCGCGCCCCGACAAAATCCCACAGTTGAAACCAGCGTTTCGTGAGGGTGGCACTGTAACGGCTGCCAATTCATCTTCCATTTCTGATGGGGCTGCCGCATTGGTTCTGGCCGCGCAAGACGTCGCACAAGCCAAAGGTATGACCATTCGTGCGCACATTAAGGGGCACGCCAGCCACGCTCAGGCTCCCAGCCTGTTCACCACGGCCCCAGTACCAGCGGCGCAAAAACTGCTTGAGCAAATTGGCTGGTCCAAGGATGACGTGGACCTTTGGGAAGTGAACGAGGCCTTCGCCGTTGTCCCCCTTGCCTTCATGCACGAGATGGGGATCAGCCATGACATCGTCAACGTAAATGGTGGCGCTTGTGCGCTGGGCCATCCTATTGGTGCATCTGGGGCGCGGATCATCGTGACCTTGCTAAACGCGCTGGAAAAACGTGGTCTTAAACGCGGTATCGCAGCAATTTGCATTGGTGGTGGCGAGGGTACTGCCATTGCGATTGAACGCCCTTAACCTGATCCAATGGAAAGTCAGACCATGCAAGTTGATTACAAGTCCCTTAGCCAATCCATCGCGTCTTTGGCTGAGGGCGAAACAGATGCCGTTGCGCTGATGGCGACGGTTGCCTGCGAAGTGCACCACAGTGACGACCGTTTTGATTGGACGGGGTTCTACCGCGTGACCGAACCCGAGTTGATGAAAATCGGCCCTTATCAGGGCGGGCACGGTTGTCTTGTGATTCCTTTTTCACGCGGAGTTTGTGGTGCAGCCGCACGCAGCCTTGAGGTTCAGCTGGTGGCAGACGTTGATGCGTTCCCTGGTCATATCGCCTGCGCCGGTTCAACACGGTCTGAGTTGGTTTTGCCCGTGGTGAATGGAAATGGGGTGTTATTGGGGGTGTTTGACCTTGATAGCGATCAACCTGATGCATTCACCCAAACAGATGCGGATGCGCTGACAGCCATATTGGCGGACACGTTTAGGTTGGCAAACGCACCTTAAATTGGGCGCTCGTGAAGAAATTACTTGATTTTTCACGCAACTCGGCATCACCGTGAAATTAAGTTGTATAATTTCACGGGCCTTTCATGCTGCAAACCGACCTTAGTAAACCTGAAACCCTAGGTGCTGACCTTAGGGCCTTGCGTAAATCGCGGGGGCTTACGCTGTCGGACATGGCCGAAAGCTTGGGGCGTTCTGTGGGTTGGCTAAGTCAGGTTGAACGCGATCTGTCCGATCCGTCCATCAGTGACCTGCGCGAAATCGCAGCGCTGTTGGGTGTTCCGATTTCAATGCTATTTCGTCACGCTGCTGCGCCAGCGCACGAGGCGGGTTACGTTGTGCGCCATGGTTCGCGTCGTCCAATGGGGTCGCATACCGCTGGCTTGGTCGAAGAACTATTGTCGCCCGATCTGACGGACGATTTCGAAATGGTGCATTCTACCTTTGAACCCTTTAGCGAAATCGCTGAACCTGTGACACGTCCGACCCAAGAGGTGGGATACCTTATCTCCGGTAAATTGGACCTTGAGATTGCGGGCCAAATTTTCAAGATCAATCCAGGGGACAGCTTTCGCATCAAAGGCGAACCGCACCGTTGGATGAACCCCTATGATACCCCCGCCGTTGCGGTTTGGGTTATTGCCCCTCCGGTGTATTAAATGTCGTTTGAAAGTTGGATCATATTCGCTGTGTTTTGGGGGGTCTTTGTGATCACGCCAGGGCCAAATGCCGTGAACTGCATCAACAACGGTATGAACGTTGGGTTCCGTCGTGGACTTGTTGGCGTTGCAGCAATACTGACCCAAGCAATAATGTTCCTAGTTTTATCGGCGATGGGGATCACTGCACTGATTGCGGCCTCACCTGTGGCGTTCAATGTGGCCAAACTGATCGGCGCAGGCTTCTTAATTTTTATCGGGGTGCGCGGCTGGATCAATGCGCGCAATCCCGCACCTGAATTGCCCAAAGGCGCGGGGTCCATCTATAGCAACGCATTGGCGATTGCGGTGATCAATCCCAAATCTGTTGGTGGTTATCTGGCGGCCTTTTCACAGTTCGTTCAACCGGATGTACCGATCTGGGACCAGATGGGGCTAATCATGCCAACCGCACTCACACTGACGGCACTGTCCTACATGGGGTTCACGGCTATCGGTGCCGGCTTAGGACGCGCGGCGATGGGTGTTGTGTTTAACGTTTGGCTGCGCCGCGCCATGGGTGCGTGCTTCGTCATCTATGGCCTGCTCTTGGGCACGGCCAGCGCACCGGGGAGAGGGTGATGCTGACAGGAAGCTGCAACTGCAAAGGCGTGACCTTTACCGTCAAAGATGGCGGTCAAAGCGTATCAGCCTGTCACTGCACGCAGTGTCGCAAACAGTCAGGCCATCACTGGGCCTCTGGGTGTGGCGATATGGAGAGCTTTGATATTACAGGCGACGTGCGTTGGTTCGCCGCCTCTGAAACGGCCAAGCGTTGGTTCTGCCCGACCTGCGGCTGTTTCTTATTTTGGAAAGCGCATGCCGAGGAGGGCATGAGTTTTTCTTTGGGAGTAATCGATGGGCCCACAGGGCTCGAACTTCAAAAACACATCTTTGTCGCGGACAAAGGTGATTACTATAAAATCGCGGACAACGTGCCGCAAAGGGAGCAATAGACATGAGTGAATTTCCAACAACGGCCCGTGTGGTTGTCATCGGTGGCGGTGTAGTCGGTACATCGACACTCTATCACCTAGCTAAAGCTGGCTACAAAGATTGTGTGCTGGTTGAAAAGAACGAGCTGACCGCCGGTTCCACGTGGCACGCGGCAGGCAATGTTCCTAACTTTGCGGGGTCTTGGGCCGTGATGAACATGCAGCGGTATTCGGCTGCGATGTATCGTTCGTTGGGCGAAGATGTTGGATATCCGATGAACTACCACGTGACTGGCGCGATCCGCTTGGCCCACTCGAAAGAGCGGATGCAAGAATTCGAACGCGTTGCAGGTATGGGCCGTTATCAGGGTCTACAAATGGACATTTGCACACCCGCGGAATTGAAAGAGCTGAACCCGTTCATGGAAACCCATGATCTGGCGGGTGGTCTTTGGGATCCGTTGGACGGTGATATCGATCCCGCACAGTTGACCCAAGCACTGGCAAAAGGTGCCCGTGACGCAGGTGGCCGTATCGAACGTTTCTGTTCCGTTGTTGGCATTGAACGCGATGGCGACGAGTGGATCGTGAAAACTGAGAAGGGCGATATCCGCTGCGAGAAAGTTGTGAACTGTGGCGGCTATTATGCACAGCGCATTGGTGAGATGTTCAAACCTTGGGGCGGACGCACGGTTCCAATGGTTGTTATGTCCCACCAGTATTTCCTGACAGAGCCAATCGCAGAGCTTGAAGCGTGGACCAAAGAAAAGGGCCACAAGATGCCCATGATCCGTGACGTGGATATTTCATACTACTTACGTCAGGACAAAAATGGCCTGAACCTTGGTCCATATGAACGCAATTGTAAGGCGCACTGGGTCACCCCTCAGGATCCAATGCCAGAAGACTTCAGCTTCCAACTGTACCCCGATGATCTGGACCGTCTTGAGTTCTACATCGAGGACGCGATGGAACGTTTGCCAGCCCTTGGTACCGCTGGTATCGGCCGTAACATCAACGGTCCCATTCCCTATGCGCCGGACGGTCTGCCAATGGTTGGTCCTATGCCGGGTGTTCCCAATGCATTCGAGGCGCACTCCTTTACATTTGGCATCGCCCAAGGTGGTGGCGCGGGTAAGGTTATGGCGGAATGGATTATGCACGGCGAAACTGAATTGGACATGTGGGCCATCGATCCACGTCGTTACACAGATTACGCCGATCACGACTACTGCCTATCCAAGGCGTTGGAAACTTATGGCCACGAATACGCCATGCACTTCCCACACCACGAATGGCCAGCAGGGCGCGACAAAAAGCTATCGCCAAACCACGCCAAGCTGTTGGCATCGGGCGCACAGATGGGGGCCTATAACGGTTGGGAACGTGCCAACTGGTTCGCCCAAGATGGCGATGACACATCCGAGGCCGCAACCGAAACATGGTCGCGCGAAGGGCCGTGGGTCAAACGGGTTGAGGAGGAAGTCGAGGCCTGCACAAACGCAACAGGTGTCCTCGATATGCCAGGCTTCTCGCGCTACACGCTTTCTGGCGCAGGTGCGGCGGAATGGCTACGTGGTCAAATCGCGGGTGCCTTGCCAAAAGCGGGCCGCATGAACCTTGGCTATTTCACAGACAGCCGTGGACGCATCGTGACAGAGGTGACAATCATCCGTTGGGGCGAAGACGACTTCTGGATCATGACAGCAGCCGTGGCACAGTGGCATGACCTTGAGTTCTTGCAATCACGCTTGCCAACCGATGGCTCGCTTACGATGACAGACATCACCAAAGAGTGGTCAACAGCATTGGTCACAGGCGCACAGTCACGCGATCTGTTGTCTGGTATTGTGGAAGGTGCAGACCTGACAAAAGGGTGGCTCACGTTGCAAGACGCGACCATCGCTGGCGTGCCGTGTAAACTGATGCGTATCTCGTTCTGTGGCGAGCTGGGTTGGGAAGTGCATACGTCCTTTGAGGACAGCAAAGCCGCCTATGAGGCGATCCGCGATGCAGGTGCCAAACCATTCGGCATGTATGCGTTGAACTCAATGCGGATCGAAAAAGGGTACCGCACTTGGAAGGGTGATCTGTCCACAGATTACACATTGCTAGAGGGCGGCATGGAACGCTTTATCCGCTTTGACAAACCCCAAGACTTTATCGGCAAAGCTGCTTTGCTGGCTGAGAAAGATGCGGGCGTGAAGAAGATGTTTGTGACCATGACTGTAGACGCACCGTTCGCCGATGCACCTTACATGTCGACGATTTGGAATGGTGATGAAGTGGTCGGTGAAACGACATCTGGCGACTGGGGGTTTCGTGTGAACAAATCCATCGCGCTGGGCGTTGTTAAGGCGGAACTGGCAGCCCCGGGAACCGAGCTTGAGGTCGAAATCTTTGGCGCCCGTTGCAAGGCTGTTGTGCACGCCGATCAACCACTATGGGATCCAGAAGACGATCGCATCCGCGCATGATAAAATGGCTTCAAAGGCAAAGCGCCGCTGTGCGCGTGTGCTTTGCCTTTGGCTATTGTGCGATCTACTATGGACTTCATTTCTTATCTGGCGTCTTTTCTTTGGACACCGTCACAACCGTTCTTGTGACGGTGTTCCCAGTTTTTTACGTTGCATCCGCGCAATTGTTATTTGACCCGCTGCTTTCAAAATCATCACACCAGACATTCCAATTGATGGTGCTGCCGGTGGTTTTACTCTGTGTCGCTTTACTGTTCTGGCAGTTCGAAACACTTATTTTTATTGCTGTTCTACTGCCAATTTTGGCGGTGCCGCTGTTTGGTCAGTTTGAATTCTCACAGGTGCAAATGCGGGTCATGACCCAGATTGCGATTGAAGCACCTAAAGATATGGTTTGGGCCAACACCATTGAGATTAGCGAGATCCAGTCAGAGACTTTGGTCGCGTTTGACCCCCACATTGCCCCTCAGGGTGGCATTGTGAACATGCAATGGGGTCATACCACCTTACATCACTGCTAAACGGCGTTACCTTATTGACCTTGGAAACAAATTATTCAATCAGGACGCCTGTGAACACATATCTTGCCATTTGGGGAGAAGTGTTCTTGCAAGATTTCCATCACGCCGTTCTCAGTGTGATCAAAACCCGCAGTGAAAAGGGATAAGGCAGATGATGATTTTAGATGGCGGAATGGGCCAAGAACTTGTGGCACGCGCAGGTAAAGCGACGTCGCTTTGGTCGGTCCAAGCCTTGCTTGATGCGCCCGAAGTTGTGCGCCAAGTGCACGACGAATATTTCGCTGCTGGCGCTGATATCGCCACTACCAACAGCTATTCTGTTCTGCCCGACCGCCTAGAGCCACATGGCATGCTGGATCGCCTGGAAGAATTAGCGCGTCTTGCCTGCCAACTGGCGTCTGATGCGCGTGAGGCGCACGGGTCAGGCATGGTTGCTGGTGGTTTGGGTCCGCAAGGGTTCTCTTATCAACCCGACAAAGCCCCACCCGCAGAACAGGCGGCTGAAGCCTACGCCAAGCTGGCACAAATTCACGCGCAATATGTCGACGTGCATTTACTTGAAACCATGTCTTCTGTGGATCAAGCACGCGGCGGCCTGATGGGCGCTGGTGTGACGGGCAATCCTGTTTGGGTTGCCTTGTCCGTACGCGATGACGACGGCACACGTTTGCGTTCTGGCGAATTGGTTTCTGATGTTATGCCATTGTTGGAAGAATTCGATCCTGCGGCTGTTTTCATCAACTGCTCTAAGCCCGAAGCGGTCGACACAGCCGTGCCAATCCTTGCCAAAAGTGGTCGCGTTGTCGGTGCTTATGCGAACGGTTTCACGGGTATCGCTGCGGACTTTAACAAGGTGGGTTCAACTGTTGATATGCTCAGCGCACGTCGCGATCTTGGTCCAAACGCCTATGCGGATTTCGCTGATGGTTGGGCTGCAAACGGCGCGACTATTATCGGCGGTTGCTGCGAAGTTGGACCTGCGCACATCGCAGAACTGTCCCGACGTTTGAAAACGACCTAAGTCATGATTGATATCGATCCTTCACATTTTGGCACCCGTGCATCGGGAGAGCCGTGGAGGGTAGATATCATTCTGGCAGAGGGGTTTGTTCTGGTGGAATTGTCAGGCGTGGTCGAAGTGCTGCGCATGGCGAACCGGATCAATCCAACCACATTATTTGATTGGACCTATCGCTCGGTCAAAGGCGGGTATGTGTCTTGTCGTGCGGGTTTGGGGACGCTGAGTGAACCCCTGACAGATCGCCCAACGGCCGACTATGTTTTCGTCATTGGCAACACAAACTCTGATCACCTGGAATTGTCTTTGGGCACAACCATTTCGGCGTACAGCTACCGCAAGGCCAAGGTGATTTTGCTGTCCGAGGCGGCCAGCCGATACATATCTGAACACCCAAACGGATCTGGGGATCATACGACCCATTGGGAAAATCGCGCAGTCTTGCAGGAACGCGGTGATCCGGGCGGGGAGGGCACCTATGCTTTGGCCGTGGACGATGGGCGTGTTGTGACCTGTGCAGGAATGGGCGCGACCGTAGATTTGACGCTGGGGTTGGTGGGTAATCACATGTCTGCGGCGGGTGTTATGACTGTGGCAGATATCTTGTTGCATGAAAAAATCCGTGACTTCAAAACTCTTCAGCCCTTTGGCGGTAAGCGCCTAAGTATGACAGGCGATAAGGAGTTGGATCAGTGTATTGAGCTAATGCAGTCCCATATGGAAGACCCCATGCCGATTGCCGAACTGGTCACACGCGTGGGTATTTCATCGCGCTCATTAGAACGTCGCTTCCATAGCAAACTGAACACCACACCCAACACATACTACCGTGAACTGCGCCTAAACCGGGCAAATAACCTGCTGCTGAACACTACGCTATCAGTGCGTGAGGTTGGCATGGCCTGTGGATTCCCCAACGGATTTTCCAGCCTCTACCGCAGCTTTTTTGGGATCACACCCACCGCAATCCGGAAGACTAAGAAAGTATCGGGTCAACGGGTTTGATGGTTGGAAAGCGTCAGTAGTGACGTTTTTGAAGGTCTAATTTGCGCCATTTAGTGCCAAAGTGAAATCAACTTTGATTCATAAGGCTTGAGCCCATGTCTGCATTTCCAAACAAAGCACGCGTTGTCATTATCGGGGGCGGCGTTATCGGCTGCTCCGTTGCGTATCACCTGACCAAATTGGGTTGGGAAGATGTGGTTCTTTTGGAACGCAAACAACTGACATCTGGTACAACGTGGCACGCCGCGGGTCTGATTGCGCAATTGCGCGCAACGGCGAACATGACCAAACTGGCGAAATATTCCCAAGAATTGTACGGCGGTCTGGAAGAAGAAACAGGCGTGGCCACTGGTTTCAAACGGGTGGGGTCCATTACCGTTGCCTTGACCGAAGAACGTCGCGAAGAAATTTATCGCCAAGCTGCCATGGCCCGCGCCTTTGGCGTTGAGGTTGAAGAAATCTCAAACGAGCGCGTCCAAGAAATGTACCCGCATCTTAATCTTGAGGGTGTTGTGGGCGCTGTTTATTTGCCCCTCGACGGTCAGGGCGATCCCGCCAATATCGCATTGGCATTGGCCAAAGGCGCGCGTCAGCGTGGTGGGTTGATCAAGGAGCGTGTTAAAGTGACTGGCATGGCCAATGATGGCAGCCGCGTCACGGGCGTTGATTGGACGGATGAAGACGGCAATTCAGGCCACATCGAAGCGGACATGGTTGTGAACTGTGGCGGCATGTGGGGGCACGAAGTTGGACGCATGGCTGGCGTGAATGTCCCGTTGCAAGCTTGTGAACACTTTTATATCGTGACCGAGGCGATTGAGGGTCTGACGCAATTGCCAGTGCTGCGCGTCCCTGATGAGCACGCCTATTACAAAGAAGATGCAGGCAAGTTCCTGTTGGGTGCGTTTGAGCCAGAATCCAAACCATGGGCTTTGGACGGTATTCCCGACGACTTTGAATTTGACCAGTTGCAAGAAGATTTCGATCACTTTGAACCGATCTTAGAAAAAGCCATCGAACGGATGCCACTGTTGGCAGAGGCGGGTGTCCACACGTTCTTTAACGGTCCTGAATCCTTTACCCCTGATGATGCCTATCACCTTGGCCTTGCGCCAGAGATGGACAATTTCTGGGTTGCGGCTGGCTTCAATTCAATTGGTATTCAATCGGCTGGTGGCGCAGGTATGGCGCTGGCGGCGTGGATGGATACAGGTGAAAAACCATTCGATTTGGGCGATGTAGACATTAGTCGTATGCAGCCGTTCCAAGGCAATAAACGCTATCTTGAGGCGCGTTCAAAAGAGACTCTTGGTTTGCTTTATGCCGATCACTTCCCGTTCCGCCAAAAGGCAACAGCGCGAGGTGTGCGCCGCACGCCGTTCCACCAGCATCTGTTGAATCAGGGCGCTGTCATGGGCGAAATTGCAGGTTGGGAACGGGCCAACTGGTTCGCCAATGAAGGTCAGAAACCAGAATACAAATACTCATGGAAACGCCAAAACTTCTTTGACAACGTCGCTGCCGAACACAACGCAGTGCGCAATAACGTTGGCATGTATGACATGACGTCTTTTGGGAAATTGCGTGTCGAAGGCCGTGATGCAATGGCCTTTATGAACTACATCGGTGGCGGTGATTACGATGTGCCAGTTGGCAAAATTGTTTACACACAGCTCTTGAATTCTAAGGCTGGGATCGAAGCGGATGTGACCGTCACGCGGATCGAAGAGAACTGTTATCTTGTCGTGACACCTGCCGCGACGCGCCTTGCAGATCAGACATGGATACGCCGAAATCAGGGTGACTTTAACGTGGTGATCACGGACGTCACCGCGGGCGAAGGCGTCTTGGCTGTCATGGGGCCAAACGCGCGCAAGTTGCTGCAATCTGTATCGCCGAATGACTTTAGCAATGCGGTAAACCCATTTGGGACAGCGCAAGAAATCGAGCTGGGCATGGGCCTCGCTCGTGTGCACCGTGTGACTTATGTGGGCGAGTTGGGTTGGGAAATCTATATGCCGTCCGACATGGCGGGCCATATGTTTGAAACGCTGCATGAGGCAGGCCAAGATATGGGGCTGAAACTTTGTGGGATGCATATGATGGATACATGCCGGATGGAAAAAGGCTTCCGTCACTTCGGGCATGATATAACGTCAGAGGATCACGTTCTTGAAGCGGGCCTTGGCTTTGCTGTTAAAACCGACAAGCCTAACTTTATCGGTCGTGACGCGGTGTTGGCAAAACGCGAAACCGGGCTGGAACAACGTTTGGTCCAGTTCAAACTGACCGACGCAGAGCCGTTGCTATACCACAACGAACCGATCCTGCGGAACGGCGAAAACGTTGGCTATTTGTCTTCGGGCGGATACGGACACCACGTGGGTGCGGCCATCGGTATGGGCTATGTGCCATGCAAAGGCGAAAGCGTGGCAGAGCTGCTGGCTTCATCATTTGAAATCGATGTGATGGGCGCGCGGGTCAAGGCTGAAGCACAGCTAAAACCCTTCTATGACCCCAAATCAGAGCGCGTGAAGGTCTAAGGTTTGATGCGTAAACAGCTTTAACGGCAGTTTGCGCACCGAATTATTCTGATGAGCATCACAAAGGAAAAGAGTGATGAAACATCCATTTAGCGGATTTGATGCGGACATTTTGCCTGTCTTCGCGTGTTGCTGTCAACCAAATCTCATCGCCCTTTTCAAATCTGGATACGCGACGATAGATAGATTTTTCACAGTTTTCTTCACCGATAGAAGTGCTTCCGGTTGTAATCAAACTCTCTGACACTTGGCGCAAGTTTAGGTGAATTTGAGCGCTTTTCATCTCGCAGTCAGTCTCGCAAGATTCTGAAAAGATACAGATATATACGCCATTTTCTGGAATTGTGATGGTTTCGCCATTCCACACAGAAGGACCTGGTTGGGCTTTGTGTGACTTTGCGCCTGGTTTGTAACTGTCAAGACCAAATTGGATAGGCTTCCCGCATTCAGCGTTTAATGTGTCCGTAATAGAGGCATCTAAAACGATGCTAGGAAAACTGTTAATCGATGCAGGGGTTGAGAGTGCCACTTCAAGAATCCAAAGTGATTGTTCAAAAAATATTAATAATTAGTCAATTTTATATGGGGTTTACTCAAGTGGGGGAATCCACACCTTTTGTTTTGGCGTGTTTCCGCGACCCCATCCTGGCCGACAGAATTGCTCCGTAATTTATAGTTATGGACAGCAGGAGTAGGGCTGTTACCCATAGCCAACCCAGCGAACGGAGCATCCTTATGTCAAAGCCATCTACACCTACAAGTGGTGACACTCTATCTGGCTTTACCTTTGCCTTTGCGGCGTACTTCTTGTGGGGTTTCCTACCGATCTATCTCAAGCTGTTGTCGCACCTGCCATCCGCCGAAGTGGTTGCGCACCGTGTGATTTGGTCGGTGCCCATAGCAGGCATCCTGCTAATTTTTTTGGGACGGACCAAGGATGTGCGCATCGCCATCATGGATCCAAAGATGTTGGGAATGGCCTGCGTCACAGCTGCGTTGATCTCTATCAACTGGGGGATATATGTCTGGGCGATCGCCGCCGACCGTACCCTTGATGCGGCTCTTGGGTATTACATAAACCCGCTGTTTAGTGTTGCACTTGGCGCGATTGTCCTGCGTGAAGCGTTAACCCGCGCACAGCTTGTCGCCATCGCTTTGGCCGCAGGTGCTGTTGTCGTTTTGGCGGTTTCCAATGGGTCAGTGCCTTGGGTGTCTTTGGGGCTGACCGTCTCATGGGGGTTGTATGCCCTTGCCAAAAAGCAGCTACCGATTGGCCCAAACCAAGGGTTCTTGCTAGAGGTGTTGATCCTACTGGTACCTGCACTGATCTACGTCACGTGGTTGGGCGTGCAGGGGCAGAACCATTTTGAACTTAGCCCAACGCGCGACACTTTGATGTTGATGGGCTGCGGTATCGTTACGGCTGTGCCGCTATTGCTGTATGCCAACGGGGCAAAGGGGCTGCAGTTGACCACCATCGCCATTATGCAATACATCGCACCAACATTGATCTTCCTTGTCGCTGTTTTTGCCTTCGGTGAGGAATTCGGGCGCGCCCGTATGATCGCCTTTCCGATGATCTGGGCCGCATTGGTGATCTATTCGCTCTCTATGTTTCGCAAGATGCGTCGAGAGGGTTGAAAACCAAACGCACATCTGTGAACTGAGGGCATGCAAACACCCTATATCCCCCCGCACGATCCGCTTGTCATTTTGCACGACGATGCAGATGTCATTGCCGTCGATAAGCCCGCTGGCCTGCTCTCCGTCCCCGGACGGGGCGAGCATTTGGCGGATTGCCTGATCACGCGGGTGCAGCAGGTGTTTCCACATGCTTTGTTGGTGCACCGTTTGGATCGCGACACATCAGGCGTGATGATCTTTGGGCTGAACCCACATGCACAGCGCTGGTTGTCTATGCAGTTCCAAGAACGTCATACCAAGAAGATGTATGTGGCCCATGTTTGGGGTGTACCCGAGGAAAAGGCAGGCACTGTCGATCTGCCATTGATCGTCGATTGGCCAAACCGTCCCTTGCAAATGGTCTGCCATGAAACCGGCAAACCGTCTGTCACCGATTGGCGGTTGCTTAAGGATCAGGGCGAGACATCGCGGATCAGATTGATCCCGAAAACGGGCCGAACACATCAATTACGTTTGCATATGTTGGCTTTGGGCCACCCGATTTTAGGCGACCCGTTTTATGGACATGAACAAAGCCAAGCGTTCCCACGCATGATGCTGCACGCCGAAGAGTTGCGTGTGAAGCATCCTGAAAATGGGCAGTCGTTGCGGGTACGGGCGAAGGCACCGTTTTAGGGGTGATTGAAGGTAACCAAATTCCATTGCTCTCTGCTCAGAATAAGAAATTTTTAGATCTTATTCTGGCGTCCAACCAGAAACGGCTTTCACCTCTAGGAAGTCTTCCAACCCCCAAACACCACCTTCACGTCCGTTGCCGGACTGCTTCATGCCGCCAAATGGGGAACCTGCTGCGCGGGATGTGCCGTTCATTTCGACCATGCCAGACCGCAGTTGTGTCGCTAGACGATTGGCGCGCACCATGTCTTGGGTTTGGACGTAGTTGGTCAAACCGTATGGCGTGTCGTTGGCGATCTCGACAGCTTCTTCCTCTGTCTCAAACGGGATGATCGCCAGCACAGGGCCAAAGATTTCCTGTTGCGCAATGGCCATCTGATTATTCACGTCCGCAAAGACAGTTGGTTTCACGTAAAATCCACGGTTCAGCCCTTCAGGACGCCCCGGACCGCCAGAAACCAGTTTGGCACCCTCAGCGATACCAACCTCGATCATCCCTTGGATTTTGTTCCACTGCACCTCGTTCACGACAGGACCAATGTGGCGACCTTCCTCTGATGCAGGGCCTACAGTGATCTTGTCAGCGATTGCGGCAGCTTCGGCCACAACTTGATCGTAGATGCCCTTCTGGACCACCATACGGCTTGGTGCATTACAGGACTGACCTGTGTTCTGCATCATATGTATCACGCCACGCTTCACGGCCTTTTCGTCTGCATCGTCAAAGATCAGGTTGGCACCCTTGCCACCCAGCTCAAGATGCACACGTTTCAGCGTGTCGGCGGCGTTCTTAGAAATCAACGTGCCTGCACGGGTCGAACCGGTGAAGCTGACCATATCCACATCCTTGTGACCGGATAGGTTTGAGCCAACGCCAACACCATCACCGTTTAGCATGTTGAACACACCTTTGGGGAAGCCGGCCTCTTCCATCATCTCGGCAAAGACCATCGCGTTGATTGGGCTTTCCTCGGATGGCTTAAGCACCATAGTGCAACCCGCTATGGCGGCCGCGCCAACTTTTAGGGTCACTTGGTTCATCGGCCAGTTCCACGGGGTGATCAACGCGGCAACACCGACGGGTTCATAGATGATCCGATCATTGGGCGCGTGTGATCCCAACGGGCGGCTGAATTCAAAACCTTTAGCGGCGCGAATAAAGTTCTTGAGGTGGTAAGACCCTGCACCAACTTGGCTGGAACGAGACATCGAAATAGGAGCACCCATTTCGGCGCTCATCACCACGGCCAAATCCTCGGCGCGGGATTCGTAAACTTCGATCAGCTTGGAAACATAAGCGATACGTTCCTCAACTGGGATGGTCATCCATGCTGGCAACGCAGCCTTCGCCGCAGCAACCGCGGCGTTGGTGTCTGCCTCAGAACCTAGCGTGATAACGGCTGTTGGTTCTTCTGTGGATGGATCGATGACGTGATGGTCCGTGCCACCTTGGCTTTTGACCCACTCACCGTTGATAAAAAAATCGCGTTTCTCCAGCATGGCATTTCTCCTGATAACATGCAGTGGCCCTAACTTTGGGCCTCCAATTGAAAACACTGTGTCACCACATTAAATCAGTATCAAGGACGAGGGCGTATCTATACATTTTTCAGGCTATTATAGGCCCCGATTCTGGACCAAATAAGGAGTACCACCATGAGCCTACGTATTAACGACACGATCCCGAATATGACTGTGGAAACAGACCACGGCACGATCCAATTGCACGACTGGATTGATGATTCTTGGGCGATCTTGTTCTCACACCCAAAGGACTTCACTCCTGTCTGCACAACTGAATTTGGCGCGGTTGCACAGCTTGCTGATGAATGGGCTGCACGCGACACCAAAGTGATTGGTGTTTCAGTCGACGGCGTCGAGGACCACAAAAAGTGGAAAGCCGACATTGAAAAAGTTGCTGGTGCCAAAGCGGGCTTCCCAATTATTGCAGACACAGGGCTAGAAGTTTCCAAAGCCTTCGACATGCTACCTGCTGAGGCATACATGCCAGACGGACGCACACCGGCGCACAGCGCGACAGTACGTTCCGTATTTATCATCGGCCCAGACAAACAGCTGAAGCTGTCCATGACTTACCCAATGACTGTGGGCCGTAACTTTGCCGAAGTTCTGCGGGCACTAGACGGTTTGCAAATGTCTGCCAAAGGCGTGGCAACACCAGCAAACTGGGTGCCAGGCGAAGATGTGATCATTCCACCAACCGTCAGCAACGAAGATGCGCTGGCAAAATTTGGTGAGTTCGAAGCGATCCTTCCATACCTGCGCAAAACAAAAGCACCTAGCTAAGGCTACAAATGTCATGGCCCATCTGGGCTCTGGCACTTAGATCCAATAGTAATTGTTAGACAAGTAAAAAGCCCCGGTGGTTCCACTGGGGCTTTTCTATTTCTATCGTCTTAGAAAACTGGCTTCGGATTTACTCCTCAGCTGCTTCTTTCTTTTCTTCAACGATTTCTTCGCCAGTTGTTTGGTCAACAACTTTCATGGAAAGGCGTACCTTGCCACGGTCGTCAAAGCCCAACAATTTAACCTTAACTTCTTGGCCCTCTTTAAGGACGTCAGAAGGGTGGTTCAAACGGCGGTTTTCAATTTGGGAAACGTGTACCAAGCCATCGCGCTTGCCAAAGAAGTTCACGAATGCACCAAAGTCTACGATCTTAACGACCGTACCGGTGTAAACCATGCCTTCTTCTGGCTCAGCTACGATTGACCAGATCATTTCGTAGGCTTTCTTAATCGCTTCGCCATTTGGAGATGCGATTTTGATGATACCTTCGTCGTTGATGTCGACTTTTGCGCCAGACACTTCAACGATTTCACGGATCACTTTACCACCGGAACCGATCACTTCACGGATTTTGTCCGTTGGGATCTGCATGGTTTCGATACGTGGTGCGTGCTCTGAGAATTCAGCCGCGCCAGTAAGTGATTTGTTCATTTCACCAAGGATGTGCAAACGGCCAGTACGGGCCTGCTCGAGTGCTTTTTCCATGATCTCTGGCGTAATGCCGGCGATCTTGATGTCCATTTGCAAAGACGTGATACCGTTTTCTGTACCAGCTACTTTAAAGTCCATATCGCCCAAGTGATCTTCGTCACCCAAGATGTCAGACAGAATGGCGTATTCGCCGTTGTCTTCCATGATCAGACCCATTGCAACACCAGCAACCGCAGACTTCAACGGAACGCCCGCGTCCATCATGGACAAGGAGCCACCGCAGACAGACGCCATTGAAGACGAGCCGTTGGACTCTGTGATCTCGGATACAACGCGAACGGTGTATGGGAAATCAGTTGCAGCAGGAAGAACAGCCTGCAAAGCGCGCCATGCCAATTTACCGTGACCGATTTCACGACGACCTGGACCAGACACACGACCAACTTCACCAACTGAATATGGAGGGAAGTTATAGTGTAGCAAGAAGTTGGATTTAAAGTTGCCGTGCAGTGCGTCGATGAACTGCTCGTCGTCTCCGGTACCCAAAGTTGTTACGACCAAACCTTGTGTTTCACCGCGTGTGAACAAAGCTGAACCGTGTGTGCGTGGCAACATGCCAGTTTCACAAACGATGTCGCGAATCTCGTCAGTCGCACGACCGTCGATACGCTTACCAGTTTTAACAACGTCACCGCGAAGGATGCCAGCTTCTAGGCCCTTCATTGCAGAACCAAGGTTCGCATCGGCTTGTTGCTCTTCAGTCAACGCATCCATGATCACAGCGCGAGCTGCTGAAACAGCGGATGTACGCTCTTGCTTGTCACCAATTGCGAATGCAGCGCGCATGTCTTTTTCGCCAGCTTTAGCAACAGCAGCAGACAGGTCTGAATAGTCAGGTGCTTGGAAGTCGAATGGCTCTTTTGCAGCGCCTTCAGCCAATTCAACGATCAAGTCGATCACTGGTTGGATGGATTCGTGTGCAAACTTAACAGCGCCCAGCATTTCAGCTTCTGAAAGCTCATAAGCTTCTGATTCAACCATCATCACCGCGTCTTTAGTACCAGCAACAACAAGGTCTAGACGTTGCTCAGGCTTCAGGCGAAGGTCCTGCATGTCGTCAACTTCTGGGTTCAGGATGTATTCGCCATCCTCAAAACCAACGCGACAAGCAGCGATAGGGCCGCGGAATGGTGCGCCAGAGATAGTCAACGCAGCTGAGGCAGCGATCATCGCAACCATGTCTGGGTCGTTAACCAAGTCGTGGGATAGAACAGTACACATCACCAAAACTTCGTTTTTGAAGCCAGGGACGAACAGTGGGCGAATTGGACGGTCGATCAAGCGAGCAGTCAGTGTTTCTTTCTCGGTGGGGCGTGCCTCACGCTTGAAGAAGCCGCCTGGTACTTTACCAGCAGCATAGTATTTCTCTTGGTAGTGCACAGTCAGAGGGAAGAAGTCCTGACCTGGCTTTTGCTTACGTGCATAAGTGACGTTGGCCATAACGGATGTCTCGCCCAATGTGGCGATGACAGAACCGTCGGCTTGACGCGCGACTTTGCCGGTTTCCAATGTAAGCGTCTCTTCGCCCCACTGCATGGATTTTTTTGTTACGTTAAACATCTAAGTTTCCTTGTTGGCCCATTGGCCTTTGCATAGGGGCCGAATTGCCCCTGACTCCTGTATCTTGTAATTCAACCGCCGGAGTCCGAGCGACAGATTTCAGATATCGCGGCCATACAGTAGAAAACTGCTCTTGGGAAGGGAATTGGATCAAAGGGCTATTTTGAAGGGGTGTTGGGCAAAATTGTCTGCGACAGATTAACGAGACTATAATGTTGGTTTGCTAATTTCGCTGCATGCAGTATTGCGCTTGGATAACCACAAAAAGATCACGAGCTGAATATGACTGACAAAACTGATAATTCTTCGAATATGGCTGCCCGCGATTGGGTTCAGATTTTAAAGAAATACCGTGAACCCAATAGCTTGCGCAGCAGCTTCGAGTTGGGTGTCAGTGTTGTTCCGTTCATCATTTTGTGGGTCTTGGCCTGCTGGGTCGCAAATTTTAGCTACATCGCTGCTTTAGGCATTTCCGCTGTTAACGGCTGTTTCTTGCTGCGGTTGTTCTGCATTCAGCACGATTGTGGACACGGATCGTTTTTTGACAACCGCACTGTCAGCGACTGGACCGGTCGCGCACTCGGCATCCTAACACTGACACCATACGACGTATGGCGCCGCACCCATTCGATTCACCACAGCCACGCAGGTGATTTGGATCAACGTGGCATCGGCGACGTGATGACACTGACGGTTGAAGAGTATCACCAGCGCAGCCGCTGGGGCCGCTTGTTGTACCGGGCATATCGCCACCCAATCGTAATGTTTGGCATTGGTCCAACCTATTTGTTCTTTTTGACTAACCGTATTCCGTGGTCTGACTTTAGCCAAAAGAAAGACTGGATAAGTGCAATGGGCACCAATCTGGCCATCGCAATCCTACTCACAATCATCGTGAAATTTGGTGGCTGGCAGGCCCTGTTCCTTGTGTTCCTTCCAACAACTTTGATCGCCGCCACAACCGGCGTTTGGTTGTTCTACGTGCAGCACCAGTTTGAAACGACACATTGGGAAGAAAACCATGACTGGCAAGTTCACGAAGCCGCGCTTCACGGTTCGTCACACTATGACCTGCCTCCAATCTTGCAGTGGTTCTCTGCCAACATCGGTATCCACCACGTACACCACTTGTACAGCCGCATCCCGTTCTACCGATTGACCGAAGTATTGCGCGATCATGAAGAACTAGCAAATTCCAGCAGCCGCATGAACCTGCGCGAAAGCTTCAAGTGCGCTAGCCTTGATCTGTGGGACAGCACCAACAAGCGTTTGGTGTCCTTTGCTACAGCGCACAAACTCAAGCATGGCTAAATCGCCTTTATTCATTATTTGGTTTTCGTTCTGGCCTGTTTCGCTATCAATTTAGCGTTCGGTCCGAACAACCTGATTGCACTGACAAATGGCGAACAGCGTGGCGTTGGCTTTGCCGTTATTACCAGCTTTGGTCGCTCTGGTTGGTCGCGTTGTTTACGGCATCGTCATGGCCGCAGTGCTTAAGCGCATCGACCGTTCATAACTCGCAATCGCCTATTTTAAAACATTGGCCCTCCGTGCGCGCACGGAGGCTATTTTTTTGGCGCTGATGACCCAGCAAATTGAATCGCGTCTATCAGAGGGTGCGAGGTTTGACAGAACCTGCCATGCCGCGTCATTGGCCTTGATGATTTTCTCAAACTCTTCGGACAGTGGTACATTGCGATCCGCAGAGGTGCACCCTTTGTCATCTGACCGGTTGTGAAACAGCTCCAACCCCGTCGGCATCATCTTTCCAAGGGCGATCAGTTCATTGACCTTCTTAACGTTCACTGCACTCCAAACGCTTGTCTTCTTGCGAGGTGTGAAACGGATCTTATAGCTCTCATTATCGATGCTTTTTCGGATGCCGTCGATCCAGCCAATGCACAGGGCAGCGTCGACAGATTCAGACCACGTGATGCTGTCGCGCCCCGTACTTTTCTAAGATATCCAAGCCAGACTTCAGTGGCGTTTGGGTTGTTCTTGATCCACGCTTCAAAGGCATCTTGGTTGGTGAAGAAAACTGCCTTTTCCATTTGTCATGTTCCTTTGTCCCTCAGGCATTAAGCAATAGTTACCGGTCCTATTCAAACGTTAACAGGAGGCCGAAGTTAAAAAGGTGTGAACGCGGGTGTGCGCGTCAAACTGTACAAATTTAGATGCGAATTGCATAGTTTCTGGATAATCCTCTAAGTCCGCGCAAATCGTGCAGTTCAAACTGCACAGTTCAGATGACATTCTGTACGTTGCGCATCTGAAACGCCACCGCACTGCGGGTTAAGCCCAGCGAACGCAGCCCAACAAAAAACGCCCGCTGTAAACAACGGGCGTTTTCAGAATTACAGTCCAGGATACGCTTAGCGGCGTAGGCCTAGACGGCTAATGATAGATTGGTAACGTGCTTCGTCTTTAGCGCGGGCATAGTCCAGCAGCTTACGACGTGTCGCAACCATCTTAAGCAAACCACGGCGCCCGTGGTTATCTTTTTTGTGTGTTTTAAAGTGTTCTGTCAAAGTCGCGATGCGTGAAGACAGGATTGCAACTTGAACTTCAGGTGAACCTGTATCGCCTTCTTTGATGGCGAATTCTTTCATCAAGCGTGCTTTTTCTTCTGGTTTAATCGACATCGGGGTCTCCTTTAAAAGGTTAGTGTGATGGCGTAGCCCGGGATGTCGTCCAGCGCAGGCCCATGGAGGTGCCGCTATGAATGATTCCAAAGCAGCAGGTGGCGTATAGGAAATTTCCAGCACCATGGCAAAGGAAAATTACGATAGCCTATTAATCGTTGGCGATGAAACCCGTTTGTGTAAGGGTTTGGGGGAACAGGCGTTGTGATTCAGCGTAATATCACCGTCAGCATCTAAGTCTGTGAAAGCTTTACCGTTCATCAGAATTTGCATCAGATCAGGGTCAGTTGGAGGTACTAGATCAGTGGTGGATTCATCACTTGCCACATCGTCCCAGATCAAAAGTATGCGATCCTCGTGGGCTTTATTGCGACAGTGAACCAGAGCGTTTTAATTTAGCTGATATAGCGCTGAATCTTGCACCAAATCGAACACCTCTCTTGAGGGTAATTAAGCACACAGCGAGGCATATTTAATTTTCAGATATAGACTTAAACGGGCGCATCATATGGTGTGATCGTTTGGGTGCTACCGTAAACGCTGGCTGACAGCGGGTCCAGTGTTCAGGCTAGACAAAGCTTTCAAATGAAAGTTATGAAACGCACGGTTGCGTTTCATATTGCCGCTTGCCGATCATTTTGGCAGTATAAACACGTCCAATGTTGCGTGGGCTTATTTTAAGGAATTGAACCTTTTATTTGTTGCGTTGAATTTTCGACGACTGAGTGATTAACCTCAGAGTTGACAGCCGCAACCTTTTTTCAGCCTATAAATTTGGTAACTATTTTTGAGATTACATCTGGTGCTTCTTCGTGTGCAAGATGACCGAAATCGGCGGTTTGCAGCACTGTGCCATTTGGCAACGCTTCTGCCGCGCGACGCGATACATCCGCAGGCACCATTTGGTCATTGGCAGTTGCTATTAATAGCGTCTGCGCTTTAATTGAGCCAAGCCGATTAATAAGGGGAGAAAGATCCCATTGAGCCATCATCTGTAAAGTGCCGTTAACATGATTTCGATCTTGGCATAAACGTCGATAAAACCTGATATCCGTGGCTGACAGTTTGGACCCAGTACTATCGATCATCCTCTGGACCCCTTGTCCCCGTGTGGATGTTGCAATGAAAACATCAGCAACCATCGGCAACATTGCTAGCGTTTTGGCGAAAAATGGAAACATCACACCTGCAACACCTTTGAAAGTGTCGAGCGCCGCGTTGATGCCGATGATTTTTGCAGATAAGTTCATCTGCAACGCAATAGCAGCACCAGCTGAATGACCAACAACAGCGACAGGTTTCCAGCCTTGAGCAGCGCACAAACGGGTGATGTCTTGAGCCATTTCAACCAGACCGCAGCGGCCTTGCGCACCCAATTTGGTAAAGCCTTGGCCTGGCAAATCTATCGCAACCACGCGACTGGTCTTTGCGAGTAGCGGAAACAAATGCCGCCAGCTTTGTGTCGCCCCGCCTGCTCCATGGATCAATAATATCAAGGGGCCATCGCCTGCGATTTGGACGTGCCATTTATGAGGTTTGCATAGAATGAATTGAGAACTGTCAGCCATTGGCCAATCAGATGCGTGTGCCGCCCATTCCATTTACTTGGCCTGCAATGTGGTGGTGACAATATCTGACAGACTTTTGGCATCAGCGCGGGGAAGCGGAATGTAATGTGCGCCCATCGTCTTAGCCAAAAGGTGCAAGGCATGTTCGGGGCGCTGGCCAGTGTCGATCATGATTGCGTCCAATTTTGATGCGGCCAACCTTTGCGCTGCAGCGACAGCATCAGCAGCGGCTGCGGTGCGATTGGCGGTCCCGTCCAGCGCCACATTGCTGCGCCCATCGGTCAGGGTGACAACAGTTGGGGTTTTTCCGCGTTTGCGGGCCTGTTCTGCCAGATCAATGGCTGCATTTATGCCGGCTGCCAAGGGGGTACCGCCACCTCCGGGAAGGGACGCCAAGCGGCGTTTAGTTTGCACCAAGGAGCGTGTGGGCGGCAAAAGGACCTCTGCGGTTGTGCCCCGAAAGGCGATTAACGCCACGTGATCGCGCCGCGCGTATGCCTCACCAAGTAGTATTTCAATGGCCCCCTTCGCCTCGTTCAATCGTGCAAAAGCGGCGGAGCCTGAGGCATCAACCGCAAAGACCAGCAAACTGTCAGATAGGTCTTGATACCGTTTTGCGCGGAGGTCACTGGGGTAAATGATTGGGCCTTTGCGATCAGGTTTCGCTTTGCGCCTGATCGTTTGCCACGGAAGGGCCGCGCGTAGGGTTGCCATCAAGTCGATCCGACTATTTGACCGTGCAGTCCCATCGCGTGCGGGCAGGGGGCGACCCCGCCTGTTGCCAATAATTTTACGCCCAGTGCCAGCCCCTTTGCCACCCTTGGTGGTTCCAGCGGAAAGCTGATCCAACAGCCCCTTGGGTAAGGCAGACAGGACAGCGTCAAGCAGCATGTCGTCGGGAATATCGGGGCTCTCGCTTGGGTCCGATGGGGTCGGCGGGTCTGCGGCGTCATTCGTCGCAGGTTGATTGGGCGCGTCTTGCAGCAGCCGCGTGGTACGGTGGGCATAGACCAAGGCGACAGCGGCCGTGATATCATCGTCGGCGATTGCGTCGCGTCCCATGAGGGTCGCATGTGCGATTGCGGTGCGCAGAGCAAACACAGGGGCCCGCAGCGATGTTATGCCTAATCTGTCCGCCAGAATGATAAGCTGGGCAGGCAAATCAGTTGGCGGTTTGATCGGTGATTTGTTTGATTGAAACGACATAGGGGCGGTGATGTCCGCCACGGCGATATCATCAAGAGTGACGGAAAAGGCCATGCGGTCGGAAAGTGTCACAGGCACAGCATCGTCGTCGATTCCTTCGTCCAATGCGATCAATCCGCGCAGCGTGTTAGCGTCGAGTGCCATGCTCAGGCGGGCTGCCAAATAAGGTGGTGTGCGTTCTGCCATGGCTAGCATAAAATGGGAGTTGCGGCCCAATAAACCTGCGTGTTCCACGATCCGGCCAGCGTCCAATGTGGCTGTCAAATCGATGGACCCGTCCAGCGCATCGTTGGTCATTGCAGGGTGGATTTTTCCCATGTCCACGATCAGGCTTTGAGCGGTAGCGACAAAGGCGTCGCGGGCAGGACCAGCCCGTCCACGAACAACAATCCCACCCAGTCCGTCAGGCGCATGAGCCAGCAAAGCCAGCGCAAGTTGGCTGCGATCCCATGGCGTCATTTAGGCCAAAACCTCTGCCACCGTACGGGCGACCCGCGCGCTTGATCCGGCGTCGTCCAACGGATCGCGGCGCAGGCGGTGCGACAGCACCAACGGAGCGGTGGCGCGAATATGGCTGCGGGTGAGGGCGGTGTCGTTGCGCATGGCGGCATAGGCGCGTGCAGCTTTGAGCAAGGTCAGTTCCCCGCGCAACCCGTCAGATCCTAGTTTGAGGCAAAGTTCGGCCACGTCGCGCAGGGTACTGTCAGGCGTTATCAGCTTTTTCAGTACTTGTCTGGCGGTCAGAATTTGATCGCGCAGCGTCGCATCTTCGGTCTGCCAGCGCAGCATGAAAGCGGCATAGTCATTGTCATAGGCATCACGCCGTTTGATGACCTCTATCCGTTCTTCGATGTCAGTGGGCGAAGCCACATCAACTGACAGTCCAAAGCGGTCGAGAAGCTGTGGGCGCAGTTCGCCTTCTTCGGGATTGCCAGACCCAACAAGCACAAAGCGCGCGGCGTGCCGAATGGACAATCCCTCGCGTTCGACAACGTTTTCGCCGGACTGTGCCACGTCGAGCAGAAGGTCGACAATATGGTCTTCGAGCAGGTTTGCTTCATCGATGTAAAGGTAGCCTCGATTGGCGGCAGCTAGCAGCCCGGGTTGGAATGATTTTTCGCCGTTTGTCAGTGCTTTTTCTATATCAAGTGCGCCTGTGACGCGGTCCTCCGATGCCCCAAGGGGTAGGTCGATCATAGGTGTTGGGCTATCGACCAAAGTGGTGTCCGTGATGTTTGCCCAATCGGGGCAATCATCCGGATGTGCGCTGTTGACCGGACAGGATTTGACGGCCCTGATGGGCGGCAAAAGTGCGGCAAGAGCACGCACGGCGGTAGATTTTCCCGTCCCTCGATCTCCGAACACCAGCACACCGCCGATAGATGGGTCGATCGCAGTAAGTGTCATTGCGCGTTTCATATCGGTTTGCCCGACGATGGCGGAGAATGGAAATGGCTGTTTCATGGCGTTATCTTTGCTGCAAGTAGGGGGCGTCTGCCCATGATCCGTGGTCTGAAAGAAGGGTGAAGCGTGCGTATAATTCTTCGCGAAACCACTTTTCTGCCCGTACTGATTTGATTGCTTCTGCGTGGTGTCCTGTGCGCGCGAAATTGGCAACAGCTGCTGCGTCGGGCCAGAGCGAGAACGTAATTTGTTGAAACAACGGCGATTCCCCGATGCCAATTTTGAACAACACGTTGGGGTCACCGCCGATTCGTTCGGATATATCAGGCACACGAGCCCAGAACCGGCGCAGGATTGAGGGTTTTATTGTTGCCCGTGTCAGCACTCCGATTGGGCCTGATTTCCCGGTATTAGAGATAACAAAGGGTGATTTTCCTGCCCATTCGCCGCGCACTGAATCGGTGCGCAGATAGACGGTCCATGTCTCACAAGCCCGTGCCGAATAGCGATTAAAGATGGCTGTGTTTAGGGTGCGCTTGTGTGCTGTTGCCTCATCTGGCCATGTCGCCAGAATGGCGAAGACATCGATGTTGATCCTTGGCGTAAACCCAACGCCGCCGCCTGATCCGCAAATTTTCCAAAATCCAATATCAGGAACCCGCCTTATGGCCAGCCGTGCGCCAACCATCATCATCAACGCCCAGAGCCGCGCCCGGCGCGATGAAAAGCGGTAAAAACTTATGCTAACAACTTGCGTCATAGTTGGTCGACTCCGTATATGTCAGATAAATTTGACATAACTTTTGAGCTTTGTGAAGGCGATAGACAATAAAGTTGTAAACTAAACTAGACACATCTAACGTTGGGATACGATGAAAGATTCTATTTCTCTTGATGATACGACGGCGCTTGTGATTGGCGCTGGCCTTGGTGGTCTTGCGGCTGCCATGCGATTGGGTGCCAAAGGCTACCGCGTTACGGTGCTGGACCGTTTGGACAGGACGGGGGGCCGCGGGTCATCGATCACCCAAGATGGTCACCGCTTTGATCTGGGGCCCACGATTGTCACAGTGCCGCAGTTGTACGAAGACCTGTGGGCCGCGTGTGGCCGCGATTTTCACAAGGATGTTGATCTGCGTCGCGTTGACCCGTTTTACGATATCCGCTGGCAAGATGGCACAACGTTTCGGGCTACGGGTGACACCGATGCGATGAAGGCCGAGGTTGCCAAGGTCAACCCCGCTGATGTGAAGGGTTACGAGAAATTTCTACGGGGCAGCAAGGCTCGTTATAGGGTTGGCTTTGAAGGGCTGATGACCCTGCCGATGCATAAGATTTGGGAAACTGTGAAAGTGCTGCCTCAGTTTGCAATACTTCGCGCGGACAGGTCAATTTACGGATATGCAAAGTCCTGTGTAAAGGACGAAAAGTTACGCCAAGCGCTATCGTTTCATCCGTTGTTTATTGGCGGTGACCCGATGCATGTCACATCAATGTACGCGCTGGTGGGGTATCTTGAAAAGGAATTTGGCGTGCATTACGCCATGGGTGGTGTGCAGGCGATTGCAGATGCCATGGCGGATGTTGTACGCGCCCAAGGTGGCACCATCAGGCAGGGCGCAGAAGTTGACGAGATCAATGTTGTGGAGGGGGCCGCAACGGGCGTGACCCTGACGGGAGGAGAAAAACTGCATGCCCCTGTGATTGTCAGCAATGCTGATGCGGGTCACACATACACCCATCTGTTGCGCAATCTGTCCAAACGGCGTTGGACGCCAAAGCGGTTTAAGAAAAGCCGTTGGTCGATGGGGCTATACGTTTGGTATTTCGGCACCAAAGGCACCAAGAATATATGGCCTGATGTTGGTCACCATACGATTGCGATGGGCCCGCGCTATAATGGTTTGCTTAAAGACATCTTCATGAGGGGCAAATTGCCCGATGACATGAGCCTTTATATTCACCGCCCTTCAAAAACAGATCCCAGTGTTGCGCCTGCGGGGGATGATACGTTTTATGTCTTGTCGCCCGTGCCGCATATCGGTTGGGACAATGCCGTGGATTGGAAGGCTGAGGAACCGATCTATCGCGAGAAGGTGGCCGCCTATGTCGATAAGATCATGCCAGGATTTCGCGACAAAATCGTGACAGAAACTGTGTTCACACCGCTGACATTTGCTGAGAGGTATTTATCCCCTAACGGATCAGGGTTTTCGATAGAGCCGCGTATTTTACAAAGTGCATGGTTCCGCCCTCATAATATTTCAGAAGAGGCAAAGGGCCTGTTTTTGGTGGGCGCTGGCACCCATCCCGGCGCTGGTGTGCCAGGTGTTGTGGGCAGTGCCGATGTGGTTTCTCAGCTGATTCCCGATGCGCTCGAGGTTCAGAAGAAAAGGATAGCCGCCGAATGATCGACCCAAAAGATTTGGCCCATTGTCGTGATGTGATCCGAACAGGGTCTTTGTCGTTTCATGCTGCATCTAAACTGTTGCCAGCGTCTGTGCGCGACCCTGCGCTGGCGCTTTATGCGTTTTGTCGCTTGGCCGATGATGAGGTGGACGAGGGCAACAACAAGGCACGGGCGGTTCTAGATCTGCGCAACCGCCTGGATCTGGCTTATTCTGGCATGCCTTGCGATGCGCCAGAAGACCGCGCCTTTGCTGCAATTGTGGCTGAATTTGATATGCCGCGCGCACTGCCTGAAGCCTTGCTTGAAGGACTGGCTTGGGATGCAATGGAGCGCCGTTATGCCACTCTGTCTGAGGTGCGCGACTATTCGGCCCGTGTTGCATCCGCCGTGGGTGCCATGATGTGCGTGTTGATGCGTGTACGTAATCGCGATGCTTTGGCCCGTGCCTGTGATTTGGGTGTCGCTATGCAGCTAACTAATATCGCCCGCGATGTGGGGGAGGACGCCCGTGCAAGCCGGATTTACCTGCCAACGGATTGGCTGGATGATGCGGGTATCAGTGTTGAAGATTTCTTTGCCAATCCGCAGGCCAGTCCAGATATTCGCCGCATAGTCCGTCATTTGCTGGCAGAGGCGCACAGGCTGTATATTCGCTCAGAAGCGGGCATCGGTGCCTTGCCATTGCAAGCCCGAACTGGAATTTTTGCAGCCCGCTATATTTATGACGGTATATCTGCCGCTGTGCGCCGCAACGCTTATGACAGTGTCAGCATGCGCGCCCGCACGACAAAAGCGACTAAGATTGCCCGGATCGGATTGGCTGCTGTTCGCACTGTCGGCACGGTGATCTTGCCAAAATCGCCTGTGATTTATGCCCGCCCCTTGGACGAGGTGAAGTTCCTTGTGGACGCTGCGTCCTATGTTTCGCCTGAATTACCGTCAAGCCGTGCAGCGGCTTTTGTTGATATTATGGCGACCCTTAAGGCGCGTGATCAATCGGGGGTGGCGGCAGAGTAGGCTTTGCTCCTATAACTCGTTCCATGGATATTACATTATTTGCGATCTTTTTTGCGGCTTGTATTGGGGCAGGGGCCACGGGGGCCATGTTTTCACCTGGCCCATGGTATCAAGCATTGGCCAAGCCGCGCTGGACCCCGCCCAACTGGGCATTTCCCGTTGCATGGACCACGATCTACATTTGCATTTCTTTTGCGGGTGCGCGTGTTGCGGGCATGGAGGGCAGCAGTTATGCTATGGCATTCTGGGCGATGCAGGCTGCGTTTTCTACATTGTGGACACCTGTTTTTTTTGGATTGCGCCGATTGAGAGGCGCGCTGTTGGTGATGGGTCCACTATGGCTCGCCGTTTTGGGCTGTACTATTACGATGTTCCAACTTGATTTTTGGGCAGGCATTGGGTTTTTGCCGTTTATGGCATGGGTCACTGTTGCTGCGGCGTTGAACGCATCGGTTGCACGATTAAATCCCGATCAAGCTTCGCGTGACATGTCTGATTAAAAGGTCCAGCGGGCGCGCCGTGGCACGCGGCACGCCAGCATTGGTTTTAACAGCGGCGAAGCATAGCGGTTCAAATCAACAGCCTCAAACACCCCTTGGACGGTTTCCCCGTTGACAGTGGTTTCCACAACACTTCGATTGTAAAATGGCGCATCCAGCATCGGTTTGATTTGTCGGGCTATTGTCCCTTTATCTGCAGGTGTTTCGCGTCGTAGCGCCCAAAGTGACCGTTTGAATGGTACCGGTGTAGGAGCCTTGATATGCTGCGCCGTTCCGTCGGATCCAAAGGCCATAGCCGCGTTTAATTTGGTCCCGTCCCGCCGTGTTGCATCGTAAAAGCAGGTTGATCCTGCAGAGGTTGGGAACCGCCCCCATGTCCAATAACTAAAGTCGTCTTCGAGCGGGCGTGTTCCGAAATTGGCGTCGAAATATCCGTGTCCGTCAAATTGCCAGCCTTTGGCCTCAAGGTTCACATTGATTCGGCTTGTAGGTGCAAAAGGCCTCCAGATATGGGCCCCATCTGCGGTCAGTGGTAGCTCTACATTTGTGAGCGCTATAGGGGTTACAGTAATTTGCCCTCGTACCCGACTGATTAGCGGTGGTGACGATATTTCGTCGATGTCAATCACGAGTTGGTCGCCCGTCCACCGTATCGATGATGGGCCTACGGTCAGGATGTCGGGAGTTTGCCGTAATGCTGTCCGTCCGCGATCGGTCATGGTGAACCGTCCCCCTGCCCCGTATGTAGCTACATTGATGCAGCAGTTGTTGGCCGGATCGTTGCGCCCCGACCATGCGTACCACGGTGAAAACACTGACCCGATAAAACCGATCACAGAAACCGCCCGCAACCCATCGTCGCTTATCCCGTCAACGTACCACCATGCGTAACCCCCAGCAGGCACCTCTAAATCAAAGAAAGGTCCTTGATGATCGCCGCGGCCGCATGCGCGCCGGAGAGTGCTGCCATCGGCACCCCCGCTCCCGGATGTGCCCCGCCCCCTGTCAGGTAAAGCCCCGTAGTGCTGGTCTGTGCCGTCGGCCGTTTGAACGCCGCCATCATTCCATGTGGGGATCGCCCGTAAAGTGACCCGTGGGAGGCTGGAAACATCTGGTTGAAGTTCTGGGGTGTGGTTAGGCTGTCCAGCTTGGGCATCGGTGTGAATGTCAGGCCAAAGTGGTGCAGCTTGTTTGCTATCAATGTCAGACATGAGGCTTTCCTTTCGGTGGCGTGACGTGTGATGATGTGGCGTATTGGTGGTGCGTTCAGGATAATTTCGAAGCGTTCTGGTCCTGCTGGGGTGTTGCCGCCGAACCGATCTTGGGCGCAGATGTATAAGGTAGGATCTGTTTGAATCTCGCCTTTGCGCAGGGGCGCATATTCGCACAATGGTTCGTCTGCGAACAAAACGTTGTGGGCGGCCAGCGGCAGACCTCTGGGGGTGCTGGCAAAGGCGTACACATAAGCCGACAAGCTGCGCGGTGTTTTTGCAGGTGTGCTTTTGGCGACATCTGGGCCAAGCAATCGCGCCGGCAATGCGTTGGGATCGCCATTAAAGACGACCGCATCGGCGATGGTCCGGCTGGTACCATGATGCACGGCTGCGACGCGCCCGTTTGTGGTCTCGATACGGGTGACTGTTGTATCATAGTGGAATGTAGCACCGAATGACGTCGCCAGATCAGCAATCGCAACGGCAAGGCTATGCATACCGCCAGTGACGTGCCAGACGCCTTGGGCTTCGGCATGCGCAATGAGCGATAAGAGGGCAGGGGACTTTTCAGGAATGCCGCCCACATAGGTGGCATAGCGGGCAAAAAGCTGTCCCAAACGTGGCTCGTCAAAGGCGTATTTTAACGCGGTTTTCAGTGATTGATGGGGGGCCATAGCCATGATCAGCTGCGGGTTGTGCAAGACTTTTGCTGCCACTGCACCAAGAGATGGGGCTGGGGATTGCATCATTGGCACATCAAATGCTGCAAAAAGTTTTGCGGTGCGGTTGGTAAAGCGGTCCAGTTGCTTGGCTGCGTGCGACCCAAAGGCATTCGCCACATTAGCGCGTGATTGCGCGGGGTCTGCCATCAGATCTAGCGTAGTTCCATCAGCCCAAAAATGGCGCGCCAATATATCCTCGCGGGTTAGGGTCACATGATCGCCCAGCCGTGCGCCAACGCTTGTAAATAAGTGGTCAAACACATGTTTCAACGTTAGAACGGTTGGGCCTGCATCCACTGGTCCTGCGATGCTGGGGAGGGTGCGCATTTTGCCACCCACTGTACTGTGTTGTTCCAAAACGGTGACCTGTGCGCCCGCATGAGCCAGCCGCAGCGCCGTGCATAGCCCGCCAATGCCAGCACCGATGACGACGACATGAGGGCGTGTTTTGGGCATGTCTTCCTTTTACGTCGCAATTGACAAATGTAATATGTCCACTTTAGTTTACACTTACAGTGTCAGCAATAGTAGACATATCGATTTTAAAAGAGGTGTTACATGCCATTTGCCGCCCGCATCAACGATGCTATTTCCACCGCTATCCGCACAGGCCAAGTGGCCCCGTCCCCAAGCAAATTAGCGAGTGCTTTGAATTATGCGGTGAGTCCGGGTGGTGCGCGTATTCGCCCTGTCATTTTAATGAGCACTGCAAAGGCCTGCGGCGATGATCGCCCTGCGCTGGCAGATGCGGCGGCAGTTGCGCTTGAGCTTATCCACTGTGCGTCCTTGGTGCATGATGATTTGCCAGCTTTTGATAATGCGGACACACGTCGTGGCAAACCCAGTTTACACCGTGCTTACGGCGAACCGCTTGCCGTTCTAACGGGTGACAGCTTGATTGTTATGGCGTTTGATGTGCTGGCGCAGGCCGCAGAACATGATCCGACCCGCGCGGTTGCGTTGATGCGTATTCTGGCCACACGAACGGGTATGCCAAGCGGGATTTGTGCGGGCCAAGGTTGGGAGGCCGAAGACAAGATTGACCTGTCCGCCTACCACCGTGCCAAGACAGGTTCATTGTTCATCGCGGCCACCCAGATGGGGGCCGTGTCTGCAGGCCAAGAGGCGGGGCCATGGGAAGAACTGGGTGCGCGCATCGGTGAGGCGTTTCAAGTCGCTGATGATTTGCGTGACGCTTTGTATGATGCTGAGACATTGGGCAAGCCTGTGGGCCAAGATGATTTGCATGGCCGCCCCAATGCTGTGTCCGAACTGGGTGTTCAGGGCGCAATTGCACGAATGAAAGACATTTTGGGTGGTGCGATTTCGTCAATCCCCCGATGTCCGGGTGAAGCTACGCTGGCCAAGATGGTCAACGCTCAAGCTGAAATGTTGACGCCTATGCAATGGCGTGCTGATATTGCGGGTGAGTAGTTTTTCCGCAACGTTGCCGTGGGTAGGCTGGCAATCCCGCCTAATTGCATCAAGAAAGTTTCAGACATGGGCCGCAGGCTTTCCATTGACCCGCCGCTTGGTGCGTCGTGAAGGTGAGGCCTTGTTTGATTTGCTGGCCGGATTTTGCCACAGCCAGATTTTGACCGCCTTGGTCAAGTTTGAGATACCGCAAAATCTGATGACTGCCCCGACTACATCGGCTGATTTGGCTGTCCGCTGTGATGTGCCTCCTGACCGGATGGATGTGTTGTTGCGCGCAGCCGTCGCCTTGGGCTTGTTAAAGTCCAAACGCGCTGGTCGCTTTGCCTTGACCCGCACCGGTGCGGCCTTAGTCGGTGTGCCGGGCTTGGCCCAAATGATCAGCCACCACGATGTTTTGTATCGTGACCTGTCAGACCCCGTTAAGTTTTTTCGGGGTGAGGTCGCCACAGAGCTGGCGACTTTCTGGCCCTATGTTTTTGGTGGTGGCATGGCCCCTGATGTTGCGGAAACCTATTCGGACCTGATGGCCAACAGCCAGATTTTGGTCGCGGAAGACACGTTGCGCGCTGTCGACTTTGGTGCGAGCCAAACCTTGTTAGATGTGGGCGGCGGGTCTGGTGCGTTTCTGGCCGCAGTTGGTGCCGCCCACCCTGCAGTGCAGTTGATGCTGTTTGACTTGCCCCAAGTTGCCCCAAGTGCTGCCGCCCGATTCGCTGATGTTGGCATGACAGCCCGCGCCCAGATCTCGACGGGGTCATTTCGCACAGGTCCGCTGCCGACAGGTGCTGACACGATCAGTTTGATCCGCGTGCTTTACGACCATACCGACGATACGGTGGCTGATCTTTTGGTCAAATGCTACGCGGCTTTGCCTGTCGGCGGTCGTTTGGTGATTTCGGAGCCAATGTCAGGGGGAGTTGTCCCCGAGCGCGCGGGTGATGCCTATTTTGCGCTTTATACAATGGCGATGCGAACTGGGAAAGCTCGTTCCGCCGATGAGATCGCTGCATTGTGTGTCGAGGCCGGGTTTGGGCAGATCATCCGTCCCAAATCGTTGCGCCCATTTGTTACCAAATGTGTTGTTGCAACGAAATCGTCTAAAAAAGTGTCTAAGTTAGTTGACAGATAAAAGTGTCAGATTTACGTTACACATAAGCATGCCGCCGCCTACTGAGTCTTTTGTCTCGAATCACCGGCCGCCAATTTAGAGGAAATACATTGCAAACTAGCGCCGTCATCTTGAAGGGCCCGAAGGATTTAGGGCTTGATGTCTTGGACGTAAAGCCGCCAACAGCGGATGATTTGGTTGTGCTTATTTCCCATTCCGGCATTTCGACGGGTACAGAGAAATTGTTCTGGTCCGGCGAGATGCCACCGTTTCCTGGCATGGGATACCCCCTTGTTCCTGGCTATGAGGCCGTGGGCGAAGTGATGCAGGCCTCCCCTTCTTGTGATTTCAAAGCAGGCGATCGAGTGTTCGTTCCGGGTGCTAATTGTTACGAAGGTGCGTTTGGATTGTTTGGCGGTGCCGCGCGCACGTTGGTCACTGATCCTGCGCGGGTTACAAAGATTGATGCGGGTTTTGGTGCTGAGGGTGCCTTGCTTGCTTTGGCCGCAACTGCGCGTCATGCAATGGCTGGACAAGGCAAAGCAGTGCCAGACCTGATTGTTGGTCACGGTGTGCTTGGCCGCTTGTTGGCCCGTTTGGCCATTGCCGCAGGTGCGCCAGCGCCAACGGTTTGGGAACTTGATCCCACACGAATGTCTGGTGCTGACGGATACAAGGTTGTGCATCCTGATGCTGACGACCGCCGTGATTACACGTCTATTTACGACGCATCCGGCAGTGCCGCAATTTTGCCTGATCTGATTGGTCGCATTCAAAAGGGTGGCGAGATTGTTCTAGCTGGCTTTTACACCGATCCTATCAATTTTGCGTTCCCTCCGGCGTTCATGAAGGAGGCCCGTTTGCGCGTGTCTGCGGAATGGACCGGCGATGATCTGACCGCGACCCGTGCGCTTGTTGAAAGTGGCGCGTTGTCGCTTGGCGGGTTGATCACACACACATCCAAGGCTGCAACCGCGGCAACAGCTTATAATACGGAATTCACCGATCCAAGCTGCCTGAAAATGATACTTGATTGGGAGGACCACGCATGAGCCTTGATATTCCAAACCTCAAAAATGGTGGTACGATAAAAGATTTTGATCAGCGTTTGCGCGACGAAGCGAATGAGGATCTAGCGGATATCGTGCATGCTGAGTCGACATCCAAAACTCAGATCATCGCGATTTATGGAAAGGGTGGGATTGGTAAATCATTCACGCTTGCCAACCTGTCCCATATGATGGCTGAGCAGGGTAAACGCGTTTTGCTGATTGGTTGTGATCCAAAGTCTGACACCACCAGCCTGTTATTTGGTGGTAAAGCCTGCCCGACGATTATCGAAACATCTACCCGGAAAAAGTTGGCTGGCGAAGAAGTTGCCATCGGTGATGTCTGCTTCAAACGCGGTGGCGTGTTTGCGATGGAACTTGGTGGCCCAGAGGTTGGTCGTGGCTGTGGTGGTCGTGGGATCATCCATGGTTTTGAATTGTTGGAAAAGCTGGGCTTCCACGACTGGGACTTTGATTATGTGTTGCTCGACTTTTTGGGTGACGTGGTGTGCGGCGGCTTCGGCCTGCCGATTGCCCGCGATATGGCGCAAAAGGTGATCCTTGTGGCGTCCAATGATTTGCAGTCGCTTTATGTCGCCAACAACGTATGTTCGGCGGTCGAATATTTCCGCAAGCTGGGGGGTAATGTTGGAGTCGCAGGATTGGTGATTAATAAAGATGATGGCTCAGGTGAAGCGGCAGCATTTGCTGAAGCGGTGAATATCCCAGTGCTCGCATCTATTCCGCAGGACGATGATCTGCGCAAGAAATCTGCGAACTATCAGATCGTTGGCACGAAGGAGAGTCAGTGGGGTGAGATGTTCGCAGGACTTGGCGATGCGGTAGGAATTGCTCCACCAGTGCGCCCGGCACCTTTGGATCAAGACGGGCTGCTTGGCTTGTTTGATGCGTCGGAAACTGGTGGCGATTATGTTCTGGTTCCTGCGACGGATATGGACATGCGCGGCAAGAATGCGGTGCCAAAAGAGAGCCTCGAGGTCGTTTATGAAGACGTCTGAGGCGGGCCTAATTTCATATGACGACACCGATCAAGTGCAGGTTGAAACTGGCACTGAGGTCACCGACCGTGATGTGCCTCTCCCGGAAAGTGGTGCTGGCTGTCATAGCGGATCTACGTTGAAGGATGCAGCGCGCAAAGCGGGCAATTCTGACATGTTGGACAAGTTTGCCGCTGACTATCCGGTTGGTCCTCATGACCAGCCGCAATCGATGTGCCCTGCATTTGGCTCCTTGCGTGTGGGTTTGCGTATGAAACGCACTGCAACGATTCTTTCTGGGTCGGCTTGCTGCGTTTATGGTTTGACGTTTGTGTCCCATTTTTATGGTGCGCGTCGGTCTGTTGGTTATGTCCCATTCAACTCTGAAACATTAGTGACTGGGAAACTGTTCGAGGACATCCGCGAGGCGGTCCACGACATTGCTGATCCTGAGAAATTAGACGCGGTTATTGTGACAAATCTTTGTGTGCCAACCGCATCAGGTGTGCCGCTTCGGTTGCTGCCAGAAGAAATCAATGGTGTGCGGATTGTTGGCATTGATGTGCCAGGTTTTGGTATTCCGACCCATGCTGAGGCCAAGGATGTTTTGGCAGGCGCGATGCTGAAATACGCTCGCAGTGAAATTAAGGCTGGCCCTGTGGCACGTCCTGCTGCTGGTAAATCCGATCGCCCAACCCTCGCCTTATTGGGTGAAATGTTCCCTGCCGATCCGATGATGATTGGTGCGATGCTGGCCCCTATGGGCCTTGCCGCTGGCCCCGTTGTGCCCTGTCGTGAATGGCGCGAATTATATGCTGCCCTTGATTGTAGCGCAGTTGCCGCGCTCCATCCATTTTATACGGCAAGCGTGCGCGAATTTCAGGCCGCTGGTCGCCCAGTTATTGGGTCTGCCCCTGTTGGCTATGAAGGTACGGCCACATGGATGTCTGCGATTGGGGATGCGTTTAATGTCGCTCCTGATCTGATTGCAGCGGCACAAAACCAGATTCTTCCTGCGGTTAAGAGCGCGCTGTTGACCGCTCCTGTAAAAGGTACAATTACCTTGTCCGGCTACGAAGGCAGTGAATTGCTGGTGGCCCGTTTGTTGATTGAAAGTGGCGCAAACATTCCTTACGTTGGTACTGCTTTGCCAAAAACACCGTGGTCCGCAGATGATGCCACATGGCTGGAAGCCCGTGGCGTCAAGGTTAAATTCCGTGCTTCATTGGAAGATGACTGTGCTGCGATGGAAGCTGTGCACCCTGATCTTGCGATTGGCACGACGCCTGTTGTCCAAAAGGGCAAAGAGTTGGGCATCCCGTCACTGTATTTCACCAACTTGATTTCGGCGCGTCCATTGATGGGTGTCGCGGGTGCGGGCGCATTGGCTGAGATCGTGAATACGGCCATGGCTAACAAAGGCCGCATGGACCATATGCGCGCGTTCTTTGAAGGTGTTGGGACCGGTGATACTGCTGGCGTCTGGGAAGGGTCACCTAATTTAAAGCCCGCGTTCCGGGCCACAAATGCCAAGAAACTAGAACGTGCGGCCAAAGCTGCCAAAGCAGCGGAGATGATCTGATGCTTGTTCAAGATCATGATCGTGCGGGCGGGTATTGGGGTGCAGTTTACGCATTCTGCGCCGTCAAAGGATTGCAATGCGTAATCGATGGCCCTGTGGGTTGTGAAAACTTACCAGTCACATCCGTGTTGCATTACACTGATGCATTACCGCCGCATGAATTGCCGATTGTCGTCACTGGCTTGTCCGAAGACGAAATGGGATCGGGCACCGAAGAGGCGATGAAACGGGCGTGGCAAACGCTTGACCCTGCGCTGCCAGCTGTGGTTGTGACCGGATCAATTGCCGAAATGATCGGTGGTGGCGTCACCCCGATGGGCACGAACATCCAACGGTTTCTGCCGCGCACGATTGATGAGGATCAATGGGAATCTGCAGACCGCGCGATGACATGGATCTTTACCGAATTTGGCATGACCAAAGGTCGGATGCCGCCTGAGAAAAAGCGCGAAGAGGGTGCTCCTCCGCGCGTCAATATCCTTGGGCCGATGTATGGTACGTTTAACATGCCCTCTGATCTTGCTGAAATTCGTCGCCTTGTTGAGGGCATTGGCGCGGAGGTTAATATGGTGATGCCATTGGGTGCCCATGTGGCGGAAATGCGCGGATTGGTGAATGCCGATGTGAATATCTGCATGTATCGTGAATTTGGCCGTGGCCTTTGTGAGGTCCTGAACAAGCCCTATTTGCAGGCTCCTGTCGGGATCGATTCCACTACGAAATTTCTGCGCAAGTTGGGCGATTTGCTGGATCTAAATCCAGAACCGTTTATTGAGCGTGAAAAGCATTCCACCATCAAGCCTGTTTGGGATTTGTGGCGGTCGGTGACCCAAGATTTCTTTGCGACCGCATCGTTCGCGATTGTGGCCAACGAGACCTATGCGCGCGGCATCCGCAATTTCTTGGAAAGTGATTTGGGTTTGCCTTGCGCTTTTGCGGTTGCGCGGACGCGGGGCAAAAAGACCAACAATGATGAAGTCCGCGCATGGATGCATCAAAAACGCCCGCTGATTGTGATGGGGTCGATCAACGAGAAAATGTATCTGGCCGAGATGAAAGCGGGCTTTGGCCCAGCACCGGCCTTTATTCCCGCCAGCTTTCCTGGCGCAGCCATTCGTCGTGCAACCGGCACCCCGTTTATGGGTTATGCTGGTGCGACATACATCGTCCAAGAGGTCTGCAATGGTCTTTTTGACGCCTTGTTTCATATTCTGCCGCTTGGCACGGATATGGATGTAGCGGAGGCAACACCAACAACGTTGCGCCGCGATTTCCCTTGGGATGCGGATGCCCAAGCAAAGCTGGATGAAATTGTCGCCAGCCATCCCGTCCTGACACGAATTTCCGCCGCGAAAACTCTGCGTGATGCTGCTGAACAGCGGGCATTGGATGCAGGGGCAGAGCGGGTCGTCTTGGAAACTGTTCAGGGACTGCAACCAGCTTTGGGAGGAGCCAAATGACTTACTTTATAGATGATCATAAACCGAGATCCCGTGCATCTTATGCCAGCGAAAAGCGTGAATATTACGTATATTTTGCTCTTATTTTTGCGGCAACGCTACCGCTGGCCTGTTTGACATGGGTCTTGAGCGCGGCGCGCCGGATGGAGCTGCCAGCCAGTGGTCCCATCAAATCTGCGTGGAGCCAAACGCAGATCATTACACCGCGGATTTTCTCCGCGTAATTTCTTCAATCCGTCGGGTCGAGACGATGGGTTACAATAATTCGTCAAATCTTTCCTCGGAGAGAAATGGTGGAATTAGGGCAGGGGGTGGTCTCCTGTCGTAACCCGGCCGCGGGGGCAGCGCGGCGTCAGTACTATTTCTTCTAAGGAGAAAAAACATGGCTGATAAATCCGACCTGTCTTTTACAGGTCTTTCCGACGAGCAGGCGCAAGAATTGCACTCTGTTTATTTGAGCGGGTTCTACCTGTTCGCCACAGTAGCCGTCATTGCGCACGTTTTGACATATTTCAAATTGCCTTGGTTTGCTTGGTAAAGGGAGAACATAGAATATGGCACAGTTTTATAAAATCTGGCTCGTTTTCGATCCACGCCGCGTCTTCGTGGCACAGGGCGTTTTCCTGTTTTTACTTGCAGCGATGATTCACCTTGTACTGCTTTCAAACCCAGAAACAAATTGGTTTGACCGCGCCTTTGGCGCTGAAGCAATAGCAGCTGAATAAGCGATTGCGCGTTGGGCGGGGCGTCAGTGCCGCCCAACGCAAACACCACATAAGTTTCAAGTCGCGCTGTCACAACTCAGATGGGCAGCAGCGCCAAACGGAGGAAGAAGATGGCACAGCTCAGCTTCGAGAAAAAATATCGGGTCCGAGGTGGGACCCTTGTGGGAGGCGACCTGTTCGACTTCTGGGTGGGCCCGTTTTACGTCGGATTTTTTGGCGTTACGACCTTCTTTTTCGCTGCCCTTGGCACGATTCTAGTTTTATATGGGGCGTCTTTAGGGAACACATGGAATCCCTGGCTAATTTCTATTAATCCGCCTGCCTTGGAATATGGCTTGGGCGTAGCGCCTTTGGCTGAAGGTGGTTTGTGGCAAATTATTACTCTTTGTGCGACATTTGCATTCCTTAGTTGGATGATGCGTGAGGTTGAAATTTGCCGTAAATTAGGCATGGGATATCATGTACCATTTGCCTTTAGCATCGCCATTCTCGCCTATGTGACACTGGTTATTATTCGCCCTGTGCTGCTCGGGGCGTGGGGCCATGGGTTTCCATATGGGATCTGGAGCCACCTCGATTGGGTCAATAACGTCGGCTACGCCTATGGCAACTTCCACTATAACCCTGCGCATATGGTCGCTATTACGTTCTTCTTTACAACGTGTTTTGCACTGGCCCTGCACGGGTCGCTGGTGTTGTCGGCGGTCAATCCTGGCAAAGGCAAACAGATTGCCACGCCTGATCATGAAGACACATATTTCCGCGATTTAGTCGGCTACTCGATTGGACCGTTGGGCATCCACCGGCTTGGCTTGTTCCTTGCGCTGTCCGCTGTTGTTTGGTCCGCGATTTGCATCGTGATCTCTGGCACCATCTGGTTTGACGCATGGATCGCTTGGTGGGACTGGTACGCATATTTACCGTTTTGGGCAGACCTGTAGAAAGGGGTTAGACTTATGGAATATCAAAACATCTTTACCCAAGTGCAGGTCCAAGGCCCTCCCGAAATGGGGGTCGACCCGACCGGCTCATTGGCTGCAGAACGCACCAAAGGTGCCACGTTTTCATCTCTCGCTGGATTGTTTGGCAACGCCCAGTTAGGCCCAATCTATCTTGGTACATTTGGGGTAATCTCGATGGTATCGGGCTTGATATGGTTCTGGATCATAGGATTTAACTTTTGGGTTCAAGCCGAGTGGTCTCCTGCAATTTTTATGCGTGACCTATTCTGGTTTTCCCTAGAGCCACCTGCTCCAGAATATGGGCTGGGCTTTGCGCCACTTAATGAAGGTGGCTGGTTCTTGATTGCTGGTTTCTTTTTCCTCGTTTCCTTGTTGTCTTGGTGGGTTCGTACTTATTTGCGGGCTGAAGAGCTGGGTCTTGGAAAGCATGTTGCATGGGCTTTTGCATCTGCAATTTGGTTGGTATTGGTACTTGGATTAATACGCCCCATCATGATGGGTTCATGGTCAGAGGCGGTCCCTTACGGCGTTTTCAGCCATCTTGATTGGACCAATCTGTTCTCGCTGACCTATGGCAATCTTTTTTATAACCCCTTCCATGCGCTTTCTATCGTTTTCCTTTATGGCTCAGCACTGTTGTTTGCAATGCACGGTGCGACCATACTGGCTGTGTCTCGTTACGGTGGCGAACGGGAGATAGAGCAAATTGTTGATCGCGGCACCGCATCAGAACGCGCTGCATTGTTCTGGCGCTGGACCATGGGTTTTAACGCCACAATGGAAGGCATTCACCGCTGGGCGTGGTGGTTCGCAGTTTTGACAACATTAACAGGTGGCATTGGTATTTTGTTAACCGGTACAGTTGTCGACAATTGGTTCGTGTGGGCCCAAGACCACGGCTATGCGCCGCTTGATCAATAAGGAGCAAATTCAATGAAAGAGAATCATGATTATCTAATGGCGACCCAAGATTCGAAAAGCATGTTAAAGGGTCAAATCCTAATGCTCCAGCTTAGGGGTGCAAAATACGCAGCAGCCTTTTGTTTGATCATTGTGCTGGCGATCCTGGCATTGGCGTGGATTGGAAAATTACTCCCAGAGGACTCGCGTTTTACTCCTGATCCGACGCCATTGTCTTTTTATATGAAAAATATAGACGTTTTGCTCGTCTAAAGTTTTGAGAAGGGCGTAATAGCCGCCGTCCATTTCACACGTGTTTAGGATATCTGAGTCCCTTCGGTGTCCTAAATCTGTCAGAGACTCGACGCTCTGACATCTCCTGTTGGCTACGGGAAGTAGATGCTACGGACTAACCCTGGCATCTGCACCCGTGCCAACAGAACCTATCACAAACGTCGGACTTTCTTGTCGAGAAGGATTACTCATGACTGCGTATTTGGACCGTATCACCTCCCCAAAAGACTTAAGAAGTTTATCAGACGCCGCGCTTTGCATTTTATCCGATGAGTTGCGTGGCGAAGTTGTTGAAGCTGTTTCTAAAACAGGTGGTCATTTAGGATCATCATTAGGTGTTGTTGAATTAACGGTCGCAATCCATGCGGTGTTTGATACGCCGCGCGATAAATTGATTTGGGACGTTGGCCACCAATGTTACCCCCATAAAATTTTGACGGATCGTCGTGATCGTATGCATACACTGCGCCAAGAAGGTGGGTTGTCCGGTTTCACCAAACGTAGCGAATCTGTCTACGATCCCTTCGGGGCTGCTCATAGTTCGACATCTATTTCTGCCGCCCTTGGCTTCACTGTTGCCCGTGATATGGGCGAGGATACTGGCGACGCGATTGCTGTTATTGGTGATGGTTCTATTAGTGCTGGCATGGCGTTTGAAGCGATGAACAATGCCGGTGCTGAAGGCCGCCGGATGTTTGTGATACTCAATGATAATGAAATGTCGATTTCGCCCCCTGTTGGCGCGATGTCTCGCTATATCTCGGAGCTTTATGCCTCGCCGTTTGGCACGATGGCTGAAGGGTTTGAGGCTGCATTGCCTGGTCCGATCCGCGACCACGCTCGCCGCGCCCGTCAATTGGTGACAGGTGCTGCGGGCGGTAGTGGCACCTTGTTTGAAGAGCTTGGTTTTCAGTATTTCGGCCCTATCGATGGACATGATTTGCCACAGTTATTGGCGGTACTGCGGTCTGCGCGCACTCGCGCCACTGGTCCAGTTTTGATCCATGCCTGTACCGTCAAAGGCAAAGGTTACGCCCCTGCCGAGACTGCTGCAGATAAATATCATGGGGTATCAAAATTTGATGTTGCCAGTGGTGCCCAATCAAAGTCCCGCCCTAATGCGCCCAGCTATACCAAAGTGTTTGGACAAGCGTTGGTCAAGATTGCGGACACTGACAATCGCGTTGTAGGGATCACTGCTGCTATGCCGTCTGGCACAGGCATGGACATTTTTGCTCAATCCCATCCCAAGAGAATGTTCGACGTAGGTATCGCTGAACAGCATGGTGTGACCTTTGCGGCAGCCCTTGCTGCTGGTGGCCTCAAACCGTTTTGTGCGATTTATTCATCGTTCTTGCAGCGGGGTTATGATCAGATTGTGCATGATGTGGCCTTGCAAAATTTGCCTGTACGTTTCGCGGTGGACCGTGCTGGATTGGTCGGTGCCGATGGGGCGACACATGCGGGTGCTTTTGATGTTGGGTATCTGGCGGCCCTGCCAAATATGACGGTGATGGCTGCTTCTGACGAGGCAGAGTTGATCCACATGGTGACCACTGCAGCCGCACATAATAGTGGGCCAATTGCTTTTCGTTATCCACGTGGTGAAGGCACTGGTGTCGACATGCCAGAGGTTGGCACCATTTTGGAAATCGGGAAAGGCAAGATCGTGCATCATGGCAGAGATGTGGCGATCCTATCATTTGGAGCGCATCTTTCAGAGGCCTTGAAGGCCCGTGAAATTTTGATGGGCCAAGGAATGTCAGTGACGATTGCCGATGCGCGCTTTGCCAAGCCCTTAGATACAGATTTGATCCGGCAACTGGCGAAAAATCACCGTGCATTAATTACAATTGAACAAGGGTCTAAAGGCGGATTCGGTGCTATGGTATTGCATGAATTGGCCAATACCGGCCAGCTTGACGAGCACCTTGCTGTGCGCACGATGACCCTGCCTGACCGGTTTATTGATCAGGCCGCACCAGACGCGATGTATGCTGATGCGGGGCTGACAGCGGCTGATATTGCAGCGACTGCATTGCAGGCGGCGGGAATTAAAATTCCGGTGTGATGTGTGGACTATGTGATTATTGAGCGACGACTGTGCTGCCAAAAATTAGATCGCTGTGTTTTTCCAGATAAATCGACAGCCATGGCGTGAAGTGTTCTGGAGTGGCGCGGACCTCTTGAATCAGCTGTTCATACTCGACCCAGCGGGTGGCCATAACCTCTTCTGGGTTTGGGTGGACTTTATGTGCACGGTTTGTTTGAGCCAGATAGACTTCTACCACCTCGTGTTCAATCAAACCGCCACCCACATCGGCACGATACTCGACCGTTCCTCGATGTTGTGGGCGTAGATCAGTCATGCCCAGTTCATCGTTTAAACGCCGCACGGCGCAGGTTTTTGGGGCTTCATCCCACTTGGGGTGGGTACAGCAAGTGTTCGCCCATAAACGTGGGGTATGATATTTATGGGCCGCACGTTGTTGGATCAGCACCGCATTTCCAGCTATAACAAACACCGATACAGCCTTGTGTTTAAGACCACGTTTATGTGCCTCTAGCTTTTCCACAGGATGCAACGTCCCATTTACCCATGCTGGGATTACGACATCTGTCATATACGTGTGGCCGGGATTATGCGGGTGAGGTGAGCTAAATTTTTGACCCCAATTTTTAGATGTGCCATTGGTTTTGCCGCTACTAGCTTCTTGTTCATGTAGGCCTCGAAGGTCAGCCGCTGCACATCCACATCGTGGCATAATGAGACAAAGCGTTCGCGCCGTTCGTCGCTACGGTAGTAGGCATTTTGCATCGCGCCTAGCACTTTGAAAACATTTTTATGTTCGTTCATGAAAAGTTTCCGTGCCAATGTTAGATCTTTGGCACGGCCAGATGTTAGAGCAGAGCTGACTGCTGTCGCTGCAAGACGCCCACCCATCATTGCATAATAGATGCCTTCGCCAGACGACGGGGCAACGACTCCGGCCGCATCGCCAGCCAATACCACATCGAGTCCGTTGTCCCATTTATCCATAGGTCGCAGTGGGATAGGTGCCCCTTCGCGCCGCAGTGTTTTGCAATCGGTCAGTCCAGAGGCTGCGCGCAAATCAGCAGTCGCCTGTTTAAGATCAACGCCGTCCACACCCGTGCCCATACCAACCGAACAGGACGCTCCGTGGGGAAATACCCAGCCGTAAAAGTCTGGCGAGATTTTCCCGTCATAAATCACGTCACACCGCAGCGGGTCATAGCTCGCTGATTTGGCAGGGGCTTCTATTATTTCGTGATAGGCGATCACGTAGTTGATTTTCTCACCACCCGGCACTTCGGCCTTGGCCACATTAGACCGCGCCCCATCGGCGCCAATAATCATACGGGTCCGGATTGATTTGTCTTTGCCAGTTTTTTTGTCGCGGTAGATGACCGTTGGATTGTCACCCCTTCGTTCAATGCTGCGGAAAGTACCTGTCAAAGAGGTGACGCCGTTGCTGATCGCGCGTTCGCGCAAAAATGGATCAAAATCTTTGCGGTCTACCATGCCGACAAATCCGTTCTCGATCGGAATATCTACGCGGCGTCCGGTGGGGGATACCATACGGGCTGTGTTCACTTTGGCGATCAACTGATCATCAGGGATGTCGAAATCTGAAATCGCACGTGGTGGAACTGCGCCGCCACAAGGTTTGATCCGCCCAGCGCGGTCAATCATCGCGACTCGAAATCCTGAAAGTGCCAGATCATTTGCTGCGGTTGCCCCAGAAGGCCCACCACCAATCACTACAACATCGTACATAGTTATTCCCCCGGTATCATTGCGGCCTCTGGTGCCTTTTGTATTTCCATGATGCGCACGGCCATAAGGGCCGCTGCAAAAAATATTGTTGCCTCAAAAGCAAATACAGCGCCAAATGCAGGTCCGTCGGCCATGATGCTACGCATTATATCTACCGCTAATGCGCCAGTTAATCCGCCAAAGCCTGCGGCGATCGCTTGGGCTGCGCCCCAAATTCCCATACGGGTTCCAGCCCTTCCGCTGCGTCCTTGGGACGCTAGCGCCATCATTGCGCCGATGGCTGCCACCGCGAACATGCCGTTAAAGACCCCAAGTGCCACAACAACCGGTACCAATGGCGCGTTGAGTGCACCGGTACCCATAAGACTGATTATGCCAAGCACGGCACACGACCCAAGACATCCCGCTACGACCCATGACCGCAACGACCCGATCTTTAGCCCTGTGGCAACGATGCCTACGATTAACATGCCAAAAAATACTCCGCCGTTTTGTGCCCCTGACAGCGATGTCGATTGACCTGGAGTGAAGTTGAATACTAATCCTGCGAAGGGTTCCAAGATCAGTTCTTGCATGAAATAGGCATTCATCGACAAAAAGACGAAGATGGTGAAATTGCGGGTTTTCTGCTCTGCCCAAATTTCTGTAAGACCGTCACGAAATGACATGGTTGGCTGTGGGGCAGCGGCCGTGACGCGGCTTTCGATTCGTCCAATGGCTAAAATCGTCAAAATCACAGCGAGCGTGACAACGACAGCGACGACGACAAGCAAACGCTCGGGTGAATAGGGAGCAATGAAGTAACCCGCCAGTCCAGCGGTGATTGCGATGCCAAAGATCATCATGAGCCATGTGATTGTTGCGGCAGCAGCGCGGCGCTGTGGTGCGGTGGCTGTTGCCAAAAGGGCCAGCAAGGATGTGCCTGATGCGCCCACTCCAAGCCCAATAAATGTATAGGCTAAAAACGATAGCCCCAGCGCCGCCCAAAAATTGATAGCAAACAACGTGACACCCAAGGCAGCGCTGAAGCCACCGATTGCAAGGACGATCATACCGCCGATAATCCATTTTGTCCGGTTCGCTCCATTGTCCGACATAAAACCCCATTTAGGCCGCGACATTTGAATGCCGTAATGCAGGCCAACAAGCACACCGGGCAAAACAGCGGGCAGTGCGAATTCGACCACCATCAGCCTGTTTAGTGTCGATGTGGTCAAAACGACAATCGCGCCAAGTGCCATTTGCACCAGCCCTAACCGCATAATCTGTGTCCATGAAAGTGTCATTGCAGTCCTCTTAAGGCAAAGGCGGCAATCATCATGCCACTAACGTATAATGTGATGCCACTCCCTTGATACCACGGCGTATTGGCGAGTGGATTGCGCAGCAATTTGCGCATGGCCGCGATTTGCAGCGCAAGTACTGCCAGTATTACCACCCCGTGGAGAGGTTTGTTCCAAAGTATTAGCAACGTGATGACCGCGATTTGCGGAATGGCCATGATCCAACAGGCCACCCGTGCTGCGCGGTCAGGGCCAAGCGTCACAGGCAAAGACCGCAGCCCCATTTGACGGTCGCCTTCGAGCGCTTTAAAATCGTTGAGTGTCATAATCCCATGTGCGCCGATACCGTATAGGACGGCGATTGTGATTGTTTGCCAGCTTGGCGCGTCTGCGGATAACACTGCGGCGCCTGTGATCCATGGTAATGTTTCATAGCTGAGTCCAACTAACCCTGGCCCCGACCAGCCTGATTTCTTCATGCGAACGGGTTCAGCAGAATAGGCCCATGCGGCGACGACACCCAAGATTGTGGCACCTAGGCCCCAAGGTCCAAGCATTGATCCAACAGCTAAGGACAGGAAGGACATCACCAAAGCGATCCACAATCCCCAGCGTCCTGGAATACGCCCTGATGGAATAGGCCGGTCCGGTTCATTGATGGCGTCAACATGCCGATCGCACCAGTCATTGGCGGCTTGGGACATGCCGCAAACAATCGGTCCCGCCAGAAGAATGCCCAGTACAATGTAGCCCCATTGCCCAGAGGCCGCGGCACCAGACGCGATCAATCCACAAGTATACGCCCACATCGGAGGGAACCATGTGATGGGCTTAATCAGGCGCAACATTGAAGCTGGCTCAGGGTATTTGCGTGGTTTGATGGAATCTAAAATGGCCATGTGTAAGCTTAGCCTTACACATTTAACCTCTGCAAGTGTAAACTTTGATTTACACTTATTATGGCGGGTTATCCTGTGTTGTCAGATCCCAGAGGCGGTCCATTTCGGCCTCGACCTGTGCATAATCTGACACAATTGCGTCTGGCCCCATCAGTTTCACGAGGTCACCCGCCTCGTGAACGATTTGGCCACTGACAAGAATTGTTGTGGATGGAGAGCTGATCCTAATACCGATTATTAACCGCGCGAGGTCTTCTACCGCATGTTTGCCACCTGCAGATAAGCCAACGATGCGGGGACGGTGATCTTGAATGTGCTTTGCCAATTCTGCGTTTGTCGCGCCAATCCGTAGGTCGATATCCCAACCGTTTGTGCGAAACAGATCAGCAGCCATCTTGACACCAAGAGTATGGGTTTCGCCTGGAACTGCGGTGAACAAGGCTGCCTTTTGGCCATTGGGTGGGGGAAGCGGGAATAATGGTGACAATCCGCGCATGATCGCGTAGATTCTGCCTGTTCCAACTGTTACGTCAACCAAAGAAATCCGGTCTTCTTCCCACCAGACACCCAAGGTGCGTGCGGCTTCGACGAGATATACCAGATAAAGGTCTTCGAGACTTGTGCCCTCCGCGCGGGTGTTGCGGATCATGTCTGCACCTGCGTCCCCATCATCAGAAATTAACGCCCGCGTAAGTTGGTCAATTCGAAGGGACAACGTTTGTGAATTGGAAATGCTTAAATTGTTTCCGCGCGTGACAACGCGGTGTAATACCTCGCGCGCCAGTGAGAAAATCGCATCTTCTGGCAAAGTTTTATTGAGCGTTTTCAGCTCACCGAAGGTTTGCTCATAAATATTTTGATGAAAAATATCTACGTGATTTGGCATGATTTCCCTCCCGCTCTGCTCTATTACTGAATGAATAGTTAGCTCGTCATTAGAGCCTGTAAAGTGTTGTTGAGTTTACAAAGGTATATTTTTCGTCCTTTTGATTGAGTTCATAGCCTCAAACACTTAGTTATATGAGTCAAATAGATTTTTCGGACAAATAGAGTGTCTGTTTTCGAAGGTAGGCAAGAATTTAAAGCGCAATTTTTCGAAATTTTCTTGAAAAATTTAAGTACAAGGTTACCGTAACCTAGAAATGAATTATTGAGAGGCTATAATATGAAATCGTACTTCATTGCTGTTGGAACAGCAGTTTTAATGACGACCGCAGCAATTGCCGACGGTCACGCAACCGGTGACTCAGCAGCTGGCGAAAAAGGCTTTAAAAAATGTAAATCCTGTCACATGATTGTTTCGAACGATGGCTCGGTAATCAAGAAAGGTAGCAAGACGGGCCCAAACCTGTATGGCTTGTATAATCGCATTATGGGTTCACAGGAAGGCTTTCGCTACTCCAAAGGTCTGATCGCCATGGGTGAGCAGGACGCCGCTTGGGACGAAGCACAGTTTGTAGCATGGACAAAGGATCCGTCTGATTTCCTGAAGGAATCATTGGGCAAGCGTCAAAGGTCCAAGATGTCGTATAAACTGAAGAGCGAAAAAGATGCGCGCAACATTTGGGCTTATCTGGTTTCAGTTGGTCCTGAAGCTGAAGCAACTACAAATTAAAACCTGATAGGAATGACGGCCTGTCATGGGCTGTCGTTCCTATAAGTTTGTCCGGGCAGTGTTCGGTTGTTGCTGCTTGCCTATTGTGTTCGTTGTTTATGGGTTGAACTGTGATATCTAGAAGTGAGGTTGCTTATAAACCTTAGTGGTTTTTACCGGTAGACAGCGCATCGACAGGACCTTTGGTGAGTATTCCTGGCGGGTTTAGGTCAAGCTGACCAAAACAGGTTTGAGATAGGATCATTGAATACGTAAGAGGTTACCTACTTTTCAGTAATCGAATTTTATTTAACCGGTGCCTAATTTTAGTAGTTCAACCCGTGTTTCGGTTGTCATTTAATTTCACTAGCCTTTCGTCGGATTGCGAATGAACTTTTGCAACTTTACCCGTATGCCATATTATTCACCCACTTCTGATGTCGTCAAAATACGGCGTGATCGCCCAGATCAACTGTTTTTGATCCTGTCGCAAGCTGAAGATAGTGATCTTGCAACGTTTCTTGACCCCATTCTGGCGTTAAATCTGCATCATATCGGTTATGGGTTGAATTCCAGACCAGCATTGATTCGGTGGCATAGTACCGCCCAATCCGTGCCAGCTCAGCCTTATCACGCAGCGGTGGAAACATCGCAAGCCCCCCAATAATCACTGACATCAGCCGTATAGGGACTTTCTTGAATTTTGGTGCAATCTCAAGCGCGGTGAACAGCATTTCGCCTTGAGCGCGCGGTGTGATCGCCGGACCTGGTCCACCAATCGGTAAAATCTGATTGTGGCAACTCGCGTCATCAATGCAATGGCGCAGGTAATCGCCAAGGTCATCATCGCTGATTGGTTTGCACGCGGTCAAAGCCCCATTTCCAAAAAGTAAAAACGGTTTGCCGGCGCGTAGCCTGTTCAATTGACCTGATAAGGATTTGAAATAGGCAGTTGGGCGCACGATAGTCCATGTGAGGGGGGCTTCTTGAAGTGCAGCTTCAAAACGCAGTTTGGCATGTTGAAATGCTAAGAATGGTTTTTGCACACAGATCGCAGACAGCAAAACGAAATGCGAGACTTGGGCCGCAACGGCGGCCTGCAATGCGATGAGGTTCAAGTCATGTTCAACGGCCATTGCATCCGCAGGTGTGCCACTTCGGGACGCAATGCATGATATCACCACATCATGGTTCTGCATCATTACCGTCAAACGGGCCGTGGACAGATCATCGCGGGTCGGGGTTGTCACGCTATGGCCTGCACCGATTAAGGCGCGCTCTGTCGCGCGCCCAATCGTACCTGTGACCCCGAGCAAGACGACCGATTTAGCCACCGCGTACAGTGTCGATCATAAGTTGTACGTTGGCAGGATCGGCATCTGGCGTGATGCCATGACCGAGATTGAAAATATGTGGTCCATTTTCGAGCGCATCGACGATGCGGCGGGTTTCTGACACCAATGCGTCGCCGCCTGTTACCATATGCGTGGATTTGAGGTTGCCTTGGACGCACCCGCCAGTTTGCACATTTTGTGAGACCCACTTTGCATCAACGGCATCATCCACCGCCACGCAATCCGCGCCAATGGCCGCATGCGCACCGACGTAACGTTTACCGGCACCGCGCGGGAATGCGATGACTGGAATATGCGGATATTTCGTTTTAAGTGCTGCAGAAATTTGCGCCATCGGCTTGATCGAATAATCCATGAAATCGGAATCTTGCAGCGATCCTGCCCAGCTGTCGAATAATTTGACGACTTCCGCGCCTGCCTCGATCTGCATTGAGAGATATGAAATCGTAGCTTCTGTGATGCGGTCCAACAAAGCCTCAAATACGGGACGATTTTCGGCTTTCAAGGCGTGGGCTGGACCTTGATTCGGCGTGCCTTTGCCTGCAATCATATAGGTGGCGACGGTCCACGGAGCGCCCGCGAAGCCGATCAATGTTGTCTCTGACGGCAATTCTGTCGCCAAGATTTTGACCGTTTCATAAATCGGGTTCAACGTGTCATGAATCGCGTCAACCGGTTTGAGTGCGGCGACTTGATCTGCTGTGGTGATGGTTGACAAGCGCGGACCTTCTCCTGTGACAAACCATAAATCGGCACCCAATGCTTGGGGCACCAGCAGAATATCGGCAAACAGGATGGCTGCGTCAAACCCGTAGCGGCGGATCGGTTGCAATGTTACTTCGGCCGCTAATTCTGGGTTGTAGCACAACGACAAAAAATCACCAGCTTGGGCGCGTGTCGCCTTATATTCGGGCAGATAGCGGCCTGCTTGACGCATCATCCAAATTGGTGGAGTTGGCAGGGTTTCACCGGCGAGTGTCCGCAAAATGGTTTTGTCAGAAGTCATGGCATTTTCTTTCAATTTTGATCGAAATCATCATGCACCAGCGTTGGGGTGCGATACAAGAGTTGTCAGGCAAGGTTTACAGTATTAACAAGGTGCAATGAGATATAATTTACCAACACCAGCTCGCCCTATGAACATTGGTACACGCGGATCGCCGCTTGCGCTTGCACAAGCCCACGAGACCCGCGAAAGGCTTGCCAAATCCTTTGACTTGCCGTTCGAGGCCTTCACAATTGTGGTAATCAAAACCACAGGCGATAAGATAATTGACCGTCCATTAAAAGAGATTGGCGGCAAGGGCCTTTTCACCCGCGAAATCGAAGATGACATGCTAGCGGGCAAGATCGATATCGCCGTGCATTCAATGAAAGACATGCCCACAATCCAACCGGATGGTTTGGTTTTGGACACTTATCTGCCACGCGAAGATGTTCGTGATACGTTTGTTTCGCCGCGCTGCACGGGGCTGGCCGGATTGGCTGAAGGGGCTGTTGTTGGTACCTCAAGTTTGCGCCGCAAAGCCCAGTTGAAATTGCGCCGTCCCGATCTGGAAGTCGTGGAATTTCGTGGCAATATGCAGACCCGTTTGATGAAACTGGACGACGGGGTTGCAGAAGCCACGTTTCTGGCCATGGCTGGCCTGAACCGTTTGAAAATGGACCACATCCCAAAATACGCAATTGAGGTGGAAGATATGTTGCCTGCCGTGGCCCAAGGTGCCATCGGGATTGAACGTCGCATCGACGATTTACGCGCCGCCGATATGCTGGCCACGATCCATGATCTGCAAACGGGTCAACGCTTGGATGCGGAGCGTTCATTTCTCAAGGCGCTTGACGGTTCTTGTGAAACTCCAATTGCTAGTTTGGCAGAATTGGACGGTGGCAAACTACGACTGCGCGGTGAAGTGTTGCGTCCTGACGGATCTGAAAATATCGCTGATGACTTGTCTGGATCAATTGCAGACGGTCCCGCCATGGGCGTTGAGATGGCGCATAAAATGCTCGAAAAAGCAGGACCTACATTCTTTGAATGGCGTAGTGCCTAATGGTGTGGCCCCAATTGATGTGGGGCCACGTTTAACTAGGCAACTGCGTGTGCGATTGCGCATTGCTTCCACAACGATGACAGCGCGTTGACGAGGTGATCAATATCCGCATCAGTGTGCAATGGTGACGGGGTAAAGCGTAAGCGCTCTGTCCCTTTTGGTACTGTAGGGTAGTTGATCGGCTGAACATATATCCCCCATTCGGACATCAGATAATCGGCCAGCATTTTAGTCTTAGTCGGATCTTTGATCATTACGGGGACGATATGGCTGTCGTTCATCATGTGCGGAATACCTGCACGGTCTAATCTAGCGCGCAATTTGGCGACCTGTGCCTGATGTTGCGTCCGTTCATCTTGTGACACCTTAAGATGCGCAATCGACGTGCGCGCCGCGGCCGCAACCGCAGGGGGTAGGGCCGTCGTAAAGATAAAGCCCGACGCAAAGCTGCGGATGAAATCGCACATAACTGCGGAACCAGTGATATAGCCGCCCACCACACCAAATGCCTTACCAAGTGTACCTTCAATCAAGGTAATCCGGTCCATCAGGCCTTTGGCTTCGGCTACACCGCCACCGCGCGGCCCGTAAAGGCCTACACCATGGACCTCATCCAGGTAGGTCATGGCTCCGTATTTTTCAGCCACTTCAACAATCTCTTTGATTGGTGCGATGTCGCCGTCCATAGAATAGACGGATTCAAATGCGACAATTTTGGGTGCATTTGTTGGCAGGGTGGCCAATTTAGCTTCTAGGTCGGCTACATCATTGTGGTGCCAGATGACTTTTTGTGCACGCGAATGTCGGATACCTTCGATCATAGACGCGTGATTGCCACTGTCGGATAAGATGATGCAATCCTTCAGACGACTGCCCAGTGTCGAGAGTGCGGCCCAATTTGAAACATAGCCAGAGGTAAACAGAAGGGCTGCTTCTTTATTATGTAAATCGGCTAGTTCGGCCTCGAGCAGAAGATGATCATGGTTCGTACCAGAAATATTGCGTGTGCCACCGGCCCCTGTGCCCGTGCGTTTGACCGCATCGCACATAGCGTCAATCACAAGCTGGTTTTGGCCCATGCCAAGGTAGTCGTTTGAACACCAGACAGTGACGTCATTGACCTCGCCATCAACATGGTTACCCGCGCGTGGAAATTTCCCACAGGTTCGTTCAAGTTCAGCAAAATAACGATAATTTCCTTCGGATTTAAGGGTATCAAGCTGGGCATCAAACAGTGCATCAAAGTTCATTGGATTTTCCTGTTGTAGTTGGCGCGGGTAGCATCCAGCGCCATAGTTTTGCATCGGGCAATGGGATTACCATCAACCAGTGTTCGAGAGCGGCCAAAGTAGCCAAGGCGGTGAGTAAAGCATAGCCCACGGTTGTGGGCACAGTGCCCGCATTGAGCAGATTATACCCGCAGTAAGCCGTCAGAACCGAAAGGAACGTGACCCCAATAGGGAAGGCTGCAGTGATACTGCCTTGGTGGAAATAGGATTTCAGATGTTGCAGGGGGACTGGCACAAATTCAGTGTTGATTCGTGGCACCCCGTAAAACAGGTTTAGTTTTGCAGATATGCGTGCAGTGAACAAAATTACAAAGGCCCAAAATCCGAATTGGTTGACACCAGCGGCGGTGATTGCCCCAATGATGAGCACTGCGCCAAGAAGCAATAATTCGTGGTAGGCCACTGTGTTGAATGCACGGGCAAACCGCACCCATCCTTTTAAACCCGCAGGACAGGCGCGCCGTTCTGGCCCAGTAATGATACCAGCTAAGAACGCTAGTTCAATCCAACCCCAGACCAGCAATGTGGATAGGAACGCGACATAGATCGTGGACACCGTCAGGACGGTAGATGATACGACCAGCCCTGCGATTCCAAGCGCCAGAAGTGGCACGGTGAACACAACAGATTTACCGTGCCCCGTCGTGTCGCCGGCGTCGGATCGACGCACGATCAGTAGAATTGCCCCAGTGAAGAACCACCAAGTGAAGACTGCGAAGATCGCCGATGTCCATGCGGTTGCCATCATCAGTAAGTTGGCTCCATCATTGTGCTCATTGGCACCACGTTTGGGATGGCGGGGATGGTGTAAAGCGAGACAAAAGCGAACGCTGCTTTGGCCATGCCACCTAAACGGGCCATAGTGCCGGCAATCCCGCCACGCGCCTTACCGGCTGCGACCTGGCGTGATGCTAGTTCCATGCGGTCAAGATTTGGCCGCCAGCGCGGATGGTCGATGTCCAAAACAAATGGAAAGATCTGGCGTGTCCCTTCGGAGGTTTTGCGAAATACTTCTTGGCCGTACCATGTAACGTCAACGCCGAGGGCATCGTGGAACACGGGCCGCTGATGATCGCGTACCCACATGGTGGAATAAACTGCGGTCAGGAAGAATTTGATCCACATTTTATTAACGCGACTTTCGGTTAATTTAGGTTCTGTTTTTAGTAAAAGCGCAAAAGCCTCACCATGGCGGAATTCATCATTGCACCATTCGCGGAACCACTGGAAAATCGGGTGAAACACTTTGTCAGGGTGCGCCTCAAGATGGCGGAAAATCGTGATATAGCGCGCATAGCCGATTTTTTCAGATAGATAGGTCGCATAGTAAATGAATTTGGGCCGAAAATAGGTGTATTTCTTTTGTTGGGTCAAAAAACCCAGGTTAACCCGGATACCAGCCTCGCGCAGGGCGTCATTGATGAAACCTGCATGGCGCGCCTCGTCGCGAGCCATCAACTGAAACAAGGTGGTAATGTCGGTGTTTGACCCGCGGCGTTTCATTTCTTTATACAGAACGCAGCCAGAAAATTCAGCCGTACAGCTGGAGATCAAAAAGTCGATAAATTCAGCGCGCAGGGCAGGGTCCATGCCTTCCCAATCGGCCTGCCACTTATCGGTTTTCTTGAAATGGCCTTTGTTTGGGTCTGATTTCATTTCTGCGATCAATTTGTCCCAATCGTAGCGTACTGACGTCACATCAAGGGCGTCCATTTCGGCAAAATCAGTGGTGTAAAACCGTGGCGTCAACAATGTGTTTTGCATCGCAATTCCGGTGGCTTCGTCTGATGTCATCGCATCGCCTTGTTTGTCTTGCAGCGCGATCGCTTCTTCAGCGGTGTCTGCATAGGCAGAATGTGTGGCCTTATTCATGAAATCACCTCTTCGGAAAACGAAAATTCGCAGAGTTCCATAAATTCTAGATCACCTGTCATGCGGGTCCAAAGCTGTTCAAGTCGGGATGCACGGACGATAGTGGCCATCCGATCTTCTTCGACGATTTCACCGTAGGGTGCCATAATTTCGGTTCCATGTACGTGGACGCTGTCACCGGGGTTCACGACCGCCCCGTTGTTGAATTTCACATGTGCTGACAGTTCCTCGAAACGGTGCGAAATCGTAACTGTACACGGTACTTGTTCTTTTGATCTTGTCAGAAGTCCCATAATTAATGTCCCTTTAAGTTTCGTTTAGTCGATCAACCTGGCGAAAGCTGCGACGTTATCTTTACCATATCCGATCAGTTCAATTTTCCAACTGGTGGCATCATCAATAACTGCAAAATGCCCGTTTTCTCGACGAACAAGGCGCAGCGGGTCATTGGTGTTGATCCCTCTGGCGGTCCGTTCCCGCAGGATCGATCCCCAGATCACATCAATAAAGCCGGCCTTGTTTTCCAAGGAATGGCCAATTTTCGCACCTGTAGTATCGGTGACCAAAACCCCACCGCTGCGCGACCCCTCAAGTTGGATCATCCGTGTTTGCAAAACTTTGCTGTCAGGGGCTTTTGCAAGGATGGGCCGATCTGTGAAGCTGTCAAAGGCGACCAAAGCGGTGGCTGCAACCATCAGCGAAAACATTCCAATCACCAGCGCGCGTGGCACCATTTCACGGTCACGATGTTTCATCTGGTTTGATAGCGATGCGGCGTGTTGTATATTGTGAGTATCCATTGTCATCACTCCGCTACCATTTTGGATTGGGTCGCTGTGCTGCGGCTGATTTGTGGTTCAGACACTCGTGTTTCCGCAGCATCCGCAAAGATCGCCGCCACACGCGCTGCATCCGGGATCGCGCGGAAAGCTGGTTGTGTGCGAGAAAAACGCCAAGGGCGCACATGTGGCCAAGTCATCAGATACGACAAGCGGGTGTCCCCGATCATTTCAAAATTGATAGTGCCGATGCCGGATTTACGCACACCCAATTGCGCGGTCCCAATTTGTACAAATGGCAGATTGAGCGTCATATTCAGCGCGGCACCGATCCGCATGCAGGCCCGTTTGTTGGTCAGTGTATAAACGGTGCTGCGCGCTTGGACTGTGGCCACAAGATAGATCAGTCCACCGGCCGCAATACCCGAGATCAGGAATGGAACGCCGTGGCCCATGGCTTGTGTGAACGGCATGCTTGCCGATGACACGCCAACGCGCCACATCGCAAGCAGAGCGAAATAACCAATAATCCAATTCAAACAAAGTGCATCCTTAGCCAACCGCAACGGGTTGGGGGCACCTTGCCACAAAATTTCTTCGCCTGCGGGCAATGCCTCTGGAAGGCCGCGGACCGGTTCGAAGTTGAAATCGTCGTGATGCATTGTCTTTGTCCCTGTTTGTGGTGTCATGGGGCGTTCGGCTAAAACGCCCCATAGATATTTTATACGACAGGTTCAGACCGTTTTGGATCGGCGTAAAGTGTGCCGCCGCCAAAGTAGGCCATGATCTTTTCCTCTTCGAGAAGCGTCAGGTTGTCTGTGTTTTTGATCGTTGGGATGCCGTCGAAGTGCTTTTCATAAATTGACCGAACCACGACACGGTCCTGTTTGATTTTGGTGAAGTTGACGGGAATGAGGCGCAGTTTGCCCGATCCTTCCGGATTCACATCAATTGTTAGAAAACGGACCATTTGTTCTGGCACGTCGACCCACATATCGGTGATGCGGCCAACAACTTCGCCGTCGCCTGCAACGACAACTTTGCCGCGTGGGTCAATCCCTGCTGAGACGTTGAAACCTTTCAGTATCGATAAGGGTTGGATTTTATTGTGGCCGTGCGCGTCTAATTCAGGATGATCAGACCGTGGTGCCCATGCTGCGGGACCAACACCGTCAACCATCGCGTCGCCCGTTGGGACATAAGGTGAGCCAGCGGCCACAGATGTGCGTTCCAGCGCAAGGTTTTCGCGGTCGCCGCGCTGCCCAGACGGGACTGTTAATTCACCGCGCCCATGAGGCAACAGGAAGGTTTTGTCTGTTGGTACAGGGAACACCCCTGGGTTAGAGGCCTCGTTGCCATCGTCATCTTGCAAAGGATAGCCTTCGCGCATGTTTTCGGTTTGCAGGTAGTAAACCAACAATGCAAAAAAGATCCAAAACATCCAGATCGCTGCGCTAGCCAGATCAAAGTTGCCGAAAAAGTTGTTACCGAGCATGGGTGTGTCCTCCGAAGGAATTGTAAATGCGTGTCATGTTGGAAAGTCCGCCAGCCCAGTGGGCGTGGCCGTTGAAGTCGACATCGGGCGGGCCTTAACTAAGTTGCCAAGCACGATGAGGGTGATGAAAAGCAAGCCGATTTCGATGTGGTATACCACGGAATAGCCAGTTGCATTGGATTGTAGTGCCGTTCCCAATCCGCCTGATGTGGCAGCTGTGTTTACGAGGTCGCGCACAGCGCCTCCAACAAATATGGATGCGCCGGCTGCTGTTGCTTGGGCTGCGCCCCATGCACCAAGGGCCAATCCTTTGCCTGCAGCACCTGTGGTGTTTAGCGTCATTGCTGCTGTCAGTGTCGCGACTGCGAACAGCCCGCCCCCAAGCCCGATCCCGAAAGCGCCCAGAAAGAAGACAGAGCTGCTATTCATAGGGGCAGCAAAAACCAGACCACTGAATGCGATCAGCCCGATCAAAATGCCGCGTGCCGCCATGCGGTAGGGATCCATATTCGATTTCAACCAGCGTGCCGCCAGCCCAAAGCCGATTAATGCACCAACGGCCCAAACCGCAGAGAGCAATGTGGTCGCAGATACCGACAGGCCGAGAATTTCACCGCCGTAAGGTTCAAGCAATACGTCTTGCATGTTGAATGCAAGCGTTCCGATGAATACCACAATCAGCAACCGTCCTGCATCACCACCCGAGACAAGATCGCGCCAAGCCTCCATAAATTGCGGTTTCGGGGCGGCCCGCTCAGATCTGGTCATTGGTGCCAGCTGCTCTTGTTTCCACAGGGCGGTGACGTTTAGCAAAAGCGTGACAACCGCTGTGCCTTGGATCACCTGCACCAAACGCAGCGCGCTAAAGTTTTGCAAAAGCGCCCCGACGATTAAGGCGGATACGCCCATCCCGATCAGGAATGTAACATAAAGCAAGGCCACAACTTGGGGCCGGGTTTCTTCGGTGGCGCGGTCAGCTGCCAAGGCCAGGCCAGCCGTTTGTGTCATATGCATGCCGATGCCAGTCATTAGAAAAGCCAGCGCTGCGCCAACCTCTCCTGCCCATGACGGCCCTGCGACTTGGTCACCTGACAGCAACAATAGACCCATTGGCATGATAGCTAAACCGCCGAATTGCCACATGGACCCGAACCACAGGTAGGGGATGCGTTTCCACCCGATTGCAGACCGGTAATTATCAGATCGAAAACCCAACAGCGCCCGAAATGGCGCAACAAGCACCGGAATGGCGATCATTAGCGCAACCAACGTGGCCGAGACCGACAGTTCGACGATCATAACACGATTGAGCGTGCCTAGCAGCATGACAGCCGCCATCCCGACAGAAATTTGAAATAGCGAAAGGCGCAACAATTGGCCCAACGGCAAGTCATCACTGACCGCATCTGAGAAGGGCAAGGCGCGCAGCGTTAGCTTTTTCAATGTGTCGCGTGGCAAGATCATGGGCTAAATTCCAAGGCGTTGGATATGTAGAACCCCGAATTAACCCGCTCGACATCCCGCAGGGTGCCAGTGGTCAGCGCCTTAGCGAGTTTTGCAGGCGAATGGGGCACCATTGTAGGTGATCTGTCGCCACTTGGGAAGAATTTGCCGATCCGCCACATCGCCATCAAAAGCGGGGTGCGTGGGGCCACGGTGAACACCATATTGCCCCGAATACGCGGTGCGATATCGGCTATAATGGCGCAGATGTCTGCCTGCGTATAATAGATCATTGAATCCATCGCCACCACGTGGTCAAAATCACCCAGTGCGAGATCAAGCATATCACCTGCTGCGAAACGCAGGCTGCCAGACAGACCATTAGGTGTGCGTTTGTTAGCTATATCGATCAGTTGCGGTGAGATATCGACGCCAACAACATCTGCCCCACGTGCGGCCAGCTCGAATGCTAAAGCCCCAGTTCCACAGCCCGCGTCCAAGATGCGCAGCCCTGTCAAGTCACGCGGCAATTGCCCGATCAGAACATCGCGCATCCGGTCACGTCCCGCACGCACTGTCGCCCGCACACCGGACACCGGCGCGTCTGATGTCAGACGCTCCCATGTTTTGGTCGCTGTGCGGTCAAAATAGGTTTCAACGCGGCTGCGTGTGGCCTCGTAGGTCATCAATCGAACCCCAGCAATTCAAAGATTTCACGGTCAGGCAAAGGATCAGGTGCCAACGGCAATGTCCCGTTCCACAGCGTTTCAGCCAAACGCATGTATTCCTTACGGACCTGCACGATCTCTTCGTCATCAGGCATTTCAAACAGTGTTTTCTTTTTCAGACGAGACCGGCGGATTGCATCCAGATCAGGCATGTGCGCGATCCTGTTGAAGCCAACTGTGGAACAATAGCGATCCACCTCGTCGGTGTCTTTGGACCGGTTGGCCACGCAGCCCGCAAGCCGCACCTTGTAGTTTTTCGATTTGGCCTGCACCGCTGCAATGATCCGGTTCATTGCATAGATGCTGTCGAAGTCATTGGCCGTGACGATCAAGGCACGGTCAGCGTGTTGCAAGGGGGCTGCAAAGCCACCGCAAACGACGTCACCCAGTACATCGAAAATCACCACATCGGTATCTTCGAGCATGTGGTGTTGCTTGAGCAGCTTAACGGTTTGTCCAACCACATAGCCACCGCAACCTGTGCCAGCAGGCGGCCCACCTGCTTCAACACATTTCACGCCGTTATAACCCACAGCGACGTAGTCTTCTGGGCGTAATTCTTCGGAGTGGAAATCGACGTCCTTCAAGATGTCGATAACGGTTGGCTGCAACATGCCTGTTAGCGTGAATGTGCTGTCATGTTTGGGGTCGCACCCAATTTGCAAAACGCGTTTGCCCATTTTTGAAAATGCTGCAGACAGGTTCGACGATGTGGTAGATTTCCCAATCCCGCCTTTGCCATAAACCGAAAACACTTTTGCGCCTTCGATCTTGGTGTTTTCGTCTTGGTGGACTTGAACGGATCCTTCGCCGTCGCCGCCGAGGTTTGGAATGCTCTTATCTAGTGGTGACATGGTAGTTCCCTTTCTTGGGTCATTCGGCTGCAATGCCCTCGAGTTGATCTTCAATTGCGTCAGCTGCATTTTGTAATGCTGCGAACGTTTCGGCGTCTGGTGTCCAATATTGCCTGTCGGAGGCTTCAATTAGACGATTGGCCATCCGCATAGAGGCTTGCGGGTTCAGGTCGGCCAGCCGTTTGCGCATGACATCATCAAGCACAAAGGTTTTGGAAAGTTGTTGGTAAATCTGCGGATTAACCTTGCCCGTAGTGGCGGACCAGCCGACGGTATTGGTGATTGATGCCTCGATCTGGCGTACGCCTTCATGGCCGTGTTGCAGCAGAGGCTCATAGTATTTTGGGTTCAAGTTGCGCGACCGAGTTTCAAGATCAACTTGATCAGAAAGGGTGCGCACTGTGGCACCACCCCGTGTTTGGTCACCGATATAGATCGGCGTATCGCCGCCGCCCTTGGCCCGCTTCACGGCAGAGGCGATGCCGCCCAAAGTGTCAAAATAGTGATCAACCGTAGTAATCCCCAATTCGACTGATTCAAGGTTCTGATAGGCCAGATCGACGTTTTTAAGCGTGTCTTGCAACAGATCGCTTTGCGCCGACGCTTCGCCATCGGTTCCATAAGCAAACGATTTGCGCGCTTGATAGGCATCGGCCAGATCATTTTCATCATCAAACGCAGAGCTGTCGACAAGCTGGTTTACATTTGAGCCGTAAGCGCCTTCGGCATTGGAAAACACGCGCAAGGCGGCGGTTTTTATGTCAACGCTGTGGGTCTGAGCAAACGATAACGCATGTGCGCGGATAGGGTTTAGATCACTGGGTTCATCTGCAATTGCACATTGATAAGCCGCATCAGCCAGCAATTTGGTCTGCAGTGGCAACAGGTCTCGGAATATGCCCGATAGGGTCATCACAACGTCGATGCGTGCGCGCCCAAGCGTATCAAGCGGGATCAGGTTTGCACCGCAAAGCCGCCCATGCGCATCAAACCGTGGGACAGCGCCCATCAGTGCCAAGGCTTGAGCGATTGGGCCACCGCCGGATTTGATATTGTCAGACCCCCAAAGCACCAGCGCAACTGTGCGCGGCAGGCTGTCGTGGGTTTTAAGCAGTTCATTGGCTTGCAAGGTGCCGTCCATCATTGCAAATGCGGTTGGCATCCGGAACGGATCAAAAGCGTGAATATTGCGCCCAGTTGGTAGGATTTCAGGCGCGCGGATCACATCACCACCAGGCACTGGCGCAATAAATTGTCCGTTCAGCGCGCGCATCAGCGCAGGCAATTCTGCATCCGTTTCCAGATGGGCTTGTGCCACTGCACGGGCATTTAAGTCTGTAAACTCCATCAGATTAAGCGTGTCTTCGACTGCTTGAGGGCTGCGCAATTTACCAATAATATGAAGGCCGTCAGGGATCAGCGCGTCTTCTGTCTCTAACAACTTGAGCCAAAGCGCACCCAAGTCAGAAGCATCAAGATTTACTAGCGTGGCCTGAGAGGTCACCAGTTCAGACAGGCTTTCGCGCTCGGAGCCATCGGGTAATGCCCGCCATTTGGTCATACTGTCCTTAAGGTCGGCCAGCCCGCGATACAGGCCTGAATTTTGCAAAGGCGGCGTGATATGGGTGATTGTGACCGCATTGCTGCGACGCTTGGCCAATGTCGCCTCAGACGGGTTATTAGCTGCGTAAAGATAGACGTTGGGCAGATTGCCGATCAACCGATCAGGCCAGTCATTGCCACCTAAACCGTTTTGTTTGCCTGGCATAAATTCCAGCGCACCATGCATGCCGAAATGCAAAACCACATCGGCCGCAAAGCTATGTTTCAGATATTGATAGAAAGCTGAAAACGCGTGTGTCGGTGCAAAGCCTTTTTCAAACAACAGGCGCATCGGGTCGCCTTCATAGCCAAAGGTCGGTTGCACACCCACCATAACCTTGCCGAATTGCGCACCCAGAATGAAAAGATCGCGCCCGTTGGATTGAATGCGACCTGGGGCAGGGCCCCACGTGTTTTCAATCTCGTCGAGCCAAGGTGTTGTCGCCACGATATGATCAGCACTGACCGTTGCCATAACATTTGCCTCTTGGCCGTAAACATCTTTGTTCCCGTGTAAAATGGCGTGACGCAAATCATCCACTGTGGCAGGTGGGGTCACATCGTAACCATCGGCCTCCATTTGATGTAGCGTGTTATGCAGGCTTTCAAACACTGACAAATAGGCAGCTGTGCCAACAGCGCCCGCATTCGGTGGAAAGCCGAATACAACAATCCCAACATTTTTATCGGCATTGGTTTTACGGCGTAGTACGGCCAGTCTTTCTGTCTTTTCGACCAACGCATCGATCCGCTCTAGGCAAGGTGCCATGGCTTTGACGCCGCCAATTGATGGGCACATCTGTGCGCATCCGGCGCAACCCATAGCCCCGTGACGTCCTGCAAAGACAGTTGGGTTTGTGGCACCGTCAATTTCGGGCAAAGCGATAAGCATCGTGGATTCAATGGGAGACAGCCCCTGACCCCCTGTTGCCCATTGCTCCAGTGTCTGGAATTCAAGCGGTTGCGCCGCGATGTAAGGCAAGTCCAGCCCTGACAGTGTTTCCACTGCCGCGTCACTGTCATTATAAGCAGGCCCACCAACAAGTGAAAATCCGGTCAACGATACAAGCGCATCAACCCGCCCTTGATGATAGGCCGTTATGGCAGGGCGTCCATCAAGGCCGCCTGCAAAGGCAGCAATCACACGCATCCCACGGGCCTCGAAGGTGCGGATGACGTGATCGTAATGGGCTGTGTCACCGGCAAGGATATAGCTGCGTAACATCAAGATACCGATGGTGGTTTTGCTGTCGGCTTGGGGTAAATCGGCCAGATTGGTTGTGATATGGAGCTCGGGTAGATCAGGGTGATAAAGCCCTACTTCGGGGTATTCTATCGGGTCTGAAGAAGTCACGCCGCGCCATGCAGGCACGTGGCTGTAGCGCGAGATAAGGAAACGGACCATATTCTCAAAGTTGTCGTCGGAGCCGCCCAGCCAATATTGCATGGCAAGGAACCATGCCCGCAAATCCTGGCTTTTCCCAGGGATTAATTTTAAGATTTTGGGCAGACGGCGCAGCATTTTCATTTGCCCTGCGCCGGACTTACCAGATTTTTTGGCAGGCTTGAGTTTCTTCAACAGGCCCATCGCGCCGGACGCTGGCTTGGACATGTCTAGATCGCCCATGCGGGTGAGTTGCGTGATTTCTTGATCGGATACGAGTCCTACCATTGCATCGCAGGCATCACGGCGCGCTGCCAGATTAGGCAGGATCGCTTTGACGTGGTCCTCAAGGAACAGTACGCTGGTCACAACAATATCTGCCTTTGCGATATCATCTTGTGCGGCTTGCAGGGCTGTTGGGTCTTTGTCCCATTCAGCAGCGGCATGTATAGACAGGCTTAGCCCTGGAAAATCCCTGGCCAGTTTAGGCGCTATACGCGCGGCTGGGCCAGCGGCATGCCGGTCTAACGTCACGATGACGAAACGATATATTTGGGGCATCACATCATCGCGCATAATGGGCCTTTGCATCATAAAGTGTATCTACCGAAATTTCAGCCAAGCCTTTTTGCGTTGCAAAATTTTCCGTGTTGCGGCGGGCCTTGCCGCGGACAAAGAACGGAATTTTTTTAAGCTCTTTTTCAGCGTCGCGTAGCCATACAACGACATCTGTTTGTTGCGCTGGATCGGGCGTTTCCTGCGTTGCTTTTCCTGCTGGGGCATGTCCGCCATGGTGGGATGGGCCAGCCGCATCGTTAAATTCAAAATCATCGCGGAACATATGAAGTAAGTGTTCTTCAAGACCCATCACAAGTGGATGAATCCAGGTGTCGAAAATTACGTTCGCACCTTCAAATCCCATTTGCGGTGAGTATCGGGCAGGGAAATCTTGAACATGCACAGGTGCGGAAATTACGGCGCAAGGGATGCCCAAACGCTTGCCTATATGGCGTTCCATTTGGGTGCCAAGGATCATTTCAGGCTGCAATTCTTCAATTGCGCGTTCGACCTCAAGGTAGTCATCGGTGATCAGCGCAGTCAGACCGTGGTCTTTGGCTACAGCGCGGACCTCGCGGGCCATTTCACGGTTGTAACAGCCCATGCCAGCCACTTCAAAACCCATTTCGTCGCGCGCAATTCTAGCAGCTGCTTTTACGTGTGTGCCGTCGCCAAAGATGAAAACCCGCTTAGCTGTCAAATAGGTGCTGTCGACAGAGCGCGACCACCATGTTTGGCGCAAACGATCCGTGTCAAGGGGTGCAGTCGATCCAGTTAACATGCGAATTTCAGCGATGAAATCATGGGTTGCACCGGTTCCAATAGGGACCACTTTGGTGAACGGCTGATCAAATGTCTTTTCCAGGTGCCGCGCGGCTGCTTCGCCAGTTTCTGGGTAAAGCAACACGTTAAAATGTGCGGCCCCAATACGCGCAATATCGGATGGCGTGGAGGTCATAGGTGCAGTCACATTGACCTCGACACCCAGTTCATAAAGTAGGTTGGTGATTTCTTGAATGTCGTCACGGTGCCGGAAGCCAAGTGCGGTTGGCCCAAGGATATTACAGCTGATCCGCTCTGTGCGCGCAACAGGTTTTGCCAGCGCTTTGACGATTTGATAAAAAGTTTCATCCGCACCAAAGTTTTCCTTACGCTGATAGCTTGGTAATTCAAGCGGGATGACTGGAATGCCAAGACCCATAGTTTCGGCCAAACCTGCAGGGTCGTCTTGGATCAATTCAGCTGTGCAAGACGCACCCACGATGATGGCTTCTGGCTTGAAACGGTCTACCGCATCTTGGCAGGCAGATTTGAACAGGCCAGCCGTATCAGCCCCCAAATCCCGCGCTTGAAATGTAGTGTACGTTACAGGAGGACGGTGATCGCGGCGTTCAATCATTGTGAACAACAGATCGGCATATGTGTCACCTTGGGGCGCGTGCAGGACGTAATGCAATCCGGTCATGCCAGTCGCGACGCGCATGGCGCCAACGTGAGGTGGCCCTTCGTATGTCCAGACTGTCAGCTTCATTGCGCGACCTCGCACATTTCTGATGCAGGGGTTTCTGCGACCCCTAAAATGTCTTTGCGGCGCAATGGTCGGGCAAAAAGCGAGGCCAAATCGCCAGCTTGTTCGTAGAAATGCACAGGGGTAAAGATCAATTCAATGGCCCATTTGGTTGATAGGCCCTCTGCTTCCAGTGGGTTGGCAAGGCCTAGTCCGCAAACGGTTAGATCAGGACGCACTTCGCGGCAGCGGTCCAATTGCAGATCAACATCTTGGCCTTCGGAAATTTGCGGGCCTGAGGGCAGCAAATCTAGATCGGGGCCGTGCAGCGCGTCGTGGATATAGGGTGATCCGACCTCAAGCGCGGTCATCCCACATTCGCGGGTCAAAAATCGGGCCAAGGGGATTTCCAATTGGCTGTCAGGAAAAAAGAACACTGATTTGCCGCTCAAAGGTGCCGCAGCCTGCGCGATGGCTTGACGTGCTCGGCGGCGTGGGGCGTCCGTGGCGCGTTGAAATGTGTCTGCATCAACGCCAAATTCCGCAGCAATCGCAGCCAACCATGCGGTCGTGCCTTCATCACCAAATGGGAAAGGGGCTGCTATATGACGTGCG
>JAOKHV010000049.1 GCA_028248455.1 Ascidiaceihabitans sp. | reverse complement strand
TCTGAGCGGCTGACAGGCGCACTGTTGGATCGTTTAACTCATCACGTCCACATTCTCGAGATGAACGGCGAAAGCTACAGGCTCAAACACAGCCGTAACAAACAAAAGTAAACAAAGCTCAATCCAGATCAAAACAATGTTGGCCCAAGGGCCAACATGCGCTTTGGCACGCGTAAGCTATATGACAAACACGCCCACCAAAGCGCACAACAAACGATAACTCGGTGGACCAGTTTTAAGCCGCGATCCAGTCCCTTTTTACTCTGCGATTGACATGCGTGGCGATCAACACGACCCGGGTTTGCTGGATGATCATGCAGACCGTTTTTGACATATACAAAGCCTATAAAAAGGTTAGCATGCAAGGAAATGAATCACTTTTCGCGGTACAGATAAGCCCAAAATTTGAGCCTCAAACAGGGCACCTCATATTTAACTAAAAGAGAATAGACACCACAATGAAAGCCAAGTTTTTTACCTTAGCATTGCTATTAAGTGTAATCCCCGCGGGACAGGTCCTCGCGGGTGAAGATAAGCTTGATCTACAACTCAGCACTACATACGAGCGATTTACATTACCCCACAACGAAAAGATGGGCATGGCCAATGTCAGGCTTTCAGAATTTTTTGGAGACTATTTTAATTATGGCCTCGAGTCCTTCACTGCAGTAGATGGGCAGCGGGGAGGTTTCATAACGATCGGTGTTCATGCTGGATTAAATTATCCTATTAGCCAAAGACTTTCGATAGACAGTGGGCTTTCTGTTGGTGCCGGTGGCGGACGTGGTGGTTATGTTCTTAGCGGTGGTGGTTTAATGCTCCGAGCCCACACAGGATTGAAATTATCTTTTCCTACTGGGAAATTAGGCATGGGCGTTAGCCACGTAAGCTTCCCCAAAAAAGGTGCTATAGAAAGCTCGCAAGCCTATATTTCTTATTCGCGACCATTCACTCTAACGGGCAAGCGTGGCATAACCTTCAATAATACTGCGCGAATTGAAAATTCAACTCTACGCCACGGTGATCGAAAAATACTACAATTTTCGCTGGTTACGCGCTCAGTGATGGCTAACAATAAAGTTCTGAAAGACAGTAGTGCCACGACCTTCCAAGAAGATTTCAAAATGTTGGGTGTTAGGATACGTACACACTTAAGTGACACGTGGTTTACCCAGTTTGAAACAGTTGGAGGCGGAGGTGGAAATAGCGCTGGTTATATGCATCTGTTAGCTGGGGCCGGTGCTCGACGCTCAATAAATAAAAACCTATCGGTTTATGGAGCTCTATCATTCGGTGGTGGCGGTGGCGGTGGTGTACCCACTGGAGGTGGGCTTTTGTTAGATGGGTCTGCAGGCGTTCAGTATCTGTTTCCTAATTCCTTCTTTGTCGATGTTTCCGCTTCCAAATTTCTATCGGCCTCAACAAATTTTTCTAATACCACTTTAAACCTAAATATTGGTTACCAATTGGGCACACCCCGTTTGGCCGGAAAGGGCGGTACGGATGAACTTCTTGGTTATCCAATCAGAATTAGGGCCGTCCAGCAAAGCTACAAAGGAACACATCCAAACTGGAGAAATAGACCTTCACTGGCAGTGGATAATCTTGGTTTTCAAATTGATTATTTTCTTTCTCCCAATGCATTCCTCACGGGCCACGCAATTGGAGCATGGGGCGGAAGTGCTGGGGCCTACATGACTGGTCTGGTTGGTATGGGAGTTCACAAAGAGCTGTTAGGTAACTTTTTTGTAGAAGCAGAAGGGCTCGTTGGTGTTGCTGGTGGCGGCGGCTTGAAAGTGGGTGACGGGGCCGTGGGACAGGTGAATATAGGTATTGGATATCAATTTACACCAAATTTAAGTGGGATGGTAAGTGCGGGAAAAATCAAATCTTTTGACGCCGATTTCGAGGCAGACGTTCTGGGTGTCTCGCTTAATTATAATTTGACCCCGTTCTTCTAACTCTATCAAACAGTTTCTTAGTAAGCACCAACGCGAGTTAGCAAACCTGATTGCTGTCGTTGGTGGCCCTAACACAGCCCATGAGGTGCGTCAGAGAGCCAGATGCCATCATTGTAGAGCCCTAAAAGCAGTAACACGTATCAGGATCCACACTGGAGGAATAACACAGGTTGTCTGAGCGCGGTCACAAGTGACCTAGGGGTACTGCTTCTCCTTGATGTTGAGATGGATGGGGCTGGGCTACCCAAGGATGTTTACTGACATATCTTCACAAGCACACACAGGGTCACAACCGTATAAATACTTAACGGGTATATTTTAACATGTTAGGCAACTTCATTAGCGATGAAAGCAATTTCTTGTTTATTTGGGCCTCTATATCACAATAAGAAGCGTTACCTTCTAATAAGTCAAAAAATTTCTTATGCATGGTGGGGTGGGTCTCGAGCGCTTTGCGAAAACGTTTACGGAATGGCCAACCGTATGCAAATGCTCTAATTCGATTGGCAATATCTAACTCTTTGTGATGTTCTTTGACTAGTGGCAAATAGTATTCAAACGCTAGGCATGGTGTATTAGATGAGATCGCAGAAGTGGCAGCCTCTGCAGCTTTGGCACCACTTTCTATAGCGTAGGCTATCCCTTCCCCTGTCAAACCGTCTACTAAACCTGCCGCATCCCCCGCTAAAAGTATTTCATTTCTTCCTGGAAGTTTATGGTAATCACCCAAAGGAATAAACGCACCTTTCACATTTACGCTCTTCTCCTGAATATTTTCAGAATGTAAATATTTCGACATGGTTGATTTTAATTTTGGGTTTGCTTTGTGCAAAGCGGCCACCCCAATGGTCCGAGATTTTATTTTTGGAAAACTCCAACCATATCCTGGCCTCACGCAGTCAAAATCTATAGAAAGGTCTGCATTTTCATCGCATTCTTCAGGTGCCTCAGTTTCCAAAGCAAAACCAATTGTATTAGGATCAAACGGCCTACCAAACAAATGCCTACCAACGATACTATTAGCTCCATCAGCACCAATCAAAACATTATAATGTAAGATCCTTCCATCTTTTAATTCAATGGTACAGTTTTCCTCATCAATTTTTGAAAGTTGAACTTTTTGAAAGTCAGATACCCCTGATTTGATTGCAAGCTTTAATAGCCAGTGATCCACATCGTGACGGTAGCTGAGGCGCAACTTATGATCACTAGTCCAATTTCTAATCGTGGTCCCACCCCATTTAAAGGTAACACTATTAATATTTAGAAAATAACTATCATCAGGAATGGAACTGAAAACACATTTCATGGAACGCAGTGCTCTGCCTGAAAACAACGCCGCACAAAGCTTATTTCTGGGAAAAGCCTGCTTATCAATAATAGCAACTTTTAGTCCGTTTTTTTGAGCAGTAATTGCTGCTGAACTACCTGCTGGGCCCGCTCCAACTACAATGACGTCGAATTTATTGGCACGTGAGTTAGTTTCTTTTTCCATTTTTTAATCCATTAAAGTTTTGGGCTGACACAAATAACCACTTCAAGTAACAATTAACCTATTGTTTATGTGATAATGAATGCCTTGAAATTTCACAATCGGTAAAATGTGACTCGCATTTTTATCATTGGTAGACCAAACTGAGCCCCAGGAAAGCCATTGATTTTTAGAATATACCGCATGGCTTGGTTCCAGGCAACCGGAAGTGGCAAAGGTCTTTGCTTTCAATTGCCCGCGCTTTCATAACAAAATAAATCTGTTGTGATATTAAGTTCCAAATGCACGGTAATTTCCGACAGCTACTTGTGCGCAAAGTTATCATAGTGAGTAATGCCTTATTGAGAGCAGGAGGCCACTAAGAGCCTCTCACAAGTTCTTAACTGTCGCCTTAGAACTTCCTGTTTGCCGTTAGGCTTGCGGAGTTACCACTGATACCACCTGTTGACGAGAAGGATTCTCTGCGGCACCTGAAACAGATTTAACTGGATTTAACGTCTCTACATTCGTAGTGAGCCTTCACTGTATTTAATTGAACAAGTCCACGTGAGTTGCCCATGAATAGCGCAACTTTTCCAGTAGATGCACACTGATCAATCGCCAAATCTCTTATATTTTCAGGCACTCCTGAACCAAATGACAGTTCCATGTATCTGATATTAAATCCTTTATCTGTGATATCTTCAACGTTTGGAGTCATTATAATTGTTTTTCCTTGAACTTTTTGTTCCGCAGCCAAAACGCCTCTACTTAAACTGCTGGTAACCCGTGTTGAAACATCAGGACCAGAACATGCAGACACAATTAACATTACTGCTGGTAAAAATATAAAGCCCTTATTCATTTTCTTCTCCATAATATTTCTTCAATCAGTAAGAATTTGACCGTGCATTAGATTTAAACAAAAGGCTACAAGATATGAGCATAGTTATTAAATTGATTTTGGTGGCTTTCGCCGCCGTATTTCCAAAGTTTAAAATGGGCTACGGAGTGTTACTGATTATTCTCATGTCATTTGTATCTTTGCTTTGCTTCTTTTCAGCATATGCAGACTATACTTTTGGGGAACCTACATGGATAGTTAGGAATGAAATCCTTTTTGGGATTGCTTCTTCAATCATAGGATGGGGTTTAGGATTATCCCTGATGCGTCAAGCTAGACGTCATGAGGCAATGATGGAGGCCAACTTAGATGAATATGAACGCAAAAAAGACTCTAAAAAACATTAAAATGCTCCTTTATTCAGATTATTACTAAAATCATTTGTAATCTATTCATCTGGTAACAACTGACCCTGCTTCAGGGCTAGCGTTTTTCGAGAGTTAGCTAATGTTAATTTAGCAAATTCTTTGTCACGTTTATTCGGAAGGTTTTTCCGTGTTTTGCGTTCCTCTGAAAGTTTGATAGATACGGGTGAATTTATCTTTTGGCAGTCACATTGTCCGTCTTAAGGGTTTTTGGGAACCAATTGCGGCTTCAACTAAAAGAGTTCGGCTCAACCGGTTGATTGAATTATGCTGCGCATTTTCTGTGATTCAAGCGCTGCGCTTTGAATGCCTTTCGTGATTGGTGTTCAGGCAAGGGTCAAAAGCCTTCAAATCAAGTGAAGCAGTTGTCCAGCTTGATGGCTCGTATTGATTTCATTAGTCGGGCTTCCTTTATAAAAAGGCAATAGTTCAAAAAAACGAACCATTTCTCTTTTGCCTGACCCTTCTGAATTAAAATTTGTTTTGTAAAGCAAGATCTTTTCTGAAATGATTAGACATGGTTTCATGGGGGTTGTGATGCACAAATCGCTAATAGCAGGTTTGGTTGGGTTGGGTCTGTTGGCAAGTCAGGCTTATGCTGGTGAACTAAAAATTGGCTCTTGGGGTGGCAATGTTCGCTCTGGCCCAAGTGCGGACTATCCAAAAATTGGAGGCCTAACAAATGGTGATCCAGTTGTTCTGCTAAAAAAAGCAAAACCTACTAGTGATGGATTTAACTGGTTTAAAATTGCTTATGGCGATGGCCAAGTTGGGTATCAATGGGGTGGGATATTGTGTGGCTTCAACAGTAAGGTAAACGGCACATTTGGTATCTGTGAGAAAGACAAGAGATCCACGCCGCGAAGCTATGAGTGTTACGACTTAAATAAATTTCGCTCAAAAAGAACTGAAATAAAAACAAAGATTACATTTTTTGTTGGACAAACTGATGATGAGTTTAAAATTTACTGGCTAGATTATAATGGAAACAAGAAGCTCTATACAAATTTAAGCTCTGGAATGAGTTGGACTGTTGACACACATCGATCTCATTCCTGGGCTGCATATAGGGTTTCAGTTAGTGGCGGTGAGACCTGCCATAGTATCGTCAAGGGGAAGAAAAAATCATCACAATGGCTGCTTAGATAGAGGGATTTGGATGAGGCTTTTATTGTCTGCGGCATTTTTGATGGTTGCAACTCAATCTACGGCTGAAATGATAAGGGCTGAGTGTACATTTTCTGGCTCTTATAGCTTCGATGGGTCTGAAGTGACGGATTACTCAGAGGATGGGCCAGATGGTGAGGCGAACTCTGGGTACATTCATTATGATAATGAAACCATGTTACTTGATGATGGTAATTCCACATATCTTTACAAGACACTCTCGCAAGAGTCTGATGCGGTAATTTCAAATCGGAAGTTTATAGGTGATGGATTTTTGGGTACGCAAGTGGTTATCCTTAACAATCCAGACTGTAACAAAGAATTGGAAGACAGGGATATGTTCTGGACTTCCACATTTTCAAGTGGAACGGTTAACCTAATATTTCTCGATTGCCCATGTAAGTATTGAGTAAGAGTGGTGAAAAATTCAACTTTTCCAAGTGATAGGAGTGGTTGGCTGCGCCGCGACGGTAGTCACGCATAGCAAGCTACTTAAGCCTAGCAGACGACTATTCGGCTATAACATTTGTTTTAACTGAAGTCAGCATCCGCTGTAGATGACTGAGCAGTCTGACATGGTTGTTTTGCAGAGGATTGCACCTTGCATATTGGCATAACTCAAATCAGTACCAATTAGGTTCGCTCCACTCAGTTAAGCACCCCTCAGATCAGTATTGTACAGGCTAGCGCCCTCCAGATTAGCACTCTACAAATCAGCACCAGACAGGTCACACTCCTCACAATTACCATTTTCCTTCAGCTTCTGTAGATCAGCAGGACCAGCAGCAGATGCACTGTTGGCAAACATAGTAGCTGCTACGGCCGGTGTTGTCAGTGTTTGTTTCATCTTAGGATAATTCCTTGTGTTGATATAGCTTCATAGCTGCGTCTCTTGGTGCTTAATTACTCAGGTGACCGTCCTTCACGCTATCTGGGTAGCTTTAGTTTCACTCAAGATGTCTAAATTATCAAACGGATATTGTTGAGTGGGTGCTACCTGAGGTTTGAACTTAAGTGCTTTCCTGAAATACAACAAAAATGGAATAATTTTGGTAATTTTTGGCCCTTAAGTCGACCCTATGGAGGAACCTATATTGGAACTTATTGGTGGAATAATTTATTTTACTAAATTGTTTTATAACAATATCTTAATCTAATTAAATTGAGAATTCCTGTTCCTCCGCCATTACCCCCTTGTAGTCATAATACGTAAGAAGATAAGGGGTTATGGTTATGGCTATGGCGTCAAATAGACTTCGTCACACGCTAGTCCCAAGTTTTCGTCACACGTTATGTCACAGGTAAGGAGTTTACTCAAGATCAATTCTAAGCTGATGAAGCTCTACAAGACGAAGTAGGTCATTGGCACATAGCCGATTTAGACAAGGCTATCGACAAGTTAGGTGATGAAGCCAAAGGCTATGATCGTAATGGCCTATGTAGTGTAGTTCACTTAGGCGGTAAGGGCGGGATGGCCAAGTTTGTTAGGTCTGGTGGGAAGCACAATCCATCAGACGAACTCGGCACTAGCCTGCAGGGTTACTATGACAAGTTCAGCGGCGAAGACGCATGAGCGGGTTGTTAAAGCGCCCAGCGCAATCTGTGGCTAAGGCGGCTAATACTAAAGGCCTGATGGCTAAATCCAAGCCTGCTGATGATGACACGGTTAAAGCCATGTTAGCAGCATTGGCTATGTACCGTTCTGGTGAGCGCCATGAATAGTCGTAGAGAGACCAGTGATAACTACAGAGACATTATCTGGATCAACCAAGGTGAATGTATTCGCCTCATAAGGTGCAAAGACAACATTCAGTTTATCGTACAGTTGTCTAAAGCATCACGTTGGCGAAGCCGTAGTTACAGCACGGACGTAGCTACCGTTTTCCGTGATTACCCCGCATTGAACCTACCCTGTGTAGCAGAGGCCATAGCATCCTACACGAATAGACGATTAGTGCAGGCTAAGCAGTCCTAGACAGCCCATATAGGCGTGGTGACGCAGCTATTGGCAACATTAGTAGGTGCTGTGTGCTTAGTGAAGCCAACCAGCGCCTCACCACGGTCATATTGAATCTCATAGTGATCCAACATCAAAGCTTTGACGTATCTATTGCATATTCTCATTCCCTGAGCGTACCACTTATGGCTGGGCCTTTGTGCCTGGCCTTTTTTTATTCAGGCGATGGGGTGGACGTTATACCAATGTTTGATAAGCTCTTTGTGTGCTGAGACATGAGCTAAAGGAGAGCTAACTTTAATGACAGTTATTGAAACCTATACAGCAGAGCGTTCAGAGTGTGGCTATTCAGAAATTAGGATGGACATGTATTTCCGAACGATATGGGTCGAGAATTGAACAGCTTTTTGGAAGTCAGCTTCGCAGGTGCGGCTATTTACGGCCTCGTGGTACTGTTTTGTATCATTGGAGCGTTTTGGATCATAGGCAGGGGTCGTATCGCGGTCGATGCCCTCAGGTTCACATATTCTGTCACTCTGTTTGTCCTGCTCGGTGCCACAGGCGAGGCATTCGTGAACTCAACGTGGAGCTTGGTATTCGGATGGCCATTGTGGGAGTATAGGCTTTACCCAGCTCATGGGGGAGACATCAGTCTGTTTTTTCCGATGATTTGGGGCATCTTCGGAACATATAGCTACCTTCGGGGACAGCTATTTAGTGGTATCCAAGTTTGGATGAAGCCCTTTGCATTATTGATACTCGGGGCAGAGGCGATCCTCCTTGAACTGGCAGTCAACATCCCGTACCGAGCTATCTTTGGTGACTACATCTTTTACTATACTCCAGCAAACCTAGGGCCAGTCTCCCACTATTCCTGCCTGCAGGTGATCCCGTTTTATGCGGCAGTGGCCCTCGCGACCCAAAAGCTCACGGAAGTACAAGAGGCTGCGCAGTATAAGCATTTGAGGACAAGCTTATTTTTATACGGCATCGCAATTGTATCATTTGGATACTTTTAATTCATGTATGGGATGGTTGGACAGGCAAAAACAAACCAAAGACACTATGTCACCTGAACGTAAGCAAAGACTAGATGCCTTAGATTTTAACTGGGATGCCACGAAAGGCGAAACCTAATGGCAATCCAGACCCTCTCGTTCATCTCACTCATCCTGCGTCCATACGTGAAGCAGCCCATCAGCACAGACGGCTGGAAGTCTCTATTTGGTCAGGTTGATCCTCACCGTAACTTTGATGGTGAACTCATGGCCTTTGGAGCAATGTCAGGACAGGATATAGACCGCATTATTCATGACCTAACTTCATTTGGTTACATTGGGCCAGATCAAGGCGACCAATCAGACATGGTGGTGTCGGACATGTTCTCAGGTGCAAGCAACATTCCATCTTGGATAGAGTTGGCAGATGTTAAGTTTTTCGATGAAGCTATGCCGCTAGTCAAAGCATAGAAGATGAAGGAATCTGGAGTGTATAATCTCATCAACTTTGAGGCTGACCTAAGTTTGCCAAGGAAAGGCTATCAGTGTGATTGGCTCCCATACATTGGCAAGATTAATTAGGGTGATATAGTCTTTTAAAGACTAAACGTTAGGTCAGATCTTTCACGACGTGGTATGCCTAGCCTTACATCATGCACAGAGGGTTTAATCATG
>JAOKHV010000048.1 GCA_028248455.1 Ascidiaceihabitans sp. | reverse complement strand
TAAATCTAAGCGCTCAATAATTGACGCCATTCAACCAGAGCAGCATCACGGTTTAGCTTGAAATGCGTGCATAAATAGGGATGGCGCTAATCAGCAATATCTCTCTGGTCCAATCCATTGCGCTTCAGAATATCTATCCCCGTGAGCCCAGCCGATTGGTAAGATGGATTCAATTACTGCAAGCTCGCCAGACGTCAAAGTGCAGCTGGAAGCTTGTAAAAGCTCGGCAAAATGCGAGACGGAGCGAGTACCTGGAATTGGGAGGACATGCTCACCTTGCGCTAAGAGCCATGCGATGGCTAGGCCCGCAGCAGATAGTCCCTTATCTGCCGCCAGTGATCGGAACCCTGCAGTGGCAAGGAAATTTGCCTCATAATTCGGTGTCATGAAGCGAGGGTTGTTTTTTAAGAAGGCAAGATCTTGTGCGGCAGCCATGCTTATTGGAGAGTCGGTCAGCAGAGAGCGACCTACAGGTGAGAATGCAACCATTGAGACCCCAAGTTCCGCGCAAGTTTGCAAAAGGCCCAACTCGGGTGAACGAGTAGAAAGCGAGTATTCAGATTGCACAGCAGCCACAGGATGAACCGCATGCGCACGGCGCAGCGTGGTGGGTGCTATCTCTGAGAATCCGATCGCTTTAACTTTGCCAGATTTCACAAATGTGGCAAGCGTCTCTGTCACTTCCTCAATTGGAACATTGTGATCGCGACGATGGAGGTAATAGAGATCAACAGCCTCCACACCCAAACGTCTCAAACTATTTTCGAGTTCGGCTTCCAAATGCTTGAGGGAGTTGTTGAAAATATTGCCTGGACCAGTCGGATTGCGAGTGATCCCACCCTTGGTCGCGATAACAAAATGATCCTGCGCTTGCGAATTAGCTTTAATGTAGCTGCCAATAACTCTCTCAGATCGGCCCATTCCATAGACATTTGATGTGTCGAGATGGCTGACGCCAGCCTCCATTGCCATATCCAAAATCGCGTGACTTTCGCGCTCATTGGTTGTTCCATAAAAATCGGAAAATGACATAGCGCCGAAGCCAATCGGATGGACCATTGGTCCCCCACGTCCAAGCTGTCTGGTGTACAAAATCGGAACTCCAAAAATTTACTGATCGTATGATTAGTATTATTATAAAAAATCTGACACGTTTCAAAGTACCACGATTACATAAACCTATGAAACTCATGTATGAGACAAGCGAGTTGTACGGGCACTGCGGACTTCAACTAAAAGTGATTTTACAATATTTTTACCCGATTTAGCGTCTCATTTGAGAATTTTTATTTTAGCCTTAGTCACTCACTTTAATGCCATCTCATTGGAGCCAAAGAAGTGCAGATTATCAGTCTCAAATCTCAAACCGACTTTTTTTCCCTCTATATCCTCGAAGGCACCAGGCGTTCGCACCGTCAAAAGCCCAAGCGGACCACAGTCAACATAGTGAAAGAAATCCGCACCCAGGTATTCGCTGATCTGTACGACTCCATTGCAATGGCCAGAGCCAACTTTAGTAATCCCTATGTGTTCCGGCCGGATGCCCAATTTGACAGCGCCAGCATTACACAGCGGAAAGGATGTGTATCCAGCATCCGTATCACAAGGCATAAGGTTCATTTTGGGGCTACCAATAAATTGCGCCACAAAAACATTGTCCGGCGTTTCATATAATTCGCGTGGCGTGCCAACTTGCATAATGAGTCCGTCTTTCAAAACAACGATACGGTCGGCTAATGTCATCGCTTCAACCTGATCATGAGTGACATAGACCATCGTGGTTTCAAGCGTTTTGTGTAGGCGAGCAATTTCAAACCGCATATCAACGCGCAACGATGCATCAAGGTTCGACAGAGGCTCATCAAACAAAAAACCCTTGGGCTTACGTACGATTGCACGACCAATCGCAACCCGCTGGCGTTGCCCACCCGACAAGTCTTTGGGGCGGCGATCCATATAGGCGTCGAGTTTCAAAATCCTCGCCGCATCCCCGACCTTTTCATCAATTTCAGCCTTGGGTGCACCCGCGGTATTCAAAGCAAAACCCACATTTTCCTCCACGCTAAGATGTGGGTAAAGCGCGTAGGATTGGAACACCATCGACAGCTCCCGTTCCGACGGAACCTTATGGGTGACATCATTTCCATCGAGCAGAATTTGCCCACGGCTGGTTTCCTCCAGCCCTGCGATCATGCGCAACAGTGTAGACTTTCCACATCCAGACGGGCCAACAAAAATGATCAGCTCACCGTCTTGAATATCAAGATCAATGCCCTTGATCACTTGTACCGGGCCAAACCACTTTTCGACCGCCTTGAGGCTAATAGAACCCATGTTTCACGTCCTTTTGAATGACTTTACGCCACATCGCTTTGTTTAGTTTCGGATTGCCACGACAGCCAAACGGCAGCTGTCCAAGAGAAATTTGACCCAACACAACCTTCGCCGGTCAGCGGATTAAAACATTCCCAAAATCCAGATTTTTCGATCGCATTGCACAAACCGTCGCGCACCGATTGCGCAAGGCCGTGTTCACCTTGCTCGGCCAGACCGCGCTCGGTCATATAATTCATCTGGGGCCAGAGCGGACCGCACCAGTATCGTTGGGCTTCAAATACTGCGGAATCAGGGTCCCAACTGGGCAGCATGTGGTTCACCTTGCTCTCAATTCGGCGCATGTTGTTGAGGGTGCGGGCGCGCTGTATCTGCGTGCCTGCATCCGCATAAAAGCAAAGCGCGCTGCAGTTTGAAAATCCATCTGAGAACTGCCCTGTGCGAATATCGCGCGCCGTAAAGGCACCAAGATCGTCGTTCCAGAGGTAATCTGTCGCCGCTTCGCCCTTAGCTATCCATGCGCGAATTTGATCACAAACCTCAGCGGACTTTCCCATCTCTGTGGCCATTCCCAACAGGTCTTTGTCCGCACGCAGCAGCACGAAATGGATGTTGGGGTCGGCCATCAAGAATGGCCCCTCGTCAGTCAAACGGCGTTGGTCCCAGCCGATGCTATCTCCAAAATGCACGATGGTCAGGAATTTGTCGTACTGCTCTTGGGTCGGGCGGAACGCTGGATTGACGTGTGTATTGTCCATGCGTGTGTAGGGCGGAAGATCAGGTGCAACCGTCATCGCGTCCAACCCAATATTCCATTCAGGGCAATTGTCTCTCCCCGTTTCCCACGGATGCACGGTGGCCACGATGCCGTCCGCTGTTCTGTTGTCATGATACCATTTGTGCCAGGCAAAAATTTGGTCAAACACTTGCGCGCGACGCGCAGGGCCTTGGCTGTCGTTCGTAATTTGCCGTACCACTGTGGCCAAAACGGGCGGCTGAGAAACGCCAGTTGACGGGATAGCGCCAGGTGTTTTTCCCCAGCGTGACGGCCCAGGAAAATAGCTGGGATCGTCGCTGCGAAAGATGATACTTGGAATCATACCATCGGGCCATTGCCCGTCGATTAATGTCGTGATTTCGGACCAGGCACGGTCCATGTCATAGGTCGCGATGCCTAGTGCCACAAACGCACTGTCCCAGTTCCACTGATAGGGATAAAGCCCGGCTGTAGGGATAGTGAACCCACCGCGGTCATTCTTAGCCAACGTATCAATTGCGAGTTGTTTGAGAGACATGAGTTATCCTTTCACCGAACCGGCGGTTAGACCTGCGACCAAATACCGTTCAAACCATAAAAACAAAGCGAGCACAGGCACGGTTGCTATGACAGCCCCCGCCATTAGATGCTGTCGAGGCACCTCGGACGAATTCAGCTCAGCAATGCCGCGCGACAGCGTGTAAAGGTCGACATTATCGAGGAACATGAAAGCAAACAGAAATTCATTCCAAGCTATCATGAATACATAAAGTGCTACAGAAGCCAGTGCGGGCAAGGCCAGAGGTAATGTGATTTTGCGGATCACATTGATGCGTGACAACCCATCCATAAGCCCCGCCTCTTCCAGCTCGGCAGGTATGCCGCGAAAATACCCTTGCAGCATATAAAGCGCCACTGGAATGGTTGTTGCCGGATAGACCAACATCAGCCCCCACAGAGTATTACGCATGCCTAGCTGGCTGAAAATCGCATACAGCGGGATCACCAGCACAATCATCGGAACCATGTAGATTAGCAAGATTGACCGGCTCAAAAAATACTGACCCGGGAAACGCAACCGAGCCACCGCGTAGGCACCGGGAACCGCAAAGAACAAGGTGATCAGTACTGTGACGACCGACACCATCGCAGAATTTAGAAGGTAGCTCCCAAAGTGATATTGCGTGAACAGCTCAATATAACTTCGGAAAAGCGCGTGTCCGCCTTGAGCGAAATTCAAAGAAAAATCGAGCGGATTAGAAAGCAAAAATTGCTGGTTCTTAAGGCTCATCATGACCATCACAAAGAATGGCAAGGCGACAGCGATGGTGAAACCTACAAGGCCAAAACCCTTAAGGAAACGCAGGCAGATTACTTCGATATTATAACGTCGTTCGCGGGTTGGACCAAAACCCATAGCTGTCAAATGGATCGCCTGCACCACGATCCACGCCAGCATCACTGTAAAGATACACTGCCCAACAGAGTAGACCGACATGGGTAAGCCAAGCGGGTTTGCACCGGATGCAACAGTTAGGATCAAAACGAACAAAAACACACATAATGCTCGCAATCCAATGGTGCGTTTTTCCGGTGCCAATGCAGTCAAGGCGCATGCTGAGATCAGACCTGCAATCGCGCCAGCCGATACTTGCGGTTGGAACAATTCGCCTGACACGAATAACGCCAACAATGTAATCAGCGTAGTCCAGATTGCCCCCCAAAGGGCCCCAAACAACAAACACAGATAAAAAATGTTTCCAAAACGGTTCATGCGTCATCCTCCGGTGAGAATTTGAAGAAGATCACGGAGAAGACAAGCAAGATTAAGAAGACAACAACCGCAACAGCCGCACCTGCGCCAAGGTTCGATACCGCGAAAGCTTTCTCATAGACGTTAACTGTCAAGGTACGTGTACCAGCCGCCCCACCGGTTAACAGGAAGATGTCGTCAAATTTATTGAACGTCCAGATAAAACGCAGCAAGAAAAGTACGGCCATGATACCCATCAATTGTGGCAAAGAAATAAACCGAAATTGTTGTATGGGCGTCGCACCGTCGATTTCTGCAGCCTCATAGATATCAGTGGAAACCGATTGCATCCTGGCCAAGATAAACAACATCGCAAGTGGAAAATAGCGCCAGATTTCAAAGATGATAACAACGGTCAGGGCAACAGGGAAATCAAACGATAGCCCGAAGATACTAATCTCTGCCACACGCTGCCCAAGGAAGTTAATTGGGCCTTCGATGACTCCCAATTGGATCAGTAGCGCGTTTAGTGTGCCACCGGGGCCAGGATCAAGCAGCAGTACCCAAGCAAGGGCCACCGCAATAACAGGTGCGACATAGGGTGATAAATAAAGACCACGAAGGAAACTGCGCCCGCGGAATGTCATGTTCATCAATTGCGCTGCAAATAACCCCATGACCAGTGCACCAACTGTACCACCGATGGTATAATACAGCGACGCCCAAAGGACTGGCCAGAAATCAGATGCGTCGAAAACCTTTCGAAAGTTATCAAGCGTGAAATCGTTGCTTAAAAGCACGTTTTCGGAAATGAAATCAAATGCAGCTTTTGTGTCTTTAACGTTAATGGGTCTATCAATGAAGGCTTGTGTTGCGGCGACGCGGACAATGACATCTTCGCGTTTTCCCGCCTCGTAATCGCCCAGTTCACAGGCCAGTACGGTATCGTCAAGCGTGCAGCGATAGTCATAGCCAAGCACGTCCAATGTGGCGGGCAGATCGTCAGTCATGGACACTGCAGCAATATCGCTTTTGCGTGATGAATTACGGATACGGTACCGGATATCGGCCTCATCGCCAGCGGCCTCAACATTACCGATCAAGCGTTCGTTGACCAAAATCGACGGTGCGCGCAGGTCGCCAAGCGTCACAGGTTTAAAACTGATCCAAATATTGGCCAGCAGCGGAAATAATACGACGGACAAGACGATCAGAAACGTCGGCAACAACAACATATAGGCAAACCGCATCTCACGTTTTGCGAGTGGCCCTAATCCTTTAGGAGGTGTTGGTTCAGTTGACATCATCGTGTCCTTAAAAACGAAAGGGGCGGCGCATTTTCACGCGCCGCCCCGTTTTGGATTACAAATCGAGAGCCATGTGCTCTGCGATGATCTTATCGGCAGCTTCCTGCACGCTCAGATCACCGTCTGTCATTTCGCGGATTACACGAGACATAACCTGCGAGTTTACGATTTTGGACGCTGTGGCCAACTGACCATCAGCAACGCCCCAACGATCACCTACGGACAGGCCTGCGACGATATCGTCGATCACAGACTGAGGGTAGATGTCGCCAAGTGGTGCCTTACGATCAACACCGACGTCCAAGCCAGCCCAAGTCGCTTCGAATGAGGTGTCTCCAGCCTCAGTGCCGCGACGCACAGGGAACTTGCCCTCTGGCGCTTGTGACAACCACTGGCCGTAACCTTCGGACATCACATATTCGACGAATTCCTGTGCAACGCCTGTGTTTGCATCGGCAGAAATACCAAGATAACGCACGTCAGCATAAGCCGCTCCATCCGCATTGCCTGGACCGGAGATCACGGTTGAGAAACCGGTCATTTCAGCAAGTGCCTTGGTTGTTGGATCATTATCGATCGTGACAGGTGCGCTGTCACGAAGGCCACCCAGTTCGTCAAGGATGGACGGGGACCAGATTACCATCGCGGCTTTACCATCAAGATACAACTCACGCGATTGGGACCAATACAGATCCCCTTCTGGTGAGTTAGCAACAAGGTTTTTGTACAGTTCAAGCAGTTCGACCAGATGAGACGTGTCCTCGTTGATAGACCCGTCTGCATTCACTGGTGAATAGCCAGTGGCCAATGACAGATGCTCGATCAACTGCATCATGTAACCTTCGTCGATCTTGGTCGCAGCAACAAAGCCGTACATTTCTGGCGGATTGTGCAGCGCAGTCATCGCAGCATTCATCGCATCAAACGTTGTTGGTGCGGCAAGGCCAGCAGCCTTAAACATGTCGGCTCGGTAGACAACAAGTTGAGTCCAGCCATCGGTTGGGACCGCGACGATTTCGCCGTCCGACATTGCCATAGCAACTGGGCCTTGGGCAAAACTGTCAACTCCAAGGTTGTCCATAACCTCAGATGCAGCGGCTGTGTCTAGCAGGCCCGCTTCGGAATATGGCAGGATGTGATTAACGGTCAGATTAATTACATCGGGAAGGTCGCCCGCAGCAAATGCAGCAGTCGCACGGGTTTGGATGTCTGATTCCTCTACTGGAATAATCTCTACCGTGTGACCAGTGGCTGCTTCGAATCCTGCAGCCATTTCCTCCTGAACAGCAATCCGTTCTGGTTGGACTTCCATTGTCCAGAACCGGATTGTATCCGCGTGTGCGGCCCCCGCCAGAACAGTTGTGGCCAACAAACCAGCCAAAAGATGTGTAGTGCGCTTCATAGTATTTCCTCCCTAATTGAAACGTTCGTTTGGACTGTTGCGTTGTGCAAAGGCCCGTCAGTTTTGCGACGCAGCAGATGTGCGCGCTGCAATTCTTGGTGCTTGGACGGATCATCTCCGTCGATTATCGCAAGCAACATATCCCCCAACCTGCGACCTGCATGGGCTTGTGGTTGCGCCATGGTTGTCAGGGGCGGATTTGAATGAATGCCAAATTTCAAACCGTCATAACCAATGACTGATATATCGACACCAGGCAGTAAGCCTCGTGATCTGATTGCAGCCAACGCTCCCAATGCCATCGTGTCTGACACGCAAACAATCGCTGTGGGTGGGACAGGCAAATCAAGCAACATATTGGTCGCCACTTCCCCACCATCATCACTAAAGTCAGCGATCTGGATTAGGTCTTCATCAACGACCAAACCATTTTCTTGTACCGCTGAGCGGTAGCCATTCAGGCGGTCTTGGGCAAATTGATGTTGCAGCGGTGCACCAATAAAAGCTGTTCGGCTATGGCCCAGTGACACCAGATGATTGACCGCCGTGACAAACGCATCATCTCCGTCAACATCATACCAAGCGTAATCAGCGCAAGAAGCTGTGCGGCCGTGAACCACAAAGGGACATTTAAGATCTTGCAAGAGCCGGATACGGGGGTCATTTTTGAGTGGTCGCGAAATAACAAGCCCTCCCACGCGACCAGATCGCACCATACGCTCAATATGTGCCATCTCGTCTTTGGATGAATTGGGTTGTACAACCAAAAGGTCCCAACTCCGTTTGCTCAGTGCCTCACCCAAACCTTGCAACAATTGCGCAACAAAAGGTTGCGCGATTGAACTGCTTACGCGGGGCATCAGATAGCCAACTGTTTCTGGATTGCCGATTGATAGCCGACGCGCGTTTTGGTTGGCGCGATATCCCAATTCATCCGCTGCGCGCTTCACCCTCTTGCGTGTCACAGGGCTGATATCAGCATAGCCGTTGAGCGCGCGACTGACCGTCCCGACGGTTAGATCAAGATGCGCTGCTAAAATTTTTAAACTGATTGGCTTGGCCGACATCTGATTCCTCATGTATTGAATCGACGCTAACCGAAAGCGGTTTCGTAAAGCAATAGGAAATCCGAAAGCGGTTTCGGCGACTAAAGAAATATCGTAATGTCGTCTTATTGGATTCGGGCACGCCGCCCCATAAAAGCCGGAGGCAGACACAATGAAACGCTCACGTATCAACGATATCATTACTGAAGCAGACGAGATGATGCGCAGCTTTGGATTTGTAATGCCGCCGTTCGCCTATTGGTCGCCTGATGAATTTAAGGCCCGCAAAGACATAGCCAAAAACGTGATTGACGCGCGCTGCGGGTGGGACATTACTGATTACGGCGCGGGAAAATATGACGAAATGGGCTTGTTCTTATTCACGCTGCGCAACGGACGATTGGCTGATCTCCAACGAGGTGGCGGCATGTGTTACGCTGAGAAGCTGCTGATCTCAAAACAGGATCAACTCAGCCCAATGCACACCCATTTACTGAAAGCAGAAGACATCATTAACCGTGGTGGCGCAACGCTCGTAGTGGAATTATTTGGTTCAGACGACGCTGGAAACTTTGCCGATGATAAAGGCGGAACAGTTTTTTGCGACGGTATCAAATGCGATTTCGCGGCGGGCGAAAAGCTGCAGCTGAAACCCGGAGAGAGCGTGACACTGATGCCTGGGGATTGGCATGCGTTTTGGGGCGATGGCGGGGATGTTTTGATCGGAGAAGTCTCCACTGTGAACAACGACGAAACCGACAATATTTTTTGTGAACCAATTGGGCGATTTGCTAACATTGAAGAAGACGTTAATCCAAAGCACCTTTTAGTCAGTGATTATCGCAGTTGGCTGGCTTAACTGTTAATGTCAAAGGCGTTGTCAGACAAAGTCTAACAGGTCTCAAAGCACCACGATCACACAAATCTATGAAGCGCAGATTTGAAACCACTCAATGAGGGCGGCACTGGTTTTCGCTTATACGTCAGCCTGCTTTCTGGATGTCTTTCATGATTGAAGTGGTTATCAATTTGACTGTGATTAAAAAGAATTCCAGCAAGGTTTGAGTCATCTTAAAAATATCAACACAGGTGCCCAGCTGGGTTAATTCAATTTCAAATTAGACAATCAAGACTGCTTATCATTTAAACTATGCCTGCCAACACAAATCGCAACGAGTGAATCAAACACACGTCTTTGACCAAAACCGTGCAGTTGTGCCCTAAAAT
>JAOKHV010000047.1 GCA_028248455.1 Ascidiaceihabitans sp. | reverse complement strand
CACAGCCGGAATGTTCTGGCGCTCAATAAGTTCGTAGGTCTCTTGTGAATGGTCTTCGCCAATCAGAGCCAATCCATCGACGCGGTGTTCCAGAAATTTGCGCAAGGCGGCGTATTCCCGCTCCAAATCGTAACCATGCGAGGCGATCATAATGGTAAAGCCGTGCGCATCGACGCTGTCCGAGAAGGCTTGGATCACTTCGGCAAAAATTGTGTGGTCGATGGTTGGGACGACCAAACCAATCGTACCGCTGCGGATCCCGTGCATCGTTTGAGCGGCACGATTGCGGATATAGCCTAGCTTTCTTACGGCCTTGTCGATCTTTTTGCGAGTCGTGGGATTGACCAGCTCAGGATGGTTAAAAGAACGCGAAACCGTTGAGATAGAGACGTTAGCTCGTTTCGCAACAGCAAAAATATCTACTTTATCCATTTTATTATCAGACATTTAGACGCCATAATTTGAGGTTTTATGAAAACATTTGCATTACTATTTTCATCACTTAACCTCAAAGGTCAACATAAGGTGACTTGGGGCGCGGCTGTATGGAATTTATCTATTACTTTGGGGATGTGTTCACACCAATCAACTTTGGTTTGCTTTTACTGGGCACCATCGGCGGATTGATCCTTGGCGCCACGCCCGGGCTATCGCCGACAATGGCAGTCGCTTTGCTGATCCCTTTCACCTTCCAGCTTGAGGCGGCCCAAGGTCTAATTCTGTTGGGTGCAGCTTATACGTCGACTGTCGCGGGTGGCGCGGTTTCCGCGATTCTACTAAAGATTCCGGGGGCACCAGCCAACATCGCAACCACACTGGATGGCCACGCGATGGCTCTCAAAGGTGAAGGAGCAAAGGCGCTGCAGCTGTCATTCTTATCCTCGGCTGTTGGTGGTGTTTTTGGTGTGCTCTTGCTGATCTTTCTGACGCCTGTTTTGGCGCAATGGGCGCTTGCTTTCGGTCCCAGCCATTTGTTCTGGCTTGCGATCCTCGGCGTGACAGTGATCGGTTCGCTCGACTCTGCCTCTGTCGTCAAAGGGTTGCTTTCAGGCTGTATAGGTCTGTGGCTTGCGACGATTGGTTTTGATGACATCATGGGAGCACAGCGTTTCATATTCCATCCATCTTTGAGTGGCGGTATTAACATCATCGCTGCATTGATCGGGTTGTTTGCGATACCTCAAGTGATCACCATGTTCGCCAAGGGCCGCAAAAACGATGGCACCGAAGCTATCCAAGTGCAGAAGCACCCGATCAAGAGCGCGTTCTCGGAACTGTTTCGCTATAAGCGCGCAATGGGCATTGGCACGATAACAGGTTCGATCATCGGGCTTATTCCTGGTGTTGGCGGTCAGATTGCGGGCCTTGTGGCCTACGATCAATCTAAGAAATTCAGCCCTGACAAAGACAAATTTGGCACAGGCCATCCTGAGGGATTGATCGCTGCAGAATCTGCAAACAACGCGATGGTTGGGCCATCTCTGGTGCCGCTGCTAACGCTCTCAATTCCGGGCTCGCCTACGGCGGCAGTTCTACTTGGTGGACTTTTGATCCATGGCATTTTTCCAGGTACTGATTTGTTCGATAATCACCCTGACGTGGCGTGGACGTTCATCAACTCCATGCTGATCGGTCAGATCCTGATGTGTATTTTTGGTCTCTATGTGGCTGGAATGGCGGCACGGGTTGCACAAGTGCCGCAGTCGATGATGGCGGCGATCGTACTGGGCCTTGCCGTTTTCGGCAGCTACTCGGTCCAGTCGAGCATGGGGGATGTCTATGTCATGGCCTCCCTTGGGGTGATGATGTATTTTCTTGAACGGTTTGGTTTTTCTGCCGCCCCCTTGGTGCTTGGTTTGATTCTTGGGCCAATAGCAGAATCCAACTTCATCCAAGGCAGTATGATTGCAACTGCTACAGACGGCTTGGCACCCTACTTCCTTACCGGTGCGCTGAACCTGTTCTTGATCGTGGTTGTGGTCTTGTCGGTGCTTTATTCGGGGTACATGGAACTGCGCACGCGGCGCTACACGTCGAAAGAGGAGATTATGGGATGAGCAACTCGTCATTGCCCCGCGTTCAGCATATCATGGGGTCGGGCGTTGTCGCCGCCGTTGGCGCAACGGTCTGCTATATTAGCTATACGCAGCAGCCTTCGGAGGCATTCTTATTTCCGCGCCTTATCGCGACTGTGTTTGTGGTTCTGGCGCTTTGGACATTCGTAAAAGCCTGTCTTGGCTGGACCAAGGTTGGGAATGGACTATCCTTGACGCAGTTCTCAAACCTTGCACCCGGCCTGATCATCGCCCTGATCTATATTTTCTGGGCGGCCAAGGGTCTGGGGTTCTACACTGCGACATCAATCGCATTCTTTATTCTGCTCAGCCTGTATGATCCGCCCCCCCACGGGGTGCTGAAATCATGGGTTAAGCGCATCATCACAACGGCCTGCTTCATGGCTGTTATGTACGGTCTCTTCGCACTACTGCTGAAAGTTTACACACCGCGAGAGATATTTTTCTGAACCGCGGTAGCGGCAGAATTCACTTAAGGGAGGAACTAAAATGAAAAATCTACTTGCAGGGGCAGCGATTGCCCTCATGGGTCTGACCCAGACAGCTACAGCTGACGGTCATGCCAATTATCCAGAGCGCCCCATCATGATGATGGTCAGCTATGGTGCCGGTGGTGCCACTGATTTTCAGGCACGCATCGTGACCATGACATCTGGCAACGAGGATGCCTTGGGTATGCCCATCGCAATTCTGAACAAACCGGGTGCCGGTGGGCGTGTCGGCTGGAACTGGCTTGCAGGCCAAGCCGAAGCTGACGGCTATACACTGGGGGCGTACAACGTCCCTCACTTTATCGCGCAGTCGATCAAAGGCGGCGTCGAGTATAGCACCGCGTCGTTTGAGCCAATTGCAAACTGGGGCGCTGATCCTGCTGTTCTGGTTGTTGGCAAAGATAGTGAGTTTAACACACTTCAGAACGTGGTGGATTTTGCCAAGGCGAACCCCGGCAAGCTGACGACATCGGGTGCTGGTCTGTTTGTAGGCCACCACATCGCAGCACTCCAGATGGAGAAGGCGGGCGACATGAAAATGGCCTATATCCCCACCAAAGGCGGCGGTGCCGCTGCAATGAAAGCAGTCATTGCGGGTGACGTTATGGCGGGTATCAACAACCTGTCCGACGCATTCCGTGCAGCACAGGCAGGCAATGTCAAAATCCTCGCTGTAGCTGATCTGGAACGGAACGCGTTCTTGCCAGACGTACCAACAATGATGGAAAGCGGTCTGGCCGTGGACAATGCATCCGTGAACTTTCGCGGTGTAATGGTGCCAAAGGGTACGCCACAGGGCATCATCGACAAGCTGGCAGCGACTGTGCCCACCATGTTCGAGAACAGCCGTGTTGCAGGTAAGATGAAAGCAGGCGGATCGCCAATGCATGTGATGAACCGCGATGAAGTTCTGGCGATGTGGGCCGCGCGTCAAGAAACGCTGAAAGAGCTGCTCGCAGGTCTGTAAGACTAGAAAAACCTTATCCCCTCCCGCCCGTTCGGGTGGGGATAGCCCTAAAAACCAATAGGATACCGAGCAACATGAGTGTTCTTGATGATATCGCCGAAGTAGAAGCCACCGTTGCAAGTGCGCGTGCCGCACAGTTGCGTTTTGAGGCCCACGGCTCCCAGATCAAGTACGATCGTGCTGCTCAGGCCGCTGCTTGGGCGATTATGGAACCTAGTCGTAATACTCACCTTGCTGAGTTGGCGGTTGAGACGACCGGCTTGGGCAATGTTCCTGACAAGATAACCAAAAACCATCGCAAAACGTTGGGTCTCATGCGCGATATCGCGACGGCCAAAACACACGGCATCATCAGCGAGAATTCTGAGACAGGGATCACGCAGATCGCGCGCCCCATCGGCGTGATCGGTGCAGTAGTTCCTTCGACCAACCCTGCGGCAACACCTGCAAATAACATCATCAACGCGCTCAAGTGCGGCAACGCAATAGTGCTGTCGCCTTCCCCAAAAGGCGTTCCGGCCTGTGAAGTCCTGATCGGCTATATTCACGCAGAATTCGACAAGATCGGCGAAGACCGTGATCTGGTGCAGATGGTCCGTGGCAAAGGCAGCAAAGAGAAAACCCAACGCCTGCTAGAGATCAGCGATCTGATCGTCGTCACCGGATCCCAAAACAACGTCAAACGGGCCTATACCTCCGGTACACCTGCCTTAGCCGTGGGGGCGGGCAACGTGACGGTCATTGTGGACGAGACCTGTGATCTGGATGATGCCGCCCAGAAGATTACCGCATCCAAAACATTCGATAATGCAACGTCTTGCTCGTCCGAGAACTCGATCGTTGTTGTTGACGCCGTCTACGATGAATTCATGGTGGCACTGGTAAAGGCGGGTGGTGCGCGGATCACAGATGAGGCCGCAATTGTCGCCAAGCTTTGGCCCGACGGGCATCTGAACCGCTCCGTCATTGCACAAGATGCCGACAAAATGCTGCAAGCGCTGGAAATGGAGGGTACGGTGCCTTCGGACACCAAGTTCCTTGCTGTCGAGACAACAGGGGTAGGGCCGGATCATCCATTGTCAGGTGAGAAGTTGTCGCGTGTCGCAGCACTTTACCGCTCAGCTGACTTCGACGCTGCAGTGAATATCACCCAGCGCATCATGGCGTTTCAAGGGGCCGGTCACTCTGTTGGCATCCATACGGCAAATGCGGACCGCCCCTTAGAGATCGGCAAGCGTATTCCCACCTGCCGTGTCATCGTTAATCAGGCCCACACCTTTGCCACAGGTGGATCATTCACCAATGGTATGCCGTTCTCCCTCTCGATGGGATGCGGATCATGGGGCGGTAATTCGATTGATGATAACGTGCATTGGAAACACTTCATGCAGACCGTCAAAATCATTCGCGAAATTCCCGCACGTGAGCCAAAGGTTGAGGATATCTTTTCCGAATATTGGAAGGCTTCTGGTCAATGAACTTCTCATATGAGACGCCACCTCTAGGCACGTTGCGCGACTGGCTTAATTTTCGCGCAAAAGAAGACGGAACTGCGTTTTTCTTCACCGATGGAAGTGAGCCACTCTCTTGGAAGGATCTGCGCTCTGGTGCGATAGAAATCGCGCAGGCCCTTACCACGTATGGTACAGCCAAGGGCGAAAGCGTAGCGATCCTTCAGCCGAATGGGCGCGAAGGCGTTTTAGCTTTTTACGGCGCGGTCTATGGCGGGTTTCGTGCGACAATGGTCAATCTTGCGGCAGGACGCGATGCAATTGCCTATGCGCTAGAGCATTCCGAGGCGCGCATTGCCTTGGTGCATGACAGCGTTAACGAGATGTATCAGAATTCCCGACCAGATCAGATGCAGCGCCTCGCGTCCTTTCAGAGCAAAGAAATCCCGCTCCACCAGATCAACGCCGCTGATCACGCTCTACTCATGTACACTTCTGGAACAACTGGTCGGCCAAAGGGTGTCGTACATACACATTCCAGCCTTTTGGCGGGGGGCTGGACACCTGTGATCGCACACCACTTAACTGATCAGGATCGTGCGCTTTGTGTTCTGCCTATCTGTCATATTAACGGCTTGTGTGTCTCGGTCATGGGGGCATTGGTGTCTGGTGGTACTGTGGTAATGGCACAAAAATTCTCTGCCAGTCAGTTTTGGAACCAGATCAGCACACATGAGGTGTCATGGTTCTCGGTTGTTCCGACCATCATTTCACACTTGCTGCACAGTGACAAAAACCCTGATGCAAAAAGCAAAGCACGCCTGCGGTTTGGACGCTCGGCATCATCACCCTTATCCCCCGATGTTCAAACGGCCTTCGAGGCGCGCTTTGATATGCCTATAATTGAGACGATGGGCTTAACTGAAACAGCAGCCCAAATCTTGTCCAATCCTCTACCTCCTGGAACTCGCAAGATAGGCTCACCTGGAATTGCCTTTGGAAACGAAGTGACAATCCTTACATCTGACCTGAGCGAATGTGCAGTCAATGTTGAGGGTGAAATCGCCGTTCGTGGGCCGAATGTGATGTTGGAATATCTCAAAAATCCGGAAGCTACTAAATCGACGTTTCATGGTGAGTGGCTGCGTACCGGTGATTTGGGACGCAAAGATGCTGACGATTACCTGTTCGTGACAGGACGCCTCAAAGAGCTGATCATCAAAGGCGGTGAGAATATCGCTCCTCGCGAGATTGACGAAGCACTGTATTCCCACAGTGACGTGGTTGAGGCCGCAGCCTTTTCGCGCCCTTGCGAAACATATGGTGAGCGCATTGAAGCAGCAGTAAGCGTCTGTGAAGGATCTACCCTGACAGAACCCGATTTGATCTCAATCTGCATCGAAAAACTTGGAAATTTCAAATCGCCTGACGCCGTTTATTTTCTAAGTGAACTACCCAAGGGGCCTTCGGGTAAGATCCAGCGGCTCAAATTGCAAGAAACTCTATAAAGTTAGCGATATGATAACCGCAGAAAAACCGACTAAATATCAGCCCAACACAAGTGCAGCCCCAATGAGCTGCGATTGGCATTGGCACCCCGACCTACCGGTTAAATATGCCCCCTATTGGCTGTGGCCCGCCAAGCCCGTCGTCGTTGCAAAATGGATCTGGCAGAACTGGTTGAAGAGTTACTCAAGCAGCGGACTGATCTGCCTGTGTGCAGGCGGCCTGACGAAACAGTATCCAAGAACATTCACCAAACCTTCCGCAAGTTTGTCACAGACGCAGGGTTGATTACGTGCCCGCGTACGAACCAGAACCGCACGCTGTATAGTCGACGCCACACTTACGCGACCTTCGCCCTTCTAAACGACGGGATGGATATACACGCGCTGGCTATACAGATGGGCTCATCAATTGGCATGATTGAGCGCCATTACAGTCACCTCACGCCAAGGCTCAAGAAGAACATGCTCACGGACAAAAGGTATGAGTTTTCTGAGGATGAGTGGGAGGAGACGGACGGCAAAAGTTCATGAACGTGTGTGTGGGAGCAGACATTCGCTGCGCTCTGCACTAAGGTCTCGTCTGCGGACAAACCGGACCTTTGCAGCTGCTTCTATTGCTAACGCAGCATCCGTTTGCAGTTGCAGCGAAAACTTTTAGGGGACAGAGCATTGTTCACTCTAGCGGCCATTCAAACTGGTCAGTTGGTTCATACTCGAAACTGATTTTTCGCCGCGATTTGCGCTAATGTCCGCTTGAGATCGTTAAGGTAACTCGGCCTCACCACCTCATTTTATCCAAATTTTGAACGCTCTTGGCAGATGGCAGCGATTCTGCAGACACTGGATCTCTCAGTTTGCGATGTCGACTAGAATATTTCTGGCTTTAAGTGCAGACATGATACCACCCAAAACACTTTTTGCAGTGATGCCCTCCTTAAGAGCTTCATCAATTTGTGTGTTTGAAAATTTAGGATCGCAAATATTGAGCAGTACACGGGAGCCATTATCTATGTCACATACGATCTGCTTTTCGCCTCCAAGCGTAGTTCGCAGCCCTACAAAATCGTTGCTGTATTTTGAGTGATAAACCATGAAGCGATTCCTTTCGAACTTCTCAGAAAGAGACTTTTTAATGAAATTATCAATTACTAAAATTTCGAATCCAATTTAATGTGATTTTTGTGCAGTAATGGCGTTACTACTATTAGAACATAACACCAAATGTTGTGGTTGTGAGTTTTTTTAATGACTTAAAAATTACTAAAGTAACTCCACCGCCTCACTCAACTGCTCAGAATTATCGATATACCCGCCCTCACCATACAGATGGGCACATCACTTGGCATGATTGAACGCCATTACAGTCATCTCACGCCAAGGCTTAAGAAGGACATGCTCACGGGCAAGCGGTATGAGTTGTCTAAAGATGAGTTTGAGGAGACGAACAGTGATAGTTGATGATCGTGCGGCACAGGTATAGCAATGTTAGATGAGTAATATCCAATAGATCGAGTGCCCTGAGTTGCATATTCAAGGAGGAGAATACTATGGCCAATCATTTGTATCATGCAAATGTCCTAGAAATTTTAGTAAACGACATTGCTACTGCTTTAAAACGACCAGAGGCTCTTGTTCGGCTGACTGCTGCATCCGTTGATATCAAAGTGAGGAAGGGATGCGTGTCGCTGGACGATGCGATCTTATTAATTAGATATTTTTCTGACCGTTCCTTTGACCAAGAAGAATTTTTGGCCAATCAAACGCTCAAATTGCAGGCTGCTAAGGGGCGTGAGTTAGAACTGAGCATCGCGTTGGAAATCGTCAAGCAAGAACGTTCATCTTTGGAAAAGCAGGCCAACGTACTTTCTGAACAATTAGATCGCTCAAATCTGCGAAGCGATCGTCTGGAGCAAAAGCTACACGATTTAACCGCATCATTTGCACACCTTGTCTCTCAGCGTGACCGCTTGGTTGCTAAGACACAAACTAAAAGCAAAACGACACTTCAGTGGCGTAATGGCAAAGCCGTGCTGTTGCTAGAGGAACCCGTTAATAGTCATCTAATTAATCGAATGGATCATTAATTGAATTATTTTGATGGGCTTGGTGCCAGGGTTGCTATGAGGTTATATATTTTGGCTCACGCCAAACAGATATGTGTAGCTTGCTTTGACCATTCACCAGACCTTCCGCAATTTCGTCACTGATGCAGGGCTGTTCACATGCCCGCGTACGAACCAGAACCGCACGCTGTATAGTCTACGGCACACATATGCAACTTTCGCGCTGCTAAATGATGGTATGGACTTACACGCTCTGGCCGTAAAGATGGGCACATCAATTGGCATGATTGAGCGGCACTACAGCCATTTGACGCCGCGCTTGAAGAAAAACATGCTCACGGGCAAAAGGTATGAACTCAGCAGAGAAGAGTATCAGGAAAAGGATTCGCAATGAACGACATCGTTGATGCTTCATCAAAATATCAGGACAGCCTTCCAATCTCATCAGATGCGATAATGGAACAGCTGGATAGTTGGGGTATTGCCTACATCCGTTCAGACCATGTGCCTTTGAGAACCGTAGCGGATTCCAAAAAGGTTCAAGGACAGTTCCTATCTTCAGAGCAGGGTGGAGGTCATATCAAAAATCTCTACCTGCATGATAATAAAAAGCGCAACATATTATTGGTCGCTGAGCAGGATAGACAAGTAGATCTAAAAACCCTGCACAGCACGCTGAAAACTGGACGATTGTCATTTGGGTCTGCAGAAAGATTGATGCAACATTTAGGGGTTCGCCCTGGAGCTGTAACACCACTTTCAATGATCAATGGGGTTGAAGCGGGAGTGCAGTTGTTCGTGGATAGTGGATTAAAAAGCTGTAGGCAGATTTATGTCCATCCTTTGGTTAATGATCGAACATTGGGCATAACGTTGGGAGGGTTGCAGCAGTTCTTTGATGAAATCAAAGTCGAACCTGTTTGGGTGGACTTAGAGTAATTCGGCGGCTTTACTCAACTGTTCAAAATTTACGTCGATGTATCTCTGGGTTGTGAATATGTGCGCATGCCTTGCTAGCTCAGCCAGTAGTCGCACTCCGACTGGTGTTGTCAGACAAACTTGACGCTTTTGCGGTTGATCCGTATTTTTGGTAAATGACAACTCGTTCTCTCATTGAATATTTTAAGACTTCACCTGAAATCATCCGATTGGCTGTGATGTGTTACATACGTTATCCATTGAGTTTTCGTCAGGTGGAAGACATCTTGCATGAACGTGGCATCGATATCTGTCACGAAACAGTTCGGTTTTGGGTTGAACGTTTTGGGTCAAAGTTCGCGCGAGAAATCCGTAAGAATAGGGCAGGGCACCATTCGAACTGGCAGTGG
>JAOKHV010000046.1 GCA_028248455.1 Ascidiaceihabitans sp. | reverse complement strand
GGGCAATACTTGAGGTGTGCTTAATAATGTGTTTTTACTATCATTTAGAGGTAGAGCAAAATAGCTGTGTTAAACATGGTATTAGGTAACCACGCTCGAGCATATCATTGTTATTTGCCAATTGATTTCCGTATATTACAAAACAAAAATAGGGAGTGTTTGGTCAACTGGCCAAAGTGAAAAAAATTCCTCGTCCACTCAATACCTTTATGTCAAGTTCATTGTATTGTTAAATTAAATCCGACAACTAAGCTTTATTTCATTAACGTTTACCAACATTATAGAATGTTATTTTTAGGGTAACTAGATAAGGGTATCATCTGCGTACAGACAGCAATTCTCTGGGGGCAGTTCAAGGTATACATCATCACTCAAGATTAATTTATCTCGGTCCGCCTTAACTTTTAAGTTAATTCCATTAAATACTGCTGTTACCAACTTGTGACTACCCAAATCTTCAACACGCTGAATACTTACTGGTATTCTATTGTTACCCATTTTATCCGCAATTTTAATGTACTCAGCGCGAATACCCAACTTCAACTTCTTAGACTTAACACTAGATATATCGGTGTCTGTGCTGATTGGTATATCTCCCAGGCGAACAATTTTATTTTCATAAGCTTCACAATCAATGAAATTCATTGCTGGAGCACCTATGAAATACCCAACGAAAGTCGTTTTAGGCCTCTCAAATAGCTCAGCTGGCGTACCAACCTGAACAATATTACCCTCATCCATAACAATAATATTTTCTGCAAAAGTCATCGCCTCATTCTGATCGTGTGTAACGTAGATCAGAGTTGAACTATATTTATGGTTAATTTCTTTGAGTTGCCTACGTAATCGAAATTTCAGATCAGGATCAATAACCGTCAGAGGTTCATCCATCAAGACTGCAGAAACATCGTCACGGACTAATCCACGACCCAGTGAAATTAGCTGTTTTTGATCTGCAGTTAGTTTACTTGCAGATTTCTTTAGCAACTCTTGCAAACTCAATGCTTCTGCCACCTCCTGAACTTTAGCAGCAATCACACGCTTATCATAATTTCGACACACCAGTGGGAATGCCAAATTCTGTTCAACAGTCATAGTCCCATAAATTACTGGGAACTGGAAAACCTGGGCGATATTACGCTCCGAGGTTGATACGTTTGTGACGTCTACGTCATCAAACAATAGCTTGCCTTCAGACGGCGTCAAAATACCCGACATAATGTTCAACATCGTACTTTTGCCACACCCAGACGGACCAAGGATTGCATAACGTCCACCATCAACCCAGGTCATGTCGAAAGGATTTAAAGCATATATCTTTTCTGTTGCTCCCGGATTGTACGAATGAGCTATATTTTGAAGAGTAATTTTAGCCATTATTGTAACCCACCGTATGGAGAAGACTTTAAACGTCCATCTGGCGCAAACGCGTACAAATGTTTTGTATCAAACCTGACTGACACTTTTTCCCCAACTGAAAAATTCTGAACCAAATTCAATAAACCAACAATTTTCAAGCCTTCGTGCCTTACATGGAGAAAGGTTTCCGAACCACTAATCTCAGACAACTCAACTGAAAACGGAAATCCATTATCATCTAAGCTAATGGCTGCGGCCCTTAAGCCAAAAGTAAAGTCACCTTGCGGCAATCCATTAAAATGTGATGGTAAATCAAACTTAATTTCTGGGCTCAAAACAATACAACCATCCTGAATCCTTCCATCAAACAAATTCATCGCAGGATCATTTGTAATTTGAGAAACTTTGGTAGAAATTGGATTTTCGTAGATTTCTTTAGCACTGGCCTGTTGAATAATACGACCCTCATCCATTACCAAAATTTGACCACCTAACTGCATAGCCTCCACAGGATCAGTCGAAGAATAAATTAATATTGAATCCTCCGAAGCCTTAGTATCAAAAATTCCTTGAAACTCTTCGCGCAATTGTTCGCGCAATTTATAATCAAGATTAACGAGAGGCTCATCTAACAAAACAATCTTTGCTTCTTTGACAAGTGATCGCGCTAAAGCGACTCTTTGTTGCTGACCACCAGACAGGGCCTGAATTTTTCGATCTCCAAAACCTTCAAGTCCCACCTGGGACAACGCAGTTATTACACGCCGATTAATTTCTGTTTTTTGGATACCACGCTGCTTCAAAGGAAAAGCAACATTTTGATAAACCGTCAGGTGCGGATAGTTAATAAATTGCTGATAAACCATCGCAATTTCACGCTTCCAAACAGGGATACTCCCAAAATCGTGACCATCAAAAGTTAATCCCCCACTATCTGGAGAAATAAGACCAGCTATAGTTTTCAGTAGTGTGGTTTTACCCGCCAGTGTACGGCCAATAATTGTATAAATTTCACCTTTTGACATTGAAAAACTGACGTCATTAAGATGAAAGTTTTTCTCATGTTTAATACTTAAATTTGAAGCTATTAGTGACATTTATTTAAGTGCTCCTGACAGATTACCTTTTGACAAGTAACGTTCCACGACAAACGCAACTACAACTAATGGAGCAACACTGAACAAGGCTGCGGCAGACAGGCTCCACCATGGTGTGATGGAGGAGTTCAAAGCAACAATAGCTACTGGCAGGAGTTGTACTTCAGTAAACGTTAAAATAAATGCGAAGAAAAAATCAGTCCAACCGAAAATCATACAAAACATTCCGGCTACAATAATACCTGGTACTGAATTCGGCAAAACCACCTTAAAAAAGGCCTGATAGGGATTGCACCCATCAATCAGAGCAGTTTCATCGATTTCGAGCGGTACTTTATTGAAAAAATCCACCATGATCCAAACAGCAATTGGCATTAACAATACTACGTAAACTAAAACCAATCCAAACAACGTGTCGAGCAAACCTAGTTTACCTAGCATGATGAAAAACGGTATAGACAAAACAACCGGTGGCATGATCCGCTGCGAAATAAAGAAGAAGGTAATGTCACCGTTGCGGATGGGACCTACCCGAAAAGTAAACCTTGATAAAGAATAGGCCGCTAAAGTTCCAAGAATAATACTTATGCCACTACCCGCAGCTGTCACAATGATACTATTAAAAAACGGCTCTACTATGGCGATACCACCTTGTGCCGGCGACTTGAAAAGTGATCGCCAACCGTCAAGCGTTGGTTCGAAATCAACCCAAGGAATATACGTCGCGCCACTCGTCACTGACTGAAAGTCTTTGAACGATGTTGTAAGTGCCCAGAGAAACGGAGCAATCACAAACATACTCCAAAGCGTAACCGCAAGATATTTTAGCGTGGAATAGAACAAGCTCATGTCATTTACCTCGTACCATCAATTTAACTAGAATTTTTGCAATTACAGTGAAGCTGATAATCATTATAATCAGATACGTAATGGAGAGAGCCGCTGAATACCCAAACTGGAATTCACGCAAACCCTTTATAAATATATAAAAACTTGATGTTTCCGTAGAAGTGCCGGGGCCGCCCGAGGTCAAAACGTATACTGTGTCCATAATTTTTGATGCTTCGATTAAGCGAATAATGATTGCACCAATTGAAATCGGTGCCATCAATGGAAATGTTACATAAACAAAAGTTCGGACGGGACCTGCTCCATCAATAGAAGCTGCTAAATATGGTTCTTTTGGCAGCGATAAGAGACCGGCAAGCAATAGCAAGAACATAAATGGCGTCCACTGCCAAACTTCTACTAATATCACTGTGAATTTGGATAAAATCTCACTGCTAAGCCAAAGTGGTTGCATTCCAAAAAGACTAAAAAAATCGTTTACCGGACCCAATGATTCATGGAAAACGGTTCGCCAAACAACCGTCATTATGACCGGTGTGGTCATCATTGGTATCAAGAACAAAACTCTAAATAATCTCTGAAACCTGATCTCTTTCCATACCAAAAGAGCTAAAGAGAATCCTATAATATATTGGAGAAATACCGTAGTTAGAGAAAGTAAGCTCAGGCGACCAAAAGCCTCCCAAAAGCGTGAATCGTCAGTAAAAAGTCTGACGTAATTTTCCAAACCAATGAAATCTAGGCCAGGGTAGAAGCTGTCCCAGCTTGAGAGACTTAACCGAACCGTAAAGCCAATCGGAAAAATCAAGATCGCTAGCAGAACGAGAAGTCCGGGAAGTAAAAACATATATTTATGTTTAAAATTCATTGATCGTCTTTCCTTTGTTTATGGAGCGCCCCAAACGGGACGCTCTAATTTTTTCACTTTTTGGGTAACTTTACTCTGAATCTTCCAGAGCAACACCGATAGCGTATGCTTCACGAACTGTATCAGCTCCAATACGCTTCACGATTTTTTTCCAATCAACAGCAACTTCGTCCAATGCTTCCTGTGGTGAAAGCTGACCTGCTAAGGCCTTGGCTGTTCCTGTTGCAACCGCACTATTAAACTGGAACACACCTGGCACACGTAAAGGGAATACGAGATTTGTGCTTCCTTCTTCCATTTCAAGTAGGGTCTCAGAATACTGCTGCGCAATTTCTGGGTCCCAACCTTGATTTTTGACGTAAATCTCAGGAAGAAAATCTGATTTTCTAAATGGATTTACACCAAAACGACCAATCGCGATATCTGCTTGGTGGTTAGCATCGTTTGCGAAGAAACAAAGATAGTCAAAAGCCATGTCGTGGTTTTTGCTTTCCTTGGCAACCGCGGCAGTCCAACCCCAAACTATATATGGTGCTTGGTTGTATGTATCTTCCCAGGCTCCACTCAATCTGTTCCAGACTCTGTCCGAGCCAGGTAAGGGTGCCGCACCCACTTTATTCTTGATTGGGCTATCATCTTGCATTGCAGCGACAAAAGCATCATCCCACGAGTAACTAAATAAAGTTTGACCTCCACCAAAGGAGTTGATTTCGTCGCCTAATCCAAAGTTCATGCCACCTGGTGGTACATACTTTGTTGCCTCAACCCAGTCTGTGAGTGCCGCAACAAAACCCGGTCCGTTAATCAACGGCTCCATAGTTTCCAGATCGAAGAAGAAACCACCCTTCACGCGTGGGTTTTTTGAGTAAGCTACTGACCGACTGAAAAATGCAGCATACATCAAATCATCTTTTTTCATGACCTCAGCAGAGCCATATTCTAGCTCACCATCATTATCCCAATCCCATCCGTTAAAGAACTCTGCCATTTCAGCATATTCTTTCCACGTTTGTGGGATGCGCAGCTCATTACCAGTCTCGGCCTTATACTTGGCTTGATACTCAGGATTATCAATCACATCTTTACGATATTTCAGATAATGACGATCTCCATCGATTGGAAACTGTATCATCTCGCCACCCCACGAGTTCACATCAATGTGACCCTGAGTAACGTCTTGCATCTGCTTCATATTCACATACTTGGCAGGGATAGGCTGAAGATATTGCTTCCAGTCTCGGAGAAAGTTTGAAAAGCCAAACACAATATCATACGGGGTTTGCCCTGCTTGAAACGGTATCATTGCTTTGGAGTACAGGTCGCCAGCTGGCGTATGGATCACTTTCACTTCTGCTCCAGTTAGAGCACTGAATTGTTCAGCGTGGAGTGCAGTAGGCTCACCCATGACAGGCACCGCATGGGTATTAATAGTCAACTTTTGACCTGAATAATCCTTCTTGGACATAGCCTCATAAGAGCACTGACCTGGAATGTCTCCTGAATTTTTAATATGCGGAAACTGATCACTCCACTTATCAGCCTGAGCAGTGCCTGCTAGTAGCACAGCGCCAATAGCTAACAAACTTACACTTGATGTTATTTTCATTGTAGTTCCTCCCGGTTAAAATTTTTTTAAGGCACTAGTACGGCACGGCCTTTTACTTTTCCGTTGTTTAAGTCCTGCAAAGCCAAATTCGCATTTGCCAGGCTATATTCTTGCGTCGCTAGATTAACTTTACCTTTATCGGCCAAAGACATTAATTCAGTCAGTTCCGCCCACGTTCCAACAAGATTTCCAATAATATTTTTTTCTGTTGTGACCATTTCGAAGGCGCTTACATTGATATCTTCACCATATCCGACAACGTAATAACTCCCCATCTCACGAGTCATTGCGAGACCCTTCGAAGTTGTCCCCCTCTCAGCTACAAAATCCAAAACAGCTTCAGCTCCTTTGCCTTTGGTCAGCTCAAGAACTCGCTGGACCTCATTTCCATCAGCTTTGACAAGTTGATCAGCTCCACAGCTTTCTGCAAGCTTCAGAGCCATCTCCGATGGGTCTACAACAATGATTTCAGCTGCGCACATTGCCCTGAGAACTTGTATGCCAATATGGCCAAGGCCGCCGGAGCCGATCACAACACATGTTTGACCTGGCAATAAATGGCGAGATGCTTTTTTAGCGGCACGGTATGCAGTTAGCCCGGCATCTGAATAGGCCGCCACCTCTTTCGGGATTAGCGTCTTAGGCAATTTCACAATATTTCGAACAGAGGTTTTGAGTGCTTCTGCATAACCACCATCGCAATCAACGCCTGGGAAAGATCCATTTTCTCCATGCATGTCATGTCCGCGGCGACACGCCAAACATGTACCACCTGTAATTTTTGGATGAACAATAACTGGGTCACCTTTTTTGAGGCCTTCAACTTCACTGCCTACATCTTCAATCCAGCCAGCATTTTCATGCCCCATTATTAGTGGCAACAATTTGCGGTCAGGGTCTGTTGCTTCACGCCAAACGCCCTCGATTATGTGAAGGTCTGTACGACAAACCCCAGCACCACCAATTCTAACGATCACATCACTGGCTTTTTCTATTTTGGGATCGGCGACATTTTCTAGATCCACCCACGATGGTGCCATCAAATGGTCATCATAATATTTTAAAACTTGCGCTTTCATATTCAGCCTTTCGGTACGAGTTGAATATTTATAGGGACGCATTTATTATTCAAACAACGCTCATTAATGTTCACTTCTGATCATGAGCGCCCAATAATTGTTCAATTAATGAACAGATGCAAAATTTACCGCTTGAATAAAGTAGTATATAACAGTTGCTATTGGAGCTAAATATGAATGAAAATTCCATTATAAATATCGTTGAATTTGAAGCACAGACCGCTTTAGGAACCGAGATAAAAACATCTAAAGCGTCACTTGATGACAGTTGGCGGCGCAGCTCATCGTTTGGTCTAGACCCCAATGGGAAGCCTGTCGATGCAGTGATATCAGAAGTAGACTTTTACCAGGTCAATCAAAAAAACGAGTACATTAAACAATTTGTAATGCCTGAATTAGAACTACTCTACAACCAAATCGCGGGTACTAACTTCATGGTTGCCTACGCAGACAACTCAGGCATCGTGATTGACGCGCTACGAGATGAAGAATTTAAAAATAGCGACGCTGGTCGCGCAGTAGTTCCTGGATCAATATGGACAGAGCAATATCGCGGAACCAACGCTTTAGGCCTCTGCTTGCATACTGGTTCATCGCAAATAGTAGCAGGCAGGGACCATTTCTTTCGAAAGCTTGGGGGATTGTCTTGCTTCGCTGCACCGATTTACAATCCAAAAAACGAAATTGTAGGAATGATTGATGCAACATCAGATGCATCTTCTAGGCAGCATCATACCTTAGCATTGGTAAAACTGGCCTGCATGAATGTTGAAAATCGTTTATTCATCGATGAATTTCAGGGTTTTTCAGTGATTAGTTTCCACGCTCGGCACGAATACCTTTCGACCACCAGCGTAGCACTTTTAGCAATTGACGAACTTGGCTTTATTGAAGGCGCAAATACAAATGCACAGATAATGTTGAACGGTCTCAATATTTCACAAAAACGTCACTTTGGAGACGTTTTTGAAATACCCTTTTCAAACGCAATTACTCGACTTGGCTCCAACGAGATAATCAGAATACACGACGTTATGGGGTCTGCAGTGTTTATGGAGTTAAGTGAGTCCACAAATAAACGAATAGTGGAATTGAACTCGATTAAAAAGACAAACAGTTTGATGCCTAAATTCCAAAGCTATCCAGAACAAAGAAATGTTAGTGAGAAGCAAAAAAGCGAATGCAATTTTAATTATATTATTGAGGATAGCGGCCTAAAAAAGCACCTAGATGTTGCGGGTAAAGCTCTCAAACAAAATCTGTGTATATACATAGAGGGTCCAAGAGGATCTGGGAAAAAAACAACCGCTATCGAATTACATAGAAGATTTCTTAACTCAAAAAAAATTATAGAAATAAAGTGTGATTTATTGTCCGAAGACAGCTTCGAAAGCGAGCTGTTTGGTGACGAAGGTAAATTAGCCTTCTTTCGCCAAAATCAACCAGCCATGCCAAAAGGCAAGTTATATAAAGCCATAGGTGGAAGCTTATTTCTGAAGAATGTAGAGCACACTCCTCTAAAAATTCAGAGAGTATTAGCTCAAGTTCTTGAAGCAAACCAAGAATTTAAAATAGAAGAAAATACAAATAAGGTTAGAGCTATCTTCGTTTCCAGTCGAATATCCATTGCAGACCTGCATGCATCACAAAAAATGGATCCCATTTTTTTAGAAAATATATGTGGGGCCAACGTTATAGTGCCCAGCATAAATCAAAGAATAGAATTCAAAAAAATAGCAACAGAAATCCTCAGGCAAACTTCAAGCGAACATAAGTTTTCTCAGATGGCGTTAAACGTCTTAAAAGAAATGGATTGGCCGGGGCAAATCAAGCAATTGAAAAATACAATAAGATTAATGGTAGCTAAATCAAATGGCTTAACTTTGCACGCTGAGCTTATTGAAGGTGATCAAAATTTCAATTTAGACAAAGTTGTCCCATGCTTTTCATGTGCCAAGTCACCAATAAAAAAAGAAAACTGCATACTTATCAAAAAAACTTTTTTAGACTCTGGGAAAAACATAAGCCTAGTATCCCGTCGCCTAGGAGTATCAAGGAACACTATATATAAGCATATCAAAGCACTTTAGTAGGTTTGTCAGACAAGATCTAACGTGTCTCAAAGCACAACGATCACACAAATCAGTGAAGCACATTTTTTAAACCACTCAATGAGAGCGGCATTGCGTTTTTGCTGAAAGGATTTCCTGCTTGCGAGATGTCTCTCATGATTAAAATGGTTCTGGATTGGAGCCTTGATTAAAACGAATTTCAACAAGGTTTGAGTCATCTTTAAAATATCAACACAGGTGCCCAGCTGGGTTAATTCTATTTCAAATTAGACAATCAAGACTGCTTTTCATTTAAACTATGCCTGCCAACACAAATTGCAACGAGCATATCAAACACACGTCTTTGACCCAAACCGTGCAGTTGTGCCCTAAAACCCTGTGTAATCCACCAACTCGCGTTAGCTGCTACACTTAGCGGAACATGATAGGTCGCCCCCATAAGCCGCAGCACAGACGGCAACAACCACCACAGCGATCAACTTGCCCCCACGGGCGGCTGCGACCCTTGTGGTTTAAGCCGCTCAAAGTCAGCCTGGGACGTTGATGTACTGGTCGCCGTCGGCATACCGGATGTATTTGCTGAAGATGGCTCGGTCGGCGTACTTGGAACTGTTGATGCTGCTGGCTTAGGCGCTGTCGCTATCGCCTTTCCCATACGTGATTTTGGCTTGCTCTTCGCCTGTACCTCGCCACCCTTGAGCCGCGTGTCCAGCTTGTTGGCTAGAAAGCTCGCGGTGTTCGCAAATGTTTTGATGTCATCAACGGATTGCTCAAGACTGCCACTACCTGAGCCTTTCTCAATCACATCGATCAGGCGGCGTAGCTCTTCACGGTCATCCATTGCCGTGCCCCCTGCCCCGCATCCTTGGGGCCTGCAAAAGACCACCCAGACTTGATAAGTACTTGGCTGCAAAAAACCGCAGCGCATATTTTTGAGGCTGCAGAACCCATTTTGGCCACAGGCTCATAGCGCCATCCGTTCCGGCGCGCGCCACACCGCCTCCGCTTGCTTTGCAATGGCACTGTCACATAGAGCTTTGAGGTTGATTAGCTTTACGGCCCACGCTTTGTGATCCTCAGCATCTGACCCATTTAAGCGCGCCGCATAATACCCCAGCTTGTTGGAGCAGATTGTCAGTGTTTCCACGCTTGGTTCAATTTGATGATAACGCAGCACGCGGATGTAACCC
>JAOKHV010000045.1 GCA_028248455.1 Ascidiaceihabitans sp. | reverse complement strand
AAGCACCGTTTCAGCCACTATGCTCAGTCGCTCAATTTGCGAGGGTGGGTTTTCCCTGTTTTTTGCAATTAACAGGGAACTTAACAGGGAATTTTTCTTTTTGAGCACAGGTAGAGGGTTCAATTTTTTGGGCCAGCGTTGGCCTTAAACAAGTGGGACAGTGGGCCTATTTACCTGAGGTGATCTGGCCGAAGGCACTTCCTAGTCGGATTGTAATTTGTTGTCTATCAAATCAAAATCAAAATTTTACCGTTTGATAAAAAAATAAACTGTGCAATGATGATTCCATAATTCGACCGATGGAGGACCTATGACCAGCCCGATGACCCCAGGTATTGCAGCAGATCGCCTCAGCGACGAAGCGTTGGCACAGAACTTTGCAGACCTTCACGCACCGCTTGAACCGCATGAGGTACGCGTTGCGGCGGACCGCTGTTACTTCTGCCATGATGCGCCTTGTGTGACGGCATGTCCCACGGACATTAATATCCCGTTGTTCATCCGCCAAATCAGCACTGGAACGCCAGAGGCTGCGGCCAAAACGATTTTTGATATGAATATTCTGGGTGGCATGTGCGCCCGTGTTTGTCCAACCGAAGAACTATGTGAACAGGCCTGCGTGCGTGAAGTGTCAGAGGGAAAGCCGGTCGAAATTGGTCGCCTTCAGCGCCACGCCACAGATACCTTGATGGCACAAAATATCCATCCGTTTAATCGCGCAGCCTCGACGGGCAAAACGGTTGCGGTTGTCGGGGCAGGGCCTGCGGGCCTGTCCTGCGCACACCGTTTGGCGATGCAGGGTACTGACGTTAAAATTTATGATGCGCGCCCAAAGGCGGGTGGTCTGAACGAATACGGGATAGCAGCGTATAAATCGACAAATGACTTTGCTGCAAAAGAAGTGGACTGGTTGCTGTCCATCGGTGGGATCACGATTGAGAACAACAAAGCACTGGGCGAGGACCTGACACTTGATGGCCTAAGCGCGGGTTTTGACGCGGTATTCCTGAGTTTTGGTTTGGGTGGTGTGAACGCCCTTGGTATCGCGGGTGATGATGATGGCAGCGTTTCAGATGCAGTTGGTTTCATCGAAAAGCTGCGCCAGTCCTCTGATCTGGCAAGTCTGCCAATTGGACGCAACGTGGTTGTCATTGGTGGTGGCATGACTGCGGTTGATACTGCGGTTCAGTCGAAACTACTGGGCGCAGAGCAGGTTACAATCGCCTATAGACGTGGTCGCGAAGCCATGAGCGCTAGCCGATATGAACAAGATCTTGCAGCGTCACAAGGCGTAAAGCTGCTGTTCAATGTCCAGCCCAAAAAGGTTGAGTCAGAAGGAACAAGTGCGGTGCTTGAAGTCGAATATACGGCCACGAAGGACAGTAAGCTGATAGGCACGGGTGAGACACTGCGCATTGCAGCGGATCAAGTGTTCGCTGCAATCGGCCAAACGCTTGCGACCGATGGCGGTCTGACACTTGAGGGTCGCAAAATTGTGGTGACAGGTACTGGTCGCACCAGCCGTGAAGGTGTTTGGGCCGGTGGCGACTGTGCCTCTGGCGGTGATGATCTGACCGTAACTGCGGTGGCCGAAGGGCGCGACGCAGCAATGGATATTCATGCAACTTTAATGGGAGGGGCGAACTAATGGCTGATCTAACAACAGATTTCTTGGGTATCAAAAGCCCAAACCCTTTCTGGCTCGCCTCTGCGCCCCCAACGGACAAAGAATACAATGTGCGCCGAGCGTTTGAAGCAGGTTGGGGCGGCGTTGTTTGGAAAACTTTAGGTTCCGAAGGGCCGCCTGTGGTGAATGTAAATGGCCCACGTTACGGCGTGATCCACGGTGCGGATCGCCGCGTTCTGGGCTTGAACAACATTGAGTTGATCACGGACCGCCCATTGGAAGTGAACCTCGAAGAAATTAGCCGCGTGAAGAGAGATTACCCAAACCACGCGGTGATCGTGTCCATCATGGTGCCTTGCGAAGAACAGGCATGGAAAGACATCTTACCAAAGGTCGAAGCGACAGGCGCTGATGGGATTGAACTGAACTTTGGCTGCCCGCACGGGATGTCCGAACGGGGCATGGGTGCTGCTGTTGGACAGGTTCCTGAATACATCGAAATGGTGACACGATGGTGTAAACAATACTATTCGAAGCCAGTGATCGTAAAGCTGACGCCAAATATTACAGATGTTCGTTTGCCTGCTGCGGCGGCGAAACGTGGTGGTGCGGATGCGGTGTCTTTGATCAATACGATCAACTCGATAGTCTCTGTCGATCTGGACATTATGAGCCCAGAACCATCCATCAATGGCAAAGGGACACACGGCGGCTATTGCGGTCCTGCAGTTAAGCCAATTGCGATGTCGATGGTGTCTGAAATTGCCCGCGCACCAGCCACAGCAGGATTGCCGATCTCAGGCATTGGCGGCGTCACAACATGGCGCGACGCGGCTGAATTTATCACGCTTGGTTGTGGCAATGTTCAGGTTTGCACCGCTGCGATGACCTATGGTTTTAAGGTGGTACAGGAAATGATCAGTGGTCTGTCCCAGTGGATGGATGAAAAGGGGCACACCAGTATCCAAGATTTCATGGGCGCTGCGATCCCCAACACCACCGATTGGCAGTACCTTGATCTGAATTATGTGGCCAAGGCCGAGATCAACCAAAATGACTGCATCAGCTGTGGCCGTTGCTTTGCTGCCTGCGAAGACACATCACATCAAGCGATTGAAATGTCTGCAGATCGCAAGTTCAGCGTAATCGACGCAGAATGTGTGGCGTGTAATCTATGTGTAGAAGTTTGCCCAGTTGAGGACTGCATCACGATGGTTGAGCAATCCGCAGGTACCGTTGACCCGCGCACAGGTAAAACTGTTGTGGATGACTATGCCAACTGGACAACACACCCGAACAATCCGGGCGCTGTTGCGGCTGAATAATGAATGAAAAGATCGGCGCGTGACCAATACCGCGCGCCAATTTAAACGGTCAGCATACGACGCAGCATATCTTCTAGGTATTGCTCAGCATCATCAAAGTGATCGCCGTCACCCAAGACCGCCTGCACCTGCACATCAAAATCAGCGTAATGCTGTGTCATGGCCCAGATCGAAAAAATCAGATGATAAGGATCAATAACGCGGATTAACCCAGCCTCTGACCAGTTTTTGATCAACTGGGCTAAGGTTGCAACAACGTCACGTAATTCCCCCGTCAAAACGGATTTGATACGTGGGGCACCTTGGATGATTTCATTGGCGTAAAGGCGGCTTTCACGGGGATATAACCGGCTCATCTTAAGCTTGTGTTTGGCGTATTTGAGGATTTCCTCAACCGGATCGCCTGCGGGGTCAATATCGCGAACAGGCTGCAACCAATCGGTCAACAGCTGGGCCAGTAACGCCTCATAAATCGTTTCTTTGGAAGAGAAGTAGTAAAGGATGTTGGGTTTTGACAGTCCAGATTCAGCTGCGATTTGATCCAATGTTGATCCGCGAAAACCGAATTGGGCAAAGACCTTTAGTCCAGCGGCCTTGATCGCTGAGTGGTTCTTTTTCTGGATTCGGGTCTCTGTCTTTTTCATACAGAATTATCCCATGGAAAACCCGAGGGAGTAAATGACTAAATCTAAGGCACTTCGGGAATGGGTGCACGATTTGCAAAAGCAATTCCTTGACTCGTGTCCGACCTCTGTTAGCGTTAGTTTTACCAGTTGGTCAAATTAATTGAAAAACCGAAATTATACTAAAGTGAAGGATGGGTCCATGGCTGCTATTGGCGAAAATCTGAAGATTAACAGTGAACGTCTTTGGGATAGCCTGATGGAGATGGCCAAGATTGGGCCAGGCGTTGCAGGTGGCAACAACCGCCAGACCGTCACGGATGAAGACAGCGAGGGCCGTCATCTCTTTCAGGATTGGTGCAAGGCTGCTGGCTGCACGATGGGCCTTGACCAAATGGGCAACATGTTTGCGCATCGCGAGGGGACAGACCCTGACGCCTTGCCAATCTACGTGGGATCACATTTGGACACGCAACCAACGGGTGGGAAATATGACGGTGTGCTTGGGGTTTTGAGTGGCCTCGAACTTTTGCGCACGATGAATGATCTGGACATCAAAACCAAACACCCAATAGTTGTAACCAATTGGACGAATGAGGAGGGGACCCGCTACGCACCGGCCATGCTGGCGTCTGGCGTGTTTGCAGGTATCCATACCCAAGACTGGGCATATGATCGCGTGGATGCTGAGGGCAAAGCCTTTGGCGATGAACTGCAGCGCATCGGTTGGCGCGGTGATGAAGAGGTAGGTGCACGTAAAATGCATGCCTTTTTTGAACTTCATATCGAACAAGGCCCGATCTTAGAAGCAGAAGGTAAGCAAATTGGTGTCGTGACGCACGGGCAGGGCCTGTCGTGGACCCAAGTGACGATCACCGGCAAAGACGCGCACACTGGCTCGACTCCGATGCCCATGCGCAAGAATGCAGGGCTCGCCATGGCGCGTATTTTGGACAAGGTTGAGGAAATCGCCCTATCACATGCACCCCATGCTGTTGGTGCAGCGGGCCACATCGCTGTGTACCCTAATTCGCGCAACGTGATCCCAGGCAAGGTGGTGTTTACGATCGATTTCCGCTCTCCTGATTTGGCGGTGATCACTGATATGGAGGCGCGTTTGCGCCTTGAGGCACAGGCGATCTGTGACGCGATGGGAATGGGAATTGAGTTTGAAAAGGTCGGTGGGTTTGATCCCGTGGCCTTTGACGAAACATGTGTTCAGGCTGTGCGCAGCGCGGCTGAGCGTTTAGGGTACAGCCACATGGACCTGATTTCAGGTGCGGGGCACGATGCCTGTTGGATCAATAAGGTTGCGCCAACGGCTATGATCATGTGCCCTTGCGTAGATGGCCTAAGCCACAACGAAGCCGAAGAAATTAGCCAAGAATGGGCAGCCGCGGGCACAGACGTGCTGCTGCACGCTGTTTTGGAGACAGCAATAATCACAACCTAAGCCCCATCGAAGATACCAATAGACAGGGAGACTACCATGAGCACAGTCATCAAGAACGGTACAATCGTCACGCATGATTTGACTTACAAAGCGGACGTTTTGATTGATGATGGGAAGATCATCGAGATCGGTCAAAACCTGTCTGGCGCTGACGAATTGGACGCCACAGATTGCTATGTCATGCCTGGCGGCATTGACCCCCATACCCATCTTGAGATGCCGTTCATGGGCACATATTCCACAGATGATTTCGAAAGCGGCACCCGCGCTGCATTGGCTGGCGGCACCACGATGGTCATCGATTTCGCGCTGCCCAGTCCTGGCCAAGGGCTGCATGACGCATTGAAAATGTGGGATAACAAGTCAACCCGCGCGAACTGCGACTATTCCTTCCACATGGCTGTGACATGGTGGGGCGAACAGGTATTCGACGAGATGGAGAGCGTAATTAAAGAACGTGGTATTAACACGTTCAAGCATTTTTTGGCCTATAAAGGTGCCTTGATGGTAAACGATGATGAATTGTTCGCCAGCTTTAATCGCCTGTCTGAATTGGGTGGTATCGCGATGGTTCACGCCGAAAACGGTGATGTTGTGGCTGAACTATCCGCCAAGTTATTGGCAGAGGGCAACACAGGGCCAGAAGCGCACGCATATTCGCGCCCTCCACAAGTTGAGGGCGAAGCCACCAACCGCGCGATCATGATCGCTGATATGGCAGGGGTGCCGCTTTATGTTGTGCACACCTCTTGCGAAGAATCCCACGAGGCGATCCGCCGTGCCCGTCAACAGGGCAAGCGGGTTTGGGGCGAACCATTGATCCAGCACCTCACGCTGGACGAAAGCGAGTACTTTAACAAAGATTGGGACCACGCCGCACGTCGCGTCATGTCCCCGCCATTTCGCAACAAACAACACCAAGACAGTCTTTGGGCAGGCCTTCAGTCTGGTTCCCTTAGTGTTGTGGCAACGGACCACTGTGCCTTTTCGACAGAACAAAAACGGTTCGGTTTGGGTGACTTTACCAAGATCCCGAATGGTACGGGCGGTTTGGAAGATCGTATGCCGATGCTGTGGACCCATGGCGTTGCGACGGGCCGTTTGACACCCAATGAATTCGTGGCTGTGACATCGACAAACATCGCAAAAATCCTCAATTGCTATCCACGTAAGGGCGCAATCCTTGTTGGGGCTGACGCCGATATCGTTGTTTGGGATCCCGAAAAAGAGAAGACGATTGCAGCAAGCACACAGCAATCTGCTATTGATTACAATGTGTTCGAGGGCCAAAAGGTCAAAGGCTTGCCGCGCTTCACGTTGACCCGAGGCCATGTTGCCGTCTATGATGGGGAAGTGCGCACTCAAGAGGGGCATGGCAAATTCGTGAAACGTGCCGGCAACACAGCCACGAACAAAGCACTGTCCTCTTGGAAAGCACTGACGTCCCCGCGTCCAGTTGAACGCACAGGCATTCCGGCCAGTGGAGTTTGATGCTTTGATCAAAATTTCGTTGCCCCATTCGCAGGACGCTCCATGACGCAAAACCCAACCATCGAGGCCAAAGGTCTTCACTTGACGTTTGAAACCAATGACGGTCCTGTACATGCGCTTCAGGACGTAAATCTTGAGATTAACAAGGGTGATTTCGTTAGCTTTATTGGGCCGTCGGGCTGCGGTAAGACCACATTTTTGCGTTGTATTGCAGGGCTTGAAGCCCCGACGTCGGGTGAGATTTCCGTAAACGGAATGACGCCGGATGAGGCACGCCGCGCGCGGGCCTATGGCTATGTGTTTCAGGCTGCCGGGCTGTATCCGTGGCGCACAATCGGCGGCAATATTCGCCTCCCACTTGAGATCATGGGTTTTTCTAAATCTGAAATGTCAGAGCGCGTGGACCGCGTTCTGGATCTGGTAGACCTCTCTGGGTTTGATAAGAAATTCCCGTGGCAACTGTCTGGTGGGATGCAGCAACGGGCTAGCATCGCGCGCGCACTTGCCTTCGACGCTGACATCTTGCTAATGGATGAGCCCTTTGGTGCGCTTGATGAAATTGTGCGCGATCACCTTAACGAACAACTGTTGCAGCTGTGGGCACGTACGCAAAAGACGATCGGGTTTGTGACACACTCGATCCCCGAGGCGGTCTATTTATCGACCAAGATCGTGGTGATGAGCCCACGACCGGGCCGCATTTCAGACGTGATCGAAAGCACATTGCCAAAGGAACGGCCGTTAGAAATTCGTGACAGCCCTGAATTCATCGCCATTGCCCAAAGGGTGCGTGATGGGCTGCGGGCAGGGCATGCCCATGTATAAGTCAATCAACAAAAAAGGGCGGGTCACGTGAAGTCAATTTTACCTGTTCTTACCGTTATTGCCGCTGTTCTGTTGATTTGGATCGTGGCTGTTGTCCCAATGAATGTGCATCTGACCGCAGATCAAGCGCAGCGTGACGGTGCGGTTGTGATGCCCGATACCTCAATCGCGCGCAAAGAGGTGTCAGGAGTTGCCCTTGCACTGGAAAACCCGCATCTGATCCCACTGACTTATGTTGGGAAACGCCCTAATCTACCGTCCCCGCATCAAGTTTCAGCAGAGATGTTTAACACCATTTTAGGGAAAAAGATCACCTCGAAGCGCAGTCTTGTTTATCATGGTTGGGTCACTTTGGCTCCAACTTTGCTGGGCTTTGCGATTGGTACCCTCCTTGGTGTGCTACTGGCTGTGGGCATTGTCTTTAGCCGTGTGATGGACAAATCGGTCATGCCTTGGGCGATTGTCAGCCAGACCATTCCGATTCTTGCGCTGGCCCCGATGATCATTGTGGTCCTTGGCGCGGCGGGTATTCACGGTATTTTACCCAAATCTGTCATTGCGGCTTATCTGTCGTTCTTTCCTGTGGTTGTCGGCATGGTCAAAGGGCTGCGCAGCCCTGACCACATGCAGTTGGATCTACTGCGCACCTACAGCACCAACAACATTCAGGGGTTCTGGAAGCTGCGCCTGCCATCCTCAACACCCTATTTGTTTGCATCGCTCAAAATCGGAATATCCGCATCCTTGATCGGCACAATCGTTGCCGAATTGCCTACAGGGGCAAAGGCGGGGTTTGGCGCGCGTATGTTGGTTGGAGATCAATACGGTCAGCCGATCCTATCATGGGCCGCCCTATTTGCAGCGGCCCTCACCGCGGCTGCATTAGTTGGGATGATATCCCTGATTGAACGGGGCACGCTGCGCAAAATGGGGATGAAACTGGCATGATGTATGTAATTGCTGGATTTGCCATTTGGGCACTGGGCTGGTTGCTGAATGTATATTTGGCGAACGGTAAGTCATCAGATCATTGGGCCATGAATATAGGTATTCCGCTTATCTTTGGGCTGACCATCCTGTTGGTGTGGGAGTGCTTTGTGATCGGGTTTGAAGTGAACCCCGTGTTCCTGCCGCGCCCCTCTGACATTATTGTGCGTATGGCAAATGAAGTGCCACGGCTTTGGGCCGACTTTTTCCAAACCATCATCAAGGGTGCATTGACGGGATATATCATCGGCGGCTTGGCTGCTTTTGCCATCGCAGTGCTTGCGGATCGATCCGAGTTCTTAACGCGAGGTGTCTTACCTGTTGGCAGCTTTATGGCGGCTTTGCCCATCGTTGGGATCGCACCGATTTTCGTCAAATGGTTCGGCAGTGATTGGGAATCCAAAGCGGCTGTTGTCGCTGTGATGGTGTTCTTTCCAATCTTGGTAAACGCTGTTGCAGGTCTGCGGGATACAACTTCGATGCAGCGTGACTTGATGCACACCTATGGCGCTGGCTATTGGCCCACGTTGTTCAAGCTGCGCATTCCTGCTGCGCTGCCGTTCATTTTTAATGGCCTAAAAATCGCAACAACACTGGCGTTGATTGGCGCGATCGTTGCTGAATTCTTTGGCTCCCCGACCGTTGGGATGGGGTTTCGTATTTCCACCAGCTTTGGCCAACTTGCGTTGGACATGGTCTGGGCAGAGATCGTTATCGCCGCAATCGCGGGGTCCGCGTTTTACGGTATCGTCACACTAATCGAAAAGGGGGTTACCTTTTGGCACCCCTCACAACGCTAACAGTCCAATGAAGATTGTAGCAAAACCAGAGACTTGGAGGTCTAAACGATGAAAAATATGATTATTGCTGCCGCTGTTGCGGCAGGGCTAGGTGGCACATCTGCCATTGCTGACGGTCACGCGAACTCCGTTACCTTACAATTGCAGTGGGTCACTCAAGCTCAGTTTGCGGGCTACTACGTTGCCTTGGACAAAGGGTTCTATGAGGCCGAAGGTTTGGATGTGACTGTATTGGCGGGTGGCCCTGACATTGCCCCACCACAGGTTCTTGCTGGTGGCGGCGCAGATGCGATGCTGAATTGGATGCCTTCCGCTTTGGCGGCTCGTGAAAAAGGTCTACCAGTTGTGAATATCGCGCAGCCTTTCAAAACATCGGGCTTGATGCTGACATGTTGGAAAGACACTGGTATCACAAGTGTTGAAGACTTTCGTGGCAAAACAATTGGCGTTTGGTTCTTTGGTAACGAATATCCGTTCTTAAGCTGGATGAGCCAAGCTGGTATTTCAACTGAGGGCGGCGATGATGGCGTTACTGTTTTGAAGCAAGGCTTTAACGTTGATCCACTGTTGAACCGTGAAGCGGATTGTATCTCAACCATGACATACAACGAATATGGTCAAGTGATTGATGCAGGCGTGAACCCGGATGAGTTGGTGACGTTCAAATACGAAGAGCAAGGCGTTGCGACACTTGAGGACGGTATCTACGTTCTTGAAGATAACCTTGATGATCCGGTGTTTGTAGACAAAATGGTGCGCTTTGTCCGCGCTTCCATGGAGGGTTGGAAGTACGCTGAAGCCAATGCAGAAGAAGCGGCTGGCATCATCATGGACAACGATGAAACGGGTGCACAGAATGAAGCGGCCCAAATCCGCATGATGGGCGAAATTGCCAAACTAACAGCTGGTTCAAACGGGGCCTTAGATGTGGTTGATTTTGATCGCACCGTTGCAACATTGCTGTCTGGTGGCTCTGATCCAGTTATCTCTGCCGCTCCAGAAGGCGCTTGGACGCATGCGATTACAGACGCTGCTTTAAAATAAACGACAGCAGCCAATGACAGACGAAAGGACGCCCTACTTAACATGGGGCGTTTTTTTATGCCTGTTGGTTCAGGCGCATCGTTTCGAGGTGGGCGGCAAAATCATCCGCACCCATCTCCGCGTCCAAAGCACGGTATCGATCAATTCGACAGTGACTTTGAGTCGGCTGTTGCTTTTAAATTACATGCCAAGGGTTGGAATGTTGTCTCGCAGGTGGGTGTAGGGAAATTTAGGATCGATTTGAGAGTGGTTCACCCAGAGAAACCTGGAGAGGGGTTGTCA
>JAOKHV010000044.1 GCA_028248455.1 Ascidiaceihabitans sp. | reverse complement strand
GTATCCGCCGGTTGGCCGAAGAAAAGAACATCCCTGTTATTGCCTTTGTCGAAGATGTAGCTGCGTCTGGTGGATATTGGTTGGCTGCGGCCGCCGACGAAATATACGCCGATCCGTCATCCGTTGTTGGATCGATTGGAGTTATTTCTGCTGGCTTTGGCGCGCATGAGTTGTTGGCCCGTCAGGGCGTGGAACGGCGCGTTTATACGGCTGGTGAATCTAAATCGATGTTGGACCCTTTCCGCGAGGAACAGCCAGAAGATGTGGTACGCCTTAAAGGGTTGCTGAATGATATTCACGCGAATTTTATCGACCATATAACAGAACGCCGTGGTCCTAAGTTGGACCAAGAGGCAAAGCTATTTACAGGCGAAGTTTGGTTGGCCAAGCGTGCCGTCGAACTGGGCCTGATTGATGGCATTGGCCACCTTAAACCGATGCTCAAAGAGCGCTTTGGCAAAAAGGTCAAGTTCCGTCGTTATGGTTTGAAACGCTCGTTCATGTCACGTTTCGGGGCGCATATGGCGCAGGACGCAATGGCATCTGTTGAGGAACGTGCCGCCTACGCACAATTTGGATTGTAAGACATGATTTTTAAACTGGTCACTCTGTTCCTTGTCTTTATTGCATGCCTTGCGATGCTTGGAAAAATGCACTGGATCGGTGGAAAACGCATAACAAACGCTAAATGCAAATCATGCGGACGGTTTCGTATTGGCAAAGGTCCTTGTGGCTGTGGGCAAAACAAAACCTAGTTTCCGAAGTGTTTGGGAGGAGAGGTTCGATGACCAATAGTCTTGTCACGGGTGCGGGCCATAGACTGGGGCGCGCTATTGCGCTGTATTTGGCCACGCGTGGTCATAACGTTGCTGTCCACTACTCGACTTCTGAAGATGCTGCATTGGCAGTTGTCGCCGACATCAAGGCGATGGGGCGCAATGCATTTGCAGTACAGGCTGATCTTTTGATTGAAGCAGATGCGCAGGCTTTAGTCTCGCGCGCAGAGGAGCAATTGGGCGGGCCGATTTTGTGCCTTGTGAACAACGCTTCGACCTTTGAACATGATACTATCGAAACAGCTTCGCGCAATACTTGGGATCACAACATGGGCAGCAACCTGCGCGCCCCATTTATTTTGACCCAAGCAATGGCGGCGCAGGACTTGCCTAAAAGGCTTGATGCTGAGGGTGAGCCTATTGCGGTTGGGTTAATAGTTAATATGGTCGATCAACGTGTGCGCAAGCTGACCCCTGATTTCATGACCTATACGCTAGCAAAGATGGGTCTGTGGGCTCTGACCCAAACCACGGCTCGCGCACTGGCACCAAACATCCGTGTGAACGCAATTGGGCCGGGGCCAACGTTGCAAAACATACGGCAAAGCGACGAAGACTTCGCCAAACAACGCAGCGCCACCGTTCTAAAACGCGGCGTGAACCTATGCGATATCACTGCAGCTTTGGGTTATTTTATAGATGCGCCTGCCGTAACGGGGCAATTACTCTGTACCGATGGGGGACAACACTTGGGCTGGGAAACGCCCGATATTGTAGGGTGCGAATAGAGGTGACCGTCATTAGTTTTGCACCGCGTTCAGAAAGGTTACGATTTGATTTATAAAAGACCTTTGTTTTCAGTGTGTTGTGTGTGGTTAAGTTTTTTATGACTTTATTTCAATTGGTTATGTAATTGCCTATTTTTTAGGCAATTCAGTGAAGCGCCCAAGAAATAACGAAAATTACACAGTATGCTAAACTTATGGACAGAGTTATCCACAAGAACAGTGGACTAGTTAAAGCTTGATCCAGCTTGGGCTACAGTGCAGCTAAACAAAGAATCGAGTGCGACTCACATGGCGACTGATCACGAAGAACCACATCCACAGGGTGATATTCCCGTCCCGCAGGGTCATGAGGTTATTCAGGCCTACCTAAAGACAATTGATGGATCCCCCGGTGTCTACCGCATGTTGGATCACGAAAGCCGCGTTCTATATGTGGGTAAGGCGCGTAACCTGCGCGCGCGTGTCAGCAGCTATGCGCGCCCAACTGGGCACTCTGGTCGGATTGCTCGCATGATTTCCATAACAGCGTCGATGATGTTCCTAACGACGCGCACCGAAACCGAGGCGCTATTGCTCGAGCAGAATCTGATCAAACAGCTCAAACCTAAATTCAATGTGTTGCTGCGCGATGATAAGAGTTTTCCAAATATTTTGGTGACGGCGAAACACGATTTCCCGCAGTTGAAAAAACACCGTGGCGCTAAAAAGGAAAAGGGTAATTATTACGGCCCTTTCGCCAGTGCTGGCGCTGTAAATAGAACGCTGAACCAGTTGCAGCGCGTGTTTTTGTTGCGTGACTGTACGGACTCCACCTTTGACAGCCGAACGCGCCCGTGTTTGCAGTTTCAGATCAAACGTTGCTCTGCGCCATGTGTGGGGAAAATCAGCCCTGACAACTATCGCCAAACGGTCAAGGACGCCGAGGACTTCTTAAACGGGAAGACGACAGCGATCCAGTCGCGCCTTGCCTCTGAGATGTCTGCCGCGTCCGAAGAACTGGAATTTGAACGTGCCGCCGCTTTGCGCGACCGGATCAAAGCTTTGACACAAGTGCAAACGGCACAAGGCATCAATCCCAAAGGCGTGTCTGAGGCGGATATCATTGCACTGCACCTTGATGGTGGTCAGGCTTGTGTTCAGGTGTTTTTCATCCGCGCAAACCAGAACTGGGGGAACCATGACTACTATCCCCGCGTGGTTGCAGACATGGATGCAGCAGAGGTGCTTGAGGCCTTTGTAGGCCAGTTCTACGACACGCGGGAACCGCCCAAGCAAGTCATATTGTCCAATGGGATCGAGAACGTTGATTTGATGGCAGATGCCTTATCGTTCAAATTGGGCCGCAAAGTTGAAGTACTTGTTCCCAAACGTGGTGAAAAGGCGGATCTTGTTGATGGTGCTTTACGCAACGCGCGGGAAAGCTTGGCCCGCAAGTTGGCAGAAACCGCAAGCCAAGCACGTCTTCTCAAGGGCTTGGCTGAGGCATTCGACCTGCCAGCACCGCCCGAGCGAATTGAGGTCTACGACAACAGCCACATCTCTGGAACTAATGCTGTCGGTGGCATGATCGTTGCGGGCCCTGAAGGCTTCATGAAAAATCAGTACCGCAAGTTCAATATCAAAGGGGAAGACATCACACCCGGTGATGACTTTGGTATGATGAAAGAGGTTTTGACACGTCGTTTCAAACGCTTATTCAAGGAAGACCCCAATCGTGAACGCGGCATGTGGCCTGATCTGCTGTTAATCGATGGCGGTGCGGGGCAGGTAAGTGCTGTGCGTGAAATCATGCAAAAATACGGTGTGGGCGACATTGCGATGGTTGGTGTAGCTAAGGGTGAAGACCGCGACGCAGGTAAAGAAGAATTTTACCGTACAGGTAAGCGCCCCTTTGCTTTGCGTCACAATGATCCGGTTCTATACTTTGTCCAAAGGATGCGGGATGAAGTCCACCGTTTTGCGATTGGCACCCACCGTGCGAAGCGCAGCAAGGCGATTGGTGCGTCGCCGCTGGATGGCATCCCCGGTGTAGGCGCTGCACGAAAACGTGCATTGCTGTCCCATTTTGGGTCTGCCAAAGCAGTGGCACGGGCCAATCTAGCGGATTTAGAAGTCGTTCCGGGCGTTTCAAAAGGCATGGCGCAGAAGCTATACGACTACTTTCAGCCAAGCTGATATTCGCAATTAACGAGAAATAGGCTCCGTTGTGCCGATGCTCCCCTTTTATCCAAGCCATAAGGTCGCTAACTGTAAGGCTATGAATTGGACAATACCTAACATACTTACCACAATCCGTCTGGTTGCCGCCCCCATGGTCGCCTTGATGTTCCTGTATTTCACACGACCCTATGCTGATTGGTTCGCGTTGGTCTTGTTTGTAAGTGCGGCTATCACCGATTGGCTTGATGGCTACCTTGCGCGCAGCTGGCGCCAAGAGACCAAGCTAGGCGCGATGTTAGATCCGATTGCGGACAAGGCGATGGTTGTGATCGCGTTGATGGTGATCATTGGGTTCTCAAGCTGGTCTGGTTGGTTGGTCCTGCCTGCCACGGTGATTTTGTTCCGCGAAGTTTTCGTATCTGGTTTGCGTGAATTCCTTGGCGATACAGCAGGCACCTTGAAGGTGACCAAAGTGGCTAAGTGGAAAACCACCCTTCAGATGGTCGCGATTGCGGTCCTATTTTCCCAAGGTGTATTTGAACATTACTTTGGCATGTCCATCATGGGCATGGACGAGTCCATGGTGAATGCTGTGCTTTCGGGTGGTGAAGAAGATTATCTTGGCCTTGGTTGGAAGCTGAAAGGCGCACAATGGGCAGGTCAAATTGGCCTGATCTTATTATGGATTGCCGCTGCCCTCACCGCGATCACTGGCGTCGACTACTTCCGCAAAGCGATCCCATATCTTAAGGACGACAAGTGATGGACGTGCTGTACTTCGCTTGGGTGCGTGAACGTATTGGCATCCCGCGCGAACAAGTCGAAACATCTGCTGCAACTGTTGCTGATTTGGTGGCCGAGCTACGTTTGCGCGAAGAACGCTATGAACTGGCGTTCTCTGATCTGACCGCCCTTCGAGTGGCTGTTGACCAAAAGCTGACTGATTTCGATGCGCCGCTGGATGGCGTGCGCGAGATTGCGTTTTTCCCACCCATGACAGGTGGTTAAGAGATGCGCGTTGTTGTTCAAGAACAGCCTTTCGACATTGGTGCTGAAACGACAAACTTTGCAGCAGGGCACAAAGACATGGGTGCGATCGTGACCTTCACGGGCATTGTGCGCGACCTCCCTGGTGATCCATTGCAAGCGATGGAAATCGAACATTACCCAGGTATGACCGAAGCTGCCTTAACTGAGATTGCGCAAACAGCGATTGATCGATGGAAGCTTGGTGATGCGCTGGTCATTCATCGCTATGGGCGTCTGGTTCCTGGTGAGATGATTATGATGGTGGCTACTGCATCCAAGCATCGTAAAAATGCGTTTGAAGCTGCTGAATACCTTATGGACTACCTCAAGTCCCGCGCCCCATTTTGGAAGCGCGAGATCACTGACACTGGCGAAAGCTGGGTTGCGTCCAAGGTGGAAGACGAAGATGCGCTTACCCGCTGGTAGGCTGAATTTTACAGGACCAACACCTCTTTCAGGCAATCAGAAAGCGGTGTGGCACCCATCAAAGGAAGAGCCGCACATACAGGCCTAAAAACCAATCCACGTGTTTGACGCGCTTTACGCCCGTATCCACAAACTGCATTAAGCTTGGTTGACGCTTTCTATGTAGCGGCGCATTTCTTCGGTCTCGTGACGTGCGTCACGAAGGCCATCCATTGCTGCGCGCAATTCAGCTTCTGTTTGGTTCAGCTGATTGATCAATTCTGCCTCACGTTGCTGAAGATATGTGATCGCTTGATCCCGTGTTTCTTCAGCTTCATGCAATTCTTGGCTCATGCGGTCCAACTCTGCCACATCGCCTGCTGCCACGCGGGTAAAGCGGTGCACCAGCCAGTTCGCAAACCAGCCAAGGCAAAATGCAACGAACAGAATAATCGCTGTGGCGACTACAAATTCAGTTCTGCTCATCGGTTTCCCCTTCACTAGGCTGTGCGCTCTCAGACTGCGGTGTATTGCCTGTTTCTGCAATAGTTTCTAGCATTGTTTCGCCCTCTCGGACAGAAGGTTCTGGACGGATCAATCTAAACTCGATACGGCGGTTCGCTTCGCGGCCTTCCTCCGTGTCATTGTCTTGCAGTGGAAGGCTTTCACCGTAACCTTTTGCCGAGAATGAAGAGGTCAGAACACGGCGGGCCCGCAGCTCGTTTAACACTGATTGTGCGCGGCTTTGGCTCAGCGCGAGATTCATCTCTTCACGGCCTTGGCTGTCAGTATGGCCTTGAATTTCCAAACGAATATCGCCGCAGGTTTTCAGAAGTTCAGCGATTTTGTCCATTGTAGTCAAGGTTGATGCGTCAATCGTTGCGCTGCCTGGTTCGAAGCTGATTTGTCCAGCAGAAACGATTTGACCAATATCTGCCTCGCATTCATCTGGTGTTGGAATGCCAGCGACTGGATCAAGCTTCTTTTGATAAGTCACATCAACTTCGAACTCTTGTGCTTCGCCAAGCTTGGTGGCCAAAAGGGTTGCGATTACGCGGCTTGCATCAAGATCGCCCGTATTGCCGCGAATGCTCATAGTTGTAGGAGTTACAGTGACCACGCCGTTGTTCAGGCCTGATAGCGCTTCAAGTCCAGTCAAAACCCTTACAGCCCAATCGTTTGGTAATCCGTCAACCACGCGTGTGGCAATGTATACTTTTTCTGACCCAAAGCGTGCTTTCGCATAGCTGTCTACGACAGACCGGAGGTTGTCGCTTACCAATCGGCCCCGAAGTTGCACTTGACCTTCTGGGCTAAGGGTCGCTGTGAATTCTGGTGGACCTTGGTTTGGATCGATGGTTTCCGGCAGTTTGGCATACAAAGCGAACGCTTCTGGCAATGAAGTTTCCAATTCACCAACCACGCGATCAAACTGTCCTTGTGCAGTTCCCTCTGCCCCAATCAGTGTAATGTCACCATTTGAAATGGTGACTGATCCGCCGCCCAGCTCTGCCAAGGCTTTGATGCTGTCATCAACGGCGTTGGACCAATTCGCGCTGGGAACTCCCATGCCAACCGTACACTTGCCTTCGCCGTCCATGCCAGCGGCCTTGGCCGATGCAAGAATAACACCTTTTGCCTCTTCGGTATCCGCAGAACAGGCATCAAAGCGCGCGCCAGTTTCATCGATCAAGAAACGCAAAGTAAATGGGGTAATGACTGGACGCGGGGCTGAAATGTCTAAGCGTATGCGTAGGCCCGGAGGGGCCGCCCGGTTCAAACGTTTCTCTAGTGCCGCTTTGTCTTCAGCACTGTCCGTAATGGCGGTAATCGATACGCGGCCAGCAGAAATTGAAACTTTTGATCGTGGCAGTTGCTCCATTGCGGTCAAAGCAAAACCAAGTGCGTCATTCCAACCTTCTGGAGTTGGGTAATCAGCGCTTTCGATCAGGTCGGTGACCTTACCATTACCACTCATGGCGGCAAAGCGGTCTAGAATATCTTCGCGGTCCGTCTGTGTCGGGATTAGGCCGATAACTGAAATACCAGAGTCGTTGCGTAAAATTTCTGCTGAAAACCGTGGTGGAGCAAGGGCGGCTGATGCAACAACCTCCATGTTGTCTATCACGCGGGCGGCATCCACGATTGTGCCAGCTGTACTAAGCGCTGCAAAGCGTGTTGCCTCAGTGGGTGCAATACCCTCCAGGGTTACCTGCAAGCCATCGGCTTCAACTTCTGCCCACGGCATTTCTGCTGTGTCCAGCGCTTGGCGTACCCCAATCTCTGAGGTTTCCTCGATCAGTTTTACGGAAAAACTGGCTGCTACAAGTGAAACAGCCGCGGCTGAAATAAAGGTAATAGCTACAATGGCAATCGCGGACAGACGCATGGGCGTATTCATCTCAGTTGTGGGGCCAGACGTGGCGTATTGCTCTGATACGCGCAGAGGCTTCGTGTTTCAATCAAACGAACAGTGCAATCGCAAAAAAGAACAGCGGAATCATGCCGGTGTCACGGTTAACACGAAATAATTGCATGCATTTTGCGGGATCGGTGATGTCTAAACCACGCAATTGCCACGCCATATGCCACCCCATGGCCCACGGCCCGGCCAAGATAAAGACCATTGCTAAGGCAGATGCGTTGGGCAAAGCGCTAAAAATGACAGCAATCCCCATTAATCCAACAGTCAGTGCCAGAAAACAGCGCAGCCAATCAGGTGTTTTTTCTGCAAACAGTCGGGCAGTTGATTTGACCCCGATTAGTGCGTCGTCTTCGATGTCTTGATGGGCGTAAATCGTATCGTAAAACAACGTCCATGCGATGCCGGCTAGGTATAGGACAACTGCGGGTGCCTCCAAGCGACCGGTGTGCGCAGTCCATGCCAGCAACGCGCCCCAATTGAACGCAAGCCCAAGGAAGACTTGGGGCCACCAAGTGAACCGTTTTGCAAAGGGATAGACAGCTACAGGGACTAGGGCCAAGACGCCCAATTTGATCGCTGCGGCGTTGAAAGTTAGCAAAATACCAAAGGAAATAAGGGCCTGAAGTCCCATCCATACCAATGCTGCTTTTCCGCTTACCTGTCCGGATGGGATTGGTCTGGATCGCGTTCGTTCTACTTGGACATCAATGTCTCGGTCCGTGAAATCGTTCCACGTGCACCCGGCACCACGCATCAGCCATGCACCTGCAGCGCAGCCGACAGCGATCCACAGATCGTACCAACCTATTTGTTGATCGCTTAACATTGCTAGCATCAAACCCCACCAACATGGGATTAAAAGCAGCCACGTTCCGATCGGACGATCAGCCCGCGAAAGGCGCAGATAAGGGCGGGTCCACGGGGGGGCCCATGTATCGACCCAATTGTTTTTTACTGCATCTGCGACGTGACCATCTGGTGCTGGCGTATTCTCTTGCATATGTATCAACTCATGACAGCTAAGATCCGCCTTTACATAGACGCAGCCCTCAGTGCAGGGCAATCAGTTCCTTTGACAAAGGAGCAGGCACATTACCTATTTGGCGTGATGCGGCTTTCACTAGGTGCGCAAGTTCTGTTGTTTGACGGGGTGAATGGTGAATTTATTGCTGATGTCGTCGAAGCAGGAAAACGCAGCGGCACATTGTTGATCGCATCTCAATCGCGTCCATTGCAGATGCCGCCCGATTTATGGCTGATTTTCGCACCAATTAAAAAGACCCGTACAGACTTCATCGTTGAGAAAGCCGCCGAAATGGGCGCGTCACGTATTGTGCCTGTGCAGACGGAATACACCAACTCGGGCCGTATCTCGCAGGAACGCTTGCAAGCTCACGCTGTCGAAGCTGCAGAGCAGTGTGGCGGCACCTACGTTCCGAAAGTTGATGAGATGAAACGTTTGGATCGCATCTTGAACGATTGGGACACGTCACGCCAAATTATGTTCTGTGACGAAGCAACCGCCACTGATCCCGCAACACCGTTTGAAGGTGGTGCAGGGCCGTGGGCCATTCTGATCGGGCCAGAAGGTGGATTCTCGCCTAATGAACGCAAACGGTTACGAGGGTTGGAGTACGCCCACGTTGCCCAATTGGGACCACGTATTCTGCGTGCAGACACCGCAGCCGTCGCCGCGCTGACCCTGTGGCAAACAGCGTTGGGGGATTGGAAATGAGCTTTATCCGTCCAGAAGCTGCTGCCGAAATGAACCGCTGGCGAGAGGTGCTTTATGGTGGCGCGATTCTGGCCTTGGGCCTGTTCTGGATTTTTGGCTCACGCGGTTTGCTATATTTGCTGGGCTTTCCGGTTACGATAATCGCGCTGATCCTGATCTGGGTCGGTATTCAACGGGGCCGTTTTCGCACTGACGCGGGTGGTGCAGGGGCTGTCCAGATTGATGAGGGTCAGATCGCTTACTTTGGCCCGATGACGGGTGGTGCGGTGGCATTGGCTGATCTTGAGCGTCTCACACTTGTGCGTAGCCTTAAACCAGCGCATTGGCGTCTGGATACACCCCATGCTGATAGCTTGTTGATCCCAGTCAATGCTGCTGGATCAGAGGCCTTGTTTGATGCCTTCGCAACATTGCCTGACCTTAAAACCGAACGTATGTTAAGTGAGTTGAATGGATCAGATGATCAACCGGTTGTGATCTGGGAAAAGCGCACAATGCGCCCCGCACACCTCAGGTTACATTGACTCCGCTTTCAATTCGCATCATCCCTAAATTCCTGAACTCAGCCAATCTTGGAGCTATGTCATGTCCATTCCACAAACCGGCGGCGGACCTATCGAACATCACAACCAATTGGCCGAATATTTGGCTGAGGGATGCAAGCCAAAAGCGGATTGGCGTATCGGGACCGAGCATGAGAAGTTTGGCTATTGCAAAGACACGCTAAAGCCACTGCCATTTGAGGGTGAACGATCCATCGTCTCCGTTCTGGAAGGGTTGCGCGATCGTCACGGTTGGGCCGAAGTGCGTGAAGGCGGTCACCTGATCGGCCTAGAAAAAGACGGCGCGAATGTTTCTTTGGAACCAGGTGGGGCACTTGAGTTATCCGGTGCACCTGTTGAGACGATCCATGAAACATGTGATGAGGTAAATGTTCACCTGCGCGAAGTCAAAGAAATTTCAGACGAAATCGGCGTTGGTTTCATCGGTTTGGGCACTGCTCCAATTTGGCAGCACGCGGAAATGCCCCTGATGCCCAAGGGTCGCTACAAGCTTATGGATGCCTATATGGACAAGGTAGGCACCGCTGGCATAACCATGATGCGCCGCACCTGTACGGTTCAAGTAAACCTAGATTTCGGGTCCGAGGTCGACATGGTGCAAAAACTGCGCGTGGCTTTGGCCTTGCAGCCTGTTGCGACGGCATTGTTTGCGAACTCTCCCTTCTTTGAGGGGAAACTGAACGGGCATAAATCGTGGCGTGGCCGCGTGTGGCGTCACCTTGATGACGATCGCACTGGCATGTTGCCATGGGTGTTCGAAGACGGCATGGGCTTTGAACGCTGGGTCCAATATGCCC
>JAOKHV010000043.1 GCA_028248455.1 Ascidiaceihabitans sp. | reverse complement strand
AAAGCCATCTCTATTCACGTGCTAATTCTAAGCTAAACCGTGCTGCTGCTCTCGCTGAGTGGCGTCAACTACTGAGCATATAGATTTTGATTGCCCCATCAATCTGATGTTTGCAATCATTAGTCTGACAGCACCCAAACAACACTTTGAGGGTCAGGCAGGCTTGTATCGCCGCATCGCTGTAGGCTTGTTGGCGTCCCCGCCGCCCTGAAGGTGCGGCCTCCCACGCCATCTCTGGATCAAGCCAGATCGAAAGCGATCCCCGCTTCTTCAGTGAAAGGTTATACTCTGCCCAGTTCCGGGTCTTGTACTTCGTCGGTGTCCAACTGCTCATGTCCCCGAGCTATCACGCGGGTTTCACACAGTGAATCCTACACAGCCCGATTTGTGCAACAAAGCCACTTTCCGATGTAACAGCGTTAATATTATATTGATGACACAAATCCTGTGCTGGCATTCGCGCGTAGCACGTTCTTTTGAACCTTACCCATTGTATTGCGTGGCAAAGCGTCGGTGATGATATAGCGGCGTGGGTGTTTGAACCGTGCCAGATGTGGTTCAACAGATGTCGCGATATCGATGGCGCTTAGGTTTGTATTGTCCAAGACGATCGCGGCTAGAACACTTTCGCCATAGTCTGCGTGGGGGACACCGAACACAGCGCTTTCCAGCACGCCTTTAACATCGTTTATGACGTCCTCGATTTCCTTGGGGTAAATGTTATAACCGCCCGAAATGATCAAATCTTTTTCACGGCCAACGATAGAAACACGGCCATCTTTTGATTTGATGCCCAAGTCGCCTGTAATGAAAAAACCTGTCTCGCGCAGTTCTTCAGCGGTTTTCTCTGGCATGTTCCAATAGCCCTGAAACACATTGTCGCCGCGCACTTCGATCATGCCAATTTCACCTGCCACAACGGGTTTGCCATTGTCTGTGATCTCGACTTCAGTTCCAGGCAACGCATAGCCAACAGTGCCTGCAAGACGTTCGCCTTCAAACGGGTTGGACGTGATCATATTGGTTTCCGTCATCCCGTAGCGTTCAAGAATACGGTGTCTCGTGCGAGCTTCAAAAGCAGTGTGGGTTTCTGCCAAAAGGGGCGCTGAACCAGATACAAACAATCGCATACTTGCAACCAGATCTTTGGTCAGGCGCGTATCGTCAAGGAGGCGGGTATAAAATGTTGGAACCCCCATGAGCATCGTAGAAGCAGGAATTTCTGCAACTATAGCTTCCACATCAAATGCTGCCATAAAACGCACTTGCGTCCCAGAGAGAAGTGAGGTGTTCATCGCGACAAACAAACCATGTGTATGAAAAATCGGTAAGGCATGGATCAGCCGATCCGTGTCGGTAATCTGCCAAATGGCGCTTAACGATTGGGCATTAGAGAGCAGGTTTTTATGCGATAGCATCGCGCCCTTGGAACGACCCGTTGTGCCAGAAGTATATAGTAAAGCCGCTAAATCATCTGGACCGCGTGGTACAGTTTTAAATAGGCATGGCTTGTCATTCGCTTGTGTCGACAACGATCCAGTGCCGTCTGCAGCAAGCGTCAAAATTTCTGCATTACCAGCGCAGATATCGGCCAAGTCAGCTTTGTTTCGTGCATCACACACCACAAGGGCAGGGGTGGCATCCTCAATGAAATATTTCATCTCGCTTTTCGTGTAAGCAGTGTTGAGCGGTAGGTAGACAGCGCCAGCCTGTAATGCCGCGCCATAAAGCGCGATTGTATCAAGCAGCTTTGGAGCCTGCACTACAACACGGTCCCCCGGTGTGACACCGACTTGCACCAAGACATGCGCCAGTTGCGCCATGCGCGCAGCAAACGCTGCAAAGCTAACTTCAGTTCCGTCATCAAGCACCAAAAAGACTGCGTTATTGGTGGCGTGACGTGCGATGAGAGCGTCATAGAGAACGTTGCTCATGATGTGATCTCCTTCGGCTTGAGGGAGAGTGTGGCCGTTGAAAGAACGCGTGCGGGTTTGGCTGCTGCGACAATGGAATTCAGCGCAAAACCTGCATGGTTACGTTCTGTTAGAGATAGATCATAAAGGTAATTGACCATTGCGCCACTGGATTGTGCCAGGCCGTTCGCAGATGTGTCAGCGTTGGCATGGATGTCATAAACCTCTGCCCCATTGCCTAAATGAAAGCGCGTGACCGGATCGACCGGCATCCCGTTATCGCGCTTCGCAAGCAGTAAATAGCGTGCGGCCATCGCGCGGATGTCTTGCGGCGCGGCGCTTTGGTCAAGAATCGCAGATGCGATGTGTCCATGTTCGATATCCTTAGTCTGAGTCGCGAGCCATTTGTTCAGGCCCGGAATTGGTGACAAGGTCACGAAATTCTCAAGCTGGGGAAAGGCGAGCGATAACTCCGCGACCACTTGTTTGATCAGGAGGTTGCCAACGCTGATTTGGGTTAGGCCTTTTTGACAGTTGGAGATTGAATAGAAGACTGCGATCTTCGCGTCTTCAGCTTCAAGCGGCGTGCGTCCTTCGGACAATAACTTGGTGACAGACCCAGGTATGGTTTGGGTCAACGCGACCTCGACAAATATCAATGGTTCATCTGGCATGGCAGGATGGAAGAATGCAAAGCAGCGCCTATCGGGTGGATAAAGGCGGCGGCGCAGATCATCCAAATCATTGATTTGATGAACGGCTTCATAAGCGACGATTTTGTCCAGAATACGCGCAGGCGTATCCCAGTTGATCGCTTTGAGCACAAGAAAACCACGATTGAACCAACTGCGAAACAGGTGAACAAAGTCACTATCTGTTCGCGCCAGATCAGGGTGCTCCTTGACGATGCGTAACAAATCAACACGCATTGCAACGATGTCTGTGGTCGCTCCCATGGGTTGGTTTAAGCGGCGCAGCAGTTCTTGACGCTTGGGTTCTGCGGAGGCTGAAAGGGCTTTGAATGTCGCGGGTGTGGGATCAACAGAATATTGCACTGAAAGCTTCACAAGAGCTTTCGCGTCAATATCAAGCTCGTCGTTGAGAAATATAAAAAACGCAGGCTTTTCTTCGGGTGCAAGGGCGCGATACCGGCTGAGCACTGTCGCGGCGAGCTTTTGGCCTGAAACCTCACCTTCCTCAGAGAGCAGAGCACGGCATAATTCGAATATATCGCGTCTGTCATCGATGTTGCTAATTGTGCTGCTTCGGTCAAAAAGCGTTGATAAGATGTCACCGAGGAATCGATTGCGCTGCATGAGGGTGTCTCCACTTTTGCAGTAGGATTGGCATAATATCGATTTTAGGGCAAATAGTTAATTTATATCGGCAAAATCAAAGATCGCCCAACTGCTTCGACAGATAAGCCCCTGTGAGGCGATAATGGGTGAGCAAAGCTTTTGATGCGACATCAGCATTGCGCCCGATTGCCGCGTTTAAGATGTCTATGTGCTCTGCTGAAATATCGCGGCGCTGATAGTTCGCAGCCGCTGCTGCCAGATATCTGTACCGAATATTAAGATCATAAAGCTGACTGCAATACCGTTCTAACATCGGCGAGGCCGCATTGCTCAGCAGCGTCATGTGAAAAACTTTGTGTGCGATTTCGAAGTTCGGTTTATTGGCTGCGCGTATCATGCGGTGATGCGACAAAACAAGGCGCTCTTCCCAATCGCTATCTGCTTGCGCGATCGATTGGCGAAAGGCCATATCTTCAAGTGCGCAACGAAGATTTAGGATTTCCTCAAAATTGGCTCGGCTGGCAGGCGCTGCGCGGAAACCACGTTGATCGATGCGCTCCACCAACATGTCAGATGTTAAAAGGCTGAGCGCCTCGCGCACAGGAGACGCGCCCGTTTCGAGCAGCTTGCGCAACTGCTCGATTTTTAATTTTTCACCTGCGGGAAGCACACCGGTGAGGATCATCTCACGCAAAGACAGATAGGCCGCGTGGGTGGCAGAGGTTTCTTTGCCGCTTGTGGAGTCTATCATGTTAATTTTACGTGCCCCTTGCTTAACTCAGCTCTGTTTGCTTTGTGGAGAGCCCTACTGAAACGGTTAGCGATCCTTCGTTTATCATCCAGCGGCGCAGATTAAAAGACCGTGCACCGGACTGATGCATCGGATCATTTTCAGCCAGTGAGCGCGCGGCTTCTAAACTGTCGGCACGATAGATGATCAACCCCATACCTTGCATGTGAACGCCTGTTTCATCCGACATGGGGCCTGCGAAAGCCAAAGCCCCCGAACGCTCCAGATTGGCTTGATACGCGAGGTGATCAGATAGGGCTGCTTTGACGTCTTGTGGCTCTTTGACAGGTGTCGAGATTGCCGCATAAAGTTCTAAAGCCAAAGCCCCCCGCGACTTTGCTTCGCTTTTGTAGTCTGCCCAAGCTACCATATTGTCACCTCCAGATAAAAAATCGATATTTATTGACATCTGAACTTATTGTAGGCAGAAATTTACAAAATTGACAAGGATACTAGTGATGAAATATCTCGTAGGCGAAACAGATAACGGCACAGCAGTCTTTGCTGTTAAGGGCAATCAGGCCATTAATCTAACGGTATTGGATAGTGCTGTTGGACGAGATTTGATGGCGTTGATCTCCGATCCTGCACTTGCCGAATCTGTAGCAAATAAGTTGAGCGGAGCTGCGGGCGTCCCTGTTTCATCCATTACGCCAGCGCTTCCCGTCTCCAATCCCGGAACGATCATTTGCCTTGGCTTGAACTACACTGATCACATCAAAGAGGGCGGATACGATATCCCCGATTACCCTGCTTTGTTCATGCGCGGTAAGAATTCTATCATGGCTGCTGGTGCTTCGCTTGTGCGCCCAAACTGTTCGGATAAACTGGATTATGAAGCCGAATTGATGTTCATAGTTGGCAAAGGCGGGCGTCATATTTCCGAAGCCGACGCGCTAGGCCATGTTTTTGGCTATACTGTGTTCAACGATGGTTCAGTACGCGATTATCAGCGCAAGACTCATCAATGGACACCGGGTAAGAACTTCGACAACACAGGCGCAATTGGTCCCTTTGTTGTGACACCTGATGAAGTGCCAGCTGGCGCAGCAGGCCTGAAAATCGAAAGCCGTGTTGGTGATGAAATCTTGCAATCGTCTGACACAGGCAACATGATTTGGTCCGTCGCACAAACAATTGCAACGATTTCTGAGTACACGACTTTAGAGCCGGGTGACTTGATTGCGATGGGTACCCCGCCAGGTGTTGGCCATGCCAAGAAACCAAACCCGCGTTGGTTGGTTCCAGGTGAAGTCGTTGATATCGAAATTGAAGGCATCGGCATTTGTTCGAATCCGATTGTCGATGAAAAGGACATGGCGTAACCATGGGCGGGTTGGTTGGCCAAGAACTAGAAGACGCTCGCGCGAGGGCACAGGATGATCATCGTGCATTGCGCAGTCGTATTTCACGACTTTCAGATGATGCGATTGATCTCATCTTGCGCGATGCGCGTTCGCATTACGCGTGGACCGACAAGCCTATCGCGGACGGAGTTTTGGAAGAGCTTTACGACATCACCTGCAATGGTCCGACCAGCATGAACACGCTGCCTGCGCGGTTTGTTTTCGTGAAAACTGCGGAAGGCAAAGATCGCCTCGCAAAATCTCTCAAGCCTGCAAATGTTGGTAAAATGATGGGCGCGCCAATCACTGTTATTGTCGCGCATGATATGGATTTTTGGAAGCAACTTAACGTTTTATTTCCTCATGAAGATCGCCGTCATATGTTTGATGGTAAGCCTGAATATTGCGCTGATACTGCGTACCGCAACGGTACAATGCAGGGCACTTACATGATGCTTGCCGCGCGCGCACTTGGCTTAGATGTCGGCGCTATGTCGGGGTTTTCCAACGCGATTGTTGATGAAGAATTCTTTGCCGGTACAATGCTAAAGTCAAATTTCTTGCTTAACATTGGCTATGGGGATGAATCTGCATTGTTCCAAAAGCTACCACGCCTTGCCTTCGAGCAAGCCTGCAACATCGCCTGAGGAGGTATCAAATGGCTGTAAAAATGAAACCCGTTGTGACCTACCGTGCCAAAGCAAGTTGCCCGACGCACGCCCGGACAGAAATTCCCGTACGTGATTTGCATGTGGTCATTGACGAGCCTGTTGAGCGCGGCGGAACGAACTTGGGCCCGACGCCGACAGAGGCAGCGATGACAGCATTGATCGCCTGCACCAATGTGATCGGGAACAAAAATGCGCATCGTCTTGGAATTGATTTGGGAGAGATCAATATCGATGCGGATTGCAAATTTGATCGACGCGGGGTGCTGATGCAGGAGGAAATCGATGTGCCATTTCCGGCAGTCACATTGACGGTGAACTGCACAACAACGGCAAGTCAGGACGATTTGGATTTGGTCGGCGTAGAGACTGCGAAATATTGCGCAATTGCCAAATTATTCGAAGCGGCAGGTACAGACCTAACCGTAAATTGGGTCAAAACCTAACGTAAACCAAATGGGCCAATGTGCCCGCTTTTCTGGGAGGAAAAAGACATGATGAATTGGACACGACGCAGCCTACTAGGCGCTGTACTTGCGACACTGACGGCGATGCCTGCTGTTGGGCAGGAAAAAATCTCAGCGGTGGTGATCGACGGCTATCCTGCCCGCGCACTTTGGGTGAAAGAATTCACCAACTTTTTTATTCCAGCAGTGGACAAGCGCCTTGCGGAGACTGGCAACTATGAGATGAGCTGGCAAGAAAATTACGGTGGTTCCATCGTAAAGCCTAAGGGCGTTCTTGAGGGCGTTCAGCTAGGTCTTGGAGACATCGGAATCGTAACGACGATCTTCCATTCATCTAAGCTTCCAAGCCAAGGCCTTGCCGCAGTCACGCCGTTTGTTGCATCCGATGCACGCGCGGTTGCGAAGGCAGTAGATGAAATCGCACGTGAATTCCCTGCCATGCAGAAAGAATTTGCAGCGCAAAACCAAGTTTATCTTGCGACAGGCGTTGTTCTGAACAGCTATCAAGTTTTCTCAACCTCTGAAGTGAGCGGAATTGCGGGCTTAGAAGGAAAAAAAGTTGCTGGTGCAGGCATGAACTTGCGCTATCTTGAAGGTATCGAAGGTTCTGCTGGTGTGCGCGGTGGCTTGACTGACTTCTACAACATGCTTCAGACAGGTCTGGTTGATGCAGGTATGCTTTGGCCAGAAGCAGCAGCAACATTCAAAATTTCCGAAGTTGCACCTTACATGCTGCGCGCTGATCTTGGCGCTGTAAACTCTAAGACGGTTACAGTGAACAAAGACTATTGGGACGGTCTACCTGAAGAAGTTAAAATAGCACTTCAGGCTGTCGCGATTGAGTACCGCGATCACCTCGCGGGCATTGCTATGGATCGTGCAGCTGCTGCTGAGGCGAAATACACCGAAACAGGTGGCACGATCGTAGATGTGTCCGCAGAAGACCGCGCGGCTTGGGCCAACGCAATGCCAAACATCGCGGCAGAGTGGGCCGAGAACCTGAACGGTAAAGGTGAGCAAGGTACAGAAATGCTTGGGGCCTATCTTGGGAAGCTCGAAGCTGCTGGCTTTGTCGGTGTTCGTGACTGGACCAAGCCTTAAACTGCGTAGCGACCCAAAGGGGCCAAGATCATGCTAAAATCGGTACTGGCCGGCCTTGTAAGGGTCGCTAACATTTGCGCAATAACTGCCAACGCGGCTGGAACGTTAACAGTTCTCGCGTTGGTGGTAATCCTAAACGTCGATGTCATCGCGCGGGGGGTATTCAGCGCACCGCTGAAAGGAACTTACGAGCTGGTTCAGCTCTCGGTAGTTTTCATTGTGTTTCTTCAGCTTGCTGATGTGGTGCGCGTAGATCGTTTGACCCGTTCAGATGGCTTCTTGAATGTTCTTCATGCGCGACGTCCCAGATTAACTGCAAATTTACGCCGCATTATCAATGCGATATCAGCGATTTTCATGGCATTGATTGCGTACATTATGTTCCCAGAATTTATAAAAATGTGGAATACACAAGATTTCTTTGGTGTGCCCGGTGTGTTCACGGCACCGTGGTGGCCGATCAAATTGGTTATCGCTTGCGGTAGTGGGTTGGCCAGTATCATCTTCGCGCTCAAGGTTATTACTGCACAAGATCGCCCAGAATTGGTACGTGTGCCTGAACATGAAAAGGCACCACATGTTGATAAGAAAACAGGCGGATCAAACACATGAGCCCTATTGAAATTGGCCTTGCCTCTGTCGGTGCCATCATTTTCCTTATCTATTCAGGTGTTTACATTCCCATCGCTCTAGGCGTGGTATCCGTTCTCTCGATCTGGCTCATGCGCGATAACTTCACGCTGTCTTTGAACCTCCTCAAAATCGCGGTTGGCGACAGCGCCATGGTTTACAGCTTTGCAACGATCCCTCTGTTTACGTTCATGGGTTTGATAGTTTCAAAAGCAGGACTTGGAAGAGATATATACGAAGTCATGACCATGCGGTTTCGCAAGGTCAAAGGCGGCATCGGCATGGCCACAGTCGGTGCGAATGCCGTGTTTGCTGCCGTAACAGGATCGTCAATTGCCTCCGCCTCCGTTTTCACAAAAGTGTCCGTACCGCAAATGATTGCTCAGGATTACAATCCTCGCTTTGCGGTTGGCGTCGTTGCAGGTTCATCAGTTTTGGGCATGATCATCCCGCCCTCCGCGATGTTGATCATCTACAGTTTCGTAGCCGAACAATCCGTGGGTGATATGTTCCTCGCAGGCGTTATTCCAGGCATTATGCTTGCAATTGCCTATGTTGGCGCGATTTGGTTCATGGGCCGCTTTACCCCCGATTTTGTCGGTGGCCGTGTCATAGATGATACTGAATGGATGACGGGTCGTGAAATTGCCTCAAAAACCTTGCCAACACTTGGGCTGATCACCGTCGTTCTTGGTGGCATTTATTCTGGGTGGATGACAGCTGTCGAAGCAGGTGCCACAGGATCGCTGGTCGCGCTGATTATTGCAATTTTGCGCCGCTCTATGAGTATCAAGGGCTTTTGGGACGCCCTGCTTGAGACAGGCCACATTACAGCAGCCATCTTGTTCCTGATCACAGCTGCTTCGATCTACTCGCGGATGCTGGGCCTTGCGGGGTTGCCCAACCAGCTAGAGCAAATGCTTGCAGGAAACTCGGCCTCCTTTTGGGCGATCATGTTACTCTTCGTGCTTTTGATGCTGTTCCTGGGCACCTTGCTTGATACTGCTTCAATCGTTCTGATCGTCGTTCCCTTGTTCCTACCACTGGTCGAAGCGATGGACATGTCTCTCGTCTGGTTCGGTATTATCACGGTTGTCGGCGCTGAAATTGGCCTGCTAACCCCACCCCTAGGGATATCGTGTTTCGTCATCAAATCGACGCTGAATGATGACAATATATCGCTCAAGGATGTTTTTATGGGCGCACTCCCCTTCGCGTTCGTAATGTTGATCGTTCTATTTATCTTGATCCAATTTCCGTTCTTAAGTCTTGCTCTTCTCTAAGGAAACTAGCCATGCGTAACGTTACCAAAGACAATATTACCGATGTTTTCAAAGGTTACTTGGTGGATGATATGCCGCCGCGTACGCGAGAAATAATGGCAGCGCTGGTGCAACATTTGCACGACTTTGCCCGCGAGACCAACCTGACCCATGATGAATGGCGTCAAGGGATCGAGTTTCTAGAAGGTTGCGCCGCTATAGAATCTGAAGACCGCCATGAGTTCGTCCTGGCATCGGATGTTTTGGGGCTGTCGTCGCTTGTGGACATGCTCCATTCGCGCGATGATGCCACATCATCGTCCGTGCTTGGACCGTTCCACGTATCCGGTGCGCCTGCTTTAGACGTTGGTGGTGACATGAAACGCAATTTCGGCGGGCCAGTTTTATTGGCTGAAGGCGTTATCAAAGATACGGACGGAAATCCGATTGCAGGTGCTGAAATCGATATTTGGCAGACAGCACCCAACGGCCTTTATGCAAGCCAAGATGAAGAGCAGGATACATTTTCGTTCCACGGCTTGATGAATGTCGGTGATGATGGTCGTTATGCATTCACGACTGTGAAGCCAGTCGAATATACCGTGCCGACGGATGGGCCTGTCGGGGCAATTCTTGACGCTTGTGGTCGCCATCCGTGGCGTCCGTCGCATTTGCACTATATCGTCAAAGCGCCGGGCTATCGCACACTTGTGACAGAGATTTTTCCTGACGATGATCCGTACCTTGATCAAGACACGGTCTTTGGTGTGCGCAATGATCTTGTGATGACGTATCATACAAAACAGGCTGCAGACTTCCCTGAAGGTATGGCGCTTTCCGGTAAAGTCACTGAGTCTTTCTTGTCTGTAAAGTTTGATGTTGTTCTGGCGAAAGAATAACAAAACTTCCTAGCAGGCAGTTTCAGATTAAACAGGCTTGAAACGGGCGAGGCAAATTTGTGTCGATTACCGTGCTAGAGGAGTATGAGATATTTTTGGAACTTCGCTAGCTTATATGCCATGTTTAACACAGCATTTCCGCTCTACCTCTAAATGACAGTAAAAACACACTATTAAGCACACATAAAATATTGCCTTATAAGATACTGTTATCGAACATTTAATTTACACCAACTGTATTTAAAATCCTCGTGTCGGTGGTTCGATTCCGCCCTCGGGCACCATTAAGTCAACAATAACAATGATTTAACCTAGTGCTAAATTCCAAAAAACCTCGAAAATCAAAAACACACCTTAAACACACTTTTTGCCGTGTT
>JAOKHV010000042.1 GCA_028248455.1 Ascidiaceihabitans sp. | reverse complement strand
GATACTGGACGGCGAAGTGCGTGTGTATCGCCGTGAGCGCAGCAAGCGCTGGCAGACAGCATTTGTGATTGATGGACACACCATCCGTATCAGCACAGGCAAACGCGATTTGGCTGAGGCCAAGGAGTACGCCCGCGACACGTTCTTGGAATACAAGTTCCGACACAAAAACGATTTGCCCGTTGTGACCAAGAAGTTCTCTGACGTTGCAAAGTTGGCCATCGTAGATATGCGCAAGCAGCTGGACGCTGGCTTAGGGCGTAAGGTGTTTTCTGATTACATCGTGTGTATAGAGCGGTACCTCATACCATTCTTTGGCGCACAGTATGTGACCTCAATCGACTATGAGAAAGTGCAGCAGTTCTACGAGTGGCGGCGTGCAAAGATGGGACGTGAGCCCAAGGCAAGCACGCTCAACACACATAACTCAGCCATGAACCGTGTGTTTGAAGAAGCTGTGGCGCGAGGATTTTTGGCGCATAAGAATGTGCCGTTGCTGGTAAACCGTGGTGAGAAGAGTGAACGCCGCCCTGACTTTACCCGCGAAGAATACGCCACTATGATCCGCAAGCTGCCAAGCTGGATCAAACAGGGTAAAGCAGGCAAGCCCACAGATATGCGCCACCTTATGCGTGACTACGTGTTGATCATGGCCAATACGGGCATGAGGCATGGCACAGAGGCGCTGAACCTCATGTGGAAGCATGTGACCCTGTTTGAAGAAAAAGACCTGCAATACTTGGAGATGAGCGTGTCAGGTAAAACTGGGCGACGTGATATCATCTGTCGATCGGGAACTATCAATTACCTCCAGCGCATCCACGCAAGCAGCAAAGACATAAGGCACATCCCGTTTGAGGATCTACTCAAGCAGCGCATTGATTTGCCAGTGTTCAGATTACCCGATGGAACCGTATCCAAGAACATCCATCAGACGTTCCGCAAGTTCGTCACAGACACTGGGCTGATTACATGTCCACGTACGGGGCAGAACAGGACGCTGTACAGTTTGCGTCACACTTACGCGACCTTTGCCCTACTAAACGACGGTATGGATATACACGCACTAGCCATACAAATGGGCACATCAATTGGCATGATTGAGCGCCATTACAGCCATCTCACGCCGCGCCTCAAAAAGGATATGCTCACGGGCAAGCGGTATGAGTTATCGCGGGATGAGTTTGCGGATCAGCATGACACTAGTGAGTGATAGCGAACAACACGTTTGGCGGAGAGCAGACGTACGCTGCGGTTTGGATAGAGGTCCGCTGTGCGGACCAAGCCGACATTGCCCACTTCTAAACCAACGGCTGCGTTTGTTACGAAACTGATACAGCGAAAGGTAGCATTAGCGAAAAGGAGACCTTTGCTGCGAACGCATCGATATTACGGCTGACGCCTGAAGCAGGCATCAGTAAACAAACCCTTGATCCGAACCCGAATTGAAACGGAGCAATATTATCGCTTAGGCAACGTTGAAAGCTCTTGTCGATCTAGTGACTATTGAGACGTGGAGCTATTCCACCTATTTCTTTTGTGATCGCAAACGCTGCCAGCTTCAATTTCGCTTCGATCTCTTTCTCAAGCTCATTGGTCATGCGCAGTGAAACTGAAGCGATCGCAATAGATCCTATCGCAGTTCCGGATTGTCCAAAAACAGGCGTTGCAGTCCCTATGACGTCCTTTTCAAAGGTTAAATGTGCACGTGCTAAACCGACGTTGCGGCACATTTTCCATGCCTCTTTGATTTGTTCTCGGCTTGTCAGCGTACTTTCAGTGAAGGGCTCAAAGGTTAAACGATCTAAAATCTCATTTTGCGCATCATCTGGTTGAAATGCCGCGATGGCGATACCTGACGCTGTAGCGTGCCAAGGCAGCGAGCTAGAGGGGTGTACATGTACGAATAAAGCACGATTGGGGTAGCTAATCGCGACAGTAACCGGATCCTTTCCCGCCATCACTGTTCCATGCGCTGTTTCACCTATCGATTCCGCCAAAGCATCGAGGTGGGCGATGATTATAGATTCAATCGGAAAGCTCTGTTCGCGAATCTGCGCGAGGTGGAATGGGGACAGGCCTATTCGATATTGGCGGGTGTTGACGTCCTGCTCAACAAACCCATTGCGTTCCAGCGCAGTTAAACACCGAAGCGTAGTTGCCTTGTCAAAACCAGACTGACGCGCCAACTCAGACAAGCCAAGCTCAGGAATTTGTGGTGAAAAAAACCTCAGAAGAGATAACGCTTTGTCGACGGTTCCCATCATTTGTCGTGCCATTTTCTAAACCCTCCAAAATCGTCTCGACCGGCAAACGATCTGAGCGTTGACAGACATAATCATGCGATGCATATTAATTGAACCAAATGGTAACAATAGTGAACCGATCCTGCAAGAGAGCTCGGCACATAATCCTAACAGGGAGAAATCGAATGAAGCTTTTGACATCCACAATCTTGGCAGCAGGGGTCGCTGCAGCGGCGCTGGCCTTGCCAACTGCTAGCGTTGCTGAATATCCAGAAAAACCCGTTTCCTTTGTCGTTCCTTGGCCCCCTGGTGACCTTGAGGACGTATTGACGCGGATGATCGCTGAGGATTTCCAGGCAAAGTACGGCGTTGCTGCAGCTGTCGTAAACAAACCTGGCGGCGGTGGTGGGCCTTTCCCCGGTGCAATCGAAGTCGCGAACGCACCAGCAGATGGCTACACAATTGGATCGTTCATCGTTGCTATTCCAGTGGTTGGCCCAAACATTGGAATTCCAGAACTGGCACCAAACCCGTTTGAGCCACTCGGAGCATTCTTGACCTATCCGTTCGTCATCGTGGCAAGCAGCGACGCGCCTTATGACGACATGCAAGGGCTGGCGGAACATGCAAAGTCTAATGACGTTGTGCTTGGCCACTTCGGTGGACCACTGATCCCGACAAAGGTCACAATGGCATTGGCGAAGGAGATGAATTTCACATATGCGTCTGATGCTGCGTTTGACATGCTCGATTGTAATTCCATCGCATCGGGCGATGTTGATGTTATGAACACAACGCTTCAGCTGGTCTTGCCTTGCATTGATGACGTTAAAATTCTGGCCTCGATCGGTGGAAGCCGCATTTCATTGACGCCAGATACGCCAACGGTCGGGGAAATTGCTCCAGATCTTAATATTGCGCTGTGGAACGGTTTGTTCGTTCACAAAGATACACCTGCGGATGTACGCGAAAAGATCATCGCAGTAGCGCAGAAAACGATGGCATCTGAGCGCGCTATGAAACTGGCGGCAGAAACCGGCGCATTAGTTTACTGGCAGTCAGCTGAAGACACCAACGCTCAGATTGAAGCGGACAGCGCAACGCTCGGCGCGATCAACGCGGCGCTTGAGTAAACGCCTTCGAACGCGCAGCCCAATTGCAGGCTGCGCGTTTTTCATTCCTCTAATTCGGTGTCGCTCAATGACTCGCATCAAAGGCCTTCAAGAACTTTTCAAACGATACCGCCGTCCTGGCGACATTGTTTTTGCTTGGGTGTTCTTAGTTCTTTCGGTTTTTCTTTTGTCTCAACTCGGCTCGCAGGCTCCTTGGAACCCTAAGGGTAAAACGTTTTCGCAACCTGCATTCTGGCCAACTGTCGCGGTTATTACCATGACTGGATTTGCGGCGTTTCATTTGCTGTCTTCGTTTTTGTCCACGCGGTTAGATGGGCGTTGGACAGAGGTCTGGGCATGGGTGCGATCTGTCGAATATGCCGGCTGGTTCATGGCCTATGTCTACTTAGTCCCTGTGCTTGGCTACCTGCCAATGACCATGGGTTTCGCTGTTCTTCTTGGGCTTCGCGCGGGATACCGATCAGCTAAGGTGTTGCGCACCTTGGCCGCTCTTGGTGTGGTGATCGTGATTGTTTTCAAAGGCTTCTTGGAGGTGAAAATCCCCGAAGCAGCCGTCTATGAATATCTCCCAACTGCAATGCGCAGCTTCTTTCTTACATATCTTTGAGGGCTAGAACGTGGACGCACTTATTTCTGGCGCAGGTCTCCTGCTTGACTGGCAAGTTATCGTTGCCCTTTTGATCGGATCTATTGGCGGCGTTGTGATCGGTGCTATTCCCGGTGTTGGCGCAGCCGTCGCAATCGCTATTCTGTTACCCGCTACATTTTCACTTCCGCCTTTGGTCGGTTTAACCATGCTTTTAGGCATCTATGGCTCATCCATGTATGGCGGTGCGCTGCCTGCGGTTTTGCTCAACACACCCGGCACGGCGGTCAACGCGCTGACGACCTATGATGGTTATCCAATGACGCAAAGAGGCGAAGCAAAGCGCGCTGTTGCGCTGGCCTATTCCGCTTCTTTTGCGGGCGGTATCATCTCGATCTTAGCTTTGATCGCATTGTCACCCTTGCTTGCAGCGGTTGCCCCATTGTTTGGCTCTCGCGAGATTTTTCTCGCAGCGCTCTTGGGCATTATCCTCGTGGTACTGGCCCACCGAGGACAAACATTCGCGGCAGGTATGCTCGCAGCCTTTGGCATTTTACTCCATACTGTTGGCCTAGAGCCGGTGAATTACACCCGTCGTTTCACGTTCGAGCAAAGTTGGCTCACTTCCGGGTTTGATTTGATCGTTGTCGTCTTGGGATTGTTTGCACTTAGCCAAGCGTTCTTGTTACTCAGCCAACCCGACGAGCAACCAAAAGCCACCAAACTTTCAGGATCAGTGTTCTCAGGCCTAAAGGAACTTTGGCTCTACAAACGCGTCGCGGCTGTCTCATCAGGTTTCGGTGTCATGATGGGCATGGTTCCCGGCGTAGGCGAGTTCACTGCACAGTTCATGTCCTACACATATGCGCAGAAAACATCTAAAACGCCTGAATTGTTCGGCAAAGGATCACCCGAAGGTTTGATCGCTTCAGAGGCCGCGAATAACGCCGTGCCAGCCGCTGCGATGATCCCGCTATTGGCGCTCGGTATCCCGGGCGAGGCGCTGACAGCGATGATGCTCTCGGTGTTTTATGTGCATAACGTGATCCCGGGCCCGCAGTTATTCCAGAACCAAATGGACTTTGTCATGGCCCTCTATCTGGCATTACTGGTCCTGAACGTGATGGTCCTGATCTTCTTGTTGTTCTCTACCAACATCTTGATCCGCGTTATTCAAGTGCCCACGCGCCTTGTCGGCATCATGATCCTGCTCCTCAGCTTTGTGGGCGTATATAGCTTGCGCAATTCGATCACAGATTGCGCCATTGCATCGGTCTTTGGTGTGTTGGGCGTGATCTTAAAGCGGCTCAATCTACCATTGGTGCCGATCATTTTGGGGATGGTTCTGGGCGGTATCATGGAAGTTAAACTCCGCTCCTCTATGCCGCGCGTGAAGAACCCGATGGACATGATTGACCGCCCGATTGCAATGATCCTGTTTGCTTTGATTCTGATTGTCATTGGACTGCACATTCGCACGTTATTCCGAGAGTATCGCAACCCGCCAGTCAACCCAGATACCGATATTCATAATACTCAAGGAGGTGGGCAATGAGCTTTCCAGAAAAAGCCCCTGTTGTTATTATTGGCGGTGGCATTATCGGCTGCTCAACGCTTTATCATTTGGCCCACAAAGGCGTTCCTGCAGTTTTGCTCGAACGCAAGAAAATTGCGTCTGGCACCACTTGGCATGCCGCTGGCATCGTTGGCCAGTTGCGCGAAAGCAGCGCGCAAACGGAGCTGTCAAAATACACAGCACGCTTGTTTCAATCTCTAGAGGAAGAAACGGGTCAAGCTACGGGTTACAAGCAGAATGGCACTATTAATTTGGCGCTGTCCGATGTGCGGATGGAGCAAATTCGGCGCAGCAATGACCATGCCTTGCGAATGGGTATTCCAAGTCAACTGCTGACACCCGAGGAGGCGAGAGAACGTTGGCCTTGGGTAAATTACGATGGTATTCAGGGCGGATTTTATGTTCCGTCCAATGCTCAGGTAAACCCACTCGATGTGTGTTTGGCGATGGCCAAGGGCGCGCGCCAAAAAGGGGCGCGAATTTTTGAGGATACGGCTGCGACGCGTATTTTGACCAAGAATGGACGAGTCATAGGCGTTAAGACCGATAAGGGCGCTATTGCGACAGACAAGGTCCTGTTGGCGGGTGGAATGTGGACTAGCCGCTTTGCAAAAGCGCATGGCGTCACAGTACCGCTGCATGCCGCTGAGCACTTTTACATTGTGACCGAGCCAGTCAAAGACCTGCCCAAAGACCTGCCTATTCTTAACATCTCAGAAGAACGCACGTATTGGAAAGAAGACGCTGGAAAGCTGCTTATTGGTGGTTTTGAAAAACGCGGCAAGGCTTGGGCAAGCGACGGCATTCCAGATAGTTTCGAGTTTGACGAACTTCCATTTGATATGGACCACGCAGAACCAGAGTTGCAAAAGATGTTCGAACGTATGCCCGCGCTCGAAAACATGGGAATCCAGACGTTTTTCAATGGCCCTGAAAGCTTCACGCCTGACGGTCGTCCCTACATTGGTCCTGCGCCGGAAATGTCGGGGCTGTTTATCGCTGCGGGCATGAATTCAAACGGTATTCTGAATTCTGGTGGTGTCGGTTTGACCATGTCTGAATGGATCACCGACGGTATGCCTAAACGTGGAATGGGTGGGATCATGACAGCGCGTGCGCTGCCGTTTCAATCCAATGCTGCCTATAATGCTGAACGTGTGACGGAAGCCATTGGCCTGCATTACGGGGTGCAATGGCCCGGACGGCAAATGGAAACGGCGCGAGGTATCAGGCGCGTTCCATTGCATGAACCATTCGTCAAAGCAGGCGCAATATTCGCCGAGCGGATGGGTTGGGAAGTGCCAATGTACTTCGATACCATAACTAGCGATTGGCCTGCGGAGCCTTCTATCGGATATCAAGAATGGTCGCCGTGCGTCGCTGACGAAGTCAAAGCAGTAGAGACTGCGGCGGGGCTTTTAGATCAGTCCATGTACGGGAAACTGCTGGTCACAGGACCAGAGGCAGTCACGCTCCTCAATCATATTTGCGGTGCGCAGATGGATGTTGAAGTGGGTATCAGTGTCTATACTCAGTTATTAAACAAGCGAGGTGGGATCGAAGCGGATATTACTGTCACACGGATTGCACCGACGCGGTTTATGATCGTGACGGGCCACCCCAGCCAAGCACGTGATATTGCTTGGGTCACTGCCAATACAGACCCATCATGGCAGTGTGACGTTGTTGATATGACGTCCGCTTATAGCTTGCTCACAATCCATGGACCCAAAACGCGTGACATTCTGCAAGCGCTCACTACCGAGGATATTTCGAACGCGGCGTTCCCGTTTGGCGCGGCGCGAGAAATGGACGTTGAGCACGCAAGGGCTTGGGTCATTCGCCGCTCCTTCTTTGGAGAACTAGGATATGAGTTGATGATCCCGACCGAATTTACCGCGCATGTCTATGAGGCACTGATCCGCGAGGGCACGCCTCATGGTTTACGTCATGTGGGTATGTTTGCGATGAACGCATGTCGCTTAGAAAAAGGGTTCCGTCATTTCGGTCATGACATTGCTGAAGAAGACACCCCCTATGAGACAGGACTTGGCTTTGCTGTCGATCTGAGCAAACCAGATTTTCTTGGTAAAGCGACGTTGGCTGAACAGAAAGCTACCTACAAAACTGCCGTACCCGACAGGTTGGTCGCGATCACAGTGCCTGGAATTACTGAACAGGATGGCCCCTATCTGTCCCATGATGAAACCATCTGGAAGAACGGTGACATGGTTGGCTATGTGACCTCTGGCGGCTGGGGCCACCGATTGGATCAAATGATCGGACTGGCCACGTTGCATCAAGACAGTGGCGTTACAAAAGCATGGATTGATGAAGGCGGGTTTTCCGTTTTGATCGCAGGAAATAACTTCGAGGTCCATGCGCAACTCGCCCCGTTTTATGATCCAAAAGGTGAAAAAATGCGCGGATAACCCGTGGAAGGAAAAGTCATGACCAAAACTATTCTCGTTATCGGCACTTACGACACCAAAGATGAAGAACTGCACTATATCTGCGATCGCATCGCAGCGCAGGGCGGCAAGGTCTTGTCAATGGATGTGAGCGTGCTGGGTGATCCATCCAAGCCAACGAATGTCTCCAAGCATCAAGTGGCAGAGGCGGCTGGGTCTTCGATCCAAGCGGCGATTGATAGCGGTGATGAAAATACTGCGATGCAAATCATGGCGCGCGGTGCATCAACGCTTTCGGCGCGGCTTTATGCTGACGGAAAAATTGATGGAATGCTTGCCCTTGGCGGCACTATGGGAACCGATTTGGCACTTGATTGCGCGCAGGCGCTGCCAATGGGCGTGCCGAAATACGTCGTGTCCACTGTCTCTTTCTCGCCTCTGATCCCTGCAGATCGTCTGAGTCCTGATATTCAAATGATCCTTTGGGCTGGCGGGCTCTATGGTTTGAACTCCGTCTGTAAATCGTCGCTATCGCAGGCGGCTGGTGCTGTGCTTGGCGCGGCAAATGCAGTTGAACCGCCTAAGTCGGACAAGCCAGTTATTGGTATGACGAGCCTTGGGTCGTCCTGCCTCAAGTACATGAAGTATCTGCGCGATCCGCTGCAAGAGCGTGGCTTTGAAGTGGCGGTATTTCACGCAACTGGCATGGGCGGAATGGCATTCGAGGCGTTGGCGCGACAAGGCTATTTCGCTGCCGTGATGGATTTCGCGCTGCCAGAACTTGGCAATCTGATGGTTGGGTCTGTTATCAATGGCGGCGCAGATCGCCTCACCAATGCTGGTGCAAGCGGTATTCCACAAATTGTGTCCCCGGGGTGCGCAGACTTGATTGATTTTGCAGGCTGGCAGGCGATTCCTGCGGCCTATGCCGATCGCCCTTTCCATGCGCACAATCGCTTAATCAAATCATCAGGACTATCTCCCGATGAACGCCGAGCCTTGGTCCGTGATATAGCGGTACGCTTGGCAGATGCAAAAGCTCCGGTGCATGTTCTAATGCCGACACAAGGCGTCGAAGAATGGGACCGCGTGGGCGAGCCAGCCCATGATCCAGACGGCTTGGCAGCGATGGTCGATGAAGTGGGCAAGGCGATTAAAGCGCCTGCTGAGCTCACAATGTTGAATAGCCACATTAATGACCAAACCTTTGCAGATGCGGCGTTGGCGGTTCTCGATGGTTGGATTGTGGATGGGACGGTGAAGCTATGATGGATATTAGCAAAACCGACGAGCGTTACAAAGTTCTATTTGAGCCTGTCAAAATTGGCCCAGTCACCGCCCCCAACAGGTTCTACGCAGTCCCGCATGCAACGGGTCACTCCCCATTGATGCGCAACGGTAGTCATGCAATGCGCACCACAAAAGCCGAGGGCGGTTGGGGCACGGTTTGCATGCAACTTGCGGAGATCGACCCTACCTCGGACATTTGCGATCTCCCTATCGAGAAATTTTGGGACAACGACGATGTACGCGACCACCGCGTCCTTACGGATCGGCTTCGTGCAATCGGGTCTTTGTCTGCAATCGAAATCGCCCACACGGGCATCCGTGGACGCGGCATGGGAACAGGAATGCCCGTTTGGGGGCCGTCAAACCTGCCGTGCCTCAAGCCTCAAGTTCCGGTACAAGCGAAAGCGATGGACAAGGCCGACATCAAAGCGCTCCGTCAAAGTTTCCGTGCGGCGGTCAAGCGCTCCAAGGAGGCGGGCTATGACATCGTCTACATCTACGCGGCGCATGATGCTTCGATCCTTTGGCACTTCTTGTCTCCCGCCTATAACCACCGCACTGATGAATACGGTGGTAGCTTTGAAAACCGTCTGCGCTTGATGCGCGAAATTCTGGAAGAAACCGTTGAAGAGGCCGCGGGCGAGATGGCCGTTGCCATTCGCCTTGCTGTTCATGAGGTCGGCGGACGCGGGAAAATCACTAACACTGGCGAAGGCCGTGATGTGGTAGAGGCTTTGGCTGATCTGCCTGACCTTTGGGACGTTAACATTGCCACTTGGCCTCATGATAGCGGTACTTCGCGTTTCGACAATGAGGGCTGGCAGGAAGAGTTTACATCCTTTGTCAAACAGGTCACTTCAAAGCCAGTTGTTGGTGTGGGTCGTTTCACGTCACCCGATACAATGGTCAACCAAATCAAACGTGGTGTACTGGATCTAATCGGTGGCGCACGCCCTTCGATAGCGGACCCGTATTTACCGAATAAGATCCGCGAAAACCGTGTTGAGGATATCCGCGAGTGCATCGGGTGTAATATATGCGTGTCTTCTGACGCTTTCTCGATCCCGCTCAACTGCACGCAAAACCCGACAATCAGTCAGGAATGGAAACGCGGTTGGCATCCCGAAATCGTTCCAAGTGCCGCGTCGAAAAAGGACTTGCTTGTTGCGGGTGCGGGTCCTGCGGGGCTTGAAGCAGCCCTAGTTCTTGCGCGCGCAGGGCATCGTGTGACAGTCGCCGAAAAGTCCTCAGAACTTGGCGGGCGTTCTTTGTTGGAAAGCAGATTGTTTGGGTTAGGTGCATGGTCTCGGGTTGCCGACTATCGCCTTTATCAACTGCGCCAGATGGCCAATGTCGATCTTTATACAGATAGTGAAATTGACGCTGATGCAGCCTCTGAAATGGAGGTCGATCATACATTTGTCGCGACTGGCGCGCATTGGTTGAACAATGGATTAGGGCGTACCCATTTCGACCCTATCGAAGGGTTCGAGCAAGGAAGCCTAAGTGTTGACGCAATTATTAACGGCGCGAAACAAGATGGCCCGATCGTGATCTATGACGATGAGCATTACTATATGGGCAATGTAATCGCAGCCCATCTCGCGCGCCTTGGAAATGATGTAACACTCGTCACCCCTCAACCCTATGTTGCCGGGTGGATGGGATACACATTGGAGCAATCGCGCGTCACCAAACAATTGACCGAGTTAGGTGTTAAGGTTGTGCCCAACGCGGTCGCAACAAAATGGGATGAAGCCTTGCATCTAAGGGACGCCAATACTGGCGCTTCAATCGATCCTCTTAAAGGAACACTTGTTCCAGTGGGCTTACGTGCGCCGAACCTTCAACTGTGGGCGAGCTTAGAAAGTTCTGAGAGTAAAACTCTTTTGGGCGATGCCGAGGCACCAGGGATCATTCAGTCGGCAGTGTTTGCGGGCCACAAAGCTGCACGAAAGTTTCTCAACGACGGGGTTGAACCAGCAATGAAACGAGAGCGCGGAATGCTTTTTGTGAGCTAGCTGACCACGACCTTTTGATCTGAATGCCAAATTTATTCAATGTCTGGTGTGAGGGCTGTATCGGGGCA
>JAOKHV010000041.1 GCA_028248455.1 Ascidiaceihabitans sp. | reverse complement strand
TGGGTTTGTTTGACACATATCGCACCGCTGGCGGCGAAGCGGGTATGCGCCACTTTATGGCGCAGTTTGGTCCGGCGCTGAAATGGCCATGGACCAAATTGATGGATGTACCGGAGTTTACGGATGAATTGGTCGAACTGATCGCTGGTCAATCTGATGAACAGTCGGGTCACATGTCGATCTCAAATATGCTGCGTATTCGTGACAACAATCTGGTTGCGATGATCCGTGCGCTGAAGGGCCAAGATTTTGGTGCAGGCGCATTGATGAACAGCCACGAGGCCGGATTGCGCAAGGGCACGATCTTGTCGGCGCGCATGGATGAAATTGAGGATGTTTCCCAACCCATCATGACCGTGCGCCGCGCGGTGCCTTTGGATTGGACCGATTACAACGGCCATATGAATGAGGCGAAGTACTTACAAGCCTTTGGTGATGCCACGGATCGTTTCATGGAAATGGTAGGATGTGATGCGGAATACATCGCGACTGGCGGCAGTTACTTTACCGCTGAAACGCATATCCGCCACATGGATGAGGCCCTTGCAGGCGCATTAATCGAAGTGCGCACCCAAGTGTTGATGGGTGCGGGTAAAAAGATGCACCTTTGGCATGAGATGTATGAGGGCGATCGACTGTTGGCGACTGGCGAACATTTTTTGCTGCACGTCAGCTTGGAAACACGCCGTCCCTCTGACCCAAGTGACGCAATTGTTGCAGCCGTGGAACGTGTTGCGGCAGCGCATGCAGCACTTGGAACACCTGAAGGCGCCGGGCGCGCTGTTGGTCAACGTCCATGAAACGCGTCCTTGTCACGGCTGGTGGATCGGGGATTGGTCACGCGATGGCCACGGGGTTCGACGCCGCAGGTTTTGACGTATGGGTGACGGATGTTGACGAAGCCGCCTTGGCAGCTGTCCCGGCCAATTGGACCGCTGTGCGCTGTGACGCCAGCAATGAGGCAGAAATGGCCGCGTTGTTTGTGCGTTTGGATGGGCTGGACGTTTTGTGCGCCAATGCTGGGATTGCCGGGCCAACCGCTTTGGTCGAGGACATTGATCTGTCCGAGTGGCAGCGGTGCGTGAGCGTCAATTTGGAAGGCGCGTTTTTGGCCAGCAAATATGCGGCCCCCATGATGAAGGCGGCGGGGACTGGCGTAATGACGATAACTTCGTCGACTGCTGGTATTTACGGATACCCCAACCGCGCGGCCTATTCTGCAGCTAAGTGGGGCATGATTGGATTGATGAAGACACTTGCCATGGAGCTGGGCTCATTTGGCATCCGTGCCAATGCGATCTGTCCAGGGGCTGTTGAGGGGCCCCGCATGGAAGGTGTGTTGGAACGGGAGGCCGCAGCCAAGGGCATGACGCGTGATCAGGTGTATGATGGATATGCCGTTGGGACCTCGATGCGGGCCTTTGTGACGGCCAAGGACATTGCGGATATGGCTGTGTTTTTGGGGTCAGACAGTGCGCGTATGGTGTCGGGGCAGGTGATTTCCGTGGATGGGCACACCGAAAATCCAGACCCGAAGGTTTAGGGGCGTAGCATGAGGGATCAGCGGGCAGTTGTAAAAGCGATTGAGTGGCCCACTGTCTTTTTGTGGTTGGCGTGTTGGGGGCTGTGGCTGCTTGGGGTGTTTGTACTGCCAATGGCCTCGATGCTGTTGGCTGGTGTTGTTTTGACCTTGGTGCTGGTTTCGCAATCCTCCCTCAGCCATGAGGCGCTGCACGGGCATCCGTTTGCATCGCGCAGGGTGAATGATGGTTTGGCTATTGTGTCTTTGGGGCTGCTTGTTCCCTACATTAGGTTTCGCGACACGCATCTGGCCCACCACATAGATGAACGCCTGACCGATCCTTATGACGATCCTGAAGCGAATTTTTATGATCCGGCGGTTTGGGCAAGGATGGCACATTGGCAGCAACAGATTATGCAGTTGAACAATACGTTGTTAGGGCGAATGTTGATTGGACCGCTGATTTCCCAAGTGATGTTTATGCGCGGTGACTGGCGTGAAATGCGCCAAGGCAACCGTGCGATCGTGGGTGCATGGGGCATCCATCTTCTGAGCAGTGCGTTGGTGATCACGGTTGTTGTCAAGTCACCAATGCCGATCTGGATCTATCTGATGTGTTGTTATTTCGCGATGTCAGTCCTGAAAATTCGGACCTTCCTAGAGCACCGCGCTCACCAGTATTCAACTGCCCGTACAGTTATTATCGACGATAAAGGTCCGTTGGCGTTCTTGTTCTTGAACAACAATCTGCACGCTGTGCACCACCTTCACCCTCAGGTCGCGTGGTACAATTTGCCCCGGCTGTATCGTGACAATACAGATAGCTATGACAGGTTCAACGAGGACTACAATTATCGTTCATACGCGCAGGTGATCGCGCGCTACTTTGTGAAGGCGAAAGATCCCGTGCCGCATCCGCTCTGGCCTTCTGAGTAAGAAGCCGCCAAAAACAGCCCATGAGTTTATGGATTAGCATTTCGGTCGCAGCGGCGGTGTTTCAAACGCTACGCTTTATGTTGCAAAAGGTCATGGCTAAGCAGACGTTATCTGCGGCTGGTGCGACGTTCGCACGGTTCGTATATTCTGCGCCGATTATTGTGGCCCTCACAACGCTGTACTTGAACCAAACGGGGCAAGCGTGGCCTGATCTTTCACTAAAGTACTGGATCTATGCGGCGACAGGCGGTTTGGCGCAGGTTCTGGCAACGGTTTGTGTGGCGTTGCCCCTCAAGCAGCCGCTACGTTTCTTGCCCCCTCTTTGCGTGAGCTTTTGCCTGATCCGCGATCTTTGCATGACATGGAAAAGGCAGCGACGCGATTTTTGGCAGCCGTTTCATCCCGTCAACGCATTGCTATTTTTGCAGATTATGATGTTGATGGCGGCAGTTCTGCTGCGTTATTGATCGTGTGGCTGCGGTCTTTGGGTTTGCAAGCCACACTATATATCCCCGATCGCATTGATGAGGGCTATGGCCCCAATGATGATGCAATGTCTGCCCTTGCCCGCGCCCATGACCTGATCATTTGCGTAGATTGCGGTACGCTGTCTCACGGCCCTATTGCTGCGGCAGTTGGTGCGGATGTCATTGTGCTAGATCACCACTTGGGTGGAGAAACACTGCCGGATGCATTGGCTATTGTGAACCCCAACCGCCAAGATGAAGACGGGGCGTTGGCCCACCTATGTGCGGCCGGTGTCGTGTTCTTGATGTTGGTCGAAGCCGGTCGTCAGATGCGCGGTGCAGGCCAGCAAGGCCCTGATTTGATGTCCTTGCTGGATTTAGTCGCTCTGGCAACAGTTGCCGACGTTGCCCCATTGATTGGTGTGAACCGCGCGTTTGTACGCCAAGGCCTGCGCGTCATGGCGCGGCGCGATCGCCCTGGCATCACCGCCCTTGCCGATGTGTCGCGTATGGATACGACCCCGTCATCTTACCACCTTGGGTTTCTTTTAGGTCCACGCGTGAATGCAGGTGGTCGCATTGGCCAAGCGGATCTAGGCGCACGCTTATTGGCCAGCGAAACCGAGCACGAAGCAGCAGCTATGGCCGAACGCCTTGATCAGTTGAACACGGAACGTCGGGATATCGAGGCTGCTGTTCGGGCTGCAGCGATAGAACAGGCTGAGGAACGCGGGTTTGATCGCCCTTTGGTTTGGGCTTCTGGCGAGGGGTGGCATCCAGGTGTGGTGGGTATTGTTGCCTCGCGTCTGAAAGAAAATTCGAACCGTCCGTCAATTGTCATCGGCTTTGAGGACGGAATCGGAAAAGGTTCAGGGCGTTCTGTTTCGGGAATCGATCTGGGTGCACCCATTCAACGCCTCGCAAATGAAGGGCTGTTGATCAAAGGCGGTGGCCACAAAATGGCGGCGGGTTTGACAGTGGCTGAAGACAAGCTTGAGGCAGCCATGGAGCGCCTGTCCGAGCTGTTGGACAAACAAGGTGCCGGACAGATCGGTGCCGCTGATTTGCGCCTAGAGAGTGCGATGATGCCAATGGCAGCCACTGTCGAGTTGGTAGAGCAAATTGAACAGGCCGGTCCCTTTGGCGCAGGTGCTCCCGGTCCACGCTATGCCTTTGCAGATATGCAGATTTTCTTTGCCAAGCGGGTTGGTGAGAACCACCTTAAGTTGACCTTTGGTGACGCCGAGGGTGGGCGCATGGAGGCAATAGCATTTGGTGCATATGATACGGATATGGGTCCCGCACTTGAGCAACATGGTGGTGCGCGTTTCCACCTTGCAGGGCGTTTGGACATCAATACTTTCCGTGGACGCCAGACGATTCAGCTTAGGTTGGAAGACGCCGCACTCGCTTGATAAAAAAAACCGCAATTTTGTGTTTTTTCCACTTGCGCAGTTCGCCTCCTTTCCCTAAATAACGCTTCACCACAGTGGCCCGTTCGTCTATCGGTTAGGACATCTGGTTTTCAACCAGGAAAGAGGGGTTCAACTCCCCTACGGGCTGCCATGGTACTTTCCATACAGGTTCGTAGATATAGTCATTGCTTGTGAGCGGTTATTAATATTTCTGTGTCTTATTTTCATCAATAGCATATTAGGGCCACGGATCGTATCCGCATTCCCCGCTGTTGCATTCATGACGGCCTATTGGTTCCTCTCAGTTTGTTCAGTTGTAACTGAACGAACGTGTCCTGTTTAGTTCAGAACAAGATGCATAGGGCACAAGACATCTAAGATCGCGTCAGTGTTGCATGGAGCCGATCAGATCGAAATGACATGAAAATTCACATGCGTCCAGTGAGATCGAGATTGTTTAAATCCCTTCGGAAGCACCAAGATGTTCCAGAATAATCAATGTGCCATAATCATCCGCCATTGCGCACATTATGCCGATAAACACTTGCCCTGTACCCGCAATCAGACTGCGACAGATTAGCGAATATTGCGCTGCTGTTTGATCCCGTAAATCTAGCTCTGGTAAATCAAAATCAGAAAAGCCGATATAGGCGACGCGCGCACATTCAGCCCATCGTTCAGACCCGTAGGTTTCTATTACAAAGCACTGTATCGCGCGATTTGTTAGCCCATGCATTTCTGCCTCGTTCCCAAAACCATGGGCACGAGGCGCTGGTATCTCTTAATATTACCCCAACACCAGCTAGACGCGGAAAATCTTAATTAAATATAAGCCGCTGGATTAAAAATCGGTCGGCACACCGCCCTCTTCTTTGCGCCGCGCGACAAAAGCCGCCAATTCTTCGCGAATAGCGGGATCCATCGGTGGTTCTTCGAAGTTTTCGATGATTTCTTTGAATATCCCGTGCGCCCGTTCTGGCGTCCAAACACCGCCTGCGACCTCCCAACCTTCGTAGTTTTTCCAGTCACTTAGGAAAGGTTGGTAAAACGCAGTCGTATAGCGATCTTGCGTGTGTTGAATGCCAAAAAAGTGGCCGTCAGTACCCACCGATTTGATTGCATCCAAGGCAATATCATCCACCTCGGTCGCCCAAATCTTGGGATCAAGGTAGCGCTGAATTTGCTGCAGCACTTCGCAGTCCATGATGAATTTTTCAGGGCTGGCGATCAGCCCCCCCTCAAGCCAACCAGCAGCGTGGTAAACCATGTTGGTCCCAGACTGCACAGCCGCCCACAGGCTATTGGATGTTTCCCACATCGCCTGACCATCCGGTACATTGGCCGCGCACACGCCCGAAGACCGCATCGGCAAGCCATAGAACCGCGCCATCTGGCCAGTCATCTGGGTCGCCCGCATGTATTCAGGTGTGCCAAATGCAGGGGCACCAGACTTCATATCCACGTTGGATGTAAACGTCCCAATGGCACAAGCAACACCAGGGTTGATGTATTGCGCCAATGCAATCGCACACAGCCCCTCAGCCAGTGACTGCGCCACAGCGCCTGACATCGTGACAGGTGCCATCGCCCCCGCAAGGGTGAACGGCGTCACCACAAGCGCCTGACCACGGCGCGCAAGGCGCATCCAGCCGTCCATCATCGGATAGTCATGTTTTAACGGCGAGGTAGAGTTGATATTGGTGTACATCTTGGGGTTGGCGTCAAATTCCTCTTGAGTGTGACCACCCGCAATACGGACCATCTCAACAACGTCCTCCACCCGCTCTTTCCCCAAAGAATAAGCATGCATGACTTTGTCGGTAATGGTCAATTTATCGTACAATACATCGAGATGGCGCACGCTGGCATGCACATCGACGGGTTCTACAGGATAGCCCCCCGCAAAATGGATACAGTTGAAATATTGGGTCAGCTTCAAAAGGTTCTGACACATTTCACGGGTGCCAGACACTTTGGTACCAATCGACATGTCCCAATAGCTTGGCGGGGATGAAACGTTACCAAAGTTGATGTGGTTACCCCCGATGGTGATCTGGCGATCAGGGTTGCGAGGAGTTATGGTAAAGGAGCTTGGGGCCTTGCCCACCATCTCCATCACAAAATCACGGCCCATACGCACGTTCGTACCTTTGACGGTACATCCTGCTTGCTTCAGGATAGCCACTGCTTCGGGATGTAAAAATTCGATCCCGATCTCTTCAAGGATACGCATCGCACCCACGTGGATGGCCGCGACGCCATCTTCATTCAAAGGTTCAACAGGGCGATCCACCAACATTGGCGGGTTCCATGGCATCTGTTCAATAACAGCACTGCCCCGACGCGCGGCGGCGCCTGCCCGACCACCACCACGTGTTCTGCGTTTTGAACCTTCAGCCATGCGACAATCCCCCGTTTGATGACACCTCATCCAAACGCAACCATATGGTCATTGGCCAGCACGTTAACGACAGCTTTTGTCGCTTAACGCGCTTAAGGGGTCAGTTTTCGTTCAGCCAGTCAGGAATATGACCAATGTCAGGCAACACAACATCAGCGTAAGGGGCCAAAGTCTCACGTGTCGCCACGCCTGTCAGCACGGCAATACAGCGCATTCCCGCAGCGGCACCTGCCATCAAATCATGTGTACTGTCCCCCACCATTGCTACGCGAGCAGGATCACATCCGGTCTGGGCACAAAACGCTTTCAACTGACCAGCGGCGGGTTTGGCACCATATCCACTGTCAAAACCTGCGATAAAGTCAAACAAACCAACAACACTTGCACTGCCCAGATGGGCAAGCGCGGGCGCTTCGGAATCATTGGTCGCGACACCCAGTTTCAAGCCCGCATCCCGCAAAGATGTCAGATAAGGGATCAACGGAATTGCTTCGACCTGAGGGGTCATTGTTGCCTCCTCGTTCAACATTTCCAACATCGCACTGTGGCTCAGGTCTGGAAAATGCGGGGCCAATGCCTGCCCTATTTCATCCGGCGTGCCAGCAATTGCGACACTGTCGGAAGAAAACTTACGTATGGTAATATCAAAACCAATATCTTTGCCAATAATGGCCGCGGCCGCGCGATCTCCATCAGTAAGGCGTAATAGGAACGCTTGTGCCCATGCCTCCCACGTAGCTGAAAACTCGAACAAAGTACCATCTTTATCAAAAATCAGTCCCTGCCAATCGGTCATGTCCAGTGCACCTGCTCACCGCCTGGCAAGGACTGGCGTGCTTCCATTAAGCGCACGTAAGGTATAGAAATACTGTCACAAAATGAGATGACCCACGCGTCGTCCATCATCAGAAACTCCAACAAGCCGCCCAGAAATTCTGGATCCGTTGCCCCGTTGCGCACATCCACTTCGCTGGCACCAGTAGAACCTAAGAAAACAGGTAAAAGATCTTCGTTTCCCGCCAGCCATGCCAAGGCCTGTAGCCCCACGGTTTCGGCGGATTCCTGCGTCATTGTCATCGCTCACTCCTGCTTCCTAAAAATAGAAACCCTTTGTTAACTTTAAGGGACAAAAACCTAACTGGGTCACGAACACAAGATATCAACATTCGCGCTCGAACTGTTAACAAGTGAGGAAGGGGCTACAATGCACGGCAAGGTTCGCAATGGACTTGAGGCGCCGGTCAGCGATCTACTCACGGGACGACACAATCGTCGATACGCCATGCCACAACTGGACCGCATCATAGAACATGCCAACTTCACAGGTGATCCTTTCGCAGTGATGATCGCGGATATGAACCACTTCAAACTGATCAATGACAGCCACGGTCACGCTTTGGGGGACGCTTTTCTAGTCGAAACAGCGAAACGACTGGGCGAAATCCTTCGCGCCGTTGATATGATTGCGCGCATCGGAGGAGAGGAGTTTTTGATCGTTATGCCGGGTGCCCCGCTAAAGGATGCGCAAGGTGCAGCACGCAGACTCTGTCATTTGATTGGGGACAAGCCGTTCAAAAAAACCTGATGGATTGCGCCCCATAAACGCAACCATATCTATCGGGCTTGCAGTTGGCGGGGATACTAAAAAGACAGCTCACCAACTTTTGGACGAAGCGGACAAGGCGCTATATGCTGCCAAAAACCGTGGCCGCAATTGCGTCACACTAAGCGGGCCAGCAGCTTAACCTGATCAGTTAGATTGCATCTGTTTTGGTTTGCGCTTTGGTCCACGTTTTAACGCGTCCTCAATTCCATCGGCATAGGCGCGGCGTTCTTCGATGTTCATCTTTTCTATAATGTTCAGCCACTGTGTTTGGCCGGCGCTTTGTGCGTCCAGCGTAGACGCAGACTGCTTTGCCAACACCACTTCAATTGCCGAGCGGTCAAATGCATCGGCACGCAAAATTATCGCCACATCTGCGTAATGAGTGCGACGTTCAGCGCGATCCCCACCACGTTTAGCAGGGCGCAGCGCTTCGAACACTTCGCGACGCTGATCCAGAGGTAAGGCCTGAATATAGGGACGCGCATAATTCACCTGCGCATTACCGCGCATTGGAGCATCAGGGCCTTTGCGCACGAAGGCACCCACTATCAATCCAGCCACCGCCAAATTAGCAGCCAGCGAAACACCTAGCAAAATCTTAAAACCACGCGGCAAAACCGGTTTTGATGTTTGTGTTGTCTGTGCCATGTCTTAGCCCTCTTCCATATCCCAGCCGAAGCCGAACATTCCTGTGTCTTTAATACCGTCTTCTAGCAATGAAATCGATGTCTCACTGCCTAGAAACGTTTCAAATTGTGTTGGCAAACCCTCTGGTGGATTGATCCCGATCCAAAAGCCAGCGCAGGTCGCAGCGACCAATCCACCCATGCCTTGCCATCCGCCAACCATCGCCGTGATTTGTGCCCACAAACTAGGCGGTGTAATCTGTGGCATCGGTTGCTGGGCCAAAGCGTCCGTAACAACCCGTGTCATGAAGGCCTCCGAGGGCCGGGCACCCACGTCATTTGTTGCCTGCGCAAACAAGGCATCCAGCGCGTTCATATCCGGATCAACGGTGCCTTTATCAGATACTGTCATCTTCATATCCTAACTTTTCACGTGCCGGTGCCAAGGCCTGCGCCAATGCGCGCTTACCGCGCGCGGTCAAACTTTCGACCGCTTCGGTGCTAATCTCAAGTATTTCCGCAATTTCAGGGTTCGCCAATCCTTCGATATGGCGCAAAATCACGGCCTGTCTTTGTCGTTCGGGCAAGGTCTGCAACCCAGCCTGCAATGCATCCATACGTTCGCGAGTTTGCAATTGGTCCGTAACGCTCGGGGATGGATCATGGGGTTCGTCCACTTCATCCAAACCAACACCACGTTTGCGGCGCAATCGATCCGTGCACAGGTTCGCGGTCACGCGGTATAGCCATGTACTGACTTTTGCTTCGCCCATGCGCCAATCTGGTGCGACCTTCCACAAACGCATCATGGCGTCTTGGGCCACATCCTCTGCCTCAGACCGATCACCCAAAACGCGTACCGCATGCCCAAAAACGCGCGGCGTCAATCGGGCTGTCAGCGCACGTGCCGCAGCTGCATCGCCCTTTGAATACTGGGCAAGCAGGGCATCATCGGCCAGATCGGTGTATGCATCCAAAGGCATTGTCATCCAGTTCAGCGTTAGCGGGAGACCGCGCTTATGACAAGCGCGGTCCGGTTTCGGTGTTCAAACAAACGCGGGCTTACTCGCCGTGTTTCTTGTCACCATGTTTCTTCTTACCACCTCTACGCTTTTGCATTTTCTCTGCTGCAGCGTTGTACTCTTCTTCGGACAAAGAACCGTTTTCATCTGTATCGAAGTGCTTCGACATCTTTGCGCCGCGGTCTTTGCCACCACGGCCTTTGCCACGTGCTTCCAGCTCTTCAGCAGACAACTTACCGTCCTTATCAGTGTCCAGCTTTTCAATCATGCGTGCCGCACGTTTTTCAGCTTTTTCCTGACCTGAGGCTGCAAGTTCTTCGGCAGAAATCAAACCGTCAGAATCAGTATCCATTTTTGCGAAACGAACAGCGCCTTGGGCTTCCATTTCAGCGGCAGTTACCTGACCATCGCCATCTACATCCAGATCAGCAAATGCAATCGGGGCCGGACCATATCCGCGGGCTTGGACAACGCCAGTAAATCCAACTGCAACCAGCGCAATTGTCAAAGCGACTTTAGGCAAAGCGATCATACGTAGTTTCATCATAATTCTCCGGTTTTTATTGTGCCCCCATTTTGGGCAGCTCACTAAGTCAAACGGGGGCACAGACAGTTTCCGCCGCAATAAATTCAAATAATTTGCGACTTCCCGCCACTAGGACATCCTGTCGCGTTTATTTTCTCGCATTGAGGGCGCATTTGTAAAAAAGACGAAGGGATATTCCTATGGCCAGCACAGATGTGGAACCTATGACCGAAGTAATCGAGCGCCCCCTACGCACTGCGCTTTTACGTGGCTGGCGTCGTAAATGCCCCAACTGTGGGCAAGGTTCGCTGCTGAAAAGCTACCTGAAGGTCAGTGACACTTGTACTGTATGCCGTGAAGAACTGCACCACCACCGTGCCGATGACGGGCCTGCCTATTTGACGATTCTGATTGTTGGGCACCTGATGATCGCGCTGTTGTACGAGGTGTTCCTGATCTACCGCCCAGAGCCGCTTACACTGTTCACAATCTTTGCTGTTGGCAGTGTCGGCCTGTCGCTCTACCTTCTTCCTAGACTGAAGGGGGTCGTGATCGGCTTCCAATGGGCGCGTTATATGGGCGGGTTTGGCAACAAACGCTGACCCAACGTCGGGCCCCAAGTATTTGTTAGGGACGCGATGACCGCCGATGTAAAAATTGACAAAACCCAAATTCGCAACGCAGCCACCGTTATTGTGCTGCGCGATCGCACAACATCCCCTCGTATTCTAATGGGTCAACGCGGTTCAAAAGCTGTGTTTATGCCCAACAAATTCGTCTTTCCTGGTGGCGCAGTTGATGCAGGTGACAGCGATGTCACCTTAGGCACCACCCTGCCCGACCTGTGCCACGAGCGACT
>JAOKHV010000040.1 GCA_028248455.1 Ascidiaceihabitans sp. | reverse complement strand
GAACTGTTCTTAGGTTTTGGCCCGATGCAATGTGATCTTAACCTATCAAAAAATGCCGACTTGATTGAGGCTGCAGCAAACTTGTTTGATCACCTGCACCAATTGGACAAAATCGGAAAACCAATTGCGATTGCCCCTATTCCTCAAACGGGTTTGGGTCGTGCGATCAATGATCGTTTACGTCGGGCCGCAGCACCGCGTTGAATTAAGCACGACCCGCAGATGCAGAAAGCGTCAAAGGGCTAACACCGATGCTGGCCAATGCTTTTGACCATTTGTCACCGTCATCCGTTTCAAACACCAATTCAGGCGATGCTTCACAGATCAGCCAGCCATTTTGGCGAATCTCTTCTTCCAACTGCCCTGCGCCCCACCCAGAATATCCCAACATCAGTTGCGACCTCATTGGCCCTTTGGCTTGGCCCATCGCCTCAAGCACATCCATAGTAGCAGTCATCGCAAAGTCTTCGTCAACATTCAAACTGTGAAGGTCAGATTGAAAGTCACGGGTGTGCAGAACGAATCCCCGCGCTGTTTCGACGGGACCACCCACGTGAACCTCCATTTTATGGACCTTAGGGTTCACCTCGATATCTAATTGACCCAGTACATCACCCAAAACCACACCCTCTGCGGATTTATTGACGATAAGCCCCATCGCCCCTTCGTTAGAGTGTGCACAAAGATAAATTACCGATTGGTCAAACCGCGTGTCGCCCATGCAGGGCATAGCGATCAACATTTTGCCAGCCAATTGTCTAGATATTTCAATTGGGTTCGTGGTCACGCGTCTCTCCAACATTCGGTTCTTAGCTCTACTCTGCGCCGTTCGAATACTGTGGCGCAAGTACCATAAAAACGAGCGCGCGAACAGCAGCGAAACATAGCTAACTCCATCGTGACTTGGCTTTTCGTCCGGTGCTCTCCATTTATGGATTATGATAAAAACCTCAATATCCGCCATGGCCCTTACCGCCCTTATGGCAATTCCAGTTCGAGCAAGTGACCATTCCCCCGTTTCGGTTGAGATTCTGCAAGGTTGGGAACTCGCAGACGGCCGCCGTGTCGTGGCAATCAAGTTATCGTTGGAGGATGGATGGAAGACCTATTGGCGTGCCCCCGGTGATTCTGGCATTCCACCGCTGTTCAGCTGGAAAGGTGCGCGCAACATTGCTCAGATGCAGATCACATGGCCGCAGCCCAAAGTTTTTGACGACGGTGGCGTCCGCTCTATTGGATATAAAAAGCAGTTGGTCATTCCTCTACACATCTCCCCCAAACGCGATGACAAACCGGTCCGCCTAAAGGGTCGTATGGACATCGGCATCTGTTCAGATATTTGTGCGCCCTACACTTTGAAATTTGACGCAAAGCTGGAGGACGTGGGTTCATTTCCTACTCCGGAAATTGCATCTGCCTTAGCCTCTGCCCCATTTTCCGCATCAGAAGCTGGTGTGAAGTCCGCAACCTGTCGTCTAACCCCAACTAATGACGGCATGCAGATTGAGGCACGTGTGACTGTTCCATCCGCTGGTGGCCGTGAAGAGACGGTTATTGAAGCAGGTCAAGACACCATTTGGGTCAGCGAACCTGTGACCACCCGCAAAGGTGATCAGTTGGTTGCTGTTTCACAGATATTCCATACCTCGGGCACCGCGTTTTCAGTGAACCGCTCTGCTGTGCGCATCACCATTTTGGGGTCAAACCACGCCATCGATATTCGCGGTTGTAGCGCGGGTTAAGCCGCGCGGCGTCTGCGCAATGCGCCGATCTGAAAGCCAAGTGCTAGGCTGATGTAGGTTACGAGAACCAGTGCCGTGCTGCCCATGATGAACAGGCCCAATGCCCCCGTCATTGGCGACATGTTTGCCGCCATCGGAAATGCGTTTGTGATCTGTTCTGGCAATTGTTTGAACCATATCGCATAGCCCAATGTTGCCCCACCCCACGCAAAGATCGCGGCCGATAGGGTGCGAAGCCCCCATGCGACACCACTGGCCCGTGCACTCACACCACGACGCATCGCGGTGATATGGCGAGAGACATCGTGTTGGGCAGCGATCAACGCGGGTACAACCAACAGAACCAGCAACATCCCAAACCCAAGGCCGTAAACCAGTGTGATCACCGTTGGCATCAAGAACTGCGCTTGTTGTGACCCCTCATATAGCAGGGGCGACATACCCAGAACGGTGGTCAATGTTGTTAACATCACCGGCCGCAAACGATCAGATGCCCCGTCGATGATCGAGGGAACCAACCCGCGGTCTTCGGCGTATTCGTCAATGGATGTCACCAAAACGATTGAGTCGTTGATGATGATACCTGTCATCCCAAGCAAACCAACAACCGTAAACATGCTAAGGGGAACACCCCATGCAGCGTGACCATAGATTGTTCCGATCAATCCAAAGGGGATTATCGCCATGACAACCATAGGCCGCGTCCAACTGCCAAAGACCCACGACAGCACCAGATAAATACCAGTCAGACACAAAATCAGACCCGTCATGGCATCATTCAAGAACGTGCTTTCCTGTTCACTTAGGCCCGTCATCCGCCATTCGATCTGTCGGGTGGAAGCGATATTTGGCAAAATTTCTTCTTCCAAGGCACGGTTAATTTCGGTGGCGCGGGCAGGATCATCCTCTGACACATCACCCGTCACAGAAATCAAACGTACCCCGTTTTCGCGGCGTACGGTGCTAAAGCCAGTACGGCGTTCAACGCTGACTAAATCAGCCAAGGGAACGTAAATGCCACTTGGCGCACGCATCTGCATCCGCTCCATGAAATCTGCGGTCAATTCGCTGCTGGGCACTTCAACACGGATGCTGGCGCTGCGGGCTCCATCAGGGAATGTCGCCGCCTCAATACCATTCAGGCGATTGCGCAAAGCACGCCCTAATGTGTCGATGGTAAAGCCAAGCGCCTGACCTTGGGCCGTGAGGTCCAAAATCAGTTCCTCTTTGTCATAAGCCAAATTGTCTTGAACCGCGCTGACCTCTGGGTAGATAGCCAAAGCCTTTTGCAAGTCCTGACTGGCCTTCTTTAAAACATCTGTGTCTGCGCCAAAGAACTGAACCGACATCCCGTCCCCACCTGGGCCTGAGCGCCATGAACGGAAACTGACAGTTTCAACAAGCGGGTGGTTCGCCACCATGTCCTGCAATTCAGACACAAAGGCAAAGCTGGAATACCCTTTGCGTAAATCGGCATCTATTAGCTCAATTGAAATCGCACCCAGCAGATCACCGTCTTTGCTTTCTGCACCTGCAAGGCCGCGCCCCGCATTGCCACCCACTTCGGCCATGACAAAATCGACAGGGTTAACGCCAGTCTCTGCCTCGCGTTTTGCCGACAGCGCGTTGGTGGCCCGTTGCATTTCGCGCATCATTTCAAGAGTGTCTTCACGTGTTGCGCCCTCAGCCATCGCAAAGTTACCAGTGACGGAACCACGTTCAGGCGCATTAAAGAAACGCCATTGCACCTCGCCGCTGATAACAAGTATCACTTGGCTGGCCAGCACGGCGATGACACCAGCCAAAACCACATAACGGGCACGAATGACCAACCCCATAAAGGGACGGAACAAGTTGGTCCGACACCAATCGAACCCAATATTCACCACACGGCTGGGCAAATCATACCAACGACGTTTGTTCACGGCGACCAGCGCATGGGACATGTGGTTGGGCAGGATCAGGAAACATTCAACAAGTGAAGCAATCAAAACCGCGATCACCGTAAACGGAATATCCGCAATCAAGCTGCCAAAACGGCCACCCACAGCCACCAAACCAAAGAATGCGATGACTGTTGTTAGGGTGGCTGCAAACACTGGCATCGCCATGCGTCGCGCTGCATTTTCAGCGGCTATAACGGGGGCTTCGCCGTAATGACGAGCACGGTGATCGGCGTGTTCGCCCACGACAATCGCATCATCCACAACGATACCCAGCGTGATGATCAACCCAAACAGGCTGATCATATTAATCGTCAGTCCACCGACATACATCAAAGCAATTGCAGCCATCAGGGCAACGGGAATACCCGCAGCCACCCAGAATGCGGTGCGCGCATTCAGGAATAAAAACAGCAATGCAACAACCAACATCAATCCAACCAGCGCGTTGTCGATCAAGATCTCAAGACGATCTGAAATTGCTTCGGCCCTTGCGCGGATCAAACTGATGGATACATCGCGGGGCAACGTAAGCTGCAAGGTGTCTGCAATCTCTTGAACCACCGCCTGCATTTCGATTGCATCACCATCATTCGATCTGTCGACCCGAATGGAAATTGCAGGGTGATCCCCGACGAAATAACCACGGTCGCGGTCCACGCCTTGGCGCAACACCCGCGCCACATCACCAACTGTTAGCGTGCTGCCATCTGCGTTTGACCGCAAAACAACGCCAGAGACTTCTTCGACACTACGCTTTTGGGTTCCAGTGCGCACGCGGGCGTTCGCACCTGCGACGTCACCGGCGGGATCAGCATTCACCTCTGCTGCAATCGCGCTGGCGATTTGGGACATGGTGACATCATTCGCAATCAACTGCGCAGATGACACTTCGATCAACACTTGGGGTGCGGCAACGCCACGAATTGTGCTGCGCGTCACGCCTTCGGCGAACAAACGGGTTACGAATTCATCGGCAAACAGCCCCAACTGTTGAGGGGCGATTGGCCCTGTGATGACGACGTCCGTGACGCGATCACGCCATGCGCCGCGCCGTACCTTGGGTTCGTCAGCCTCCTCTGGAAGGATCGAAATGCTATCGATCGCTGATTGCACATCATCAGCCGCACGCGCCATATCCCAGCCCGCCACAAACTCAAGAACGATGCTGCCAGATCCTTCGCGCGAGACACTTGAGGAGCTATCAACCCCCTCAACCGCCAGCAACCCCGGTTCGAGAACTTGGATAATACCGGCATCGATATCTTCGGCTCCGGCCCCTTTCCACTGCGTGCTGACCGACACATTGTCGATGATAACATCAGGGAAAAATTGGGCCCGCATGTTCGGGATCGCCATCACACCTGCAACGACCATGATCACCAGCAAAAGGTTCGCAATGGTACGGTGGCGGGTGAAATATGAGAGAATACCGCCCGCGGCGTTAGGTATTTGGCGCATGGATTAGCCCCCCATCCGTCCCTCAATGCGCTCAACCACTTTGGCTGGCACTTGAGGTTCTGAAAGTTGTGAAAGGATACGTGCCTTGGCCTCAGCCGGCATACGATTATTGGCCTCGATAAAGGCGACAATTTTGGCGCGACGCTCATCGGAAAGTTTAACCATTGCCGGTGCCTTGGGCGCTTCATCAACGCCACCCCGCAGAGGCTTAACGACAATTCCCGCGCCCAAAAGCGGCGAGCGTGCCTCGACCACATCGCGCCCTTCCAGGCCACTAGCGCGCACAAGGACATCATCGCCTTGTCGACGCATCAAAGACACATCAATAGCCTCTAACCGATTTTCAGACCCTAAAATCAAGACGCTGCCGTTGGCATCCAGTGCAGAAGACGGAAGACGGACAACGCCGCGTACAGTTGGTTCTTCTACGCGCACCTGAACAAAATCACCGGTTTTAAAACCGACACCGTCGTCGAGTTGCGCAAACAACAAGCGCCCTGTTTGTCCTGCATCTGATCCAGCACTTGAGCGGCTGATGCGCCCCTTTGCCTCAAGATCAACGCCAGCAACATCTAAGACAACCGTGACATCAGCGTTTAAAATATCGCCATCATCCCCGAGCAATCGCGCGTATTGGGCTGTGGAAACGCGAAACGAAACCTCTAGCAAAGCTGGGTCGATAAGTTCAGCCAGCCGTTCGTTTGCGCCGACAAGCCGACCAGCAACAACGCTGGGTGCGCTGAGTTTACCATCAAACGGGGCGATAAGAGTGGCGTCTGAAAGCCCGCGTTGGGCATCGGCCAATGCGATTTGTGCGCGCGCGATTGCGGACGCTGCTTGATCAATACGCGCTTGTGATTGCGTTACCGATTGGCGGCGTGCCAAAACGGCCTGACGGGCCGATGATGCGGCAAGTTCAGCCGTTTCAAGGGCCGCCGCAGTGCCAACGCCCCGTTCTAATAAATCCTTTTGACGTTGCAGCGCTTTTGCGCGCAGGTCTGCCTGATCTTGAGCCGCTATTTCTTCGTCTTCAGCAAGGGCCAAACTGCGTTGTGCATCGCGCGAATCTGCCTGAGCATCTGCAATATCTGCCTGAACGCGCGATAATGTGGATTGGGCATTGGATGGATCGATCCTAACCAGCACATCCCCCGCAATGACTTCGCCGCCATCAACAAACTGCTCTGAGAGTTCAATTACACGACCGCCAGATGCGGAACGTAGCTCCAAAGTTCGTCTACTTTTCACTTCGCCAAAGGTGGCAAGAACAGGGGTTTCGACGCTAATTTCCGCGCGCACAACATTTACGGCAAAGACGCGCTCTTTGGCGGGACGTGCACGGTTTTCTTTACCCATACGGTCCTGAACCGCGCCACCAATCATTTGGCCTGCAAAAGCCAGCAATCCAAGCGTCATGGCTGCCAGAAACACGCCAACTAAACTTTGTCTTAAAAACCGCATCAAATACCCTTCAAGAGCCAGCAAAATAAGCCGAAGTTTAATATATACCACTTTGCGCAAATGCCAAGCGCTCAGGTGGTTATACGGATGCTGGAGCTATTTCCGTCGCTGATGCTCGTCCAAACGCGGTAATATTTCTACAAAGTTACAAGGCCGATGACGGAAATCGAGTTGGCGCACCAAAATTTCGTCCCATGCGTCCTTGCAGGCACCCGGACTACCAGGCAGTGCAAACAGATAAGTGCCATTGCGAACGCCGCCTGTGGCACGACTTTGAACCGCAGATGTGCCGATCTTTTGCATACTCACAATCGTGAACACCGTGCCAAAGGCATCGATCTCTTTTTCGTAGACGTCGCGATGTGCTTCAACCGTCACATCACGCCCCGTTAGACCTGTGCCACCTGTGCTGATTACAACGTCAATTTCAGGATCATCGCACCATGAGCGCAATTGGGTCGCGATGTCCGTACGTTCGTCGGTAAGGATTTTGCGATCCGCTAGGGTGTGTCCTGCATCTTGCAACCGTCCAACCAAGACATCGCCAGATCGATCCTCAGTGAGCCCACGGCTGTCTGAAACGGTAAGGACTGCAACGCGGACAGGAATAAAAGTGGCAGTTTCGTCAATTCGGCTCATGATATCGGTGACCTTTCAGCCCTGAATACGTGATTTCACAGAAAGCAGATCGGTCCAAGCATCGCGTTTGGCAATCGGGGTCCGCATCAATTGGCTGGGGTGGAACATAGGTAGGGTCGGTTTGCCCATCACTTCAACCCAATCGCCGCGCAATCGGGTCATGCCACGTTTGCCCGTCATACACTGACAAGCAATATTTCCCATTAAAATCAAAACATCTGGGTTTACCAACGCAATTTGGCGTTCGATAAACGGCTTCATCATCGCCAATTCATCTGCTTTGGGATCACGATCTTGGGGCGGGCGCCACGGCATAATATGTGAGTAATAGACTGCAGGTGTCTCACCCGTCCGCGAAAGGCCGATTGCCGCAAACATTTGATCAAACAACTGCCCTCTCGCCCCATCAAGGAAGACACCAGCGCGGTCATCGTCGCGATTGGGCGCGTCACCAATTACCATTACAGAAGCGCCAGCAATCCCTTGGCCAAATAACATGTTGCGTGCACCACGCTTTAACTCACAATGCTCAAATCCAGCAACAGCTTGTTCGAGAGCAACCAAATCACCTGCCTGGGCGGCAAGATCGCGTGCGATTGCTGCTTCATCAACTTTTGGCACTTCAGAAACAGGCGGAGGCGTTGGCCGTGCTTTGAGATCATTCGCAACGGCTGCTTTGGCAGGTTTTGCCAAGGCTGCAGGCAGTTCATAACGATCAAGCGGCTGATCACAGATTGTTTCATCTGCACCCAACTCAATTTGCCATGCCAGCATTGCTGCGGCTGAATGATAATCCACTGATTCCATGCACCCATCTTACCCGTCTAAAACGACAGGTAAAACGCCCCCATCTTCAGAACGCTAAATATTTTCTTATTTCTTATAAATAAGTTTAAAATCCCGATACTTGCCGCAACAAGATCCGCCCTCTATAATGCTTCAAATATCACGAGGTTCCGCACATGACATTTCCACATCGCCATCTTCTGGGGATTGAACAACTGCGACCAGAAGAGATCACTACGATCCTTGATCTGGCGGAGGAATATGTCGCGTTAAACCGTGGCGATAAAAAGCACTCTGACGTGCTGTCTGGCCTGACCCAGATTAACATGTTCTTTGAAAACTCAACGCGTACGCAAGCCAGCTTTGAACTTGCAGGCAAGCGATTGGGCGCTGACGTCATGAACATGGCAATGCAGGCCTCATCCGTCAAAAAAGGTGAGACCCTGATTGATACTGCGTTAACCCTGAATGCGATGCACCCCGATCTGTTGGTTGTGCGTCATCCCCATTCGGGTGCTGTTGATCTGCTAGCGCAAAAAGTGAACTGCGCGGTTTTGAACGCAGGCGATGGGCGTCATGAACATCCTACCCAAGCGTTGTTAGATGGATTGACCATCCGCCGCGCCAAAGGCCGTTTGCACCGCCTATCTATCGCAATTTGCGGCGATATCGCTCACAGTCGTGTTGCCCGTTCCAACATCATGCTTTTGGGCAAGATGGAAAACCGCATCCGCCTGATCGGTCCGCCAACATTGATGCCATCGGGTATCGAAGAGTTCGGCGTCGAAGTGTTCGACAACATGGATGAGGGTCTGAAAGACGTAGACGTCGTGATGATGCTACGCCTGCAAAAGGAACGGATGGACGGTGGTTTCATACCTTCAGAGCGTGAATATTACCACCGCTATGGTCTGGACGCTGAAAAGCTATCCCATGCAAAACCCGATGCGATTGTTATGCACCCTGGCCCAATGAACCGTGGCGTCGAGATCGATAGCGACATCGCTGACGATATCAACCGCAGCGTTATCCAAGAGCAAGTTGAGATGGGCGTTGCTGTGCGCATGGCTGCAATGGACCTTTTGGCCCGCAATCTAAAAGGCACTGCATGAGCCCTGAGCCAATAGGAATATGGCAACCCTCGCTGCGGGCCTTTGGCTTGCGCTGTTGCGGTATTTTTCTGGTGACCTTTATAATTATTTCGTCAGTGTGGCCATTTGTGGGCGGAACGACCGCATTTTCGGCCTCGATTACGCTGTGCGTGATGTACATGTTTGCCCTTGATGATTTCACACAGTGGTTGGCCCACCGCAAAGCCATCTGGACCTTGACACCAAACAAGTTGGTTTACGAAAATATCCACGAAGACATGGAAGAATGCGCCCTTCCGCTTTCCAAAGTTACATCAGTTCATCAGCACTTTCTATGGAACGCTCAATTGTGCCTGAGCAACGGAACTGCGGTCACGATGTTTTACCTAAACAACCCAAAAGCTGTTTGTGAAACCCTTCACGCCACCATGGCGTCAGAGGCCGCGTCATGAGCACAACAATGCAAGTTCCAGCGTTTGAGACCGGTGTGATCCGCCTGTTTGCGATCGACATGCCGTCTGAACAAATGGATACGTTTGATGCCAAAGCCGCTTTAGGCGCAGCGCACTTGGACGAAACATTTGTTGATGTGTTCCCGATCAGCGACCTTGAGGGTCTTGGCCTTGCTGGATACTTGATGACTGGCGGCGAAGTTCCCGAGGATCAAATTGACGAAATGCGCGTTCAACTGGACGCAATCAAAGGCCATGTACTGCTGGTGTTTTCATCAGCCTTTGGCCAAAAAAAACAAACGCTTTACCTACAATTACCCCTGCGCCATATCGCGACATTTTTCATTGAAGGCACGCCTGTGACATTCAAAAAACTCCCTGATGACAGTGCGCAATTGGGCACTGGTAACGATGAAATCAAACCTGCAAAGAAAGTCCCTTCGCAGGCTGCCATGTCTGGGCGCATCGCCACCTATGCCCTGTTGTTTATGTTCGCCTTTACCGGCCTCATCATATGGATTGGCTCATGACACACCCAAACCGTACCCTGTTTACAAACGCTCGTTTGATAGATCCTGAAGCCGCGACAGAAACACTTGGCAGCTTGCTTATTGAGAACGGCATGATTGTCGCTGATTACGATGACGCGGCCACGGCGGATGACAGTGCGACCGTTATCGATTGCGCAGGTAAATATCTGGCTCCGGGCATTGTCGATATCGGCGTAAAAGTGTGTGAACCGGGCGAACGTCACAAAGAAAGCTTTCGCACTGCAGGCCAAGCCGCCGCCGCTGGTGGCGTAACCACAATGGTGACGCGTCCCGATACAGACCCAACAATCGATAACCCCGAAACACTTGAGTTCGTAATCCGCCGCGCCCGCGAAGCCGCACCTGTGCACGTCCACCCAATGGCTGCTTTGACCAAAGCGCGCGAAGGTCGCGAGATGACCGAGATCGGTTTTCTTCAAGACGCAGGTGCTGTTGCCTTTACCGATTGTGACAGCGTGATTGTAGATACCAAAGTGTTCAGCCGCGCATTGACTTATGCCCGTTCGCTAGGTGCGTTGGTTATCGCACACCCTCAAGAGCCAATTCTGAGTAAAGGGGCGGCTGTTACTTCGGGTAAATTCGCATCCTTACGTGGCCTACCTGCCGTTACGGCCATGGCCGAACGCATGGGTTTAGATCGCGACATCGCATTGGTAGAGATGACAGGTGCTCGCTATCACGCCGATCAGATCACGACCGCGCGGGCGTTGCCAGCATTGGAGCGTGCCAAAGCAAACGGTCTAGACATCACTGCAGGTACGTCGATCCATCACCTAACGCTGAACGCACTGGACGTGGCAGATTACCGGACGTTCTTTAAGATCAAGCCACCGTTGCGCGGAGAAGAAGATCGCCTTGCGATTGCCGAAGCAGTTGCCTCTGGCCTGATCGATATTATCAGTTCGATGCACACGCCCCAAGATGAAGAAAGCAAACGCCTGCCCTTTGAAGAGGCCGCAAGCGGTGCTGTTGCTCTGGAAACCTTCCTTCCTGCCGCTATGCGCTTGATCCATGCCGATATCATCGATCTGCCAACCCTATGGCGCGCAATGTCATTCAACCCTGCTTCACGCCTTGGCCTGCCATCCGGTCGCCTAAACGTTGGCGCACCCGCAGATTTAGTCCTGTTTGATCCAAACGCGCCATTCGTAATGGACCGCACCACTCTGAAATCTAAATCCCGCAACACACCATTTGACGGGCAGCGGATGCAGGGTAAAGTGATCGCAACCTACGTCAGCGGCAACAAAGTATACGGAACATAAGCAATGCCTATTATCGAAAACTTAGCTGTTGTTCTGACCCTTTGGGCAACCATCGGTTATCTTCTTGGCTCAATTCCGTTTGGGATGGTTGTGGCCCGCATGATGAACCTTGGAAACCTACGCGACATTGGTTCTGGGAATATCGGCGCAACAAACGTTCTGCGGACTGGGAACAAGAAGGCTGCCGCGCTCACCCTGATCTTTGATGCAGCCAAAGGTGCCATTGTACTTCTTTTGGCTCGTAATTTTGCAGGCGAAGACGCCGCACAACTGGCCGCAGTTATGGCAATGTTGGGTCACTGCTTCCCAATTTGGCTAAAGTTTAATGGCGGCAAAGGCGTTGCAACATTCCTTGGCATCATGCTGGCCTATTCGTTTCCAATCGGTGCCGCCTGCTGCGCCGCCTGGCTGATCGGCGCTTTTATATGGCGCATTTCATCAATGGGCGCACTCATTTCAGCAGCAGCCTCAACATTCCTGTTGATCGGAATGGGCGAAGGGACGGCTCTGTTCATGGGCATTTTTCTGACATTGATGGTGTTTTTCCGTCACCGCGAAAACATCAAGCGTATCCGCGCGGGCACTGAGCCAAAAATTGGTGCCAAGTAAGATAAAGCCGTAGGGGTACCGCCCCTACGTTTAGTATGAATATTCGCCAAACACGTTGGAAATGTCGCCATTCCAATCGCCATGATAGCGATCGAGCAATTCGTCAGCAGGTGTTTTTCCGCTTTCGATGCTTTCATGCAGCGCATTCAAGAAATGTGTTTCATCAGGAACCATTCCACCAGCACCACTGCGCCTACGAGCGACCAAACCACTGTGGCTTAGGGCCACCGTTTCGCGCGCAATGTCATGCATGTTGATGCCATCTACCTTCGCTTGCAATCCGTCGACCGACGCAGCAACGCGCAGTTCTTCGCGCTGTTCAGCAGTCCAATTTTTCACCAGATCCCATGCGCCGTCCAAAGCTGTTTGGTCATACATCAGACCAACCCAAAATGCGGGAAGCGCACACAAACGACGCCACGGCCC